>CALEUQ010000086.1 GCA_937920495.1 uncultured bacterium | reverse complement strand
CTGCTTTCTGTCCTGCTTCCCGCGCATTGTATCCTCGTGTTGCATTGCGTTTTATTTCTCGCAATATAGTAGAAGGCGATCTACCTAACTTTCGTGCAATTTCTCTTAGCGAATATTTTTCTTTTGAATACATCATTTTTTTGGTTGACTTCTCTCTCATAGTGCTGTAAATATGTAAATTGCCTCATAAGAGCCTCCTTACGTGTTGTGGTGATGATACAATCACGTTGACTTTATGCGCTCCTTATGAGGCTACATTTTTTTATTTTGTGTTGCATATCATTTTTGAATTTGCCATCATTCAGGTGAAAGCTTTTGAATTTTTATCACACTTACCACCATTGCACACAATGTATGTATTGCTACTAACGTGTAACCGGTTGGTAGGTCCAGTGTGTAGGATACACATATTGCTATAATGTTAATAGCAGTACCAACAATCCATGCTACAATAAGAGGATGTTTTAAATGTAGAGAGAGTGCAATCATTGCTGGTGAAAGTAATAGTGCAAATACTATAAGCACTCCAGCCAATTTAACAGAACTTGTCACAGTTACTGCAAAAAATACAAAAAAGAAGATTTTTTTTACACTACCTTTTTTAAGCTTTCTTTGTAAAACAACTAATGCTATGCCAATGCCAGAATAAATGATTGCAGTTTCTAATATTCTGGACAATGGAGTAAAAAGAATATCGCTTGCAAGAAGTCGATGGAATTCTTCCATCCCGTGATATGTTTTACTTAATGCAATATATACTGCAGATAATGAAAATGCATACAATAATCCAATAACAGCTTCAGGATATTGTGATGTATGTGTAGAAAAAGCAATAGCCATAGCAGCAGAGATAGCAAATACAAGCGAAATCACATAAATATAGCTCCCATCAAAAAAAAGCAGGGAGATGGCTGCACCAAATGCAGCCATCTGACCAATAGCTAAATCGGTAAATATAATCCCTCGTTTGATTATCTCAAGACCAAAATACGAATGAATTCCAACAAGAACTATCGACAACAAAAAAGTTGAAAACAGAATATCAATCATTGTGCTATCCTCCTCACTATTGCATCAAATAATGTAAAGATGTCGGTAGCATCTTTTGTTGCTCCAACATCATGAGGTAACACAATAATTGGTTTTGAGTATTTTTTGCCAAGGTAGCGTGCAGCATCATCTGGATGATATACATCCTGAAAAATTAATGATACATTGGGCATAACTTTTTCTAATGATGCAATATGTTTTGCAGTTGGTGGTATACCCGGCAGTGGTTCAATTGTTGCAACTAATGTCATATTGTAACGAACAAGAAAATAATCGTAAAGCTTGTGATACTCTATAGCGTTAGTGCCGGACATTTTCTGCATCAATTTATCCCATTCTGCTAACTTTTGCTTCCAGTTATTATTGAAAACATTGAAATTTTCAGTATACATGGTTTTGTTTTCTGGAGCTGTGACACATAACCTGTCATAGATAGCGTGTGCTAAAAGAAGTATATTATGTGGATCAAGATAAAAATGAGGATTCCCCTCTGGATGCATATCGCCCTGGGAACGAGACACAGCGGTAGGTACCTGAATCATTTTAACAAATTGTGACAGATCAAGAAATCCAGCATTCCCGGGCTGGATTACGGGATTATTTGCCTGCCGTACCAATGGTGGCAGCCAGCCAATTTCAAGCTGCGCACCGTTTATAATAAGCATATCAGCATCGCGTAGTTTTGCGATGTGTGAAGGTTTAGGCACAATGAAATGTGGATCAGACTGTGCTGATGCCAATGCAGTAATTGTAGCGCTATTACCTGTTATCTGCCTGGTTAGACTGGCAATATAATTGTATGTGGTAACAACGTGTAGTTGTTTTGCATACACTGATTTTGTAAAAGCAAGTGCGATAGTTACTGTTAGAAAAGTGATAAAGCTATATAACAGAATTTTAATTTTCATAATGTAATTCCTCCAAACAATATTATTAGTATTATCATACAAAACAAATTCAGGAATATTTGTTTTGATTTAGATCCTGAATCAAATTCAGGATGACGTCACAAAGTTCAGGATGAGTTTTGCTATGTATAATCCCACTGAGTATAAATCCTCCTTTTCAGTTAAAACTACTGTAAAATCAGAAGGAATGTGCGCCATGTGCTCCAATCGAAAGGTTGCACTGCAGAATAATTTGATGATTAACCTTATTTGATCCTGATTCATCATAAAGGCTTTTGTCATAACTGTACTGTAGTCTGAACCGAGAAAACTCAGTAGGGTTGTATTCAACCATTGCAGTGTATCGTGGTAAATATGATTTTGCTTCGTCGCTTTCATTAATCTCATTTTGAGCTAACAGATCATAGCGAAATCCTGCACGGGTTAGTTTACCGGTTTTGACAATTAACTGTGAATACAGCCCTGATTGTCTGGCTGTGAAATCATCTTTTGTAGTATTGGTCCCATTATATTTGTACAAATCACCATCTTTATATCTGTAAATATATTCGGATTGCAACGCAATATACTGATATGAATTTAAATCATAACGCAGTGTGATATCAGCACCTGCTATGTATGTACTTCCATAAAATGCATGACCACCATTAGTATTTGTTATTCCATGATTAATCCTGCTTTTACCGTATATCCCAGATGTGCCTAAAAGCAGTGTAAGTTTGCCAGTATCAAATGATGTCTTAATATAGGTTGTATATACATTGGGATATTGCGCATCTTCTATTGGAGAATAGGGAGCAGTGCTTGCAAATTCAAATCCTTCTGTTCCAAAGCTTGCCTCATTTTGCCCTTTTAAAATTTCTGCACCAATCAGGAAATAAAAGGGCAGTGGCGCTAACCAGTTAATCTGTGCACCAATCTCATTAAGCTGTGAACCAAAGAATGCCTGATATACAAGTGGCAAATCAGAAAAATCCCAATAATGTGCATGGCGGTCATTTATGCGGCCTATAGCACTTAAAAATTTACCCGCTTTGATTTTTAATCCAAAAGGAAGCTGTAGTGTGGTAAAGTATGCTTCTTCTATTTCTGCTCCTTCTGTTCCTGCATGCACTACAGCAAACAGGTCAAAGTAAGGGTCAACTGGCGAATAAAATGAAATCTCAGCATAATTAAAGTTAAAACCATTGTCCTGATTAAATCCATGCTCATGATGTTCTCCGGTTTCTTCATGCTGGTGTATAAACCCGGGACGTTCAAATTTAATAAAATCCTTTTGTGAATTATATGCATAACTTGTATCAACTATTACCGCAATATCAGGCACAAATTTAGCCTGCGAAAATGGAGCGGATGATGTTATATCCTGTGCTGAAACCGGTAATATCGTGTGAAACAATATTAGAGTGATTATCATTATAAACATCTGTAAATTTTTCATACTATATTTCTCCTTTCTGTAAATAATTGTGTCTTTCCAGTATACTATCACGTGTTACAGAATTAAATCCGGAGAGATGTCATTGTGTATGTCACGTTCATGTAACGTTGCCGGATCAAGGAATAGTACATATTATTGAAGTTTGCTACAGTACTATTCATACAGCAACTTTGCCTCACAAACACGCAAATAGTGACAACGCGATAGTATAATATCTGCTTAACAAACGCTTTTTAATACTGAATAATCAATCAGTTTGCGTTGTATAATGGAGATCAGAATTGCTCTTATCAAAGAATAGATATATTACGTGAGAAGAACAGGAGGTGATCGAGAGGTTGTATAATTGTTAATTAAAAATATATATGGGAGGTTTTCAAAAAATATATATTGTAGAAAATGAAATGAGCCAAAAGTTATTGGTGGATGTATATCTGTTGCATTATGGTACTGGAAATGACAGATAATACAATTGTGATGATGCGTTACATGATGGTGTACTGTAGCAGCAGTAGAGGCATATACTATCAAGCCTGCTGCAATAATATGTAAAGCATATTTTGTTACTTTACATTTCATAGTCATTAATTTTACTATAAATTAATGAAATTGTCAATAAAAATATATTTTGATGTATATAGTACAACTCTATTCCTTTATAATTCCACGCTGCTTTGCCATCTCCATCATCTGCTGTCCGCTGGTTTTTGGAGGGATTTTCTTTTCATCTGATTTTGCCATAAGTTTTATTGCATCATTGGGGCACGCAATTACACATAATCCACATCCAATACATCGGTCTTTATTCACGTGAGCAATATCAGTGATTTCTATTGCATCCATCTGGCACATATCAACACAATTACCACATGCAGTGCAATTATCATTGGTCTGCGCGTAATAATTTGAAAAAACCATTTCAGCTGGTTTTGGAAAACGCTTGATGGATAAAAGTACTGCGCAACAGTCTCCACAGCAACTACACATACCTGCAGGGTTTTGTGCGGTGCCAGGTTGAGTTACCATTCCATGCTTTTGAGCGTTTTTAACAATAGCTATCGCCTCATCAGCACTTATCTTTCTTCCAAGATTATTGTCAATATAATATTCGGCCATAGAGCCAAACATAAGGCAGGTTTCCATTGGTTTGTCACAGCCTTTGCCTATCATCTTTTTTTCCTTACGGCATATACAGTCGGCAACTGCAATGACAGAAGCTTGCTGTATGATGGCAGCTGCGTCCTCAAATGGGGCAACGGTACTTTTGGTTTCAATTGATTCATTTACAGGAATAGGGCGCAAAAACAAATTGGTATTTTTAGCTACCGCTTTGGATAAACCTTCTTCATAATATTGCTCAAGCAAAAGTGCAAGGTCTTTGCTTAAACGCTTAACCTGAAATTCAAAAACACCGTGTATAAATGGTATGGCACCATATTTGCTAACACCATCTTTTGTCCTCTTGAATAATAGCCCTCGCTTTACCATATCTTCCAGATGCGATGTGAGCTCATTAATCTGGCGTCCGGTACGTGCAGCAATACTGTCAGCAGTTTCAAGCATTGGCGATAGATCTAAGAAAAGCTTTGCATCATCTTCAGAAAACAACTTTTTTAATATCGTTATTTCTATTTTTGACTGTGTTTCCGGAAAACCAAGAGAGTACATATCCAGGCGTTTTTGCAGTGCGGTATATATATCTTCCATACATTAACCCTCCATATAAGTTATTATATATATCACTATCCAAATAACACCGTTATGTTCGTCAAATTAATTTTTGTTGATAATTAAAAGAATTTTTTTTATTATTTTTATTTGTTCCTATACAATGACAAACTTCTATTTCCATAACCATTTTGAATAGTGTAAGTATTTTAATCTTTTAAGAATGATTGGTTTGGAACCAACCTCTTATCACCTGCAATTATGATGTATTTCTTTTACCTTAGATATTATTTAATTCTCACAGAAGGTTTCCCGGTATCATCAACATATATCTCGCATACAGATGGAACAATACCAGTAAATCTTTCATCTAATGCGCGTAAGTTTTTAAAATTTGCGGTATGGATAAAATCATACAAAATCTGGTACTGGGCTTGCAGATGTGGGTCCTGGGTTTTGGATAGGAGCATTGCATCAAGAAGCTTTTGCAATTTTTCCTTTGCAGCAGTCTCGATGCAATGTCCGTTGAGTTCCAGTTTAATGGTCACACACATTGGCGCCCGTTTTTAGTTTTCCCTGTAAATACTCATTCACTATAGCATCAGGGTCACTACCATCTACACCAATAATAACAGTAACGTTCCACACATAACACTTTAATATTGATTATCACTTAACTTCTACAGTTTGTAACATATTACATACACTATGCCATAGCTTGATAACATTTTGTGATGCCAATCCATCTGAAAATTCCACAATCGTTTTACCTGCAATTTGTGC
>CALEUQ010000085.1 GCA_937920495.1 uncultured bacterium | reverse complement strand
GAAGCTGTGGAAGATGTCGCTTGCTAAGATTATTGCGTTTTGTTTAGATAATGTTTTGGATGAATTTTTAGCAGTACTTGATAGCATGGGAGAAGATGATTATACCGATAACTATCGGTACTCAGGCTACACATTTAGCGTGTATCGTGTATATGGTATAGTATGTTGTAAATTTTTCTGGGGCCCGGACCCAAAAATCATAAAAAAAGCCAAACAATTGGGCCACATATAGTATACAACATTATATCAGGAAAGAAAACTATTGCTAAGTTGCCAGAGGGGTTGGGATGCGTTTGTTGCGATACTATGCATTGGTCTGTCGTAACGCTCGCCTTAAAGAATGATAAATACTTACATGAAGGACGAAAGTGCAAAAATAATAAATTCTATCCTAAAAAAATTGAAAAATTAATAAAAAATATATTTGATTATATATATATAAAGAATATTATATTAGTATGTCAAATATTATAATATTTGATCATAAGGATAGATAATGCAACCAAAACAGATTATAAAACAATTTCAGAAATACGGTAGTGGTGTTATTTTATTTAATGCTTTACTATTTATAATAATCATAAGCAATTCCTTCCCGTTGTTTAAAGACTATCGCCTTTTGGTATCATTTTTTATTTTCTGGGTAATTTCTTTTACATCTCTATTCATGTATTATATGTGGATGGTGAAGAGTATATTAAGATTATTTGAAAGTGACGATCCAAAAAAACATGAAAAGATCTTTAATAAATTTAAGACAAGTGCTCAGCAAACAATGTTACTTAATATTGGATATTTACTAATTGTGTATATACCCTTGTTTTTTCTTATGTACTTCAAATTTGGTTATAACAACTTATATTTTCATTTTTATATATTCTTTATATTAATATTTGTATTTTTATTCATTGGTTATAATTCCATGCAGGTATGGTATACCAGGACCTATCCACTGGGACGTTTTGGTATACCGGTTGCAGTGCAAAGGCTTCGCAGTAAAATTATAAGCATAGTCATACCTATTACACTTTTAACATCCGTATTCCTTTTAGTGTTATTTTATCGTATCGATAAATCAAATGTCGATTCATTAGTTTCAGCCAGGATATTTGATAGTTTTGCATCAATACAAATGGATAGTAATGAAACATTTTTGCAAAGCATACCAGCTGTAATTAAAGAGTATGAAGGCGTGGTACTTGTTTCTGAAAATGATATTGTCGTTATGAGCAATAGAGATAATTTCATATCTTTACCCCTTACACAAACTATTACAAAAGGGAATCAGCCTGAATTTTTATATCAAAATACCTTACAATTTTTTAAAAATATTACAAAAACAAACTATTTAAAAGTCTATGGCGTATTTGATGGTAATCAGTCTGTACTATTTAGTTATATTGTACCACAGACCAATCGTACAATAATTGCTGCCTTTAATGAAAAAGTATTATATAAAACTGTGTATACGAGCTTATTCTTTATTATACTTGGGATGATAGTTGTTAATTTAATCATCAGATATCTAATTAATAGACAACTGATGAAACTTTCAAAAGCTATTGATATTGCTATGCCTGTATTGCAAAAAGCAACTAAAGGAGATCTTTCTGGTCAGATTACACTAATAAAATCACGTGATATTATGGAGGATTTCATACGAAGCTTTATTGGGTTTAGAGAGGTTATTATTGATTTTATACAAAAATCAAATGAACTCAGTGAAAAGGTGCTCATATCATCTGAAGCTTTAGCTTTTTCAGGAAAATCTATAAAGGAGGAATCTTTACAACAGGCACAAAATATTGAACAGGTTACTTCAATTATTGCAGAATTATCCAGTTCATTTTACACAATTGCGTCCGATGCAAACAAACAAAGTGAAATCTTAAAAAACCTTGAAGATATTGTTAATAATCTTAATGCTGCAATGAACACTTTAAATAATGATGCACGGCAGGTTATGGTATCAATTAAAGAAATCCAAAAAAGTGCTCATGACAGTGAAACGTTAGTAACCAGTACCGCTGAATCTTCAAAGCAAATAGCAACGTTTTTTGAAAATATTATGAATGTTATTGGCTTGATATCGGATATTGCAGAGCAAGTGAATCTTTTATCGTTGAATGCATCAATTGAGGCAGCACGTGCAGGTGAGCATGGGAGGGGATTTGCAGTGGTTGCAGAAGAAATCTCGCGGTTGGCGGACAGAACTTCACAGAATGTTAAGGAAATTACAAAAATAATTAATGAAGGCAACACTGCCATGAATAATAATATGACCATGATGAGTACCATGCAAAAAGTATTGATCAACATTATGCAGGATATTGAACGCAGTGTAACATTAATTACTGGTTTTATTGAAACAATTAATCAAAGAGTACAGGATTTTGCAAGGATTCATGAAGGAATTGCCAGTGCCAGTGAGTTTTCAAAAGGACTATCGCTATCAATGTCCGAGCTTAGTGATAATACCAAAAAGATAGTACAATCTATTGAAAACGTTAATGCAGTTGCAGGGCAGTTTGTAGCTCTGTCTGAAAATCTTACAAATACTTCATCAGAACTAGAATCTATGGCAGCAGAACTTAAAAAAGTGATAGAACGCTTTAAGATATAATTAACTATCTTTGTCATTTATTGTAGTAAATATAGCAAAGATTGGTATTTTGTACTATAATTATTCCAATCCCGCTTTTTTAAATACATAGTCAATATTATGCAAAAAATTATCAAGCTTGAATATTTCTTCTATTTCATCAGGCAAAAGCTTTGCAGTTATCCTTTCATCTTTAAGCGATAGTTCCTTTAAAGAACCACCTGAATTCCACACTCTCATGGCATTATCCTGTACTATCTGGTATGCTTCTTCGCGAGTATAACCTCTTTCAACTAATTTTAACAACAATCCTTGCGAATAAAACAATCCACCAGTTTTTTCAATGGTTTTTATCATTGCGTCAGGATATACATGCAAGTTATCAAGGATAAAGATCATTTTTGAAAGTAGATAATCAAGCGCAATAGTACTGTCAGGCAATATAACACGTTCTGCTGATGAATGGGAAATGTCCCGTTCATGCCATAATGTCATGTTATCCAGTGCAACCATAAGGTTTGACTTAATGACACGTGATAATCCTGATACTCTTTCACAAAGTATTGGATTGCGTTTATGGGGCATTGCAGATGAGCCTTTCTGGCCTTTTTGGAATGGTTCTTCTACTTCACGCACCTCAGTACGCTGAAGATGGCGAATTTCTGTGGCCAGTTTATCTAATGTGCCTGCACATATCGCTACTGCTGACATATAATGGGCATGTCTATCTCGTTGAATAATCTGTGTAGAAATTGGGTCAGGTGTAAGCCCTAATTTTTTACACACAATCTCTTCAACACGCGGGTCAATATTACTGAATGTGCCAACAGCACCAGAAAGCTTCCCATAAGAAATTTGTTCGATAGCATCCTGCATCCGTTTCCGGTTACGTAAAAACTCATGATAATACAATGCCATTTTGGTGCCAAATGTTGTAGGTTCAGCGTGAACACCATGCGAGCGACCCATACATGGTGTATGTTTATATTTCAATGCTAATTTTTTCAAAACCCGTAATAACTCATCAATATCATTGAGTATAATCTGGCCAGCCTGTTTCATCTGAATTGATAATGCAGTGTCAACAATATCACTTGATGTGAGACCATAATGAATATACCTGCTAGAAGGACCAACATATTCGGCAACACATGTTAAAAACGCTATGACATCATGGTGTACCTGATTTTCAATCTCTTCAATACGGGCAACATTAAAATTTGCCTTTTCTTTAATTATTGCTAAATCTTCATGCGGTATAACCCCTAACTGTGCATTTGCCTCACAGGCAGCTATCTCAATCTCCAGCCATATCTTAAATTTATTTTCCAGTGACCATATATTTGCAATATGTTTTCGTGAATATCGTTCAATCATATCACCCTCATACAGCGTTTATAATTAAAAAATGACAAAAGAAAGAATGTAGTATGCACAGCTGCTAAATGCAGCGCCCGTGCATACTAATCAATAAACGAAAAGGTTAATTTCCCTTTTATAAGGAAAATAATCAAGTAAAAAAACCACTAATAATTCCTTAAAAATTACAAGTTCAAGTTTGAAATGCAACACTTAGTTGCTGATAAAAAGGTGACACCTCTGCCGCCAGAGGCGGCGGGGGTGTACAATATGTTTATTATGTTCACAAATTTTATTTAAGGAATAAATCGTGTAAAAAACAATAATTTATAATTGACTATTAGATCATAATTTTTAAAACTATATGCACAAATTAATCATTGTACACCCCCGCTGCTCGTAACAGCAGGGGTGTATTATTTTTCTGATATTCAATTACTGCTTGACGGATAGGCTTATACTATAGCATCAATAATTATCAATACAAAATTTTTACACCAGGGTATACTATGGAATATCTTAATCAAATACGCGATTTTGTGTGGGGAGCACCACTTATCATTCTACTACTTGGAACAGGGATATATCTTACTATTTTGCTCAAAGGATTGCAGTTCAGGACACTGTTTTCATCATTATATCTGGCCCTGATCAAACGCAAGGAATATGGTGCACATCCGGGAGATATTTCGCATTTTCAGGCGTTAATGACAGCTCTTGCTGCAACTGTTGGTACTGGTAATATTGCAGGCGTTGCATCAGCAATTGCTATTGGTGGACCCGGCGCAATGTTCTGGATGTGGCTTACGGGCTTATTTGGAATGGCCACAAAATACAGCGAGGCAGTTCTTGCTGTCAAATACCGTGAAGTTGATGCATTGGGGACCATGTCAGGCGGACCAATGTATTACATTGAAAAAGGTTTAAAGAATAACTGGCTTGCCATGATATTTGCTGTATTTGCAGCATGTGCTGCATTTGGTACTGGCAACATGATACAGTCAAATTCAGTTGCTGAAGCTATGAAAGCAACATTCAATATTGACCACTGGATTACCGGTATTGTGCTTTTCGTTCTGACATTTCTTGTTGTTATGGGTGGCATTAAAAGTATTGCACGGGCAGCTTCAGCCATAGTTCCGGTAATGATCTTATTTTATCTGATTGCCGGTACAATTGTTTTAATATTGTATCATGCAAACATTGTATATGCTTTCAAACTTATCTTTGTGCATGCGTTTACTCCTATAGCTGCTGCTGGTGGTTTTACTGGTGCAACCATTAAAATGGCTGTGCAGATGGGTGTCTCAAGAGGGTTGCTGTCTAACGAATCCGGATTGGGTAGTTCACCAATAGCCGCAGCTGCAGCCAAAACAGACGAACCTGTACGACAGGCACTGGTTTCAATGACACAGACTTTCATTGATACCATTGTGGTATGCACATTTACGGGGCTGGTAATACTTGTGACAGGTGCATGGAAAAGTGGCAAAACAGCCGCAGCGCTTACTGAGCATGCGTTTAGTTTAGGCCTGCCGGGTACATGGGGTGGTATTGTTGTTTCACTCAGCCTTATATTTTTTGCGTATTCAACAATTCTGGGATGGGCTTACTATGGGGAGAAATCAGTTGAATATATTGCAGGTGAAAGAGCCATAAAGCCTTATAGACTATTATGGGTGATAGTTGTTTTTATAGGAGCTGTGAGCAGGTTAGAAGTTGTGTGGACCATAACTGATATAATGAATGGACTTATGGCATTCCCAAACCTGATTGCACTGATAGGGCTATCGTTTGTCATAAAAAATGAAACAAATCACTTCTTCAATAAACATAATTCTATATAGCAATGTGTTTTTAAAATGAACTATCGAACAAAACAATTTCTTTTATAAAAGGCGTAACTAAAGTATGAACTTTACTAGAAGATATATTTTACACTATATATGCATAGTACTTATTATTGTAACTTCATGCACTCGCTTTGAAGCAGTGCGCGATCCCTATACATTATATATACACATTTCGGCTGAACCCGGGCATTTAAATCCAATCACTTCAAACGAAGCAATTGCGTCATCAATAAACAGCTATATTTATGAAACACTTCTGGATAGGGATTATGATACATTAGAATTGAAACCGCAGCTGGCAACAAAATGGGAAATATCACCTGATAAACTGCGGTATCGCTTTTATCTTAAAAAGAATATTTACTGGAATGATGGAAAACCTTTTACCGCTGATGATATTGTGTATTCTTTTAAGGTGATTAAAGATCCAAAAGTTGCAAATGCGCCATTAAAAGTGTATTACATTGATGTGAAGAGTGTTAAGAAGCTATCTCCATATATTGTTGAATTTACCTATGCCAAACCTTACTTTCTGGCACTTGAAATTTGTGGAAGCATTCCTATCGTTCCCAAACATATTTTTGATGACGGAACTGATTTCAATACACATAAAAACAACCGGTTTCCAATTGGCACAGGTCCATATAAATTTGTTGCATGGAATACTGGCAAAACAATTGAATTAGTTGTGAACGATAGATACTGGGGACAAAAGCCTGATATTAAGCGTATAGTATATAAAATAATCCCTGAACCAAATGTTGCATTACAGATGTTGAAAAAAGGCGAGCTTGATGTTATGAGTTTAAGACCAATACAGTGGGTGCGACAGACAAATTCAAATCATTTTCAGGAATCATTTTACAAGTTTATGTACTATCAGCCATACTATAATTATATTGGATGGAATGCACGTAATCCTTTGTTTAAAGATAAAAATGTTCGTAAAGCTCTGACCATGTTAATTAACCGGCAGGCTATTCTTGATAGCTTGCTTTTTGGATTGGGGACTGTTGTGACTGGTCCATTTTATATACATGACAAATATTATAATCATGATATTAAGCCTTTGCCATATGATCCAGTGAAAGCCAAAGAAATATTACGCAAGGCTGGCTGGAGCGATAGCAATGGAGATGGAATCCTTGATAAAAATGGAATCCCTTTTAAATTTACATTAACAATTGCTTCGGCAAGCAAATTTGCGGAAAGACTGGCAACCATCCTTAAAGAAGATTTTGCAAAGGTTGGCATATATATGGATATTAACCGTTACGAATGGGCTGTATTTGTAAATAAAGTTGATAAACGTGATTTTGATGCCGTTACATTGGGATGGTCCTTATCATGGGAAGGTGATCCGTATCAGCTTTGGCATTCATCACAGGTTAAGGCTGGTTCAAATTTTTGCTATTTTGTAAATGCCGAAGCAGATGAAATAATTGAAAATGCACGTAAAGAGTTTGATGCGCAAAAACGCATAAAAATGTACAGGCGTTTTCATGAAATAATCCACGATGAACAACCATATACGTTTTTATATTGCACACCTGCACTGGTGGTGGTAAGCAAGCGTTTTGATAATGTGCTAGTTCATAAACGTGGATTAAACTATACAGAGTGGAAGGTTACAACGCAGTAATGAAATATTATATCCTTAAAAGAATATTGATAATTATACCTACATTTATAGGCATAACGTTTATTACGTATTTAATGATACGCTTAGCGCCTGGTGATTTTACTTCACTTAGAGCAGGTGTAGAAGGTGAGTTAAAAGCCGGAAGCCTTTCCAAAGAGATATTTGAACAGGAAAAAAAACTTTATGGCCTTGATAAACCAGTAATTGTGGGTTATGCTGAGTGGTTTTATAAAACAGTAAAACTTGATTTTGGTACTTCACGTAAAGATGGTAGAAAAGTAATAGCACACATTGCTGATGCACTGCCAATAACATTGTCGTTAAATATTTTTTCAATCATAATTGTATATATTATTTCTATCCCATTAGGAATTTATTCTTCGATAAAGAAAGATACATTGCAGGACAGGATAATAAGCCTGATATTATTTTTGTTATACTCACTGCCATCATTCTGGGTTGCATTATTATTGCTTAAATACTTAAGTGGTGGTGATTATCTTAATTTATTTCCATTAGGTGGATTGTTCTCAGATTGGTTTGATCAATTAGATATATTTCAGAAGGCTGCTGATCTATTATGGCACTTAATTTTACCAGTTACAACATTAACTTATGGGGGGTTTGCGTTTTTATCACGCTACACGCGCGCAACCATGCTTGATGTAATCAATCAGCAATATATACTCACTGCTCGTGCAAAAGGCTTATCTGAACAAAAGGTGTTGTTTGTCCATGCATTCAGAAATTCATTAATACCATTACTTACACTGATGGCAACCATGCTTCCAGGGCTATTGGGAGGTAGTGTCATAGTGGAATCAATCTTTTCAATACCGGGTATGGGAATGCTTGCATTTGAATCCATTCTTTCAAGGGATATTCCCATAATAATGGCTATTACGTCAATTTCTGCTTTCTTAACGTTAATTGGCATCTTTCTTGCAGATATCATGTATGCAATTGCCGATCCTCGCATAAGGCTGGAGGCTACACAATGAAAGGATACTGGTCAATTGTCTGGAAACGATTTACACAAAATAGATTAGCAGTAGTAGGCCTGTGTATAGTTATCTTTTTGTTTATTATAGCATTATGTGCACCATTGATTGCCAATAACAAACCATATATTTTGATTTATAATGATACGGTTTATTTCCCAATATTTTTTGAATATAAAGAATTTTCAGGTACTGATTTTAAAAAAATTGAAGGGTATAAAATATTTCCTCCAATACCATATTCATATTCAGAATATGATCTTACCGCTATTGTGCTACCTCCATCCGCAAAACATGTGTTAGGTACCGATGAACAGGGTAGGGATCTGGCTGCACGTATGATATATGGCACCAGAGTTTCGATATTTGTTGGATTTGTGGCAGTGTTTATTTATGTAACGATAGGTATAATTATTGGTTCTATGGCTGGATATTATGGTGGTTGGGTGGATATTATTATTTCCCGTATTATAGAAATTGTGATGTGTTTCCCAACTTTTTTTCTGATACTGACTATTCTGGCATTGTGGGGTCAGAGCCTGCTAAATGTGATGATAGTAATAGGGATTACAGGATGGACGGGCATAGCCCGTATTGTACGTGGCGAATTTTTTAAACTACGCGAACAGGATTTTGTTCTGGCTTCAAAAGCTTTGGGAGCCAGGGATTACTGGATTATCTTTAAGCATATACTGCCCAATGCCATGGCACCGGTGATGGTTTCAGCAACATTTGGCATTGCTTCTACTATACTAATTGAATCATCGTTGAGCTTTTTGGGATTTGGAGTTCAACCACCAACACCAAGTTGGGGTGATATTTTATCTCAATCACGTGATTTCATTGACTTTGCATGGTGGTTGACATTAATACCCGGTTTAGCTATATTTATAACAATAACATCATACAATCTGGTTGGGGAAGGATTGCAGGATGCGCTTGATCCAAAGCAATATCGTTAGAATTGTACTTATAGTTTGTATGATTTATGTAACGTCATGCCTTTCGCTTTTTGAAGAAAGTCAGCAAACAAAAGATCTGCTGCCTCGCGAAACAGAACTCTATACCTGGAAGCTGGTAAAAAGTTCATCTGTTTCCAATAAAGATACTATCGAAAACATTTCACCTGATTATTATAAACATTATGGAGTTGTTGAAATAGTTAAAGGCGACTATCAGTCAATTAATAACAGTTCTCTGTTTTTAACAGTAACTATCGCTAAAACATCTACATTGTATGACGCGTATGGACTTTTTACTCGTGAAAGGATTATCCAGGAAAAATATTTCTTGAAAAGTGATTATAGCATCTACTGGAAAAATAAAAGTATTGCATTTAAAGGGAATATTTTTATCAAGGTTGAAACTAATGATCCTGATTTTATACAAACCCAAAAAAGCATAATCGAAACTACAATTTCTAAAATCCAGGATTCTCAGGAGATTCCAGTTAATATAAAAAAAATAGCACAATATTGTAATCTGGATAGTATAATAATATACAAAGAAGGCATCCCTCAGGTAGCATCACTCAAGAAAATAGTGGTGGGTAAAAAAAATATTGAATCTAAGGAAATTTCGTCGTTTTTCAAACTTTATTCAACACATATTGAAGCGTCACAAGATTTTGATATGGTGGTAACACATGATAGTTCGTTCATGCTTTTAGAATCAGGTAAAATCAAAATGGCTTTTAAAAAGTATGGCGATAGTTACTGTTATATTGCACAATATAAAGAATGGATCTTTGGCGTATATGACGTTTCAGACTATAACTACGGCAAACAATACATTACTACCATTTATAAAGAACTGAGTACTCCCTGAATGTTTTATCTTATTGGCGACATACACGGATATTATAACAAACTGTCAGGACTTTTTGAAAAAATAAAAAAGCATATTACTGATAATGATACTATTATTTTTTTAGGCGACTATATAGATCGTGGACCCGGTTCTTTTGAAGTTATAGACTTCTTAATAGATTTACGGCACAAATATAATATCATATGCCTCAAAGGCAATCATGAATATATGTTCCTTAATTATTTGCAAGGCATTGAAATCTCTTTGTATATGTACAACGGTGGTCAGGCTACTATAGATTCATATATAAACACTATGGGTTCACTGCGACTACCTGAAGATCATAAGACATTTTTCAATAATTTAAAACTATACTATGAAACTGATGATTTCATTACTGTTCATGCGGGCATGCGACCTGGTATACCGGTTGAATTGCAATCATCGTATGATATGATATGGATTAGAGAAGAGTTTTATTTACAACAATACCGCTGGCCAAAACTTGTAGTATTTGGTCATACTACTACCGTCAATATCACCGGACTTGCAATATGTGAAATTTACCATGATGAGTATAAAAATATAATAGGAATTGATACCGGTGCGGCTTATGGTGGTCCATTAACCTGCTTGCGCCTTCCTGATAAAAAAGTTTTTCAATCGTATTGATGTGAGTCAAAATTGTCTTCAATTTAACTTATAATCCATTAAAAATATTTTGTTAATAAAAAGTGTATACCCCCACCGCCGAATGCGTCAGGGATGTATACTATCCGTAATTTTGGGAAAATTATACAAAATACAAAAAATGTAAGTTCTTTTAAGTCCAATGCAAAGTTTAATAGTTTAAAAGCGTCTTATGCACGTGCCGTATAGATACGTGCACTTAAAACGTGAAGCAGCGCTTGATAAGAATTGAATTACAAACTTGTGATTGATTGCTGCTTGCGTACTATCAGCGAGCGTTGATTTTTTTAGTAACAATGTCACTATCTTGGTTTTTTTTTGAATACATATAGTGGGCTAAAACAACGAAACATGCTCTGCGGATTTTTTATTGAAACAGTTTTTTTATGCAATACTATTATTGCCAGAAGAGTTTTTTATGCATAATGAATTAACGCGAATATGAAATACCTTTTTGATGGATAATCCTATTTTCCAAAAATCCGGAAAGAGGGATTTTATTTAAGGTATAAATCGTGATTCAATTTTAAAAAGTTCTTGATATTTTAGCATAATCAACTATCTGTTAAAAAGATCTATTTTTTCATATTTTTGCATAAGTTATATTGTCGATTATTAATTATAAACCATTGTTATGTTAATTATAATGGTGAAGGATAGCCAATTATGAATATATTTGAGTGGTTAAATAAAAAATTTTCATATACATTTGCATTATGTTTTCTTACTATTTTTGGTGGCTGGATGAGCGCTGTTTTTGGCTATTATCTGGGTACATCATTCATTCTTTCTGAGTACAATGAAATGCACTCATTGGCAGTAAAATGGTTGCCTTTATCAGTTTTAATTCCAACATTGTTGCATTATATAACATTTGGCTTTCTAACACCAATTGGAATTCCTGCTTTTTTAAAACCTCTCAGAGATATTAACAAAGCATTTAAAGATGGTAATTTAGATATATCACTTGATGATGAAAAGCTTCAGGTATTATATGTACAATTATCTCATCTTCCAATGTACAATATGATTGCCGCTGCTTTGTTTGGTACATTGTGTGGTTTTGTGTTAATGGGATTAGGGTATTATGACATGCTTGTTAATGGAACCTTAACTATTTTAAAAATTAAGATTGGCATAAAGATAGTAACTATTGGGGTTCTGGTTGTTGTGGTATTATATGGCATGTCAACATATTTATTAACTGAAATTATTACCAATCCCCACAGAGCAATGGTGTATCAGGAACTTCGTCGCAGAAATATAACTATTTATCCTCGTGGATTGATAGGATTACGGATCAAATTCAGCTTTTTTATCATTCTTATGATTATCACACTTTTAACGTTTGCTGCGATGATGGAACAGCATCGTTTATATGAAGAAACAAGATATATTAACATTTTAACATATTTTTTTGTTTCTATTATTGCTGGTATTTTTCTCATGTACCTCAATTCTGACTCGGTTATGCGGATTCTTACTGAAATGGGTATTGTTACTAAAAGGATTTCATCAGGACAGGATGCATGGTTTAAGGTAATGTCACATGAAAGAGAATTTGCTGAAATCGAATTTTCAATTCTTGAAATGGCAAAAGAAATAGAGGAACATAGAAAGAATCTGGAATTAAAGGTTGAACAGCGTACAGAAGAGTTGCGTGTAGCACTTGAAAGCTTAAAAGAAAAAGATGACTTAATTCAGAAACAATTAGAAATAGCCAGCAATATACAGCGCAGCATACTTCCCGGGCGTATTGATGACTGGAATGAACTTAAATTTTCAGTACGATACATTGCAATGGAAAAGATTGGTGGTGACTTCTATGATGTATATCAGATGAAAGGGGATAAATTAGGTATTTTAGTTGCTGACGTATCCGGACATGGTATTCCAGCTGCACTTATTACATCAATGGCAAAAATTTCATTCAGCTCAGCTACCCAGCAGTACGATTCACCAAAAAGAGTATTCCAGGAAGTCAATCAGAATATCCTTGAACATATTAAAACTCAGGATTATATGACAGCTTTTTTTGTTGTTATTGATGATGATTATAATGTTACCTATGCTAATGCAAGTCATCAGAAGGCAATCTTAATACGTTCAGATGAAGGTAAAACAGAACTTCTTGATACAAATGGTTTATTTATAGGTGCTATCGAAGAAGCACGGGAAACATACGAAGAAAAAGAAACAAAATTGAGATATGGCGACCGTCTATTACTATATACAGATGGTATCCCCGAAGCTGCAAATATGGAACGTGAAGAATATTCAGTTGAAAGACTTGTAGAAGTTTCACTTAAAAACAGGCATCTTCCATTAGAAGACTTTACAAGTTATATAATTGAAGATGTGCAACGGTTTAAAGGAAAAGCTCCTGTAGAAGATGATATCACATTATTGGTTATTGAGTTAGCAAGAGACGAAGCTGTTGATATCATAAAACAGGCTAAGAGACTAATTGATGAACATAAATATTATGAAGCTATTGATTACTTAGAAAGGAGCTTAGCTCTTTATCCAAATAACCGTAAGCTAATCTATAATCTTGCTAAAAACTATTTCAGAGTAAATAATTTTGGTAAGGCAGCTGAACTAGTTGAACAATATTTAGAAATGGATAAGCGCAATAAATATGCATACTATGTTGGCGGAGCTGCGTATTACCAGATGATGAACTATGAAAAAGCTATACAATTGCTGGAAAAAGCACAAAGTTTAGACCCCAACTTTACAAATGCATTATTTGCCTTAGGTATGGCATATAAAAAGATAGGCATGTATCAGGATGCATTACAAATTTTTGAGCGAGTTGCCAATATTGACCCTGATAATAAAATGGCGTTATTCGAGATAAATGAAATCCGTAAAGGATTGGCATAGTATTTAGATCATTGTGTAATATTTATTGTTCCATCAGGTAATATATGCATATATAGTTTTTCTATCTTAGAAGAATAATCATGGATTTCTTCTGGTTGATATAATTTCATTACATCATTCACGTATTTAATAGTTGATTTGATATTTGGAACCGACATATTTTTTTTTACTATCCCTAAACCAGCATGGTATGCAGCTAAAGCTAACACAAGATCATTTTTAAAAACAGATAATAATGCTTTAAGATGTTTTACTCCTGCGTTAATATTTTGATATGGATCAAATGGGTCCAAAACATTATATGCCTGTGCCGTCTCCTGCATAAGTTGCATTAAACCCATAGCTCCAGCTACGGAGACAGCATCTTTGTTAAAATTGGATTCTATCTTAATAATGCAGCGTATGAGCTGAGGGTCAATATTTTCATTTTTGCATATATTAATAATTATTGAATCATATGGATTTTTTGAAAGATCCAACTTTTGATTATTATTTTTTTTCTTTTCTGGAATATTATAATATTCAATAGTATTATCTCCAGCTTTTTTTGATTTAATTTGAGCATGACAACGTACTACTTGTACGTGGGTTACAACAATTATCGTTATTAACACAATAAATAATAATTTATTCATTACTCTTTTTGATATTAGTATATAATTCTTCATATTCTTTTACTGCATCATCCCAGCTTCTTCTAAAGAACATTGCATTTTCAATTAATTTTTTCATCATTAATTTATTTTTATATACCCGTAATGCATAACGAATGATTGTGTACAGTTCTGCACTATCATTATTTATATATTTAAATCCGTTTCCAGTTTTTAATTTTTCATCAAACTGTTCAATGGAATCATCCAGTCCTCCTGTTGCCCGCACTATTGGTATTGTGCCGTAAGCAAGGCTGTACATCTGATTAAGTCCTGATGGCTCATAACGGGAAGGCATAACAAAAAAATCACTACCTGCTTCAATTAAATGGGCAAGTTTTTCGTTATATCCCCACCACACACCAATTCTATCAGGAAACATTGCTCGCAACGATTCAAATCTGTCAATAAGCCACTGTTCACCACTGCCCAGTATTACAAATTGTACTTCCTGTTCATCGAAAAAAAGCCAGTCTAATGTATTGATAAGAATATCTATCCCTTTTTGATAGGTCAAACGACTTATACATCCAATTACGGGAAAATTATTTTTCTTCAGTGCATAAAATTCCTGTAATGCTTTTTTGCATTTACTTTTGCCACTTAGTTTATTAATTGAATAATTATAAGGGATTAGCTCATCTTTTTCCGGATTCCAATGTTCATAATCTACACCGTTTAAAATTCCAAAAAGTTTGTTGCTATGTGCCTTAAAAATCTCAGATAGATCATAGCCATATTCATTTTCCTGAATTTCCCGAGCATACTTTTTACTTACGGTTGTAATACAATCAGCATACACTATACCAGCTTTTAAAAAATTCACATTATTATAAAATTCAATGTTTGACGGATTATATAATGTATCTGGAATTTGTAGTAGGTGTAACACTTCTTTACCAAAAACGCCCTGATATCCCACGTTGTGAATGGTGAGTAGCGATCGTGTGTTATTAAAGTTTGCGTTATCTTTATAGTGGATTTTAAGAAATAGTGCTATTAACGCAGTTTGCCAATCATTACAGTGGATTATTTCAGGAGCTATCTCCAGTTGAATTAACGCTTCAAGGCATCCACGACAAAAATATATAAACCTTTCTGCATTATCATGATACGAAATACCATTATTGTCGTATAATCCATCGCGTCCATAATAATCGTCATGCTCTATAAAATAAGTATGAACGCCTTCTATATAATCGGTATAGTATATGCCCGCCCACCTTATACCGCTACCTATTGGTACTGCTAAAGGTTTGCCAATTAATGTGCATTGAAATCTATATTTATCTATACAATAATATCGTGGTAAAAAAAGATGAACTGTGTGCCCGCGTTTTGCTAAAGCTTTGGGTAATGAATATGAATAATCAGCAAGCCCTCCTGTTTTGGCAAAAGGATATGCCTCACTTGTGATAAATGCAATATTCATATTATTGTGTAAGTGTAACCAGTGATGGATAATACTCTTCTGGAGGTTGGAATCCCAGCAAAGTGCAGATTGTTGCGGCAACGTTTGCCAGCCCCTGTTCTTTGTGCGTAATTAAGTTATATTCACCATTGTAATAAGGATCATATATAATAAAAGGAACTGGGTTTAGTGTATGAGAGGTTTTAGGCTGTGGTTTCCCGGTTTTTTTGTCTAATTTTATTGTGCCGGTTTTTGCATCTTTTTCAAACATCTCATCAAGGTTACCGTGATCGGCAGTAATTATAGCGATAGCTCCTGTATCATTTATTACCTGCAATAAGCGTCCAATGCACAAATCAACAGTTTCTGCAGCAATGATAGCGGCCTCTAAAATACCTGTATGACCCACCATATCTCCGTTGGCATAATTTAATCGTATAAAATCATACTTGCCACTATGGATTGCTTCAATTACAGCATCGGTTATTTCAGCTGCTTTCATCCATGGCCGCTCATTAAACTGCACCTTGTCCGAAGGTATTTCTTGATATGTTTCGTAATCCGGATCAAACATACCACTTCGGTTGCCATTCCAGAAATAGGTAACATGACCAAACTTTTGTGTTTCGGATATTGCAAATTGTCTGCATCCATTATGAACCAGATACTCACTTATTGTTTTATCAATTGATGGTGGATACACCAGATAATTTTTTGGAATGTGAAGATCGCCATCATATTCCATCATTCCAGCAAACACTACATCAGGGAAACGCTCTCTGTCAAATTTGTTAAAATCCTTTTCTTCAAAGGCACGAGAAATTTCAATAGCTCTGTCTCCACGGAAATTATACAGGATTACTGAATCGCCATCAATAATTGGTCCAACAGGTTTTCCGCCATGAGCTATAACAAATGCAGGTAAATATTGATCTGTTATGCCAGGCTGCTCTTTTCTAAATGTTTCTATTGCTTCAGTTGCAGAAGTGAATGCTCTTGCTTTGCCTAGCACATGTGCATCCCAACCACGTTTTACAATACTCCAATCCGCTTCATACCTGTCCATGGTGGTAATCATTCTTCCACCACCTGATGCAATACAGAAATCAAAGCCCTTTTCATTAAAAGCATGTAGAAATTTCTCAAGGCTATCAACATACTGCAAAGCTGAAGTTTCTGGAACATCTCTACCATCTAACAATATATGTACACGGATTTTTTTTACACCTTCAAAAGCAGCTTGTTCAATAAGCTTAAAAAGGTGATTAATGTGCGAATGCACATTACCATCCGAAAGAAGACCAATAAAATGCAATGAAGCATCTTCATTCACTGGTTTTTTCAGTAATTTTTTCCAGATTTCTGTAGAAAATATTTGTTTTGATTCAATAGCTTTATCAACTAGTTTTGCGCCCTGGTCAAAAATTCTGCCAGCACCTAACGCATTATGCCCAACTTCTGAATTGCCCATATCAGCATCCGATGGCAGTCCTACTGCAGTTCCATGTGCTTTTAATGTTGTGTATGGATAGGTTTGCATTAACCTATCTAATACAGGAGTTCGTGCAAGAAAAAAAGCATTTCCTTCATCATGTGGGCCAATGCCAATACCGTCCATAATAATTAATACTACAGGCCCTTTTCTTCTGTTAAAACCGTTGGGCAATAATTTCATTTACTCCTCCAGAAGAAATGTTTCAAGGGAAGCCAACTCTATGACACGTTTTACATAACTATTAGCGTTAATGATTCTAAATTTTCGCCGATTGTTATTGAAATTATTGTACAATGTCATGAAGCCAGCTAAAATTGTAGAATCAACTACTTCTACATTTGTCATATCAATTATAGCATCCCGGCTATCATTTTGTAAAAAATTATGCATTTCTTCAATTAATTCCTTTAAAGTCCTTGGATTTAATTGTTCATTAATGACAAATATGCATCTGTTTTGTTCTTCTTTTTTAGTGAAAATCATGGCTTACCTCTTTATACTGTAATATTGTATTTTTTATAAAATTCATTTTCGGTAAAAATATTTACTGAATATTTAGGCAATGCTCTTTCAAGAATCATAGATATTTTATCATTTGCAGCAAAAAAAACAACATCAAAGTTATGCTCATCACCATACTTTAAAAGATATAAAATTGCTGCAACCGCTGCAGAATTGATTGTGTCTACCTGGGAAAAGTTAATGGCAACAGTTGATATTTTTCCCGGGATCAGATTTTCAACTAATTTGATTAATTTCACATCATCGCCATATTCACCAATACCTATGACGGTTATTATCACCAGATCATAGTAACGTGTATGTGAAAAATTCATTTAGTGCCTCTTGATTCTTTTATTTTTTTTAAAATATTTTCTAATTGTTCGATAGTTCGTATTGAATTGCCTGAAAGTATTATAAAATCATCCCCATCAAAGAAATCCTTCATAAGTGATTCTAATACATCTGTGTATGTTGTATTAAGCAACGTTACTGATTCCTGGAATTTTTGCTTGTGTATCCCTTCCTTCTTTAAAAAGGGAAATATAAAATAAAAAATTGCATATAAATACTTTTTTATGGCGTCGTTATAATGTTTAATAATTAAAAACAGAATATATGGAAATACAATAATTCCGTTTGTTTTTAACATTGTACTCAAAGTATATATGTAATCAATTTCAAAACTTCTGTTCCATGTAAACCACAGTAAATTTATTATTATCATAGATATAAAAAATGATAACCTGCCTTTTGGAAAACCTATTGCAGATAAACCTGCAGAAGTGAACGCAATTGCAAAAAATAGTGCTATAGCCCTATATCCTAAAAAGCTAGAAATTGCTGATATGAAAGAATAAATACTATCTAAGAAACGTGATAATCCTTCAAATGTTGTTTTTATATGATTATATGTATCAATGATCTCAATGGCATAAAGTGGGATAGTATATAAAATAAAAAAAATTATTATTAAGCATATCGGAATAACAAATAAATATTTTTTTGAAATACATGTATTATCTATAGTGTAATGTGCCATCTTTTATACAAATAAAATATATTTTGACATTTATCATCAGTGTATACATTTTAATTTAACAATGTATAATTTGTCAAATACTTTATTTAACGGAAAAGAAATACAAATGACAAAAGTTGAAATTGTAAATTAGTTAATACTACGTGGCAAGTGGTTTGTCTATACAAAAAAATTACTTGCCATAATTTAATTATTATATTTT
The DNA here is from genome assembly GCA_937920495.1 of uncultured bacterium. GTDB lineage: Bacteria > Spirochaetota > UBA4802 > UBA4802 > UB4802 > UBA4802. The sequence goes on along the minus strand of CALEUQ010000085.1, from coordinate 7,469 downwards.
CTTTAAAAATAAGATTATATTGTAATTTTATAACATTATAACTATTCATACGGTACCAAATAATGGATGATGTAATAAGAACTGCAGCAAAAATTGTAAAAGATTCTATTTCCACCATAGCACTCACTGGTGCAGGGATTTCAGTTGAAAGCGGTATTCCTGATTTTCGTAGTGCTGGAGGATTATGGACTCGATATAACCCTGAAGAATATGCCCACATTGATGGTTTTAGAAGGAATCCACGGAAAATATGGAAGATGATATTTGAGCTCATGGATATGACAAGAAATGCTATGCCAAACCCTGCCCATATCGCACTGGCACAACTGGAAGAAATGGGCTTATTAAAAGCCGTTATAACACAAAATATTGACAATCTACACCAGCGAGCTGGCAGCAAAAATGTTATTGAATTCCATGGCAACTCAGAACGTTTGCAATGTATTTATTGCGGTGCAGAATATGCACCTGAAGAATTTGATATAATAGACGAACCACCTCAATGTAAAAAGTGTGGTGAAATACTGAAACCCAGTGTGGTGTTTTTTGGTGAGATGATTCCGCATAATGCATTAATGGAGTCACAGAATTTAGCCAGTGATGCACGTGTGGTTCTGGTCATTGGAACATCCGCTGTGGTGTATCCTGCCAGTAGCATTCCTCATATAGCCAAAGCTAATGGTGCGTATATAATAGAATTTAATTTAGAAAAAACTGTCATCACTCCCATTATAACTGACATTTTTATTCAGGGCAAGGTGGGTGAAACATTGCCTAAATTTGTTGAGGCCATAAAGGCACTGTAGGCTTTATTTCATGGAGCTATCGCCAAACAACAAAAACCCAAGGATTATAATTTTACCTGATGCTGTAAAAAGAAAGATAGCTGCAGGTGAAGTAATTGATGGTCCTTATTCAGTTATTAAAGAGCTGGTTGAAAATGCTCTTGATGCACAGGCCACTGTCATTGACATAGAAATTGAGGAAAGCGGTTTAAAACGCATACTGGTAAGGGACAATGGTACGGGTATTTACAGGGATGATCTTCCATTAGCTGTTGAAGAGCATGCTACCAGCAAGATCAAAAACATTGATGATATCTTTTCAATTGTTACCATGGGGTTCAGAGGCGAGGCTCTTTCAAGTATCGCAGAAGTGTCAAAGTGTACTATATTATCACGCACTTCCTCTGAAGATATTGGTGGAAAGCTTGTGGTATCTGATGGCAAAAAAGAAATATTTGATTGGGCTGGTCCAACCGGCACAACGGTGATTGTGGAAAATCTTTTTTTTAACACGCCTGCGCGTAAAAAATTTATAAAAGGTTTAAAGACCGAGCTAAATCGTATTAAGGATATATTGTTTGCAATAGCCATTGCTCATCCTCATGTACAGTTTAAGATAAAGATTGATAATAAAATTGCATTTGTATTTGAATCAACCGATATTGTTCACCGAGTTGCACAGATCTATGGTAATGAAGTTGCAGATAATTTGATCTATGGTTCTATAACTGATTTACAGTGTACAATTGAGGGTTATTGCTCAAAACCACACTATTACCGATCAAACAGGGCGATGCAATTTTTATTTGTAAATAAAAGGCCAGTACAATTTCAGTATTTTAGCTATATTTTACAGCAGGCATATCAAACAATTCTACAGAAAGGACAGTATCCAGTAGCATTTATTTTTTGCAATATAAAACCAGATTTAATTGATGTTAATGTTCATCCCGCAAAAAAAGAAATACGGTTCTTTGATAGCAATTATATTCATTCAATGATTTATAATTTTGCAAATAAAGTCATAAGTGGAACCATACACTCACTGCCAATCGCACATGATACACAAATTCAGGAAAAACACTTTAATGCTGTATCCAAACACGACAATTTTGCTGATAATAATATTACACCGCCTTTAGTGTACACACAACATGCTGTAAACCAGAATGCATTACTGCATGAAGTTAAGAATTTGTATACTCAACTGAAAGATAAAGATAAGGATTACACTGTTGTTGGATCCATTTTTGGTACGTATGTTTTGATACAAAAAGGAGATAATCTATATATTATTGATTTTCACGCTGCTCATGAAAAAAAATTATTTAATTATCTTGTGAGTATTGATTCGGTTTCTGGGATACAGCAACTGCTTATGCCTGTTGTTATCGAGCTACCGCCTGATGTGCTCATTCATATTCATACCTGCAAGGATATTTTGAACAATTATGGTATTATTATAGAGCAATTTGATGATCATTCAATAGTTGTGAATGCTATACCAGATTTTTGTGATACAAATGATATTAAAGGATTAGTCAGGGATATTGTCGATAGTTTACAGGAAAATAAAAACTCATTACATGATATAAAAATTAAAATAATTGAAAAAATTGCTTGCCATTCTGCAAAACGGTCAAATGATTTAATTACTCGTGATGATAGTATTGCAATTGCTGATTATGTATTTTCAACAGATGATTACCGATGCCCTCATGGAAGACCATTTGTGTATGTGTTGTCCAAATCTGAGTTAGAGAGGTTTTTCAGACGGTGAAAAAACTTAAAATAATATTGGGAATTTCTTCATCAATTGCAGCGTATAAATCTTGTGATTTAGCACGTATGCTTACAAAAGATGGATACGATGTTTTCTGTGTACTTACAGAGAATGCTACACAGCTGGTTGCCCCCTTAACATTGCAAACGCTTACAGGAAATCCGGTATATACCACCAGCTTTGCTGTACAATGGCGTGAGATGGGGCATATTCAGTTAAAAGAAAATGCTGCTTTGATGCTGGTAGTACCTGCAACAGCAAATATTATTGGGAAATTTGCCAATGGTATTGCTGATGATCTTCTCAGTACTACTTTTTTAGCTGTCGATTGTCCTGTGGTGATAGCTCCTGCCATGAATCCCAATATGTGGAAACACAAAGCTGTACAGGAAAATATTAAAAAATTAAAGGAGTGGGGCGTTATATTTGTTGAACCTGAAAGTGGGCTTGTTGCCTGTGGTGATGAAGGGCAGGGTAGGCTTGCTACAATAGAAGAAATTTATAAGGTGGCAATTAATGCAATTAAACGATAAAAAGGTGATAGTTACCGGTGGTCCAACCCGTGAATGGCTTGATCCCGTACGGTATATCTCCAATGCTTCCAGCGGTAAGATGGGTATTGCGATTGCTGATGCAGCATATACACAGTGTAAAGAACTAGTTTTTATACACGGTCCCATCGATGGATCATTGGTAGCAGGCAAACCGTATCGCTGTATTGCTGTGGAGAGCACTATTGATATGCTTGAAGCCATTAAACAGGAACTATCGCCAGATGTAATATTAATTATGGCAGCAGCACCGGCCGATTATAAACCTGTTACAAAATCTCCAGTTAAAATTAAAAAATCAAATGAGAACCTGACAATAGAATTACAACGCAATCCTGATATTTTGAAAACTATCGCACAAATAAAAAAAGAAGAAAACAAATTTAACAATATTGTGCTGATTGGTTTTGCTGCTGAAACTACCGATGTCATTGCTTATGGTAAAACAAAACTTGTTGAAAAAGAACTGGCTATGATCTGTATTAATGATGTGAGCCGCAGCGATACTGGATTTGGAAGTGATTATAACGAAGTAACTGTGATGCTTGCAGATGGTACTGTTAAAGAGCTACATAAAATGACTAAGAAAGATGTTGCAGAAAATATTCTCAAAATTATTATACATAATTTATAAAAATACTCAAGAAACAGTTTTATATCATGAAAAAAATAATCATTCTAATATATATAATTCAAATTGTTTTAATAATGTATGGTATTGTATTTGCTCAGCGTTTAATTCCTGCAAAACCTATTGTACATAATGTTGATTTAGAATTTAATGGTGAACATTTGAAAGGATTTTACGCATTAATTGATGTACGAACTGATGAAGAAAAAAAACGCCATTTAGACAAACAAGAAATCGATAATTCAGTTATAGTTTTTTTTCATGGGCATGCTCAACGACCTGATGATGCATATAAATTTACTTCTCAATTAGCATTGGACTCAAAATCAGGAATAGTAGTAATTCCAGTATGCGATACTCCATTTGGTAAAGATCCATCTTTACGCGGTGATAATGGAAAAATGATAATATTAGGGGCTATAGTTCGTTATGCATTGCATTTTTGCAATATCAGTGTTGACGATAGCATAATAAATAATATTCCTGTTAAAATCAATGGATAAAAAAATATATCCTGATGTATCAGAAAAATTTTTTTTAAAAATATTATCCAGAGTTATTGAATAAAGCCAGAATGCATCTTTTTATATTACCAGGAAAACATATAGCACCAGCAATATTTTATAAAGAGTACTCTTATTATATATTACAATATAGTGAAGAGCTGAAATGAAGTCGTATCGATATAATTTATATTAAAATAGATTTGCTGTATTTTTTTAAGGCAGCGGTAACTCCATTATCAAAAACAATACCCCCTTTTTCCAGCACTATAACTCTGTCAGCCAACTGTGCTACAGCATAGGCCGAATGAGTTGCAAACATTATTGGCATATTTACAGTTGATAAAATATTAATTACATCATCCGCTGATGGTTTATCTAAATTTGCTAACGGTTCATCTAACAACAAGATTTTTGGATTTTTGGCTAATACACTTGCCAATGCGGCGCGTTTCATCTGCCCACTTGATAGTGCAAGCGGGCTATGATAAAGCCTATCTTCCATCCTTACTTTTTTAAGCAACTCTATTGCCTGTTGTTTTTTTTCTTCTTTTGATCCCTGGCGTATACTCAATGCTACATCATTTAACAAATCAGGCATAATGAATTGGTATTCAACCTGAGAAAATAACATACCAACAGATTTTCTTATGAAGGCTTTATTTTTTGAAGATAATGGCGTTTCAAGAATTGTAAGATATCCACTTGTTGGCAATAGCAACGCTGATAATAACAATAGTAATGTTGATTTCCCCGAACCATTATGACCAATAATGGCAACCCGTTGGTTATCGGGTACAGTAAATGAAATATTTTGTAACGCTACAGTCCCGTCTGGATAATGATAACTTACATTGTTAGCTTTAATTATATCCACAGTATACCACTAACTATTTTGTTAATAAAATGGTGTACAACTCCGCCGCCAAAGGCGGCGCGGATGAACAATTTGTTTATTATGTTCACATATTTTATTTAAGGAATACATCGTAATTTCAAGAAATAATTTGTTATTAAAACAAATATAATTATTCCACTTGCAACATATTCAAATTTTGAATGTGAATCCTGAATAATTATATCCGGTATGGTATCTATGCTACGTAAAAGGATTCCATTTCTATAATAGGATAGTGAATAAAACTGATTTGATATAAACGCAACGGCATAATATTTTGGGATATAATATCTTTTTTTGCTCTTGCTATCTATCCGTGACTGAATCTGAAATACTATCATTCTGTTTAATTTTAATAATGTATAGAGTATCCGTATAAAAATAAGGAAAAATAATTTTAAATTATGGGGTAGAATATTAATAAACGCTTTCAAACCATTTTGCCCAATAAATGAACGGGATCCTATAATAATTACTGTGATACATGCAATCTTATATGATGTAATTATAATTATAGTAATATCTAATCGTGCTATAGCAAATCCAGTTACAAGCTGCATGATTGCTATTGTAATAATAATGGGGACAATCATAAATAATGTATATCGTTGTTGCGCTGGAATATACAAAAAGTATAAAAAACTAAAAACAAAACAAGAAGCTATCCACAGAAGTGATGGAATACTAATTACCGAGCAGAATATAATAACAAAAATTGTTATGAGTATTTTTATCCATTCAAACAGTTGCATCATTGTACTACAGCATGAATAAAGTTGAGTTCTGGTTGATCAATATATTTCTTCATTATAAAGCCGGCCTCAGTTAACATGCCTTCAATTTCTTCTTTATGTGGCATATAATCCCTGTTTACCGGTGCATTGAGATTATGATGAAACTGGTTGAGTGTTTTTGTGTCGGAAAGATGAAATATATAAAGTGAACCGTTATCTCGTAATAATTGATAACATTTTTTTAAGGCAAGTACTTTGTCTTCAATATGTGGAAACACAGCAAAACATAGAATCACATCAATACTTTTCAAAGGTAATTCCAAATCTTCTATTGGTGATACTACATATTGTATATTGTGAAAATTTTTATAGCGCTCTTTTGCTTCTTCAATCATCTTATCTGAAGTATCAACAGCAATTAATGTGCCCTGTTGAATTACATATTCCTCGATAATTGGAAAAAGCACTCCCGTGCCGCAGCCAACATCCATTACCGTTGCATCAGGTGCAATATCAATCATTTCAAAAATATTTTTTATTTTTTTAATCCTGATATCATCGTTGCCAACAACTTCATCCCAGGTTTTACTTAAATTATTGAAATATTGTATTTTATCGTCATACTTTTTTTTACACATATCTATTGCCCTGTATTTTTTTCTAATATTTGGTGTATACCGCTCACTGCAGCAGGTGTTATAAATAAAAGCAATAAAATACCTGGAAAACTTTTGAAAAGATCATACAGACTAAATATTGCAAACGATATTTTAAAATATGGAAGTACGATTGCATATAATACATACAAAATAATTCTGTCGATAATAATGGCAAGTATAATAACAAAATAATTATTAAATTGAAACTTTTGTTTTAATATTGAAATAACAAAACAAAACAATGACAATTCTATCATCATGACTATAGCAATTGGTGGGTACAGTGGTGGCATACCTGTTAGTATTGTTGATGTAATGGGGGCGATAGTTCCTGTTAAAAGCGCATATTTAGGCGTAAGAAAATACGCTCCTATAGACAATGGTATGAACATTGGTAAAAATATTGACCCAAGCCCTACGAGATGGAACAATACAGGCAGCACAACTGCGCATGCTGTGCTTATTGCAGCAATAATGATCTGGTTAATGTTAAAATCTTCATGCATGTGTTCTGAATTTATTTTTGTACGTTTTTTCCTTAAAAATGTATTTATTCTGGCTTTTGCTTAGGTGTAGTATGGAAATAAATAGTTTACAATTTTTTATAATGCCTGAATATTATTTAAAGCTTTTTTTTAATTCATCAATCTGTTGTTTCTTTAATCTGGTTATCCGTATAATCGTTGAATCATCCATTCCCATGCGCATTAAATTACGCGCAATGGATATTCGTTCCTCTTCTCTCCCTTTTAACAAACCCTGCTTCATTCCCTTTTGAATTCCTTTTTGAATTCCTTTTTCTATACCTTCTTGAATACCCTTGTTAAATCCTTCTTTAATCAAATCTTCTTTTATTTTTTTCAATGTATGCGCTAACATGGTTGTTGCCTCCTGTGGCGTGTGTAGTATATCTTCATCTATTCTG
>CALEUQ010000084.1 GCA_937920495.1 uncultured bacterium | reverse complement strand
TGGCCCCCGCTGGGATGGTCATGGTTATACATAAAAAATATTTTACAAAAGAAGGTTTATTAATTATTTTTGCTATATACAATATCCTAAATTCTGAATATAGTCAAATTATGTATATTTTTGAATTGATAGCTGAACAGCGTATACGTGAGGCAATGGAACGTGGGGAGTTTGATAACCTGCCGGGGATGGGCAAGCCATTGCCAAAGGATGAACTGGATAATGTGCCACCAGAGCTTCGCATGGCGTACAAAATTTTAAAAAATGCGGGGATAGTTCCTGAAGAGGTGGAGTTGCGTAAAGAAATTTATTCACTGCAACAGCTTATTGATGCCTGTTACGATGATGAAGAAATGAAGGTGCTTGTCCACAAGCTTAATGCAAAACAACTTAAATACAACATACTCATGGAGCAGAAAGGCATCCATGTTACGGATTACGAATATAGAAAAAAAATAATGGAGAAATTAAGTAAATAAAGTATTTCTTTCTATAATATAATAAAATTTGCATCAGCCAAAAATAATGGGCTGTGTGTTATCTGCGTATCTTCTTGTTGGTTTTTGATGGATTTTTTTGCAAATGAAGATAGCGCTTGTGGGCCACCTCAGCAAATCGCTTAATTATGTCCTTTAAATCTGAATTTTCCCATATGTGTTGTATGGACATGCCCATATTCTTTATACTATAATAAGGGGCAGTAGAAGTAAGTTCAATGTCTTCCTCGTTTACAATTATTTCATCTTTCCCAAAAGCTTTTTGTAACATCTCTTTTATGGTATGAGAAAAGTATTTTTGCACATCAACAATGTCTTCTGATGTGCTTATTTGTTCTCTGAAGTGGGGAAGGAATTCTTTTTCAAGCTTACTGAAAGAAACCTGTGTGGACATACAAACCTCCTTGGGGTAATCATTGTGTGTGTGATACTATCAGTATATATAAGAATTGCAAAAAAATCAAGCATCAAGTTTTTGATATTATTCCTACAAGACGTTTTCTTATACAGCTCAATGAATCTGAAATGAAGACACTTCTTACCCTGCTAATTTAAAGCTGCGCTATGTGGGTTGTTAGTAACTGATATTAGCTTTAGTATTTTTTGTTATATGTGTGCTCTTCTCAGGATTTTTGGCGGTGGTCCCCAGTAGAATTTGAGGCAATGGATGCCTTTTTCCCTGTAAAAATCAAATGTATATGACCTGTTTTCGTAATAGCTGAGTAAATTATCAGGATAGTTATCGGAATTTATTTCTTTTAAACGCTTCTCAAAATACAAAAAAAATTCTTCCAGCACATTATCCACACAAAACGCAATGGCATTGGCTATGGACATCTTCCACAGCTTCTTCACATCTAAGAAGAACTCATACTCGGACTGATACAACACCAGATGCACTCTCTTCCAGGGATTATTCTTATCCCGTTTGCGGTAGGCTATGCGTTTAAATGCAACATACTCTCTTTTTTCTTTTTTAGCAGCATACATTAACAGATAGACAATGAGCGATCTAAGAGGTAACGCTAATCTTTTAGCATACAGGCTCAGTATACCAAGATGTGTGTGAGAAATACAGGTAGTGGTCTCAAAATCCATAATTCCCTCCAGAAGTTTTATATTACAATCTATGTATGCAATAAAAGAATGCATACATTAGGTAATCTGTCAATTAGTTTTAGTGGTAGTGTAGTACACTTTTAAAAAACAATTTTTTAAAATTATGTGGCTCATTCTGTAGTTTTGGGAAAATTATACAAAATACAAAAAAATGTAAGTGCTTTTAATTCTAATGCAAATATTAATAGTTAAAAAAAGACTTATACACGTGCCGTACAGGGATGTACGGCGTACTTCGATAAACTCAGTACGGCGTGCTTCGACTGGGCTCAGCAACCATGCTTCGACAAGCTCAGCAACCATGCTCCGACTGGGCTCAGCAACCGTACTTCGATAAACTCAGTACGGCGCGTTAGGATGCGAGCGTGCTTCGGCGGGGATCAACAAAAAATTGCAAAGAAGAAAATATAATTGTAAAAAAACATCATCGTGATTCTATAATGCTATAACAAAGTATAATAGACTTTCTGAGGTTGGTAATGAATAAAAGGTTATGTGCATTGATTGGTGTGCTGTGTTTCATGCTTTCCTGTGCAAGGGATATTACACCGGTAACTATCGCCAAAACACCATTGCCAAAAAATTTTACTGCTACTGACGTAAAGGTTATCACTCACAATAGCGATGATGTTGCCTGCATGCTGTTTGCTCACAACTTTGCACAGGGAAATGTTGTATATTATGAGATAATTCCTGCGTTCGATATAAAAGAAATTGCTGTAACATTTAAAGGGAAAACTATCCCTGTCGCAAAGCAAAGCTGGGGATTCAGAGGTTTTTTTGCTATTGCACCTGATGAAAAGCCAGGAGTATATATATTTTCAGTAACTATCGGTACAAAAAAGGTTGAAATCCCTGTAGAAGTTACAAAGACAAAATTTTTAATTTCAACCATTCCTATGGATTTGGGCAAGTTTTCAAAAAAAGAATACTTGGAATCGCCACAGGTACAGGAGTTTATTAAAGTGTGTGCTGAAAAAAAACAAAAAGCGTTTTCCACACAATTTGGCAATCTGATACGTGGTAGAGCATATCATCCAAGGGATGTGCATGAGGTTAATTCGCAATTCTGGTCACAGCGAATATATATACTTCGTGACAGTACCACGGGAAAGACACAAAAGGTCACGCGCATACATCGCGGCATTGACTTAAACGGAGATACCGGGGATCCTGTGTATGCAATGCTTGATGGTATTGTGGTGCTTGCCGAGATGCTTTTTTATGAAGGCAATATGATTATCATACATCATGGGAACGGCATATTCACGTACTATATGCATCTGGACAAGCTTCTTGTTGCAAGTGGTGATAAGGTTGTGGCTGGACAGCTTATTGGCACTGTGGGCAGCACCGGTATGTCAACGGGTCCACATCTACATGTGTCACTTCTGGTTGATGGCGTGCAGGCAAATCCCATGAGTATTGTGCCATTACCTATACGATAACAAAAGATAGTATATGCATAAATAATTGCTTGACAATGCATATATTAAACCATATATTTATGCATGTGTTCATAATCGGGGGGTTGACAATGAGAACTACTATTGATATACCAGAAGATCTTATTAACGAGGCAATGACTCTTACCAAGCGTTCTACTAAAACCGAAGTAATTAAAGAAGCCCTCTATAACCTGATTCAGAAAGAAAAGATTAAAGAAATTAAAAATTACTATGGAAAAGTAAAAATTGATATTGATTTAGATAAAATCAGGAAGCGTTCATGATACTTGTTGATTCGTCTGTTTGGATAGAGTATTTCAGAGGATCAAATCTATTTGTCAAAGAGAAGTTAGAGTATCTTATTGATACAAATCTGGTGTGTGTAAATGATGTGATTCTTACTGAATTAAACCCACCATTATTTCTTAGAAAGCAACATAGGCTAATTGAAGCAATGAAAATGATAACAAAATTGCCACTGAATATTATGTGGGATGAGATAGTGGAAATGCAAGTGTATAATATAAAAAAGGGCTTAAACAATATTGGTATACCTGATTTACTAATAGTGCAGAATATTTTACAGAATAATACCGGTTTATTTACTCTGGATAAGCATTTTTCTGTGATGAGTAGGCATTTCAAATTTGATGTATATAAATAAATATTTAATCGGATTTAGATATAATATCATCCTTTCACGTATTATTCTTTACAAAAATACTATGCTATTTTAACTATATAAATTATATGGATGTGCTATAGTGTTTATGCGATAGTTACTATCACTACACTGGAATGTATGTATGGCAAAGCCTGCTGAATATTTTATCAATTCCAGGAATCTGGACGAATTCAGAAGCCACATTGTTGCCTGCGATGGCGCGTTTGATTTTGATATTGAGGATATGATTGCTCTGGGCAGTGCGTATCTGGAACGCTTCCCGGATTGTTTTTCCAACAGGAGTTGTCAGGATGTTCAGCTGGGCTATCAGCTGGCCAGGATATGTTTAGTAGAAAAATTGATTGATGGCTTTGTGCCCCAGGTAAAAGATGCATTCAGAAAAATGTTTTTCAGTGCGCAGGCAGTGGGTGAAGAGATGGAGGTACTTGGCAGGAAGTTTTCGTATCAGGAACTATCGGATATGATTGCGACAGTACAAAAGCGCTTAGAAGAATATCACCTTAAAGTTGACAGTTTGCCAAAAGGTATGATCAAGGAGCGTTTTGTGGGGGGCATTACCAATCTTTTTAATATTGCGTATCTGCTAAAAATGAACTTACAGCAAAAGGCTAATGAATAAAGAATTTTTACACAGCATAAGCCATGAATTAAAATCACCGTTAAACTCTATTTTAACACTGTCAAAAGTTTTGCGTATGCAAGCTGACAGCCGCCTGTCTTCAGAAGAAAAAGAGTATCTGGAAATCATTGAGCGCAATGGCCACACACTTCTTGCTCTCATCAATGACCTTATTGAGGTATTTGAGATTGATAGCGGTATAACACTTACTAAAAACGATGTGGCAGTAGCATCTGTGTTACATAATGTGTGTGAGCGGTATGAAGGTATTATTCATAAAAAGGGCTTAAAGCTTATTATGCATTGTGATGATGTGGTGATTGCAACTGATGAGGCAAGGCTGTATCAGATATTTGAGCACTTGATTGATAATGCGGTTAAATTTACAGAAGAAGGAAGTATAACGATATCGGTGTATGAAAAGGATGATCACTGTGTGGTGAGCATTGCTGATACCGGCATTGGTATGTCAGGTGAATATTGCGATACGCTTTTTGACGGGTTTACCAAAGCTTCAGGGTCACTATCGTCAAAATATCCCGGCACAGGGTTGGGGCTTACTATTGTTTCAAGGCTTGTAACATGTTTGGGTGGTAGTATTCAGGTTGAAAGCCAGTTGGGCAGGGGTTCTACATTTACCGTGCGGTTGCCCTTACAAAAAGAAATACAAATCCCACAGCAGCGTAAAACCATACTTGTCATTGATGATGACCCTGATAGCATTGTGGTGGTGAAGGCGCTCTTGTCCAGGTTGTATGATATAGTTGCAACACACAGTGGCAGTGAGGGAATTGCTAAAGCGTGCGATGTGCAGCCGGCATGCATTTTGCTGGATTTATCGCTGCCAGATTTACATGGGTTGCAGGTTGTGAAGCAATTGAAAGATAATCCACACACTTGCCATATACCCGTGATTATTGTTTCTGCTTCTTCGTTAAAGCATGAAAGTGCAACCATCATGGCATCCGGCTGTGATGATTTTATCCAGAAACCTTTTGCTATTGAAGAATTTGTATTAAAAGTCCAGCGCTGGGTTACGTAATGAACACAATTTTAGTTATAGATGATAAAAAAGATAATCTTACAAGTATTACTGCACTTCTTAAAAACCTGATTACCGACTGTGCAGTGATAACTGCGCAATCAGGAAAGGAAGGCATAGAAAAGGCTATTAAAGAAAATCCTGATGTTATAATCCTTGATGTGAAAATGCCTGAGATGGACGGATATGAGGTGTGTCAGGTTCTGAAAAACAACCCGCACACACGGCACATACCGGTCATATTCCTTACCGCTATTCACACCGATTCGCAGAGCAAGGTCAAGGGCTTAAAGTTAGGTGCAGATGCATTCTTAACCAAACCAATTGATCAGGCTGAACTCATTGCTCAAATTAATGCAATGATTCGCATAAAACATGCAGAGGACATGCTGCGCAAAGAAAAGGATCTGCTTGAAGATATGGTGTTGCAGCGAACCAGTGAACTTTTAGCATCACAGATGCGCTATAAGTCACTGTTTAACAGCATTTCAGATATGGTGATCATCCATACACGGGATGGAAAGATCCTGGAAGTAAATAATACCACCTGCCAGCGTCTAATGTTTTCACGTGATGTAATGATGCTCATGACACTACAACAGCTGACGGCAGAAGGTGATAGTGACAGGATACAACACTATATGCATTCAATTGAAGAGAATGCTGACCCCTATGAAACTTCATTTGTTGACAGAAACGGTGCTACCATACCGGTTGAGATTGTGAGCACCGTTATTTATTACTTAAATGAAAATGCCATTTTAAGTGTTGCTCGTGATATCACGGAGCGCAAGCACATTGAACATGTTCGCAACCAGTTATCCATTGTACTGGATAACTCGGATGATGCAATCATTGGCGCCACACTGGATGGCAAAATAGCCAGCTGGAACAAGGCTGCACAGAACATTTTTGGCTATGCGTTTGATGAGGTGGTGGGATGTGATCTAAGTATACTATCGCCCCCGTACAGGCCTGATGAATTTGATCAATTGCTGATTTTAATAAAGCAAAATGAGGTCATAGCTCATTATGAAACAGAAGGGGTTGATAAAAAAGGGGAAATCCACAACCTTTCTATGACCATCTCGCCGCTTGTTGATGAGCACGATAGTATTATTGGCTGTTCAATTATTGCGCGAGATCTTACCGATGTGAAGCGCACAAAAGAAAAACTAAAAAAAGGCCTGGATATAATTCAAAATTTAGAAGATATTGCACCGGCATATTTTATAACGTTGAGTGAGGAAGGCAGCATTCTTACCTGCAATAAAGCCATGTTGCATGCTACAGGATTTTCAACAAGCCAGGTAATTGGTAAATCATGTTGTGACATTTTTATCCCTCACGTGGGGCAACGATCATTCCGCAGTCAGCTTTCAACAATGAAGAGAACCAGAACAACCCGCATATTTGAAAGTCCAATTAATACAAAAAGTGGTGAGGAAAGGATTGTTCAGTGGCATGCCAGGCCGGTATATACTAATAATGATTTTGATTATTTCATGTGTATTGGAATAGATATAACCGAAAAAAAGCAGCTTGAAAAGAAAATACTTCAGGCCAACCTTGAAGAGCGAAACCGCATCGCGCGTGATTTGCATGATGGCCTTGGGCAGCATCTGGCAGGAATCATATTCAAAACAGAGATGCTGAGGCTTAAAATAAAAAATGATTTTCCGCAGGAAGCAGAAGAAATTGCTGAAATACAGAATATGGTACACCAGGCTATTGAGCAGACACGGCTCATAGCGCGGGGATTGAGTCCGGTGGATGTAAGCAACAAGGGGTTATTGTCATCGTTGCATGAGATGATTGCTGATATAAATAAAAACTTTGCAATCAGGGCAATTGTGGAATGGAATATTACAAGCAATATTGATGAAACAATCGATACTGTGCATGTGTATTACATTATTCGTGAAGCGTTGAACAATGCAGTAAAGCATGCCAGTCCAAAAAATATTGCCATAATGCTATCTGAAGATAATGAGTATTATTATGTAAAAGTTATGGATGATGGCAAAGGGATCCCGGATGATGTTGATCTTTCCAAAGGTATGGGTATGCATAGTATGCAGTACAGGGCATGGATTATTAATGCTTCATTTCAGGTGCAAAATAATAAAAATGGTGGAACACTGGTGCAATGCAGTATCCCAAAATCCCCCAGGAAAGCAGTTATAGAGAAACCAAAGACAGGAAAGAAATATACTGTTGTGATTGTTGATGATCATCCAATTGTGCGGCAGGGTTTGCAGCAAATTATCAATTCACAGGAAAATCTGGAGGTGATTGGACAGGCAAAGTCAGCAGATGAAGCCATAGATGTAGTGAACAGGAGGATCCCTGATTGCATTCTGGTGGATATATCATTAAACGGTACAAGCGGTATTGAACTGGTTAAAGCCTTAAAACAGCGTTTTCCAAGATTGCCGGCACTGGTGCTTTCAATGTATGATGAAAAGTTATATGCTGAACGTGCTATTAAAGCAGGTGCCAGAGGATATCTTATGAAACAGGAAGCGCCGGATAAGATCATCAGTGCCATCTATACCCTGTTAAAAGGCGAAGTGTACCTTTCCAGTGCAATTAAGGAACAGATGGTACAATCATTATCGGATAAAGGCAAACTGGATAGTCCTGTGGAAGCACTGACAAACCGCGAATTTGAGATATTTCAGTTGATAGGTCATGGTTTGGGTAATAAACACATTGCGCAGAAATTACATATAAGTGTAAAGACTGTTGAGAATGTGCGTGAAAAGATTAAGATGAAACTTCACATGGAATCATCGCAGGAACTTTTGCAATATGCAATAGAATGGGTTAGAGAAAACAGGACTGATTGAAAATCATCCATACAATATGCTACCATTTTGGTATGAGGTGTTATTGCCAGATAATGATTAATATTTACAGGAGGCAATGAGGGAAAAAGGTGTGTGAGAGCAAAATATGAAGACTGCCCTACAAGTATAAATTTGTCAAATACTATCGCACAGATAAGATAAAAAAATTGACTAATTTTGCTAAATATATTACTTCTAAAAAAAAGTAAGAAATTATTATAAAGTAAGAAAAATGAAAACAATAATGAAAATAACCAAAAAAGGGCAGGTTACTATACCTAAACCAATATGAGTACGTCTCAACTCTTATGTCATTGAATTTGTTGTTGAGCATGATACTATCATATTGAAACCAGTGAAGAGTGTTGCGGGGAGTTTAGAAAAGTATGTGTCAGAATATATTCCTTTTAAAACAGTACGAGATACAACATGGGATGAGGTTGTAAAAGACAGAAAATGACTTATTATGTTGATACAAATACTATTTTGCGATATTTGCTGAAAGATAATATTGAACAATATAAACAATCATTTGAGATATTTGAAAAGGCAAGAAAGGGAACAATAAATATCATTATTCTTGAGGGTGTACTTATTGAATGCATATATGTATTAACAAATCGTATAAGATACCAAAAAGTGAAGTTGCCGATACGCTACAGAAACTTTTATGTTATAAGATGGTAAAAAATAAAGACAAAGAAGATTTGATTGCTTCATTGCAAGTGTATGGTGACAAAAATATTGCTATTGTTGATTGTATCATTTATGTCAGGGCAAAGCAAACAAATTCAAAAATATTCACATTTGATGAAAAGCTATTAAAATTAAAATAAACAATTGATTTACTGCCGCATAAGTAAATTCCCCTATACTAAAAACAAGAAAATTCCCTATTTACAACATCCTGAGTATGTGCCATATTTACAGTAGCAATGGCAGAAAATCTTTTGGCGCATCAATTTGTATGATTTTGAATTTCATTATGTTTAGCGAGGATAATGTATGAGTTATATGCCAGGTGTATGCACCTTTTGTGGAACAGGATGTGGCCATTATCTTAAAGTCAGTGGCACATCTGTACAGGGAGTATTCCCATCGCGGGTACATCCAGTAAGCAAAGGAAGGTTATGTGTACGGGGATGGAATATTCATGAGCTACTTGGTACACATGAACGGATTACAAGGCCGTATGTACGGGATAGTGGAGAAGTTACGTACAGGGATGCTATCGCAACACTTGTTTCGGCATTATCATCATATAAGCCTGAAGAGATTGCCTTCCTGGCTTCGCCGCGTTCTTCAAATGAGGACAATTATGCATTAATGAAACTGGCCCGCCTTGTGTTTAAAACAAATAACATCAGCATACAGGCAGAATCAGGGCATCGCAATAGCCTTGATGTTCTGTATAAGGGTACAGGGTTTGCAGGTATGCTCGGGTCGCTTGAGGATATACGGAAAGCTGAAGTACTCATTGTGGCAGGGATGGATATTACCACACAGAATCCCATTATTGGCAGTGAGCTGCATTATGCTGCACGCAGTGGATCATTGCTTATAACTATCGACAGCCGCATGACCAAGATTGCAAAGCTTTCCAAAAAGTTTATTAATATTAAGCCAGGGACAATGCGCCAGGTTTTTGACGCAATTGCGTATTACATGGACACGCAACAATGGGGAAATACAAAATCGGCTCATTACGAAGAGTATAAAAAATATTTGGCAACTGTACCGTTTGATGCAATAGAAAAAGAAACAGGGGTTTTGCAGAGCGAAATAGCATTTGTAGCCGAACGTCTGGCAAAGGCAAAAAGCGCTGCTGTGTTTTTTACTTCCGGTATTTCTGGATTAAGCCATGATACTGTTGCTTCAATTTTTAACCTGTTTGTGCTTGCTGACAAGATTGGAAAGGAAGGTTGTGGAGTAAATCCAATTGCTGGTATAAATAATCTGCAGGGCAGCTTTGATATGGGCTGCGCACCAGATTTGCTTACCGGTTTTCAGAGTATTGATGATGCGGTAGTCAGGAAAAAATTTGAAAAAAAATGGAAAGACCAGTTGCCCGCATCTAAGGGCAAGACGGTTGAAGAGCTTCTTTCCAACAATTCATCGCCACTGAAGGCGCTGGTGATAGTTGACCATGACGATGGTATTGTGAGATTTTCAGAACGTTTGAAGTCATTGCCCTTTGTTGCCTATATTGGTTCTTTTACCAATAAGGTTGCAGTGTATGCTCATGTGGTGCTGCCTGTGACAACATATATTGAAACAGATGGCACATTTACTAACGCAGAGCGACGCGTTCAGCTATCTTCACAGAAATGCAATCCTGCATTTGATGTGTTGCCCATGTGGAAGCTTATTGATGCTATAGCGGAAGCTATGGGTAAGCCGTTTAATTACGAGCACGCATCGGATGTAATGGATGAGATTGCTTCTCTCACTCCTGCGTATGAGGGGATAAGCCATAAACTGCTTTCCAAAAAGCATGGTGTGCAGTGGCCCTGCACAAAGGATAATCCTGGTGGCACAAAATACTGTGTACCCCACAACGTTGCATTTGTGCTACCGCAAAAACCGTATGCAGCGGTGCAGGTAACACAGGAATATCCGTATCTGCTCATGGTGGGCAAAGCCCAGCATTACTGGCACCAGAACAATATTATGCATAAGACATTTATTCCACTTCGAGAATACAATGCTACATTGCTGTTGTATCCTGATGGCTATGTGGCCATAGCTCCGGAAGATGCAAAGAAGATAGGGGTGCGCGATCGCTGGCCGGTAAAAGTTGTTGCCCAAAAAGCTGAGATGAAAGCGATGGTCATGATTTCAGATGATGTGGCACCGGGCACAGCGTATGTTCCCTATTTTATCAGAGAGGGAATTGCATCGTTTTTATTAGCATATAGTGACATTGTGTCGCAGGGCGAAGAAGCTACTATCCCAGTACGAATTGAGAAGGTGTGATATGTATCTGATTACAAAAAATGATGTAAAGAAAATTGCAAAGGCCTTAGAAGAAAAGTATACGTTATATGGTCCATATCTGGATGCAGATTTTGGGCAGTGTTTCTTTGACAAAGTAACTTCCGATACGGTTAATCTCAATGCACCAATACCTGCCAATCCGCCCAAGCATGTAGTGTTTCCCCATTTAGAAACAATCATGCAGTATAAATATGACAAGAATGCCAGGAAGGCGGACATTGCAATGGTGTTTGATGATACGCCAAAAGCACTGTTTGGCTTACGTTCCTGCGATTTAACGGGTCTGCAGTGTATTGATAGGTTTTTCTTAGGGCAGGAGTTTGTTGATGAGGTGTATCGCCATCACCGCAGCCGCATGTTCATAGTTGCCAATACCTGTGTGGTTCCGTTCAAGCAATGTTTTTGTGTATGTACTGACAGTGGGCCTGCTGCACAGGAAGGGTATGATCTTAATCTTACGGATTTAGGCGATAGTTACCTGCTAGAAGTTGGCAGCCCCAAAGGCAAGGCTTTTATTGAATCATTTACGTTTGCGCCTGCAACACAGGAGCACCTGAAACAAAAGCAGAAGATAGTAGAAAAATCGATCACCATGTTTGATGATATCGCAACTGAGTCCAAGGCATGGGTATCGCGAGTGATGAACCGGGTCACAACAGGATTCATAAAGGAAGAAATATGGGAATACATCGGTAATCAATGTATTGAGTGTGGTGCATGTTCGTATGTATGTCCTACCTGTACATGTTTCAATATCAACGATGCCAATACCATGTCGGGTGATACGGTGCGCCTGCGTACCTGGGATTCATGTTCATACGAAGGCTATTCCAGGATGGCTGGTGGCCACAATCCCAGGAAGCCTATAGAAGACAGAAGAAATAAGCGATTTTTCTGTAAACTATCATACTCACAGTCAAAGAAATATTTGCGGCCGGGATGTGTAGGATGCGGACGCTGTGCATGGGTATGTCCTGGCGATATAGGCTTACCAAATGTTGTTACATATATCCGAAGAGAAATTCATGAATAGGTGATAGCTATGAGCGAACAGAAAATAGTAACAGTCCCTGAGATTGCAACAATTGAAGAAATCAAGGATGAGATAGTTGATGTAAAAACCTTTTATCTGAGGTTTGATAATAAAGAGATTGATGGTAATTTCAAATTTAAATCAGGCCAGTTTATTATGTGCACGGTATTTGGTGCTGGTGAATTTGCTGTATCGCTTCCACCAAGCCCTGAAAATGACAGGTTCCATATCACTGTGCGACGAATAGGCAAGGTAACCAACGCATTACATGATTTAGAGGTTGGTGACAAGGTAGGCATCCGCGGGCCTTTTGGCAATGGATTCCCATTTGAAGAAATAAAAGGAAAAAATGTTATCTACGTTGCTGGTGGTATTGGGCTTATTCCCTTGCGCTCATCAATTGTCCATGTATTGCAGCACCGTCAGGATTTTGGCCGCATACTGCTAATGTATGGGTCACGTTCACCACAGGATCTGATGTATCAGTATATGCTGGAAGAATGGCAGAAGATTGAAGGTTTTGAGACGTTTATTACTGTTGATAATGGCACACCAGAGTGGAAAGGCAATGTAGGTATCATTACAACTCTATTTGATAAAGTAGAAATACCAGTTGATAATACTGTAGCATTTGTATGCGGCCCACCAGTAATGTTTAACGCTGTTATCAAAGAACTCATGCAGCGCGGTATTAAAGATGATATGATAATCTCAACGTTAGAGAGGCATATGAAGTGCGGCGTGGGAAAGTGTCAGCACTGTGCCATCGGGAGAACCCTGGTGTGCACTGATGGCCCTGTGTATACCTACCGGCAGATTAAAACGTTAGGTGAGCAGATATGAGCCTGCAGGCAATGTACAATATATTCAAAGACACAACATGCATAGTTGGTGTTGGCAATTACTATAGATGTGACGATGCAGTTGGTTTATATATTGTTGATGCACTGGCAAAAAAAGTAGTACAATCTCATATAGTGATATTCAATGTGGAGGATATCATTGAAAGCTACTGTTTTGCAATTGCCCAGTCAAATTGCAAAAATGTGTTGATTATCGATGCTATTGAAGCGGACGCAGAAGAAGGTACGGTTGTTTTTGGCAGGCTTTCTGATTTTGTGGAAACAGGATTGGATGTGTCAACACATAAATTGGCATTACGGATGTCATGTAAAATACTGGAGGCATCCGGCAAGGATGTATACATGCTGGGGATAGTTATAAAGCATAATGATTTTGGCCGGGGACTATCGCCCATTATTCATGATAAAGTAGAATCGATTGTTAGTATGGTTCAATCCACAATAATGAGCAACCAGAAGGAGTGTGTGTATGAACATTGATCTTTATGGAATGTTATTACAGGCTTTTGCTATATTGCTTGGTACAAGTATAGTTGTGCCGATAGTAGCTTCAAAAAGAAAACTGGCAGGCTGGTTAAACACCATTGCAGTAGCAATTGCAGCAGGGATACTACTGTATGTAGCCTATGTGGCAATCTTTGTGCAGAGTGGAGCAGAAACAAAGGCCATCTATTTTGGTGCACAACCGGTATATTTTTTGATAGATGCGTTTTCAGGGTTCTTCATTGCCATTATTTCATTTATGGCAGTGATGAGCGCACTGTACTCTATAGATTATATGGAACATTATAAGGACTATTCATTACGGCCATACTATATAAACTTTCCGCTCTTTATACTGGGGATGATTGGGATAGTAACGGTTGACGATTTGAGTATTGGATTTACTGTAGCATGGCAGCTAATGACAATTGCATCATATTTTTTGATACGATTTGAATATAAAGAAAAGCAGAATGTGCGTAATGCAAATAAGTACTTAATCCTTATGGAACTTGCGTGGGTGTTTATAATTGTAGGTGCATACCTTATTGATGGCTCCAGTATGGGTGATTCGGTACATACATTAACTCAGAAACTTGGTGCAACTGGTGGGATGATCCCTGTACTTGTATATGCGTTGTTACTTTTGGGTTTTAGCTTTAAAGCCGGTGTATTCCCGTTTGGCCAGTTGTGGTTACCTGATGCCCACTCCATTGCTCCATCTCCTGTAAGTGCACTTTTAAGTGGTGTCATGATTAAAACCGGTATTTATGGTATAGTGCGAACATTTTTCTGGATGATCCCTCATGAAGGTCATACTGTTAATCCTCTTGTGTGGGGAAGTATAATTGCCACATTTGGCGTAGTGACGTTGTTTATTGGCACCTCCCAATCCTTAAAGCAGAGCGATGCCAAACGTCTGCTTGCGTACAGCTCCATTGGCCAGATAGGGTACATTGTTCTGGCTATTGGAGCTGGCCTGTACATGTACCACAGCAGTAATATCTTTGTACAGATGCTGTCGTTTGTGGCCATCATCGGGATACTCTATCATGTGTTGAACCATGCAATCTTTAAGGGGCTGCTCTTCCTCACGGCAGGCAGTATACTATATGAGACAGGCACCAAGGACCTCAATAAATTAGGTGGTTTGATTACATTTATGCCGCTCAGTGCTCTCATAGCAGGCATCGCTTCACTTTCTATAGCAGGTGTTCCTCCTTTTAGTGGGTTTGCAAGCAAGTGGACAATAATTTCAGCAACACTGTTAGGTGGAAGCCAGGTGTACTTCCTTGCCCTTTTTGGTATCATAGCTCTGTTTACCAGTGCTCTCACGCTTGCATGCTATGTTAAATTTTTTGGGATGTCATTTGCATCAACAGGTGTCCAGTGGAATGTTGCACATACACCACAGGAAGTTTCATGGAAGATGCTTGTGCCCAAGGTCATTCTGGCAGTGCTTTGCATAGTTCAGGGGATAGTACCTTTCATATACTATGAAACAATAATGAATATTTTCAAGTCTTCAACTGGTTCCATAGTGCAGGCTTCATTCAATGAACTATCGGCACACAATTCTGTTTTTACTTCCGCTATGGGGGTTACCATCAATGTGCCGGGTATGCAGTATGCCAATGCTATTGCCGTACCACTTGTTGTGATAATAATTGTGATCATTGGATTTACGGTTGCATATATAGTAAAAAAGAGTGCAGGCTCAGAGGAAAAGGTTATGCCAACATGGTTGTGTGGATATCAGGACCTTAATAACAATAACAGATATAAGGACAGACATATGTTTGCAGCGTTGAAGTCCATGTTGTGGTGGACAGGTGGTAATGTGAAATAATTAAACATTTACGAATAAGAGGTAGGATATGCCATCGATAGACCAAGTTAAAAAAGATTTAAAGGAAAAGTTTAAAAGCGCTGTAAAAGGCTTTGAAACTTCACTTGAAACACGGTTGTTTGTTGATGTGGATAAAAAAATTATACGGGATGTATGCAATGCAGTAATTGCAATGGGTGCCCGTTATATGGTAAGTATAGGATATGATAATATAGCACGTGATAATACACTGGGATTAGTACATACCTTCAGTTTTGATAAGGATAATATCTTCTGCTGTGTAAGGACAAAAGTGCCTGCTGACAAACCAGTACTTGATTCCATCACACCTGATATTCCCAATGCAGGGTGGTCAGAACGTGAATATATGGATTTACTGGGGATGCAGTTTGAAGGGCATCCAAAGCCAAAAAGGCTCATACTTGCCGATGACTGGCCACAAGGTATTTATCCTCTTCGTAAAGAGGTGCCATGGAATTTGATGCCTCCCGCAGCTGAAGATGTTGCATACAGATTAGATGAAGCACCTGAAGGATGTACCACTGTTCCTATTGGTCCATTCCATCCAACATTACATGAACCAGCACATTTTGCGGTATATGTTGATGGTGAAACAATAAAAGGATGTGATTACCGTGGTTTTATGACACACCGTGGTATCGAGAAATTATGCACCACGCAGGTAACCTATAATGAAGTGCCGTTTATAGCAGAGCGTATTTGCGGTATTTGCGGATCTGTTCATGCTACATCATATTCACAATCTGTTGAACTTGCTGCAGGAATAAAGATCTCCCGTAAGGCAGAGTATATCCGTACATTTATGCTGGAGCTTGAAAGGGTCCATTCTCACCTGTTGTGGCTGGGTGTTGCAGGCCACCTTATTGGGTTTGATACGGTGTTTATGCACTCATGGCGTGTGCGTGAACCGGTAATGTGGCTTGCAGAAAAGATTACTGGCAACCGAAAAACGTATGGCATGATAATCATTGGAGGCGTACGCCGCGATATTTTGCCATTCAAAGAAGATATTGTAAATGTTATGGATAAGGTGGAAAAAGAGCTCATCGCAATTAAGAATGCAATAGTTGGTGATACTGCCATCCACCGAAGAACAAAAGGTGTGGGATATATTTCAAAAGAAGATACAATAAAATGGAGCCTGGTTGGCCCTGTTGCACGTGCAAGGGGAGTTGATATCGATACACGGCGTGACCATCCGTATGCAGCGTATGATGCCCTTCAGTTTGATGTCCCCGTTGTTGATACCTGTGATGTGTGGGGTACTGTTCTGGTGCGTATATTGGAAACGTTTGAATCCATAAAAATTATCAGGCAGGTTTTACGCGACATGCCTGTTGATGAACCATTGTTATATGAATTTGATGAGCCCATAAAACCACTGATTCATTCAATAAGCGCAGTTGAAGCACCACGCGGTGAGGTAGTACACTACCTTATTACAGGTGAGGAGAATAGGGCGGACCGCTGGAGAGTCCGTGCCCCCACGTATCCCAACTTACAGGGCGTACCACTGATGTTACTGAATAATCAGTTAGCAGATGCGCCAATAATCATTGGCAGTATAGATCCGTGTTTCTCATGTACTGACAGAATGGCACTGGTTGATCTGAAGACTGGCAGACAAACTATACTTAAAAGTGATGAGCTTGAAAGTCTGTCACGAAGCAAAAAAGTATAAGGCAGGTGGTATATGGATATTCTTTTAATAGTACTTAATATTGTAGTGTTTTTGGGTTTAGCACCTTTATATGAAGGAATAATACGAAAGCTGACTGCAAAAGTGCAGTCACGGCAGGGTCCACCTATCTATCAGCCGTATCTGGATTTGCTTAAACTTCTGGGTAAGGATAATCTGGTAAGCGATAACTGGGCATTTAAGCTGGCACCAATGATAGCTTTTGCAGCAGTGACTGCAGTGGTGACGATAGTTCCTATAGGCTTTAAGGCAAATTATTTAACACAGTATGCTGATGTAATTACTATCGTATATTTGCTGACGTTAGCCGGTATATCAATACTATTAGGTGCGTTATCAAGCAAGAATGCCTATGCAATGATTGGTGCAAGTCGTGAGATGATAACCATGATTATGGTGGAACCAATACTGGCTATGACCTTTATACTGGGCGCAGTCAGAATGAAAAGCCTGGCTATTGATGCAAGCATGTTCAGTATACTCTCTACCGGCTATTCATGGTCGGTGGTATTGATGCTTGTAGTGTATCTTATGGCGTTGCAGGCATTTGTTGCCAGGCAGCCTTTTGATATCTCTGAGGCTGAAGTTGAAATATTAGAAGGACCTTTTATTGAGTACAGTGGCCCTAACTATGCGTTGTTTAAATATTCAATGATGTTAAAGCAGATGTTCTATGCGGTGCTTTTTGTGACAGTATTTATGCCTTTCTTGCACACGGGTATATTTGTAGCTGACCTTATAGTGCAGCTTGTAGCAGTTGCTTTTGTTTTTGTGCTGATTGCATTATTGGGATCCACCAACCCGCGTTTGCGTATTGACCAGGCAGTGAAATACTATGCAGTGTTAATTGTTATATCATTGTGTACCATTGCGTTGAGTGTATATGGATTTTAAATCTTATGAGTAAGGAGAACGATCGTGTGGCTTACAAGTAAAATAAAACAGCTATTTGTGGTTACAAAGCCCGGTACGGTAACATTGCCCTATCCATTTGAACCGCGGCCTGTGCCGGAAAATTACAGAGGCCAGCCATACTGGGATCATCATAAATGTATAGGATGCGGCGGGTGTGCCAATCACTGTCCTGCCCGTACGATACTTGTGCGCGATCTGTGCAATGAACTGAGGGTAATGATGTATGATGGTTCACGCTGCACCTATTGCGGACGCTGCGCGGACCTGTGCCCTGAAAAAGCAATAACTATGACATCTCAGTATGAACTGGCAACAGATGATAAACGTGATATTAATGAAACAATGGAGCTTTTCATGTTAACATGCCAGCGCTGTGGCAGGTGCTTTGATCATGAAATAAAAAATGCAATTGATAAACTGACATATCTAGGATACCGGTATGATAATCTGGAGATGAGAGCCGTCATTCCTGTTTCTACGCAGACATTTGATAAAGAACTATATGAAAAAACCAGGACCTATAAAAGGCCTGAAAAGATAGGAGAATAGCCATGTTGGGTAAATTAGCAAAGAAGGCATTTCCAAAATCATTATGGGTGTACCACTGCAATTCCGGTGCATGCAACGGATGCGATATTGAAATATTAAATGTATTAACTCCATATTATGATGTGGAACGGTTTGGCATTAAGCTTGTTGCATCCCCCAGACATGCTGATGTAATGCTTGTTTCCGGTGCTGTTACCAGGCCAACATTCCCTCTGGTGAAAAAAGCATACGATGCAATGCCATCGCCAAAACTTGTATTTGGAATAGGATCATGTGCAACAGGTGGCGGTTGCTGGTTTGATACCTACAATGTAACAGGTGGAGCTGACAAAGCAATCCCGGTGAACTATTTTATCCCCGGTTGTCCTCCAAGACCAGAGGCAATTATTTATGGTGTTGCGTTAGCATTAGGGCTTGTAGATAAAAAGGCTGCTCCTATTGAATTGAAGCAGATTGAATTCCCAATAGATATCTATCAGCGTACAAAGGCATGGGAAGAAAGAAATGTAATTTATCAATTACTCTATGATTAAAATTTGTTAGATGGAGTATATTACAATGGCAAAAAAAATATTATTAGTTGATGACGATAAAGACTTAGTTGAAAGCTTGAAACAGGCATTGAGTATGAATGGATATGAAGTGGAAGTTGCTTATAGTGGATCTGAGGGCTTGAAAAAGTTACTATCGTATCATCCTGATCTTATCATTTTAGACGTTATGATGGAGACTGATACTGCAGGCTTTGAAATATCATATCAGATACGTAGCAACAGGGATGATTCAAAATACAGGGATGTTAAAAATGTCCCCATTATCATGCTGACAGCAATTAATCAGGTAACCAATTCACGGTTTTCACTTAATGAGGAACAGTCATTTTTGCCGGGGATTAATGACTTTTTAACAAAACCTGTACGTATAGATGAATTGCTGGATAAAATCAAAAAGTATACATGAGTTTACCGTGATGTGCATATAGTATCACAACAACCTGTTTATAATCGCAAAGCCGGGATGTTAGGATTCTGATATTCCGGCTCTTTTTCTATTTTAGTATGTGGACTCATAAAAAGGGTTGCAACTCTATGTAATATAGTTTATTATATTAGACAAAATTAAACAGTAGATGGCAGTGCAATATGAGAAAGCGATTGGCTTCACAAATACGGTTTAAATTATTCATAAGCATGCTTTCCATTGTGCTTTTATCAGGGATTGCGGCAACCTTTGTTGGCATACGTACGATTGAAAAGCATGTTGTTGGTCAGGCTTTTGATACAGTATTGAAAGATTTAGATACTGCTGATTTCATTTATACCAGCCGGATTGCACTGAAAAGCAAGATGCTGAAGCATATTGCGCTGTTAGAATATATTCAATTGGCAATAGTGCAGAATAACCGACAGGTATTAATTAATAAATGCAAAGAAGTACAAAAAGAGTTAGGGATTGATATCGTCAATATTACTGATGCAAAAGGCCGGGTCATAGCTCGTGCAAATAATTACTCATTTGGTGATGATGTATCAGATGATAATCATATTTCGTATGTATTAAAAACTAAAACATCGTGTGAAGGAACAGATATTGTCAGCCATACACATCTACAGCGCGAAGGGGAAGTAATTGCAAAAAAAGTAATTATTGATATTGTACCAACTCCCAAATCAAGGAAGGTTCAACGCACAAAACTTGTTGATGCCCTGGCTATACGCTCTACCATTCCAATCTTTTATAACAATAATTTTATAGGTATTATCTATGGTGTAAGGATTTTAAACAATTATAACGGAATAGTAGATCAGATAAAAGAGCTGGTATTCAAAGATGAAAAGATTGGAGGACTGGATGTTGGTACTTCAACAATATTCCTGGATGATGTCAGAGTGTGCACCAATGTAAAAAAACCTGATGGCAGCAGAGCAATTGGTACTTTGCTTTCAGAAGAAGTATACAATAAAGTCATATTACAGGGAAAGGTATGGTGGGACAAGGCCTTTGTAGTTAATAACTGGTATATATCAGCGTATAAGCCACTGTTAAATGTTAACAATAAGCCCATTGGTATTCTTTATGTTGGGATCTTAGAAAAAAAATTTGATGAGATTAAGACAAGTTCAACCGTTAGTTTTGCTGTGATTACTATCTTAATTGCAATAGTTGCGGTGGGGATTTCGTTATATCTTTTGAATATTATTATACAGCCAGTACGGACGCTGGTACAAGCATCTGAATCGGTCATTAATGGTAACTATGACGCACACATTGAGATTGAAAGTGAAGATGAAATAGGGTATTTGTGTTATACATTTAACCAGATGATTGATGCAATAAAAGAAAGAGACAGAAAGCTAAAAGAGCAGACTCAAAACCAGATATTGCAATCTGAGAAATTGGCATCTCTTGGCAGGCTGGCATCAGGAATTGCACATGAAATAAATAATCCCCTTACAGCCATTCTTACCTACAGTTCCCTTCTACTGGAAGATTTGAAAGATACCGATTTTGAAGAGGACCTGCGAGTTATTATAAAGGAAACACTACGATGCAGGGATATTGTACGCAATATTTTAGATTTTGCCCGTTCAACAAAACCTGACATCAAGCGGACTAACATTAATAGCCTTATAAATGAAGTTCTGCTGATACTAGAGAAGCATGTTAATTTCCATAACATTGTTATTAATAAAGAGCTGGATCCTGATGTGCCGGATATGTATATAGATGAAAATCAGTTTAAGTCGGTAATTAATAACTTAGCTATGAATGCAGCAGATGCCATGCCACAGGGAGGCACGCTGACGGTGAAAACACGGTATAATTTCAACAACGACAGTATAACCATTATTGTCTCGGATACTGGTACAGGTATCAAAGATGACCATCTGGATAAAATTTTTGATCCATTCTTTACCACAAAGGAGCAGGGAAAGGGTACTGGTCTTGGTCTGGCAGTAACCTATGGTATTATCAAGCGATACCATGGTAGCATCGATGTGCAAAGTGAGATAGGCAAGGGCACTATTTTTACCATTACGTTTCCACTCTCCAAAAATATGGAAGAATATGCAGTATTTCAAAAAGCATGAAAGGTGTACGACATGAAAGATATACTTGCAAGAATCCTGATAGTAGATGATGAAGATATAGTACTAAAAAGCTGTCTAAGGGTGTTACAGAAACTGGATTTTGAGATTGACACCGCGTATTCAGGGCACACTGCACTGGACAATCTGGAAAAAAAGAAATATGATATAGTTGTTACTGATCTTATGATGCCGGGGATGGATGGCATGCAACTTTTAGAGGAAATAAAAAAGCGCTATCCCGATACTATTGTAATTATATTTACAGGTTATGCAACTGTTGAAACAGCGCGTCAGGCACTCAAATCCGGAGCATTTGATTATATTCCAAAGCCATTCACTCCTGATGAACTGCGCAATGTGATCGAGAATGCAGTGAAGAGTATAAAAAACAAAAATCAATAATAAAAAGATTACTAATCCTGCACTCTGTCTGGGTATACATGCTTTTAAAAATTATTGGTACGCGTCATTTATGGTGTTATGCATATTCCTGGATTAATCTGTCATAGTGGCGGTTTTTTTCTTCATGCAGTTCAATAAGCTCTTCAAGCTCATCATACAGGCTGTGCAATTTTTTTTCCAGTTTATTAATTTCAATGGACAAACGCTGAATTTCACTGCTTTTTTGCAATTGTGACGCACTGATAATTTCATCATGATATTGTTTCAGCAGGTTATCGTAATGCATTATTTCATTCTCAATGTGCTCAATCCGTTCCTGTAGTGGTCTGCATACAGTCTGCTTTTCCTGCAGTAGCTGTGACCTGATCCTTCGTAATTCTTTTTTGTTGATCCTGGTTTCAGACTGCTCGTCATACCCTGTTTTAGAAAGGTCTGATTCGCCACTCCATCCCACTTTTTCCAGAAAGCGTTCGTAATCACCTTCAAAGATGCTTATGGTATTATTTTGAAAAATTATCAATCGCTGTGCGATAGCTCTAAGGAATAGTTCATTATGCGTAACCAGTATCACTGCGCCTTCAAAGCTGTCAATAGCTGACAGCAAAGCATCACAGGCTTCCATGTCCAGGTGATTGGAAGGCTCATCCAGAATAAGAAGATTTATTGGCTTAACCAGAATTTTGCCCAATAGCACTCGGCTCTTTTCGCCACCAGAAAGAACACCTACGGGCTTTAACGCGTCATCACCTTCAAACAGAAGTGAGCCGCAGATATTGCGTGCACGCTGTTTGTTGTTATCAGGGTCGCTATACGCAATCTCATCTTCGATGGTGGCATTGGGGTTTAATGTTGCAATATTTGTTTGCTCAAAATATCCTATCTCAACGCCTAACGCCCTGGAGATAGTTCCTGATTGTGGTTGCAGGTTGCCAGAAAGCAGTTTGCACAGTGTAGTTTTGCCTTTGCCATTTGGTCCTATTATGCAGATTCTGTCACCGGCAGCAACAGAAAACGAAAGATTGTGAATAAGAGATTTGTTGTCATACCCAAACGAGATGGCATCAACCTGAAGAATATATTTTGCTGTTATTGGCTTGTACCTGAATTCAAAATCCAGATTTTTTAACGGTACAAGCTTTTCTCTTTTCTGCATCTTTTCTATAGTCTTGATTCGTGATTGCACCAGGTTAGCCAGCCGTGCTTTTGCCCTGAATCGTGAAATAAATTCTTCAATTTCTTTTTTCCTGCGCTCATCATTGATGCGGGTTTTTTCATATATTTCTTCTTCGAGCGCTATTTGTTCATAGAATTGCTGTGTATTTCCCTTTATCTTTTTTATTCTATTACGATGAATTCCCAGCGTGTGAGTGACAATAGAGTCCATGAAACTCCTGTCATGGGTGATGAAAAGAAGTTCTCCCGACCAGTTCTGTAAAAAGCGGGCTAACCAGCGGATAGATGTAATATCAAGGTAGTTTGTTGGCTCATCCAAAAGCAGCATGTCGGGGTTGAGTATCAGTGTTTTTGCCAGCTGCAGGCGCACCTGGAATCCACCTGAAAGCTCATCCACCCTTTTTTTCATGTCACTTGTGTCAAATCCCAGGCCCGATAGTATTTTTTCAGCGCGCCAGTATTCATGCTGTTCGGATTCCGGTAAAAGTGATAAGGCTTCATCGCGGACTACTGGTTTTGTAAAATGAAGCTGCTGGGACATATACCCAATGGTATAATGGCGGGGTATAGCCACAGTGCCTTCATCGGGCTGTTCTATTCCGGCAATGATCTTGAGCAAGGTTGTTTTTCCCAGTCCATTGCGGCCAACAAGCCCAACCTTTTCCCTATTGCCTATTGTAAAGGTAACATCTTCAAAAAGGAGAGTGTTGCCAAATCGTTTAGCTACATTTTGAACTGCAATCATTCTGAAATATCTATTCCGGTGAATTCAATACCGTACTCTTTCCCAAACTGGTTTAATGATTCAAGACATTTTTGTTTTACTGTATCAAAATTTTTATCAAAATCAGCTTTAGTGTAGCCAGCGGCAAGCTTTGACAGCTCCTGCATTGCTTTGTTACTCATCTCCTGATCTAATTTATCAAAGGTAAAAAAAGGTGTGTATGGATCCCATAATAAAAATGTTGTCCTGACTGTAAGTGTATGCAGGGAACTATCGCCAAAACGAATTTCCTGTGATACTGGCACTCCTTCCCTTTTTTCAACAGGAACAGTGCGAGCAGAAACAAATGGGCTTATAATATGGAAGCCAGGTGGTAATGTTTTATGGTATTTGAGCTGTTTTTCAATAATGCAGATAGAATCATGAGGCACAATCTTTATCATCCTCTTTAAAAGAATTAAGATTATAATTATAATGATACTGTACACATACACCATAGTGTTACCTCCGCAGTGATACTATATACAGAATATGTGATGTTACATGGTATAATATGTTATTGTAAACATGCATACAAGTATATGTATATCAGGCAGTAAAAATTTTCAACAAAAGTTTTATTATTTTGTCAATGGTATCATGTCACAAGTAAGAAGTATCAGGACGCTTGAGAATAAACACTTTAAAAAAATACACTTGAAAAAACTGTTTTTCCAATATACAATGCTCTTTATTGCAGGAAGAAGCTATGAATGTGGAACCCATAAGAATTCTTGTTCTGGATGATGATCCCTTTATAGGTAAGATGCTTTCTTCAATGTTAGCAGGTTATAATGTACAATGTACAACTTCTTTTGCAGAATTCCAGGACGTGATAGAACAATTTAATCCGGATATTGCAATTATAGATTTACATTTGCCTGATGCACATGGTCTGGATGTATGTAAATGGATAAGAAGCCAGAATCATTACGAAGATATTATTCTCTATATATTGACTGCTACAAACGATGAGCAAACCCTGATCAGGGCATACAGTATTGGAGTGATGGATTATATCTTAAAGCCTTTTAATAAATTTATACTGTTTTCAAAATTGCGGCGCTGCGCACTTATGATTGAGATCAAACGGAGGCTTGAGCATTCACTGGCGCATCAGAAAGACATAAAAAAAAGATTATTACAGCTCAATGATTTTATTAAAAAGTGCATTAAAATTGATGATGTGGATACGCTCGTGGCACTACTTCTACACATTAAATATATTATCCCGCTTAATGGATTGTTTATTTTTAACAAAATTAAAACTGGAGAATATACCGTATTGAAGTTAATTCCACATAAATCATGGCAATCGCTTGTTCCCAAGCTCCATAAGGTGATTACTCATGATGCTATTGAAACAACCTCATTTTTCTTTGAATCGCATACCAAAGTATACATTGCCAGCATATCATTGCAACAATATGGGTATGCGTTTTTTCTGAACGATGCACCATACAGCCCCGATGAAAAAAATATTATTATATTATTAGGAGAGATTATAAAAATCATTATAAGTAGAACTGAGATCTACGAATATGTGCAAAAGCAAAATAGGTTGTATCGTGATGAGATATCAAAAGTGCGGCAGATACAGGTTGCGCAATTACCCAAGCTCAGAAATATTAAAGGCTATGACATAGCCTCAACATTCCTGCCAGCAGAAGATATCTCCGGCGATTTTTTTGATGGATTTTATGTTGAGGATGGTGTTTTTCAGATTGTACTGTGTGATGTATCCGGGCATGGAATTGCGTCATCGTATATTGGCAATGCAATGCGGACACTTATACGTACATTCAGTTTCCGTGAACCATCACCCGCTCGAGTCTTGTATAAAGTTAACAAACAGATGATCATTGATGGAAAGGGATTATATTACTTTGGAACAGCAATTATTTGCCGTCTATATCCTGATGGAAAAATACTCTACACATCCGCCGGTCATCCACCTTTATATTATTATCAGTATACTTCCCGTACTATAGATGAGTTACCTAATACAGGTGGCTTGTTAGGTGTGTTTGATGACATGAGCTACCAGGATAGTACAATCACACTGGATAGCGGAGATATGTTGTTTTTATATACTGATGGGCTGACTGAATCTTTGAATCCTGCTTTAAGAACACTGTATGGTGATCAGCGGTTGAAAGATAATATAGTTACCTTTGCTCAGGAAAACCCTGTGGAATTGTTACACTCAATATGCGGGAGCATGTATGAATTTACAGGATATGCGCCTCTGGAAGACGATGTTACGCTTATATGTATAAAAAAAGTTTAGTCCTTTTTAAAAGCCTGTAGCCTGAAATCCTCAATAATTGATACAATGTAATTTTTTATTTTGTTTATTGCAGATTGTGGTGTATCATGCCGAAACTGGGTTATTATTCTTTTTCGTTTTTCCTGGCTTATGTAAAGTTTTGAAAATGATATGGATTCAGTATTGCCGTAATGGTGCAATATGTTAGATAGCCATTGATGTATCTGGTGCAGGAGAAATGCACATTCTTTCAGGTATTGATTCTTATCCTTTTCAATTTCTATATACTTAACAGATGGTCTTTTTAGCAGGGCAACGTGGTCTTCTATTCGTTTAGAGAAACGTTGTGCGTTGTGGTCACATAAAAATCGTAGCTGCTCTTCAAATTCGTAAAGCCTGGAGTGGTCATCAAGGATAATCCATAAGACTGGAAAATAAAGCTCAAGCAATAGATTACATGCCCCGTACATGTGCATAATCTCAAAATGAGCCTCTGGATGGAATTCAATCTTTGGATATTTTTTAATTTTTGCAGTCATTTCTTCTATGAGTGCGTCGACTTTTTTGCTAAAACTGCTTTCATTTTTTTTCTCATCATAACGCTTCCGTAGTGTTTCAAAATGGGCAATTTCAGCTACAATAAATGCTTCCAGATCAATGTTATTGCGTAGTGCAATCTGCAAGCGTTCCTCAAAGGCTTCTTTGTTAAACCAGCGTGGGCTATATTGTGCAGCATATGCATCGTATTTATTGCGCAGTTTGGAAATTAAGATTTCTATCTCACTATCACTTAACATACTCATTCTCAATTTTATTACATGGTATCTACAAATGCTTTGATTGTATCTATATAGTATTATACTACATCATGCAAGCATCATTCAGGAATAAATATTGAAAATTGATGATAAAATGTCGATTATTATAGATAAAGGAATAGGTGTGTCATCATTTCCATAAATTGTTATTAAAGGATGATCGGTGGCTATAATTCAAATTCCTGATCAATGCAAGGACCCTTTCAGTTTTGAATCGGTGATTGCTCTGTACCAGCAGATTATCACTCAGAAGGCAGGTGGGCTTGATTTATCCCGTGTATCATTCATTGATCCATATTCGTTGGTGTGTTTGCTTCTGATGGGGCGTAATTACCTGCGTGTAACAGGGGACAAATTAACTTTGCACCATCTACCAGCACACATATTGCAGTATGCTGTCAGAATGGACTTCTTTAAACATAATATATTTGCTTGTGAACAAACACTGGAGAAGCAAAAACAACTGCAACGAAGTCAACTCTCTTCCAGATTGCTTGAAGTCATAGAGATACCCGGTAAAGAAAAAGAAAGTGTTAAGGTTATTGCAAAAGTTATAGCCACTTTCAGGAAACGTGCTCTTATCATTTTAAAACACTGGTTTACCATGACCATGGTGGATTACCTTGTTACTGTCATTTCAGAGATATGCCAGAATATTTTTGAACACAGCCTGGATTCAGGGTTTATTGCGATACAGAGTTATATGTATTTAAATGAGCGAATATTCCGCATAGCTATCGTAGATTCAGGTATTGGAATACCGGGCTCGTTTGAAAATATGCCAGAGATTACAACAATGTCAAATGCAAAGCTGCTGGAATCCGTGTTAACCACACCACTTTCCAGTAAACGCAGATATGGATATGGTTTGTGTCAGGTTAATGCAATTATGGAACAGCTGAAAGGATCTATTTTTCTACGTTCAGAAAATGCGTATATAAGCGTATTGTATCACCGGCGTGTGGCAAAAGGGAGTTATATTTTTCTGAAAGATGATTGTCCTCATTTTCCTGGTACGCAATTTTCAATCACACTTATTGGATGAAATAATGGTAGTTGAAATTAAAAAATTAGCAACATCCGTTTCTGTAACCCGCAAAAGCACTGATTTGTTTACGCGATATGTGGGCAAATTATTATTTCAGAAGATTCAGGAAAAACTCACACATCTTTGTGAACATGAAGTCGTGATTATTGATTTTGATGGCATACGTTCAGTTGATGCGTCATTTGTTGATGAGTGCATTGTCCCTTTACTGGATCTATCGCACACAAATGCTATCCCATTTTATATCAAGCTATCTAATATAACAGATAATGTGGAATACATTATTCATCAGGTTATTGGAATGGTCGGGGAACATAAACGGTATATTGTTATGACCGATAGATTATGTAAAAATGGATGTCATGCGCTGGGATCTATTTTGGATGTAGAAAATGATATCATTGAGTACTGTGTAATCAATAAGCAGGCAACACCGGAAGATATCGCATCTTTCCTGCATATACCTCCTGATAAAGCACTTGATATGCTCATGTCATTATATGAAATTCGCGCTGTAAGAAAAATACATACAGATAATATATTCTATTCTATATAGTAAAATACTTGATAAATATCTTACTCTATGTATAATTGAATAAATTGTTATTATTTACGCAAGATTTTTAAGATCGTTTTTTTGAATGAAAAAATGTAAGTTCCTGCGAATGTGTAGGGGTGTATATATTCTATATTTTTGTTATACTCTGTTGTTTAGGAACAGATTATTCACATAATACTTTAAAAATGCACTATTAATGAATAATGAAGATGTATGAAACAGATTATTAAAAAGAAAGAAAGTGAAGATGATTCACTATTTGGGCTTTTAGCATCATATAAAAATCTTTATAGCTATATGCAGGTTCTTGAATCTGAGGAAGGGAGTATTGCTATACTCATTGCCACAAACCCATCATCATTTAATGAATTAATAAAGACCAAATATCAGCAATATAAACCAATCAGAAGAATAAAGCTGGGTGTTTCCAGGTTATTTGTCAAATACATCTCGCCGGAGTATATTATAAAATTTTATGGTCCACTTCTGGGTTTAAAAATTCCCGAGAATAAAGTACACATTATTAATAATATAGAAAATGGTTATTTCATATTAGAGGTTCCTTCTTATTATAAGGATCAGGTTATTCAATGTATTAAACGTATTATTACGTTAAGCCCTCAAAAGAAATATGAAATAATTGAAAAAAGTTTAGCTGAAAAAGAGGTTGAAGTTTGAATGCCAGATAATACCCAATATGATTCATTCAGTGATCAGACGCAGCTTATAAACAAGGCGTTAAAGTACACAAATGGTAATCTGGAAAAAGCCCGCCAGATGGCTGCGGGAATTTTGCAGGATGTTGCTGTTATAAAGGGAAGGTTTAGAGCAGGCAAAGTAGGAGCATTTTATATCTTTCTGAATGTTGAATATGATTATATTATTAATATTAATGCACTGGTGACATCATATACTGATATGTATAATAAAATTCGTATCTTTGACGCCTGGAAGCAATTTTATAATTTATTTGGTGATATTGTAAGTGATCTGGGTGGCGCTACAGAAGATTCGTATAAGTTTATCAACCATCTTGCTGATGCAATAGAAGGGTATGATATATATGAACCAGCAAAAGCGGGGAATATACAGGTAATATCAGAATTGTTTGAGGAAATAATAGGAAAATATTTTTCACAGAATACTGAATGCCAGATTGAGATAGATAAAACAACATCGTTAACCCTGGA
Organism: uncultured bacterium; assembly: GCA_937920495.1. Classification (GTDB taxonomy): domain Bacteria; phylum Spirochaetota; class UBA4802; order UBA4802; family UB4802; genus UBA4802. The sequence goes on along the minus strand of CALEUQ010000084.1, from coordinate 6,628 downwards.
AATCGAGAATATACCAATGGAATTGCCAGGGAAACAGGAAGAAAAGGAGGAAGCGCTTGGTCCTGATGAGATAAAGATGCGCCAGATAGAATCTCAGGTGGAATATGTTATCCCCGGCACCGTTATCGTTTCTCCTGTTAAGGGCAAATATATAAATGATATTAAACCAGGCGAAAAGATTACTGTGATGCTCAGTGGCAAAGACCCGGTATCTGATAAGATTGCACGCATGTTTAATGCAATAACCAGCGATGGGCAATACCTTCCTGTAAAAGCGCGGATTAAAGAGAAGATATCGCTTTCAACAGGTGGCTTTGCAATTTACGCACTTGTGGCAAAAAATGTGCTGGTTAAAATAATTGAAGAGGAAAATGTTAAGATTGAAACAGATAAACAGGAGCAAAAAAAAGAAGAAAATAATGAAAATATGTTATTTGTGTACATAGCACTTCTTTTAGGCTTGCTGATCATTTCGGGTTTTATTGTTTTTGCTCTATTATAAATGATGCTATTGCAGATCAATATTGTATTTTTTCATTTTGGCTTTTAGTGTGTTGCGTGCTATATCAAGAACGCGGCTGGTTTTCTGAAGATTCCAGTTGGTTAACTCCAGTGTATGAAGAATATAGTCGCGTTCAATTCCATCAATAACTTCCTGCAATGTTTTATAGTCGGGTGGCAGATATGATGATTTTTTCCGTCCCTTTCGGGTGGTACGTTTGATAATAACTTTTTCTTTTAAAGCTGCCATATACAACTCCTTAGTGAACCAAAAAAGAATGTCAGCGCGTGCTGTACATATCGTAGAAAATGGTATATAGAAAATATAACCAGATATAATGCTATGTAGCATGTTCAATATAAATGAACACAGTGAAAATATTCAATACATTTTTTTATATTATTAAAAAAATATTTTTATTTTGATATAATTATATACTATGTAAATTAAATAATAATTACCATTCATATTATGATATTTGTGCAATTATATATTACTTCATATAATTGCCTTCAAAGGCAATATTCTTAAAAATTTATTAGTAGAATTTTCTTTATGCGTTTATATCAATAACGATAAGCGTCATATCATCACGCTGTGATTGATCATTGCCAGTCCATGATAAGACATCTTCTGTAATATATGAACATGCTTCCTGGGGCTTAAGGTGTAAGGTTTCTTTGATAGCTTTAATGAAGTTATTTTCTCCATACATGACTCTGGAATAATTTAATGCTTCAGTTATGCCGTCAGTATAAAGAATAATTCGTTGGCAGGAGTGTAATGTATGTACGCTATTTGTACAATTGAGTGTTTTAAAGGCTCCTATAATCCTGCCTTTTGTGTATAATTCAAGATGATTTCCTGAAATACGGTCCACAATGATACATCGGGGATGGCCTGCACTTGATGCAACCATTGTGTTTGTTGATGTATTTATATATAGATAGAACACTGATAAAAGCTGGCCCGCGGTTTTATATAAAAGGATTGTATTTATTTTTTCTAGCAAAGCCTGAGGATTGGTATATACATCACTGGAAGCATGGAATGCTATTTTGCACATGGAAGCAATTAAAGCAGCGGATACCCCATGGCCGGTAATATCGGCTATAATGATTCCGATTTCATGGTTGCTGATAGCAGCATAATCAAAAAAATCGCCACCAACAATCATGGCTGGAATATATTCTGATGCTATAATAAGTTTTTCTTGATGTGGCGGATTTGCGGGTATAATTGATTGCTGTATATTCCGGGCTATGTTCATATCTGCTTTATTTACCATCATCTTCTCTTGCATAAGTGTATATTGCCTGATGAGTATAATTGAAAGCGCTATTAAAAGTATACACACACCCCAGTGAATATATGAGTGGAAATCTTGTTTTAAAAAACCTATAGCCACTGCAATACTATGCAATACGGTTATGCTCAATACAAATAGGCCCAAAAGTAATATGGCAGCATCTTTGTTCCCCTGTTTTAGTTTTTGCACAATTACTGAAAGTATTATTATGGCATCTGCAGCCAGCAGGTATTGGAAAACATAACGTGTGTGTAATATTAGTGTGCTTGTTTGAATTGTTCCGGTTATATATAGTTGGCCTATGGTTAAAAGAAGTAGTATGGATTCAAAGGTAGCATACGCTATGTTGATTAAGAATAAGATCCCTATGGTTGACTTTTGTGAATAATTGAAAAGTACTTTAACAAAACCAATAAACATGGTGGTAGACCATACAGATGAAAACAGCCATAGGTATATCCATAATAAAGGCGCATCAAGCAATACATCCCGCAGTGAAGTATAATTGGTGATATATAAAACCTGAAACAAAGCAAATAGACCAAAATAAAAATACTCCCATTGCTTCCTGTTAGCAATAAAGATCATCAATGAAAAGATCCCAATGAACAATGCGATGCTTGCAATGCTGATATTATCAAAATCATATGCTATGATGTGTCTAACCAGGGAATATTCTGAACCTATGAGTACTGGACCGGTAATCCCTATGAGTGGATAGTTTGACTGTATTTTGAAGTATATTGTTTTGCCTGCCGCAGAATCGGGGATGGGTATTATATGGGATTTTTTTGCAATAAATTCTTTGCTATACATTGTATCCAGGTCCCAGAAAGAATAGATTGGTATGGCATCAACATATACAACCACTGAAAGATATAATTCACGGATGTAGAGTGCGGCATGTAGTGGCAACTTTTGAGGTAACGTTGTACGAAGCCATAACGTATTGGATTGTTTTTTCAAGTGTGATAGTGGCAGTGTAACCTTATCCCAGTGACTATCGCCCTTATTAATGTTGTCTTTAGAAAACTGCCAGCTATATTCCCAGCTGTGATTGAGTACTTCAGGGCTTTGATATATATTGGATTGACCCATTGTTATGGCTTTGCACCCTATGATAGATAGTAGTAATATTAGAAGTAGAATGTTAAGAATATGCCATGCAATTTTTCTGTATGGATTTGGTACATTGCTGTAGCAGGATATGATGTTGTATGCTGTACGCATCCTGCCATGGTAAGGGGAATGCGATAATCTTGTAAACGAAAATTTTGAATAATAAAGTTTTCGGCCCATTACGTAATTTTGGGAAAATTGAACAAATTTGATGGATAATCTTATTTCCCAAAAATACAGAAAGAGGGTATTTTGTTAATAAAAAGCGTATTCCCGCCGCTTCGGCGACGGGGTTGTACAGTATGTTTATTATGTTCACAAATTTTATTTAAGGAATAATTTGGGAAAAATTATTCATAAAAAAGTTGTCAATTTTTTATTATATTGTTCGTATAGTAGCATAAATTTAAAAAAAGAGTAACGGATATGTTTGCTATATTTCAAAAGGGTGGCCTGGTAATGTGGCCAATTTTACTGTGTTCTGTGTTGTCGCTGGCAATTTTTTTAGAACGTGTATATGTATTAAGGAAATCCAAACCGTATCTATGGGATGCAGTAGATTTTTTTAAACAGCAATTTGTGAGTGGTGCATTGAATAAAAAAACTATTTCACAATGTACGGGTATAGTTAAGGAGATGACCGGGGTTCTGGATATGGCAAAGGATTATACTATTGACTATGAACTGCATGAGGCCGAGCATAAGCTGGTGCGTTTTGCTACGTTTTATGTCCGTAATCTGGAACAAAGGTTAAACTGGCTTGCCATAATTGGAAATATTGCACCTTTATTGGGACTCTTAGGCACGGTGACAGGTATGATTAAGGTATTTATGGGTATTCAGCACATGCAAGGGCAGGTTAATCCACAGGCTTTGGCAGGTGGTATATGGGAAGCATTAATTACCACAGCTGCAGGCTTGATTGTTGCCATTCCCACCATCATTGCATATCATTATTTTGAAGACAGGATTGATGATATTACCGGTGCACTAAAAGAGCTTGTGAGTGATATATTAGAGGTTATAAAGCAGTGAGTGCTGAGCGGCTGTACATTGAACGTAGAAGAAAGGTGGTCATTAATTTAAACATAGCACCACTTATTGATGTTGTGTTCCAGTTGCTACTTTTCTTTGCACTTACATCATATTTTGTTGCCAACCCTGGTATAGACGTGTCGCTGCCTAAGGCAAATTCGGCTGTTACCGTGCAGAGGGATAGTATTGAGATATATATTACTGGCACAAACGCCATCTATTGTAATGCCACCAGAGTTGAGCGTGTAGCTCTTAAAGAGATGTTGTCCGCACTGTCGGCTACATCAAAAACTGTAATACTAAAAGCTGACAAAACAGTACAGCTTGGAATGGTGGTGAGCGTGATTGATATAATAAAGCAAACACAGATTAACAATCTGGTAATAGCAACAAGTATTGAAGAGAGCAATGACAGCACAAAATAGCAACATTGTGTATTATGCATTTTTGATTTCGGCCATTGTGCATGGTGTTTTACTGTGTGTATCATTTGGAGAAAGTGCTGCGAATGTGCACACGCATACACTGCATGTTACCATGCACACACAGACACTGCTGCCGCATATTGATACTGCGGGCGATGAAACCAGGCTTAAGAATAATCCTGCACCGCTTAAAGAGCAGGGTGGCATTACAGCATCGCAATACATGGTTTCAAATGAGGACAGCCGTGATATTAGCATGCGCTACACCGATATGATTCGACAACGTATTCAGGAAGCATTGGTGTATCCAGCTGCGGCACGTAAGGATGGTGTAGAAGGAAAAACCTATATCAAATTTACTATCGACAAATATGGCAGAGTGCTCTCGGCCATGCTGGTGCAGTCATCTGGTTCAGCGCTTCTGGATGAAGCTGCACTTGCGGCAATTTTTAGTGCTCAGCCTTTCCCACCTTTTCCGGATACTATCGCCAAAGAACGTATGACGTTTGTGCAGGGGCTGACATTTACATTAAAGTAAGCTATTTTGTTAAAAGCCCAATCACTTCAGTGTGATGTGTGCATGGGAACATGTCAATCAAAAATAATTTTCCAAGGCGATAGTTACTGTCAATAAAGCTTTTAACATCACGGGCAAAGGTAACAGGATTACACGAAACATATACAATTGCACAAGGAGCCATTGCTAAAATAGTTTTTCTGCCCCGCTTTGATATGCCCTGACGTGGAGGGTCTATTACCACACACTGGTGATTATTTTTAAAGGGGTGATAGTTCTCAATGCTTATTGCATAAAAATCTACATCCACACCATTTAAGGATGCATTCTGTTTTGCCCATTCAATGCTGTGAATATTTGTATCAATGCCTGTGCCTTTCATACGTTTAGCTAAATAGATACTAAAAAAGCCAACACCGCACCCCACGTCAAGAAATGATGCAAAGCTTTGCGATAGTGTATCGGCAATGTGCAGCATTTCTTTCCTAAGAAACCTGTTTGCCTGAAAGAATGTATCAATACTTCGCTTATAGGTGATACCTGCTTCCTGTTCAATAATGGTTGTGGTGGGGTCAGAGCATATATTGCTTTGTGAGTCTATGGCAATCTTAAAGGGGCTCTGACCCCGCGATGTAGATGTAGTTGTTATAGCTTCATTCAGTTTTTCGTGAAGTAGCAGGCACCCTTCTTTGGGTATTGGTTCAATAATATGCGAATCCTTTTTATAAAAACCAGTATGTGCGCCATCTGATTGCAAAGCGGCGTGACTTCGGTAATGATAACGAGTGCTATAAACTATCTCAATTGCAGGTATGTTATTTCTATGAATGGCTCCAATGTGGGTTAAGGTATTCTGGAATAATTCTTTTTTTAATGTTAGTTCATGGTCATAAGGGATATGGAGAAAGTCACATCCCCCACAGTGGGTAAACGCAGAGCATTGGGGTGCAATACGATATGATGAAGGTGTTATGATGTTATTGATTGACGCAAAACAGTAGTTTTTTGCATGGCGTGTTATAGTAACATCAACAACATCTCCAACTGCACTGTAGGGGACAAAAACAGCTTTGCCATCAATAAATCCTATGCCATAGCCGTTATTTGCATATCGCTGTATGGTGATTATCATAGGCTCTGACCCCTTGTTGTTGGTTGTGTGGTGGTATGACGGTTGTGGTATAATAATGTCAATTATTTTAATGCTCTGACCCCTGTTATTTCGAGAGCCTTAATGCTCATTGTTTGACACATCCTGATTGACCTATCCGCTCCGCCCATGCTCTCTAAGCAAGCGCTGGTTAATGCTCTGACCCCTTTTTTGCTCTGATTTGTGACTTATGCTCTGAACATGCGTGTGTGCACAAATATCATCTTCCATTACCGGGCTCTGACCCCTTTGGTACAATATGCCCTCCTCCATATTCAGGATCTCTTTTTTTTAATGCTCTGACCCCTTTTTTTCAACTTGCTCTGTATGCTCTGCGCTGTCAGCCTGATATTTTTTTAGGCTCTGACCCCAAAATTTTCCCAAAATTTTTAAAAAAATTCCCACAACCTTTTACAATTTTCCCACCAGTTGCGTTGTATATACATAGAATCTATTACAAAAACGTAACACATGGAGGAATACTATGGCCAGGAAATTGCGTGTACAGCTTCCCAATCTTACCTATCACATCACATCCCGATGTATTGAATGGAGAGGGATGCTACAGGAA
>CALEUQ010000083.1 GCA_937920495.1 uncultured bacterium | reverse complement strand
CATCGCGGTTCATGTGACATAATGTAACATATGCTGTTAAAATTAATAGCCTTTTTTTATTATTCTTGAAAAAAATTTTTTTGCTGAATAGTTACGAAAATACAAAAAAATGTAAGTGCTTTTAATTCCAATGCAAAGGTTTACAGTTAAAAAGAGTTCTATAAAGACGTGCCGTACAGGACGGTTACAACCAGATGCTCACGTTTTATAGATTTATTTAAAAAAAAGACGATTCCATGCGGAATCGTCACTATCCTTAGCGGAATACTTTGGAAGGAGATACTCGCTGAGTATCATTGTCAAAATAATATAATCTATTGTTATCGTCAAACATTTTTTCTAAAAAATTTTTAATGATACAACGTACACCTTGTGCAACAGTGTATCCTGATCAAAGAATGAAACTAAAAGATCTTTTGCAATAGCACAACAAGATCATCTTTTATGAGCATAAAAAAAACTACAAACAAAATAAACGGTGAAACAAACTTAATCATAAACGCCCACAGCTCTTTCAGCGATATAAACCGTGTGTCAGGATCAAGCTCATGAATGGTATTCTCAAGACCATATTTCCAGCCCAAACAGATTGCAATAAAAAATCCACCAATGGGCAACATGTAATTTGATGTAAGTTTGTCCATAAGATCAAAGAATGTGTTTCCTAATATGGTTACATTTCCCATTACACCAAATGAAAGCGCTGATGGTATTCCTAAAATGATAATGATGCTTCCCATAACCAGTACTGCTTTTCTTCTGCTCCAACCTTTTTCATCGGTAATGTATGCCACAACCACTTCCAGCAATGATATCCCCGAGGTCAGGGCTGCTATGAACAACAGCACAAAGAACAAAAACTCAAAAAACTGCCCAAACGGCATGCGTGCAAACACCGCCGGTATCACATGAAAAATAAGCCCGGGGCCTTCCTGGGGCGATAGCGACATCGCAAATACTGATGGGAAAATGGCAAGGCCTGCTAAAATAGCAATGAACGTATCAAGGAACACTATCCACAAAGCAGAATGCAAAATTTTATCTTGCCGTGACAGGTAGCTTCCATAGGTAATCATGGCCCCCATCCCCAAACTTAAGCTAAAAAATGATTGTCCCAATGCAGAAAGAATAGAATCTAACGTAATCTTTGAAAAGTCGGGATTTAAAAAGAATATTATCCCCTCAAGGCTTCCTTCCATAGTAATGCCACGAATAATCAGGGCTATAAGAATAACAAACAGAAGCGGCATTAATATCTTGCTCCATCTTTCAATACCATTTTTTATACCCTTGATAACTATGTACATACATGATGACATGAACAACACATGATATACTATTGAAAGATAAGGATTTGCAACATACTCTTTAAAAATGGTAGCTGCCTGCGAAGTTTCTGTAATAGATGATATGGAGCCTGCAATACTTTTTACTATATACCCTATTGTCCATCCACCAACAACACTATAAAATGATAGTATTAAAAATCCCGAAAGCACCCCTAAATAGCCTACAAATTCCCACGTTGTTCCACCAGCTATCTGTTTAAATGCTCCCACAGGGTCCTTTTCTGTATGACGGCCAATGACCAGCTCTGCAATCATGATAGGAAGACCCAGTATAAGTACTGAGATAAGATACACAAACACAAACGCTGCCCCACCATTTGCACCCGTAACATACGGAAACTTCCATACATTACCAAGACCTATAGCAGAACCGGCTGCAGCCAGTACAAAACCAGCTTTTGATCCCCAATGTTCACGATTAGCCATTATTGTATACCCCCTTGTATCAAGATCGATGAGATGCTAAATTAGGTTTATCAGGTTAATGATAACTCTATGACACTAGCGTACATATACGTCGATAGAAATATCAGAAGTGTATTCTTCTTTGATTAATACTATAATTATTGCAATATTTTTTTTATCCATCAAATTTTTGCCAGTAACTATCGCACATTATTTAAAAAAACACCTGCAATAGAATTAACCATTAATACTTGACACTACGGCTGCACACACAATAAATATGAATTGTGCAAAAATAGATATATATTAATTACAAATCCGAGGCTTTATGATTGTAATCTATATACTGGTATTACTATTTATCGTAGCGTCAGTCTGCAGCGTCCTTTCCATCCATAAGGATATGCCCCTGCATGAAAGGACTACAAAAGTGCTCACAAGCATTATACTGCTTATGCTTGTGGTAATTGGTTATTTTTTGCCTGTGTATGGTGCTGGTGTGTACAAAATACATATTTTTATATTCTTTTACCTTACTATACTGTTTTTGACATTGCTTACACTGTACATGGCAGTATCACAATGGAAGAATGACTATAGATCATTAAGCGCAATACTGATTCCACTTACCACCATCATTGCTATCACCTCGCTTTTTTTTATAAATTCACCGCGATATATGGTCATTAGCGCTGACAACGGTATCATGGTCATCCATATTGTATTGGCACTTCTTGGCGAAGTACTTTTCTTTGTTGCGTTTGCTTCTTCGGTGCTATATATTGTTGTGTCATGGCAACTGCAGAAAAAAACATCCATGAAATTTATTAATCGCTTCCCAAGCCTTACCGTACTATCCAGGCTTACGAGCTTTTCGTTATCACGCTCGTTTTTCTTTTTCACTGCCGGTATCATCTTTGGCATCATCATGCTATATCAATTTTACGGAAATATATCATCTGGAAGCCCAAAGGAAATATTAATGTATGGCGCCTGGGGTATCATTTTTATTCTGTGGCTTATCAAAAGAGCTCACGTAACCAGTAACTATTACCTGAGTATCATCATAATAGTATCTTTTTTGATACTGGTGATAGTATTTACTGCAAGCAATGTAGTAGTAACTTCTGGATTCCATAGTTTCAGGTAACACCTCATGAAAGAATATTTACCACAAATTGGCATGGTTGGTATGAGCCATAAAACTGCTCCGGTGGAAACACGTGAGTGCTTTGCCTTTGACACCGGAGTACTGGAAGCGTTTGTTACTACTGCAAAAGAAAATGACATCCTTGAGATGGTATATATAGCAACCTGCAACAGGATGGAATTGTACTTTGTGTCACCGCATATAGAAGATGCAACACAAAGGGTAATACATCTATTAGAACAATTTGCAGGCTTAACACGTGATAGATTTGAACCCGTGTTATATAAAAAATACCACAAAGAAGCCGTACGGCATCTTCTATGTGTTGCTTCATCACTTGATTCAATGGTTATTGGCGAAAATGAGATAGTTGGTCAGGTTAAGGACTGGTACAGGTGGGCTACACAGCATAACACAACAGGCACTATTTTAAACAAGCTGTTTCATCAGGCATTCAGAACTGCAAAACGCGTGCGCACTGAAACTGAGATTGCACGCAACCCCTTATCCATTGCATTTATTGCGGTTGAGCTTGCAAAGAAGATCTTTGAAGACCTTTCAAAACACAGAGTTCTTTTAATTGGTGCCGGCGAGATGGCCGAACTCATACTAAAATATTTAACCAAATTTAAGATTGGCACAGTAATTCTGGCAAACCGCTCATTGCATAATGCACAGCGTATTGCAAATGAAATTAACCAGGATGCAACCATCATCACATTAGCAGAAATTATAGAAACAATACCCAGAGTTGATATAATTATATCCTCAGCGGGAGCTCATCACTATGTGCTAACAAAAGATATGGTTCAGGAAGCTTTGAAAAAGCGTACACAACCTCTATTTTTAATTGATATTGCAGTCCCACGAAATATTGACCCTGCAGCAGGCCACATACGTGATGTATTTTTATATAACATTGATGATTTAAAATCTATAGCTGATGAAAACTTGAAAAACCGCCTTAATGAAACAAAGTTAGCATACCAAATGATAGAGGCCGACACTGAGGAATTTTTGCACTGGTATGAAAGCTTGCAGATAGTGCCATTAATTGCAAAAATCCAGAAAACTTTTGAAACTATCCGCAATGATGAATTAAAAAAATATCGCCGCCGTAAACTCAAACATTTAGAAGACAAAGATTTTGCCATCATTGAAGAACTTACCAGGCAGATAATGACAAAAACCCTGCACATACCAATTTCGTATTTAAAAGAGCTTGGTACACACTGTCATTCAAAGGAAGCAAAAGAAAAAGCAAACCTGCTTAAGGAGATTTTTAAACTATGAATGGCCCTCGCCTCATCTTCTGGGAACTTACAAAACGTTGTAATTTGCGATGTGTGCACTGCAGAGCAGAAAGCGTTGATCAAGAATTTGCCAATGAACTTTCCACACAGCAAATATATTCTGTCATTGATTCAATTGCCGGTAACTATCGCCCAATTATAGTACTGACAGGTGGCGAACCACTGTACCGTAAGGATTTATTTGACATTGCACACTATGCACATGCAAAAGGTTTACCGCTGGCTTTAGCAACCAATGGCACACTCATTGACTATCAGATTGCACAACGCATAAAGGCTTGCGGATTCCAGCGTGTCAGCATTTCCATTGACGGTCCTGATGCACCAACCCATGATGCGTTTAGAGGCATCCCCGGTTCATTTGAAAGTGCACTACGTGGCGCTTTGTTCTTATATGAAGCTGGTGTGCCATTTCAGTTTAACACAACCATCACAAAGCGAAATGCAGGCAGCATTGATGCGTTACTACACCTTGCCAAAGAGCGTCATGCTGTTGCACTGCACGTGTTTATGCTGGTGCCGGTTGGCTGCGGTGTTCAGATAGCTGATACGGATATGCTTACAAAAGAACAGTATGAGGACACGCTTCGTTCTCTATACTACAAAACAAAAGAAGCCGGTATTGAGTTTAAGGCAACATGCGCACCACACTACTATCGCATCATACGGCAAGAAGCAAAAAAGGAAGGCCGTACACTCACCTTTGAAACAGATGGGCTTGCAGCAGTGACACGTGGATGCCTGGCTGGCAGCGGCGTTTGTTTTATCTCGCACAGAGGTGATGTGCAGCCGTGCGGTTACCTGCCGCTTGTTGCAGGCAATGTACTGCACACACCATTTACCCAAATATGGGAATCATCAGAACTATTTACAACTCTTAGAGATTTATCCCGGCTGAAAGGTAAATGTGGTATGTGTCAGTACAAAGCATTCTGTGCAGGCTGCCGCGCACGGGCATACTATGCAACCGGTGATTACATGGATGAAGAACCCTACTGTATATACCAGCCAAAGAGGATGAGCCATGCTTGACAAAAAGCTTTTGCTTAAAACAGTACAGATACAGGTGCCGCTTGTTCCAAAACCTTTTACAGCAATTGCTGATATGCTGCATACAGTTGAAGGAGAAGTACTTGAAGCACTTTCCAGTTTAAAAGAAGAAGGCATACTGCGAAGCATTGCAGGAATATTCAATGCAAAGAAGTTGGGCTACCAGTCTAACCTGGTGGCATTTGAGGTTGCGCAACACAACATTGAAAGGGCAGTCAGCGTCATCAATCCCTTGCCAGGAGTAAGCCACAATTATCTGCGTGAGGGCGATTACAATATATGGTTTACGCTGGCACTGCCACAGGAGGAAAATTTTACCGATTATGTTGCCTCATTAGCACAAAAAGCTGGCGCCACAGGTTTCAACATCTTTACCGCAACAACCATGGTCAAGCTTTCCGCACGGTTTGACGATGATGTCTTTCACGATACACAATTTAACATAAAAAATCTTTCTGAAAACATTGTTATTGATACTACAGTGAAACATGCCATTAGCGTACTACAGCATGACCTTCCATTGGTTCCTGAACCATTTGCGGCGATAGTAACCCAAAAAAAGATCCCCATTAACGTAGATGACGTATTATCAATAGGACAATCATTGCTGAGTGCAGGCGTAATGCGATCATACCGTGCGGTAGTGCGACATCACGCAGTAGGCTACGTTGCCAATGCAATGACAGTATGGAAAGACAATGGCAACAGTGAATACATCTTACAGGAGTTTTCAAAGGAAAGTGCGATATCACACCTGTATGTGCGGCAGGCGTTTCCCCATCCGTGGGAGTATCCTATCTTTGCCATGGTTCACGCAAAGAGCCAGGAGGAATTGACTGCTATCATACACAGGCTTCATTCAATAGCAGGCGCCGAGTACAGGAGCTATCGCTCATTAAAAGAATTTAAAAAAGAGCGTGTGAAATATTTTTTTTGAGGTGTGGATGGATATGGGATGGGTTGTACCATCCCTCAAAGAGTTTAAAAAAGAGCGTGTGAAATATTTTTTAAATTAAAGGAATTCAACAATGATTGATATAGGAAAACTTTACTGCAGCGGATCATCCACCGGTGATGGGCTGCGCTATGGCACAGAAGCAACGGTGGATTCACACGGCAACCCGCCCCATGCTCGTGTAGAGCTTGCAAGCCAGCGCAGGCCAATTGTGGTGTGGAATGTTACCCGCACCTGCAACTTACAGTGCGTACACTGCTATACTGATTCGCACAACATAAAATACGACGAACTTACCACTGACCAGGGACTTACGCTTATTGATGATTTAGCAGCGTTTAACATCCCTTCCTTGCTTTTCTCAGGTGGCGAGCCATTGATGCGCAAAGACATCTTTACACTTATTGAGCGTGCATCAAATAAAAACATACGTCCGGTGCTTTCAACCAATGGCACATTAATTGACAGGGACAAAGCGCGCGCCATCAAAGACTCTGGTATTGTATATGTGGGCATAAGCCTGGACGGCATGGAAGACGTCAATGACAAATTCCGCGGCATGGATGGCGCATTCAAAAAAGCAATGCAAGGCTTTGAGCACTGTATTGCCGCTGGACAGCGTGTGGGGCTACGCCTTACCCTTACACGACGCAATTTTGTGGATTTACACCGCATCTTTGACTTTATTGAAAAAGAAGGCATCAACCGTGCGTGTTTTTACCATCTGGTGTATTCCGGACGGGGCGGGAATCTTTTTGCCGATGACCTTACCTATAAAGAGCAGCGCCAGGCCCTTGATATCATCATTGAACGCACAGATGATTTTTTTAGACGTGGGCTTGACATTAACATCCTTACCGTGGATAATCATGTTGATGGAGTGTATCTGTACCTAAAGCTATTGCAAAAAAACCAGCAAAAAGCTACACAGGTAAAAGAGCTATTGACCTGGAATGGCGGTGGTGCATTTTCCACCGGCGTTGGTATTGCAAATATTGATTTTGTGGGCAATGTACATCCTGACCAATTCTGGCAGGATTATACCTTTGGGAATGTACTTGAGCGCAACTTTGGCGATATATGGATGGATGAAACTGATCCGCTTATGAAAGGTTTAAAGCATAAAGCTGTGTACATCAAAGGGCGATGCCGTGTGTGCCAGTACAAAGCAATGTGCAATGGCTCAATGCGAGTGCGCGCGTACCGTGTGTTTGGCGACCCATGGGCACCTGACCCACAGTGCTACCTTACTGACGAAGAGATAGGATTAACTGAAGAAATAAAACATCAGCTTAAAGCCAGTGGTGAATATTTTGAAATGCCTGTTGAATTGCAGAAGCAGGATTAACAATGCTGTATCCAATAATGTATAAAATTAATGGCAAGCGCGTTGTGGTGATAGGCGGTGGTCAGGTAGCATTCCGCAAGGTAAAGGACCTGACGCAGGCGGGCGCACAGGTTGTGGTAATAGCACCTGACATACATCCAGAGCTAAAGGAATATGCTTCGCATAACCCCATTACCATCATAAACCGTGAATACCAGAAAGGCGATTGCGCAGGCGCAACGCTTGTGTTTTCTGCAACCAATAATCCTGATATCAACCGCAAAGTGTTTGAAGAAGCTGTATCATTGAACATCCCCATAAATGCCGTAGACGATCCTGATAATTCATCATTTTATGTGCCTTCGTTTTTTACACGTGGCAGCCTTCTTGTTGCTGTTTCCACAGGCGGCGCTTCACCAGCCATGGCAGCAAAAGTACGACGACTGATTGAACAGAGTATCCCATCCAACATAGAGATAATGCTTGACACCATGAATGCAATACGAAAAATATTAAAAGAAGATTATTCACACATTACATCCTCACAAAGGAGTGCTCTTTTAAAGGCGATAGTAACCGATGATACAAGTATTGCCATAGCAGTGGACGCATATAAAAACAAAACATTGCACCAGTTTGTGCACACGATAGTAAACAAACTTCCTGAATGAAGAACTGCGAATTTTGTGAAAAATCCTTCTTTGTTAAAATTAAAATTAAAAAAATCATTGCATTAATACAATCTATATGTACAATACATAACATAAACAGGAAAACCTGATGTCGCAGTAAACAAATCTTTATACTGCTCATTGTTGTATAGGAGGTGCTAATTAATGGATATTAAACATGAAATAAAAGACAAAGTATTGATTATATCTGTTGAAGGTGAATTAATATCTCCACAAGCTCTGGATACTGATAAAAAAATAATTGCTCTTATTGAAAAAGAAAAGAAAGAGCGCGTGATTGTAGACCTTTCAAGAGTTGATTTTATTGACTCAACAGGCCTGGGAATACTGGTTTCAATACGGCTGTATTGTAAAAAGAACAGGATACTGTTTGCAACAGTTGGAGTAAACGAAAAAATTAAACGGACATTTACAGTAACCGAAATGACCACATTTTTAAATATTCATGATTCAATCGATAAGCTACTTTAAATTGCTATAGAACATAATCCTCATAGAATGTAATAAGTGCGAGTTATATTTTGTAAATCAATCTTCGTTTATTAATAAAATAGCCAATCTTCTACAATTTTATCAAGTCTGGTGCTTTTTCCCAGGGAGTATATGTTCTCCACGTTTCTATCCATGATACAGGCATAACAAGTGCAAGTGCGGAAATATCAGCTATATATTCAAATAATATGCTTTTGGCTATTATAACATCTCGTGACAATACTGGAAATGATATATAAAATTCTTCTTTAACGAGTGGCAATAATATGTCACTATCATTCATGACGCTGCCACCCAGCACAATATATTCGGTATCAAATAACGCGTTAAGTGAAGCCAGGCCACGAGCAAAATTTCGTGCTGCTCTATGGATTATTTCTTTAGCTCTGGTATCGCCTGCACGATAGCTGTCAAAGACTTCCTTTGCAGAAGGCACTCCATAATCACGGGCAATTGCAGTCCCGGATGCTATCGCCTCCAAATCCCCATAATTTCCACATCCGCATTGCGGGCCATCTTCAGCAATATATATATGGCCAAAGTGTGGCGCATTGCCGTTTTTCCCACGTATTAGTTTGCCATCAACATACGCACCTGCTCCAATCCCTGTACTCCAGGTAACATACACAAGATTATCGTACAGTTTACCGGCACCAAAAAGCTTTTCGGCAACCACAGCAGCAACACAATCGTTTTCCACAATAACATCTGGATATAACTGGCAAAAAAATTCCTCAAGCGGTATGGAGTGCCACGAATTGGGCAATCGCGTGCTGCCTGTTAATCCTCCGCACAAATTTGGGGCAACTATCTCTTTATATATTCCCTTTTTTTCAAAGGGGCTGCAGGTACTGATTCCAACCGATTGTATATCTTCATAGTGTATTCCGGCATACTCTGCGGTTTTCTGAATTAAATAATAGACCTGTTTTGGGATTGTAAGGTTATCCCCCGATAATTGTGTATGCTGATACACGCGTGCTCTGATACCTGTAGCATCTGCAACACTAACAATAATTTTTGTTCCGCCAATATCAACACCTGCGATGTATTCACCACGCATATGACTTTATTACTTTTTCCCTTTCATAGATGTAGTTGTGGCAAATATACCGCCACGAGGTGCCCATTCAATTTTCACAGTTAGCCATTCAGGTTTGATGGCACTGTACAGGTCATTGGCAATAACATCAGTGACATATTCCTGCCATATTGATTTATTTCGCCATGCACTTAAATAGTCACGAACTGATTTGCTCTCCAGCAATAGTTTTTTTGGCTGATAGGTTATCACAACTGTGCCCTGATCATGCCTGCCAGAAACAGGGCAAAGGCTTTGAAATTCAGGATATTCCCATTGTACCACCGGGCAATGGCCATGTGCTGGTATGGTATCAAACACATAACCTTCAACCTTTTCAATTGGTGCATCTTTTGCTTTTGAATAATCTGTCATAGTTTGACTCAACAAATTTACATGATGTAGTATTATAAACTTTCATACATTAATGTATATACTTATAGATATACTTATAGGCTAATATAGCGTGATCTCATAAAATCAAATAAAAAATCTTATAAAGCAGATATCCCATTGCTGTTTTTATCAAGTAATTTTTTTGTATATTGAGTGTATTTTTCATAATGCAATACACTTCACATACTGTTACCATAACTGATTATATATGCAAATTTATGTTATTAATAAAACATTGTACACCTACTATGTTTATTGTGTTCACACATTTTTTTAAGGAATAAATCGTGAAATTTCATTGACATATTTATATAAAATCATTTCTGTCTTGCATTGACTAATGTTCCACCGGCAATTTGCTGATTATTCATAGGACGCTATTATATGAACAAAATTAGTAATATCATTTCAAATTGAGGATTATGTAATGAAAACCAGTACTTTTTTTACACCGCTCACACTAATTGTAACTATACTAATATTTACAATTGCAGCATCTGGACAGGAAATAGCGCAAACAACACCACCTCCACAATATGAGAGTAGCTTCCCAACCATCCCAACGCTTGCAATGTTTGTAGCAGTTCCTACCATAACGCTATTGTATGGGATGGAAACATGGGACTGGGGCGAACAAAGCCAGTGGCGCTGGGCACATGAAGGTTTTTTTGGGCAAAATACTGATTCAGGCGGTGCTGATAAAATTGGACATGGATGGGCACATTATCTGGCTTTTAGAATATTTCATAATTACTACGATTGGTCTGAGAATGGCAAAAGCACAAAATGGATATATTCAATAGCTACAGCCACTTTTCTTGGCGTTGGTATAGAAGTGGGGGATGCATTCACAGGCAAATATGGTTTTTCATACGAAGATGTGGTAGCGGATATGCTTGGTATTGGACTGGGGATATTACTGGAATATTCGCCTACACTGGATTCATTAATTGGTTTTAGCTGGCAATATTGGCCTACCCAAAGTTACTTTGACCGCTGGGGGAAGAATCCTCTGCATATGAGTAGCGACTACAGCGGTGCTAAATATGTGTTCAATTTCAGGTTAGCTGGACTACAAAATTTGGGAATAAAAATACCAACCTTCATGCGCTATATCCAGCTGGACGCTGGTTACTTTACACGTAATTATGTCCGCTGGGATAACACTTCAGCAGATCCTTACAGGAGCATGTACTATGGCATATCGCTTAATTTCATGGAAGTAGTAAAAGACTTCTTTGAAAATCCTTATAGCAAAACCAGTACAATTTTACAACAGCCGTTTAAATACTATCATATACCTGCAGGATATTTTGCAGAAGATAAGATATAATTTCCTTAAATTGTATTTGTATCTTGTGGGCACATTAAAAAATTGTTTTCATCTTTAAAAAATATACCATAAAAGAAATCTTTTTTACCTATACTTGTGCCCACAAGTGAATGTCTTTAAAAATTAGTTTTTTCCCTATTTTCGGATTTTTTGGAAATAAGATTATCCATCAAAAATGTATTTCATATGTGCGTTAATTCCTTTTGCATAAAAAACTATTCTGGCAATAATAGTATTGCATAAAATATTGTTTCAATAAAAAACCCGCAGTGCGTGTGGAATTGTTATAGCACACTATGATTTTCCCAAAATTACGGAATGAGCCAAAAAAATAATATTTATTACAAACAAGTTTTAATTTATAACATTGGACTAAATTTTTAATTTTTACTCAATATCGTGATTGACATATAATTTTACATTATTCTATTATTACTCATATACTGTTTTATTGTAATAATACAATTAAACGTTCTATAGTAACGCCAATCAGTACATTAAAAAATTTAAGGTTGTAAGGAGATACTATATGCAGGAAATCATTGGAACAAGTAACAAAGTAATTGAAGTTGATTTATCCTCGCAATCCTACCGCGAGATTCCTATCGCAGAAAAAGACCTGGAACTCTATTTAGGAGGCAAGGGACTGGGCTTAAAACTTTTTTATGACAGAGTACCAGCTGGCATTGACCCATTTTCTGATGAAAATGAATTTATTGTTATGACCGGCGTGTATGTGGGTACCGGAGCACCCTGTGCGGGACGTTTTGCTGCTGTTACCAAATCACCTTTGACAGGCCTGATGGGAACAGGTTCCTGTGGTGGTCCATTTGGTATGGCATTAAAAACCTCAGGATGGGATGGCCTTATTGTAAAAGGCAAAGCAAAATCACCTACATATCTGGTAATCAGTTCAAAAGGTGTTGAATTTAAGGATGCAAAAAAGTTCTGGGGTAAAGACACTCAAACCGTTCAAAAAGCACTGGAAAAAGAAGGTAGCGGCGCGCTGGTTATTGGGCAAGCAGGAGAAAACAAGGTGCTATATGCCAACGTGTGTTCCGGACACAGATTCCTTGGTCGTTGCGGTATGGGTGCAGTATTGGGTTCAAAAAATCTAAAAGCGATAGTTGCTAAGGGAAATGAATTCAAGATATTACCAAAAAATCCAAAAAAGTTTGATAAAGCTCGTAAAAAAACACTAAAATTTATCAACCGCAATCAAATTACGTCTATTTTGTATAGACAGTTTGGCACCAACGCAAATGTCAACTTAAGTAATGCGGGTGGGATATTGCCGGTTCGCAATTTTACCGGAGGTTCGCATGGCGAAGCGCACAAAATTTCCGGCGAGGAGATGGCAGAACGCTTTGATACCAAATTTTCAACCTGTAAACCCTGCGCTATACTTTGTGGCCACAAAGGCAATATAAATGGTGAAATACGTCAGATACCCGAATATGAAACTGTTGGTACATTTGGATCTAATCTGGAGATATTTGATCCAGTTGCAATCAGCAATTTTAACGAATTATGCACAAAATACGGCCTTGATACAATATCAACTGCTGTCACAATAGCCTGGGCAATGGAAGCCACTGAAAAAGGATTAATTAAAACCGACCTGAAATTTGGATCACCTGATAATATTGAAAAAACAATCACCGATATTGCTTTTAGACGGGGTTTTGGCGATGATTTAGCTAACGGTACCAGGAAACTATCGCAAAAATATGGTGGTGCTGATTTTGCTATTAATGTTAAGGGCCTTGAAATGGCAGCGTATGATCCCCGTGGTGCATGGGGGCAGGCATTAAGCTATGCGGTTGCAAATCGCGGTGCTTGTCATCTTTCCACTGCAAGCTTTGCCGTTGAGGTATATCTGAATATGCATGATCCTTTTTCACTCAAAGGTAAAGGTAGCATGATTGCATTTATTGAAGATGTCACCTGTGCTATCAACTCCATGCATATATGCCAGTTTACTGCATTTGCTGTTGAGCTTGAACCATTTGTAGTAAAATACACACCAACATTCCTTCTAAATCCAATGATAACCTATCTCAATCCCATAGCTACCAAATTTATGGATGTAAGTCTATGGCCTGAAATGTGGTCAGGGATTACCGGTAAACGAATGGGTATGTTCAAATGGATTAAAGCAGGCAGAAGAATACATGTCCTTGAGCGTTACATGAATACCCGCGAAGGCATATCACGCAAAGATGATACTCTGCCACAGCGGTTTTTAACCGAAGGCAGACACTGTGACCCACAGCAGCGCACTGTACCATTGGACCAACTGATAGATAGTTACTATAAAGCACGTGGTTTTGATAAAAATGGTATCCCAAAAGACAGAACATTAAAACGTTTAAAAATTGAAAAAAAATAATGAGGTGACCCCATGATTCCATACAACTTTACATTTTTAAGTCATCCAAAAATCTGTTCAGGGCTCAAAGCATTAGAACACATCCCGTTTGAATTAGAATCACTCAATGCCCGCAAACCACTTGTGATTACATCCAATCGATGGGATAAAAAAGGATTGTCCAAAACGTTAATAAAAGCGTTATACGATAGCAACATCATAATAGGTGCACTTTTTACCAATGCCCCTTTCTACCCAAGTGTGACCATTATCAATGAACTATCACAACTGTACAGAGACCGCGGTTGTGATTCAATCATTGCACTTGGTTGTGGTGGTGTGGCATACATTGCAAAAGCCGTCAATATGGTTGTTTCACTGAAAACTGATATTTTGCAGTGTGCTGATATAACAATCACATCACCCCTTAAACCAATGATTATCGTACCCACCGCAGATTGCCAGGGTGGTGAGATGGCAGCTATTGCATATTACGAGCGCTTTGAGAAGCAATCTGATTTTCTATATCCCGATGTCATTGTGATTGATTCTCGAATCACACGCCATGCCAATTCACAGGAAGTGGCAAACAGTGCACTCACCGCACTTGCACACGCAATTGAGGCATGCGGTATTGATGCGCCAAACCCCATCAACGACGCCTATGCTCATACCGCGTTGCAATTTATTTATCAATATCTTCAGAGGACCATTAAAAGACCTTCGTATAAAGATGGGAGTGTAGCAATTGTCAATGCAGCCGCATGTGCTGACACTGCATTTTCAAATGCACCTCAAGGAATTGTCCATGTATTGGCGCAGGTGATAGCTCTGGATACTAACCTGCAGGCTGGTATGGTGATGGGGATACTTCTTCGCTATTATCTTGCTGATAAACTACATACCAAAGGCGGGATTAGACCTGAGCTGCTGTTAGCACTTGCAGGAATTGATACGTATGCAAAAACACCTGAAAAAGAACGACAGAAGACTGCGTATGAGTATCTCATACAATGTATTGATACTACCAGAGAATTTGTTCCAGCCACATTAAAAGGGCTTAACATACCCCGCTATAAACTAAAAGAGTATGCCAGGTTAGCAGCAACTAAGAACAAGCAATATAAAGAAAGTGCGTATATGGAGCTATTGGAAAAAGCCTGGGAAGGCAAATAAATTCTTAAAAAAAGGAGTAACATCATGAATGCATTACAATATCCGGAAATAAAACCAAAGAAGAAATTCATTAAGCGAATATATATTGCTGTTATGCTGTGGGTAGTTGGTAGAGCCATTCAGGCTGCAGCAAAGGTTGATAAAGAAGTAAAGGAAGAATTTGCAAAATTAAAAGATAACTTTTTGTTAAAAATGTGGATATGGCCAAACGGGCCTTCAATGTATGTGGGAAAAACTAAAGATGGTAAAGTAAAGTACTTAGGATGGAAGGATAAAGGTTATAAACCCACATTGACCATGACCATAAAAAGTGTAGAGGCTGCAATGCTTCTGTTTACATTTCAGGAGGCAACAGCAATCGCAACCACACGCAACAGATTGGTTGTGGATGGGGATTTACCCGATGCCTGTGCACTGGTGAGGATATTGAATATAGTAGAAGTATATCTTTTGCCAAAAATTATCGCCAGGTTAGCCGTGAAACGATATCCCAAATGGTCACAGATGAACCCATTGCGAAAACATTTTGGAAGAATATTAGTGTATGTCCGTGCATTTACATTCTAATTAATGAAACGAGGTGCAATCATGCAATTACCAGCATATTATGAATTTTGTAACAGTGTTAAAACGATAGTTGGTCACAAGGCCTTAGAACAGATACCCCAGAGCTTAAAAGCAATCAATGCACAAAGACCAATGATTATCACCGATAAAGGTGTTGAGCAGGCGGGTCTTATAAAAATTGTGCAGGCAGCAATCCAGAAATCAAAGCTAAAGCCTGCTGCAATATTTGACAGCGTCCCTGCTGACTCAGATGTTAAAGTGGTTAATGAAGTAGCAAAATTATACAGGGCCCAAAAATGCGACTCAATTATTGCAGTGGGTGGTGGCTCAGTACTTGATACTGCAAAAGGAGTCAATATTTTAGTATCTGAAAATGCAGCAGATTTAATGCAATTTGCCGGTTATGGTAATGTCAAACGCAAACTACGCCCCTTAGTAGCAGTACCAACAACAGCAGGTACAGGTTCTGAAGTTACTTCAGTTGCAGTCATCGCTAACCATGAAAAGAACATAAAAATGGCATTTGGTTCACTTTTTCTTCTGCCCGATATTGCCATTATCGATTCCCGTATGACAAAAACACTACCACCAACCATAACAGCTTTCACCGGAATGGATGCACTTACCCATGCCGTGGAAGCATACTTCTGTCTTGCAAAAAACCCCTTAAGCGATACAACGGCACTTGCTGCCATCCAGCTCATTGCACAGAATCTTGTCAACGTGGTTAAAAAACCTTCTGATCTTGATGGCCGACTGGCACTGGCTCTTGCTTCAAACCTGGCTGGTATGGCATTTTCCAATTCAATGGTTGGCATGGTACACAATATTGGACATGCTATTGGTGGTGTGTGTGGTGTACCGCATGGTGTATGTATGAATGTAATGTTGCCATATGGCCTGGAATATAACATGCATAAATCTGCCAACTATATTGGCCAGCTTCTCTACCCACTTGCTGGTGAAGAAGTATACAACAAAACGCCTAAGAAAGAACGGCCACTCAAAACTGTGGAATATATACGAAAGCTCATTCAGGACCTTCATGATGCAACCGATGGTAAACACCCACGTTTCCTGAAAGAGGTATATGACCGAACCGGCACGCAAATGATACCTAAAGAAAAATTACCCGACATTGCCAGAACAGCCATGAGCGACCCCGCACAGTTTTATAATCCAGAAGACCTTGACTATGATGACTATATAATGGTGCTTGAAGCTGCATGGGAAGGAAAACCACTGGATAGAAAGAAAATAAAGAAAGGATAA
>CALEUQ010000082.1 GCA_937920495.1 uncultured bacterium | reverse complement strand
TAGTTACATCACCGGGTTGTATCTTGAATGCACTGCTTGATGAGCTGGAAGACTCGCCGCTACAGGAGACAGCGGTTGCTAAAGCCAATATACATACAAAAAGCACACAAGTATTTTTCATAAAGAATACTCCCTTGTTATAATATCGGTTGTAATAGTCTTAACATTTACAAATAAAATGTAATAGTACATATAGTACGTTATGATGCAATCCGTACAAAAATGCACACTGAGGCTTGTGTAACCTTACCCTCAGCCCCTTTCCTTCAAAAAAGGAGAGGAGGTATTGCAACTTACAATTTGATATCACTATACGTATAGTGATAGTATAACGTCAATATTTTTTATGTTGCCTGTACTGTATTAGAAGTGTTATTAAAAGTTTAGTTACAATAGAAATATATTTGATACCCCTGTTGCCATTTTTACCGGGAGCTATCGCCTTAAATACTGTAAAAAGCTACCACATGAACCTGAAATACACCGCAAAATAAATTTTTATTGACATACCATACCCACTACAGGTACAATCATTGTGATGTACCAAAGGATTGTATGTATCTAATGAAAAGGAGGTCACCCCCTTATGAACGGCGATGTGCTTATCCAGAACATAATTAATCTATTTGTCATATCAATCATATTAGAGGCTGCAATAATGGCTATTTTTTCTATGTCCGCTTTTCGTGATATGAAGATGACCCGTGCTGTTGAAGCAACCAGGGATGTTATCATACTGCTTGCTGCATTTTTTCTGTGCTACAAAGTTGATGTGTTACATGTATTCAGGGGTACGGGATTAAAAATACCAGTACTTTTTGATATTATTATCAGTACACTGGTGTTAACACGTATGACAAATTTTGTACGGCAGGTATTCAATCGCTTGCGTCAGGATTAATGCAATCAGCTGTTTTTGGCATAGTATGGCTCATGGCAATAGTGTAGTTCAGTATAACTATCGCCTATAACAATATAACTGGCATTTTTGTAAACAATGCCAACACAAAAAGCCGCACCACCATAGGTGTGGTTTTTTATGCACGGTGTCCGAAGGGGGCTACGTAGTTTTCAGGCTTTTTTAACTTTATTTTCAACAGCGTAGCTGGTATTCATCACTTCGTTATATTTGTCGATAATGGCATTGGTAATCATGTCCCGTGCTTCCTGTGTTATTGGGAAGAACAGGTCAATGTACTCGCCATTTTTGCGCTTGTTTGACGGCATACCAATGAAGATACCCTTGTCACCTTTTACAATGCGCAAATTCTTAACAACAAACCTGTCTAACAAAGTGATGTTGGCAAACCCCAGAGTTTTCCCTAAATTATCCTTGGGGAACACCCTAACTTCGGTAATAATGTCGTTCATGTGATCACCACCATACCGTATGTATAATTTTGTAAATTATACAATAATGCCACAGGATACGTCAAGCAAAATAATTTTTTTGTATTATGGTATTACTTTTTTATTCATCCTTAAAAAATTTTAATGTGCGATAGTTATTGTGAAACAATCATTGCATGCGCAGGTACATTTTTCTCACCAACAGTCCACCTGCACACAATACCACAAATACCATCATTACTGGAACCATAATACAAAGAGAAGTGTGTAATGCAATTGTACGTACTATCTGAGCAGATAAAAGCGATAGTGACTGAGATTGTTTAATGAGTATAAATGGCAGCAGTATACCAATGACACCAAGTAACACACATATACCCGAAGGATATACTAATAATCGTTTAAGCCACAAAAGTTTAGCCTTTCTATCTGCTGCAGATAAAAGTATAAAAAGTAGATATAATACTGAAAGAATAGCTGTAATGTACACAAGGTATCTGGCGTATGATAAAATTTGTATGATAGTTATTATTGAGTCTGCGGTATCACCTGTAAGTACAATATTGTGTTTATATATAACACCATTATCAAACCAAACGCCGTATTTTTTTAAAAAGCTACGTGCTAACAATTCCCCAATTGCTGAATCGGCAAATGTAAATACTGTAGTTAAAAAAACCTTATTTTTCAGATCTGGAGTATTTTTGATCTCTTCTACAAGTATGTTACTAAGTATGTGTTTTTTAACGCCATTTTCATGTGTCCACAGGCTAATGGTGATATCAGGCAAAAGGATTTGCAAAACTTTTTTGGGATACAATGGATTACCTGTATCGGTTAGTTCAAGAATGTATTCTGATTTGATTGCATCATACGATGTAAAGAAATTTATATATTTTTCTACAAGCGGTATAATATTACCGTCAATAAGCTTTTCATTTATTATTTTTGTAAAAGCAGGCTTTAAAAGTTTTAAATCGTCATTAAGCTGAGCAGCAAATGTAGTACGATGTTTTTGTATAATTTTATTTGCTTCTTCCTGTTTTTCGTTGTATTCATCCCGAGCATCTTCAAATGCATCTTCAATTTCTTGTAGCTTTTTCTTTGCAGCTTCTATATCATCTTTATGATCTTTACGATACTGTTCAATTGATGCAATGTGAGTTTTAATTTTTTCTAATTCTGCTGCTTTATTACGTTCAAACAGTTCCTTATTATCAAATGCCTGTCGTACATCATTGTACGATAAACGTTTGATTTCATCATATTGTTGTTGTAATTTTTCATATTCACTGTCTTTGTTAATTAATTCATACGCTTGTTTTGCTTCCTGATACTGGCGTTGTATTGCCTGATATGTAAGCGTATATGATGCCAGTCCAACTTTTTTATCTATTTCATCCTGAATGTTTTGCGTTATCTCAAGGTTTTTTGCTTGAACAAATGTTTCAATAAAGTCAGTTTGTTTTAGAATTGTTGCGTAAAGCACTGGTGATGTGAGTAGTTCATAAAGTATGGTTGAGAGTATCAGAAAAGGAAGAATGATTATAGCAATAATATTAATAATTGTGAATACAATACTACTGTTGTGTTTCATGGATTTTTCCTCCTTTTTAAAATAAAGATTGTTTTGTAATCATACATCCTGCTGCAGCAAACTCAGCAAGATCTCGTTGCACAGATAACCTGTGTGTATATCATGTATACAGCTGCCAACGAAAATGGCGTATCCATTGGTTGTGTACAAATTAAAATTTAAGGGATAATTGGTGAAAATTTTTATGATTATAACAATTAATTATGGAAAATATTCTTAATACCCCAATTTAGACAAATCTATTGACATATTCTTTAAGAGAATTATACATGATTACATTAATGTCAACAGAAATTTATGTTATATTAACACTAATAATTACTTACAAATATTTTGTTAATAAAGCAGTGTATGCCCCCGGGGTCTTCGGCGGCGAGGTGTATAACTTTTTGTTAACAAACTATTTTTAAGGAATCATTAGTGAAGAATATAGAAAATTTACTGGATTAAAAAGAAAATATTCAAGCGATTTCATTACGTAATATTTTTTGTTATCATCGTTATAGCCCCAATACTGTTTTTTTCTTTTGATATTCTTTATGCGCAGCATAACTCTGAAAATGCAAATGTAGCTCTTTCCATTAATGGCCATTATAAAAATTTGTTCATAGGTTATAAAGCTAATGAATATTATACTTCAGATTATTCTACACAAGAAAAAGTGCTAATAGCTGATGTTAACCGCCTGCGCCTATCGCCGCATGTAGAAATTGGCACAAATATTTTATTTCATGCAGACATTGATAATCAATGTATCGTGTCCAATTATACCCAAAGTGCAGCATTTAAAACGATGTAGATTGGATACTCGTATAATCAATTATACACGGATTATTATGACTATGGCAATGACAGCATCTACTATCGCATAAAGCTACACCGCACGTTTGGTAAATTTGTTCTGGGTAAATCCACCATCACTGCAGTAAGGCAGCTGGTGCGTTTTGGAAGTGGTAAAATCTGGAATCCGCTTGATATTGTAAACCCATATCGCTGCTTTCGTTTGAAGGTGCAGAAGAGCAGAAAGGTGTGGATGCACTGCGCATTGAACTGTATCCGTCACATATTTTTGAAGCTGGTTTTGTGTATGTACCACAGCGCACAAATAATCAACTTGATTCCGATAGTTTTGACAATTTGGTGTACCTGTTGCGCAATAAAATTGTGTTGAACAGTACTGAGATAGCAATGCTGGCAGTAAAAATAATGCAAAGAAATGTTGTGGGTGCGTATGTTGCCACACCAGTGGCCGATGGTTTGCTGCGCGGTAGTATCTTGATGAATAAATATGGCGATAGTACCTATTACATTGGCGGTGCAGGCTATGATTATTCCTTTGAAAGTGTATGTTGTATCTTGCTTGAATATTTTTTTAATGGGTACTGCTTATCAAAGAATGATACATTGTATCACGCATATTATCAAAACCTGTCAGCTGGCATGGCTAAGGAGCGTTACCAGACGCTTGCATATCAATTTTTAACGTATAACAGGCATTATGGATGAAAATCAGTAATATTTTCCGGAGCTTTACTTTTTAAGCGCAAGTGAACATCTATTATTGATTTTGAAGCACATGGTGTGATGCTGTTGCCATCAGTGATGTACAATATACTGGAGGATTGCGACTTAACCTTATATATGTTATATGCGATAGTTACCGGTAATAAGCTTTCAGATTTTTCTTTATTTGATAAAAGGCCAGTGCTTGCAGGTGAAATTAAATATTACTTTTAGGATGCTATATGTTAATAATATTTTGCTTATTAGGGAATATTGAGCAAATTTAACATAAAAAAAAGCGGTGAAAAAATCCAATTATAACTAAAAGATGATTCATCCATAGCACATTCTGGAGGAATGGTAACCATCAAATAATACAACCTTGAAAAAAAGAAGGTGAGGCATTACATGCGGATAAAGCAGGCTTTGTAGAGATTGCTTCGTAAAAACAATAACAACACAGCAAGCG
>CALEUQ010000081.1 GCA_937920495.1 uncultured bacterium | reverse complement strand
AGAAGAATATGATCGGATACTTGCAAAAGGATTTCACTGCAATCCACCAGAAAGCAGAGGGCCAACTCGGCGGGGCAGGAAGAAAAAATCGAAACCACGCAATCTTCTTGAGCGATTGAGGGATCATAAAGAAGGTATTCTTAGATTTGCGAAGGATTTTTCAGTTCCGTTTGATAACAACCAGGGAGAGCGTGATTTGCGAATGGTTAAGGTGCAGCAAAAAATATCTGGATGCTTCAGAAGCATTGAGGGTGGAATGTTTTATGCCCGAATTCGTGGCTACATCTCAACTGTGAAGAAACATAATGAAAATGTTTTAAATGCGTTACTTGGTCTTTTTCACAATAGGTACTTTATGCCTCATGGTGCTGAATAGTTACGTCTTTTCTATAATTTCCCCAAAATTACGGAATGAGCCATAATATTTAACAATATAGAAAAAAAGAGATATGATGTGAAAAGAGCAATTATAAGTGAACCTGATAGATAATCGTTTATCAAAATATTGCACTACAAAATTGAAGTTGCCGCTGATTTATGTAAATGACAAAAATTTTATATTGACAAAATTCTTTAGAAGGATTTAATTATAAGTAAGGGTTGAAGCC
Organism: uncultured bacterium; assembly: GCA_937920495.1. Classification (GTDB taxonomy): domain Bacteria; phylum Spirochaetota; class UBA4802; order UBA4802; family UB4802; genus UBA4802. The sequence continues at coordinate 14,460 of CALEUQ010000081.1, read as the reverse complement.
GTGGGTACACAGGATATTATAATATTCACTGAAGATGAAGAAGCGCTTGTAGAAAAATTAAAGCAGGCTATCAAAGATAAATATACTTCGGAATACACGCTAATAGAAAAACATAAAGAAGCATTGCGAAGTTTGGCCACATCCATATCTTTATATCCTTCACTTCTTGATTCACAGAGGCTTTCTAATCAGCACCGCACAATGGAAAGTTTACTGGATAAATTATGTGCCAGGTCTATCCCTGATATGATTTTGCATATACCTACAAAGGCAATACTGGGGCGCGCATTCTCAATAGCAAAGATTAATTTTTTCATAATGTTGTGGTATATTGTAAGGGAAAGAGATGAATATAGATCTTTTCTTGATATGCTGCTGACATGCATTGCATCAAATGTATTTATGCTTACTGCCGAAGAGGTATATACTTCAATCATAGAGGATGACACACTTGCACTGAATATACGCCACAATGCTGCATATTTGCTGGCGCGCACATGGGAACACCGTCTTGATTATGGCGTTGCGGAGTTTGCTCCAATTCTGCTTAATTTATGGAAGGCCCGTGAACGCTTGATTCCTAACTTTGGCACCATGATGGGTTTTGCTGAATTGTGCATGCTTTCAGAACACACATCGCCATTGTGGCTTGATTTTTTACAGCGCGATACAATCACTGAAGATGAGGTGTATGCGGTTGAGGAGTTTATTTTTGATTTGAGTTTTGAAGAGATAGTATATGTGAGGGATTATCTGGAAAAGCATAATAAAATCACAGTATGCCGGGATGAATTGCCATCAATACTTAAAAAAACCCGTATACCCGAATACCAGGGTCAGGACCCACGGGAATTATACCGCTCATTCAGGGATCGGAAGATTAACTCACGTTTCAGAGCGCGTTCAGGGTTGCAGGGTCCAAAAAAAACGCTTGAAGAATATCTGATGTGCTTTTTATTATCATCTCGCAGTATGGTTGAATATTAGGAGATGCCATGTTTGATATTTTTGAATCACAAGAATACAAGCCACCAGTATTTGAAAATATGCAGATGGAGATAAGCGATATTGATAGCGATATATCCTCTGATATTGATAATCTGCTGGCAAACCGGTTTGATTCTCTGTATCTAAAAGATGTGTATAAAAAGCAACATGTAGCTGTTGAAATTATCTATCCGCGCATCCAGTACAATCATCATAAAGTATTACTTAAGTCGCCAGATTATTTCAGATTTTTACTGTCATTATATCCATTTGTCAGTGATCTGGAGAATGTTTCCAGGATAGTTATACGTCCACGCCATGTAGTTCTTGGTAACGTGGAGCTCATGGGGTTGTATCTTCACAGAAAAAAAATTATGGTTATCTATCTCCATCAGCCGCATTTTTATTCATTAAAATCATCACGGTTTGCTCAGTTTGCCGAGTTTACGCCACTGGCACATCTATTACATTCCAGGGTGGTTAATACACAAAATCCTGAGAATGACCCGTATCTTGTACCTCCTCTGTGGTATATGTTATCGCTCATTGAAGCATCGCACTCTGACAGGGTTGATAAATTTTTATTGCGCTGCGATACCACATCCAAACTGCAGGCAGCACTGGATGAGATATCGTTCTTTTACAGACGGCATGGATATTAATACACATGATGGATTACCATGTACATACACCCCTGTGCGGCCATGCTATGGGAACACCACAGGAATATATTCAAAAAGCTATCGAATACGGATTACGTGAGATAGGTTTTTCCGACCATGCACCCCTACCGGAGCATCTGAGGCAGAATATTACCATGGAGCCTGAAGAAGCCGAAGAATATATTACAATGCTACAAAAGTTGTGCCATACAGATAAAGTTGCCGTAAAGATAGGTTTTGAGGTGGATTATCCGCTGCATACAACTTTTGATACGCGTTATTTCAATGACAGCCGGATAGATTACATAATTGGTTCATGCCATTTTATTGGCAATTGGCCGTTTGATCATCCTGCATTTGTTGAGGAATACAACCGACGTGATATTAACCAGGTGTATCATGATTATTATACAATAATATATGATATGGTTGCAGCAGGTTTGTTTGATATCATTGGGCATTTTGATTTAGTAAAGAAATTTGGCCACAGAGCCACAAAGGATATGAGTAAAGATGTTGAATATATATTGCAGGCAGCCGCAGGAAAATCTACTGCTATTGAGATCAACACTTCAGGATGGCGAAAACCGGTTAAGGAATTGTATCCTTCATACGATATACTGCAGAAGATGTATGAATATAATGTACCTGTTACGTTGGGTTCCGATGCGCATGCACCCGAAGAAGTGGCATATAATTTTGATGAAGCAATAGGGATCATAAAAAAAGCAGGGTATAGAAAGATAGTTGGCTACAAAAAAAGAAAACAATATACAATAGTGTTATAAAAGAATACTAGTATGATACATCTGGTAAAGGATACGCAGCATATATATAGAATTCATGGATTGTGTGGTGTGCAGGCTGGTATTATTGCAAAAAAAGCCAATACAGTGGATTATTCGGGTGAAGGGATAGAAGTGCGGTTTAAAGAAAAGTTGCTATTATATAAAGCAACAGGCATACTGCCGGAACATATCGTGATGTTAGAGCAGGTTCATGGAAAAGATATTATTGAGATAGCAAGCCGGCCATTAAAAAATGAACCCTTTATGGCACAGGCTGATGGATTGATTACCATGGTGCACGGTGTATGTCTTGTTATACGTACTGCCGATTGCGTACCGGTAATACTTTTTGATGCGCATAATGGCATAGTTGCTGCACTGCACTCGGGCTGGAGAGGGTGTGCGCAAAATATAACTGCAGAAGGCATCACACGTATGATGGACAAAGGAACACAACCACAATCCTTACATGTGTTGATTTTACCGTCAATTGGTCCAGATTCATACCAGATTGGTCAGGATGTTGCGTCGCAATTTAACGGGTATGTTATACAAAAACAGGGTAGACAGTATTTAAATATGTGGCAACATATTCACGATACAGCATTGCAGTGTGGTATTCCAGAGCACAATATTTTCACTGCCAATATTTGCACATTTCAAAATAATGCCGAATTCTTTTCTTACAGAAAAGGGGATAATGGCAGGAACTTAAATTTTGTCTATCTGTCCTGAGTATATATGAATTTTTGATAACACAAAAAGAAATGGAATGCCAACCGGTAGTATTCATAAATAATTTTCACGATTTATTCCTTAAATGAAATATATGACCATAATAAACATAGCGTACACCCCCGCCGCCTTCGGTGGTGGTGTACACCTTTTTATTAACAAAATATTTTTAAAGAATAATTCAAAAAAAATTTTGCATTTTTCTGACTTATGAAGATAATATAAATATTAATAATCCGGAGGAAAGTATGCAGCCAGTTCAGCTATCAAAACTGCTCAATACTCACGACCATGCAAAAACACTTGAGGAGATAAAAACAATTTATTCGCGATATTATACAGGTTTTGAAACAATTGAATCATGCTTTTTTTCAATAAGGGACTTATTTGAAGGGAAGTTTCCGGGTTATCAAAAGTGTAATACGCAATACCATGATTTTCAGCACACAGTTGATGCAACCGTTGCTGCAGTACGGATACTTGATGGATACAATATTAAACGAAAAGTTATGCCACAAAAGATGGGTTATGCATTGATGTTAGCATCGCTGCTGCATGATGTGGGCTATATTCAGGAGGACTGGGATACTGAGGGCACGGGTGCAAAATATACCGCAGTACATGTACAGCGCAGCGTGGATTTTGTAAAAAGACATCATACAACATTAGGCATAGATGCTGAGTATATTCCCATTATATCATTGTGTATACAGTCAACCGGCCTTTCAGCAAAGTTTACAGAAATGAACTTTGTTTCACGGGAACACAGAACAGCAGGTGCCATGATGGGAACAGCCGATCTCTTGGGGCAAATGTCCGACAGAGAATATCTGGAAAAACTTCTTTTTCTATATTATGAGTTTAAGGAAGCAGGAATCCCAGGATATTCAACCGAATTTGATATAATCAAGAAAACTATTGATTTCTATGTTATGACTGTTAAGCGTATGAAGAGCACCCTGCTTAATGTTCAGCAATACTGCCTGTATCATTTTGATAGCCGCTATGGCATCCGCAGCAATCTATATATGATGGCAATAAACCGCAACATAAAATATATAAAGAAAATAATTGCTGATGAATCAACTAACTTCCGCCATAAATTAAAACGGGGCGACCAATACCAGCTGCACATGTTATCACAAAAATCACTGCACCATTAATGGCAATAATTATTGTTATAATTTTTTGAAGTGCCACAGGAACATGGGGTGGGTTGATTAACCTACCTTTTTTTATGTGATAATTATCTTTATAATTTTTGGGCGTGCCCCCGCCGTACAACCCTTAATTGATACTACTGTAACAAATAGACGCATAGCAATGCGTCTATACTCCAATCCACACGGCGGGGTCGGGCTACTACGGGCTTCGGCTATTGCCTTCGGCCACGGGCGTATTATGATATACCCAATACAACACTCACCACGCCCGTGGCTGCCTTGTGGCACCCTTCGTATCCCTCACGCTTACCACAATAATTACATGCGTGTGCCTGTGATCTCTGGCAATATACCCAGCGTAATTCCGTCTTGCCATAGTTCACTTCTTTATGTATAGGTGTGGTGTTATGGCACACACATCGTTTCAGAAAAAATTAATAAGATTTTTATTCTTTACCACTATTTTTGATGCATTAATTTATAGCCTGTTTTGTGAAGTAAGATAAAAAAGAAAAATGTTTGACATTAATTATTAAATAGGTAATTGTTAAAAAAAGTTCATTACACAGCGCAATATGTTATGTGATAATGCTTATCGCCTTAAGCGGTAGTATAGTCAGATGCAAAATTGTTTGATTGTAGCAGGAAATTATATATGAAACGATTGGTACATATGGCAATACTGACTGGCTTATTCTGTATTGTATTGCAGGTATGGGCTTATGATGCCATTGATGTGCAAAAATGGGAAATTAGCCATGATGATGTGGTCAAACTGTATATACAGAAATCGGAATATAAAAAATACACACTACCACAGTTGCAGGGATATACCAATAAACTGCTCAACTATATCCTTGCTATAGATGAAAATTACAGAACAAAAGTTAATATTGTAAGAGTTGGTGGCGAAAATACCAGGGATTTTTTGTTTATCGATAATAAATTATATGTTGTGACTGATTATATGCAAAAACCTTCAAGGGATTATATTACAGGAGCTATCGCCAAGCTGGAAAAAAAATATGGTGTTCCACAAAAACAGAGTGAAGGCGAAACCACAACATATACATTTACCATGGGTGAAACAAAGGTGATAGCCATAGCTGAACCCAAAAGTAAAAATTATTCTTTAACTGTATATTATTATTACAAAAATTTGTTCCGTAGCCTGATGCAGTGAAAGCTTTTTGTATGCCATACACAGGATGTGTTCTTTTTTAAAAAAATTTTATTAAATTCTTGACACATTGTGATAGAATTTGTTTATATCCAATTCATTAAATTAAGTAGAAAAATTATAACAATCATTATAGAGTAACGAGGGTGTAACATTGGCTAATATTAAATCAGCTGAAAAAAGGAACAGGCAGAGCGAGAAACGGCGCCAGAGAAATTCGCAGGTAAAATCATCAATCAGAACCGCTGAAAAGAAGGTACGCAAACAATTAGAAAGCCAGTCCAAAGAAAATGTACCTATATTGTTTAAGGAGTTTGTCAAGAAGATTGATACTGCAGCACGTAAAGGAATTGTACACTGGAAAACAGCTGCACGTAAAAAATCCCGTTTGGCAAAGAAGATTAATGCTGCATCGTAACTGTGCAGATAGGAGTATTTTTTGACCAAACATGAAATTATCACACGGTTGCATCTGAAATATGGTATCCCCCGTGATGTTGTACAGCAGGTGGTTGATGGATTTGTTGATGAAATTGTGTCTTCAGTTCATAAAGGGGAGAAAGTAACTATAAAAGGTTTTGGCGTCTTTTCAAGGGTTAGGCAGGCCGAACGTAAAGTATATTCGCCAATAGCGCAGCGCGAAGTTACAATACCTTCACGCTACGTTATAGATTTCAAATCTAGTAAGCTTACTGATATGGAGCAATAAAAAAGGGCGCTTAGCTCAGCTGGGAGAGCATCTGCCTTACAAGCAGAGGGTCAGAGGTTCAAATCCTCTAGCGCCCAAAAGAGAAAGGGTATACTGTTGTATACCCTTATTTTATAAGTAATATGAAAAAGCTACTTGCATATCTTTCACCAATTGATAAGGTTCTTCTTAGTTTTATTTTATTAATACTTACCGGTGCATTTCTTTTGTGCCTTCCTGTGTGTACTGTCAGCGGTATTTCATTTATTGATGCATTATTTACTTCTACTTCTGCAGTATGTGTTACCGGTCTTATTGTCCTTGATACCGCAAAGGATTTTACATTTATTGGACAGATAGTTATTCTGTTGCTCATACAGTTAGGTGGCCTTGGGATAATGACATTTTCTGTGGCTTTGCTTTCACTGATGGGAGGGAATGTTTCAATTAAATGGCGCTTCACCCTGCAAAATATGTACAGTGAAGTGTCAAAACTACCTATACGCAATATCCTTGGAAGAATTATTGTCTATACATTCACCATAGAAATAACTGTTTCGCTCATTCTACTTACTCAATTTATACAATTGTACCCTCTACCAGAAGCTTTATGGCATTCTATGTTTCACTCTATTTCCGCATTCTGCAATGCCGGTTTTTCAACGTTTAGCAATAACCTGATGGATTATAATGGAAATAGCATGGTTGTGGTTAGCATAGCAATAGATATTATTCTTGGTGGGATTGGCTTTCTTGTAATGAGCGAATTATTTACATCCAGAACCTTTAATCTAAAGCAGATGTGGAGAAAGTTAACCTTGCATACACGTATAGTGCTTGTGACAACTTTACTCTTAATTTTTGGCGGGATGTTTCTTTTTTATTTTCTGGAATATAATGGCATTTTGCAAAATATGAGTTTCAAAGAAAAATTGCTGGCATCATTTTTCCAATCGGTTACTTCACGTACTGCTGGTTTTAATACCGTGGATATTGGCATGTTGCGTGAGGGCACCTGTCTGGTATTAATGTTTCTTATGTTCATTGGTGGTTCGCCAGGCTCAATAGCTGGCGGTATAAAGACCAGTACATTTGCTATACTATGGTTGTTTTTACTTTCACGATTAAAAGGATTGCGGCAGATTATAGTATTTGAACGCGCACTTGCGTATGACAATGTGGAAAGGGCAATCACATTAGCTGTGGTTTCAGGATTATTTATATTTTTTGCTACATTTATCCTTGTGGTTGTTCCCACATTACCAAAAGGGGAATTTTTGCAGTCGTTATTTGAAGTGATATCTGCTTTTGGTACGGTGGGGCTTTCATTAGGCTTAACTCCAAAGACAGTGCCACTGGAAAGAATACTGTTATGCGTTGTAATGTTTACTGGCAGGTTAGGTCCGTTGACATTGATTTCTGCATTGACTATGCGTAAGAAAACCATTAATATAAAATATGCTGAAGACCACATAATGATAGGATAGGCAGAGTCATTTATGAGGAAATATTTTGTCATTGGGTTGGGTAATTTTGGATTTAATGTTGCCAGAGCGCTTGAAGAAAATGGTTGCGAAGTGCTTGGTATGGATATTGATAAAGAGCTTGTGCAGCGAGCAAAGGATTTTATCAGCCATGCCATTATAGGGGATGCATCGGATAGGGAGGTACTTGAATCACTGGCAATCAGCGATTTTGATGGTGCAATAGTCAGTATTGGTCAGGATATGGCAGCAAGTATCTTGATTGCGCTATATTTAAAAGAAATCGGCATGCAAAAGATTATTGTAAGAGCTATCTCAGAAGATCATGGAAAGATTTTAACACTTATTGGCGTTGATACGGTTGTATTTCCTGAACGCGATATGGCAATACGTCTTGCCGGCAAACTGGCATTGAAAAACGCCATGGACTATCTCCCCCTTACTGAAGAATATGGTATCCTTGAAGTTGAACCACCCAAAAGCTTCATAAATAAATCACTTAAAGACTTGAAACTAAGCACTCGCTTTGGCTGTCAGGTTATTGGCCTTAAGTATTATTCTAATGGTAATTATAATGATGTAAGCGAGAAAAATGCTCAGATTAAAATTGCACCAACGGCTGATGATGTTGTCACTGAGCATTCCGTAATGGTTGTAATAGGAAAGTTAAGTGATATTGAGCGCTTGCAGAATGCTGACTAATTATATTTCTATTTCCATGCCTTCACGTGCTATGTCTATTGTTAATTTTCCACGCCGTGAAGGGTTCATTCCTAAATATAATTTTGCATTAGACAACACTGCATCCAATTTATTGTCATTATAATCTGGTTCATGGTGAAACAATATTAGCCGTTTAATGTTAAACATTGCTGCAATGTCTATTGCAATTGAAGCTGAAGAGTGCCCCCAATCAACTTTATTTATTGATTCTTCAAAAGTATATTGTGTATCGAATACACACACATCAGCATTTTCAAAAAATTCCTTATACGAATCAATTTTATCAATTTCGTCTATGTTAAATTCGCAATCACTGGTAAATACAAACGATTTGCCATCTTCTTCAAACCTGAATCCAAAAGAGCCACCGGGATGGCGCATGCGTTTATTTTTAATTTTGACATCGTTGATGTAAATTTCGCCTTCTTTTTCAAGGATAAAGAATTCCTTCTGTGCAAGCATATATTCTAAGTTGATGGGGAAATGGGTGAAAACCTGTTGATACTCAAGGCGTTCTTTAATGTCATTATATGGTGAATATATGTTAAATCGATTACCTTTTATGTAAAATGGGGCAAAAAAAGGTATGCCCTGTATATGATCCCAATGCGTGTGGGTAAGAATTATGGTTGCAAAACCTTTGCCTTGTCCAAATTCTCCTTTTAAAAGCTGATTGCCAAGATGTTTCAAACCAGTACCACAATCTATAATTATCAAATCGCCAGAGGTAGTTCTAACTTCCAGTGTTGTGGTATTACCACCATAGGTTCCAATAATTGATGATGGTAGCGAATCTAAAAATGATTCTATTGATTCCTCATTCGCAATATCTTTTGGTGTTGCTAACTGTAGTGCCTGTTTTATTTTATCCCTAATTGCTATTGAGCTCAGTGGAGTGGGTATTGATCCTCTCACTCCCCAGAATTTGACTTTCATACAGGTGCCCCTTTAGTTTTGTCTTGTGTATGTATATAATATCGTGGTTTGTATGGGAATCAAGAATAATTTTATAAGGCTCTGACCCCACAATCTACCACTACAGCAGCATACGTATGTATTGAGAGCAAAAGGCAGATGCATGCGTACCAATAGAGCAATCATAAGTATTTTACCAGGCTGGATAAGGATTTTGCACAAAGGGTAGAGCAATTTATGCGCCATGATGAAGTTTACCGCACGCGGTATTCTATTGCGGGCTGGGTGTAAAAAGGGGTCAGAGCATGGTAAATATAAAAAATATAATTACAGCCTTATAATTACACAGCAGTGTGTAATAGATTTAATTCAACACCAGCTTTTTCAAATGCATTAATTACATAATTGATATGCTCATCAGTGTGAGTAGCCATAACACTAAGTCTTATCAATTGTTGGCCCTGTGGTGTTGCGGGAAAAATTATAGGATTGGTGTATACCCCAAGGTCAAAAAGCTTTTTCCATAATGCAAATGTTTTCAAATCATCGCCAATTAACACAGGTATAATTGGTGTTTCACCCGGTAATACTGTAAATCCCAATTGGGTAAGCCCTTGCCTGAGTTGTTGTGCATTGTAATGTAGTTTTTCGATGCGCTCTGGTTCTTTTTGAATAATTTCCAGTGCTTTGAGTGCTGCCGCTGCATTTGATGCTGGCATGCTAGCATTGAAAATAATAGCAGGTGCATGGTGCTTAATATAATTTATCACTCGCTCACTTGCTGCTAAAAATCCTCCTGATGAAGCCAAACTTTTTGAAAAAGTACCCATAATAATATCCGTTTGATTAGTACAATTAAAATGACTTGCGGTACCTCTTCCACCAGTGCCGATAACACCTAATGCATGAGCATCATCTACCATAATGCGTGCATTATATTTGCGAGCCATCGCCACAATTTGTGGTAATTGAGCTATATGACCATTCATACTGAAGACACCATCAACTACTATTAATTTTCCTGCATCCAGCGGTAAAGTGGACATTTTGTCTTCAAGATCTTTCATATCATTATGCTTGTATTTTACCAGGATACTATCGCCGCATAAACTTTTTGCAATTAACGTTCCCTGAATAATACTTGCATGGTTTTCAGCATCAGAAATAATATAATCGCCTTTTTTTATTAAAGGTACTAAAGCTCCCTGATTTGTTTGATAGCCAGTAGAAAATATACATGCTGCTTCCTTACCAACAAATTCTGCAAGAGCTTCTTCAAGCTTAAAGTGAATATCCAGAGAGCCATTAATAAGGCGTGAACCCGAACACCCGGTGCCATATTTATTGATTGCATCAATCGCAGCTTGTTTTACTCTGGGATCGTGAGTGAGACCAAGATAATTGTTTGAGCCAACCATTATCATCTTTTGATTGTTCATATATACTACAGGACCTTCAGTTTCAGTGATAGGATGATAATAAGGATACAGACCAATTGATTTTACTTCTTCCACACGAGTAAATGAATAGCATTTATCAAATAGATCCATAATAAACCTCCTTGAGTACAAATTATGATTTGTTAGAAAATCATACATATAATCATTTGTAGGGCTTTGTTATTAAGGTGCAGAAATCATTTTATTATAAAATATTATAATAAATTATAAAAAGAAATCTTTACGATAACCCAACAAGTTATTTAAAAGACCAAACCTGTTATGACTCTCATATCATTACCATGCAGATTAAATGTATGCACATTGGATTATGTGTGTTTTATTGATTCTTCTGATAATAGATTTACTTTTAAAGAAAAAATGTAAATTATGATACATTGATATTTTATATTATAATAAATTAAAAATAAAAAGTCAATATAAAAATTTAAATGATATATAAAAATAAATTAATAAAATATAAATAAATTTTATTAAAAAAAGAGTGATCATTCACTCAAAAATGAATAAGTACTCACTCTTTTTTGTCATATATCATCTAAACTATTAAATAGTGATAATCACACTAAATTGTTTTTTAGCTACTTTTGAAAAATAATTGCAAAAAATTATCGTCAATGCCCTTTTAATGTTATTACATATTTGACGGATAGAGGTTCACGCCAATGAACATAGTTGTAAGAAAATCTATAAAAATTATAATGACTGCAATCTTGACGTTTATTATATTGCTTACCATACCATTAGTTGTAATATTACATTATCCAGCACTAATATTTATATTATCTATGAATGAAATTATTCCTGCGTGGTGTGTCAGTGCCAAAGAGGTACCACTAATACCAGGAGATGGAGATAAAACCAGGATGACCATATATACGCGTATATTTAGCCAGCAGGATAAATATTATTTTTGCATTCATGGATTGACTCCACAGGGCTATACACATCCCTCTATGGTAAAATTGGCAAAGTCATTAGCGCTTGCAACCGGAAGGCAGGTGCTTGTTCCTTATATGCACGGAAGTGAAACTGACAGGGATATAATAGATGCTACAAAAGAGATCACCAAAATGTATCTTGAAATACGAAAGCAGTATCCTGGCAAGTATAATGGTTTTGGAGCATGTATTTCGGGAACAATGCTTGTTGCTGCTTTACGTGATATTCCTGTAGAACTATATCCTGATAAGATATTTATGTACGGGCCTTTCTTAAATGGTGAGATGCTCATACATTTTTATAACACCAGCGGTATGGATGTGGATTTTATTGTAAAACTGGCAAATGCAATTCGCCATCCAAAATTAACACAAGATGAGAAGAAGCTTGTGAGTAAAGCTATAGCGTTAACCAGGCCAGGAGTTACTGATAGACATGAGATGAAACAAATATTGGGGTCAGAGCTTTATAATAAGATTGAAAATCTGAAAGTGGAAAACCCTGAATTTAAACAAATTAATGAAATGACTCTTTTTAATACAAAGAAACCACTACCTAACTGCCAGTTTTATATTTTGCACTCTAAAAGTGACAATATTATACCCTACAGCATGGGATTAAGTATGCATAAATATTTACAACAGCTTGGATTACAGAGCAAATTTGTGGCAACAGGAGCATTTCAACACACACAAAAACAACCAACCGTACACCAAATGATATCCGAATTCAAGGAGATACATGCTTTTTTTGAAGATCTTTTTAAAGAATAATAAGGGCGATAGTAATCTTTAGCTACTGGTTTAAAAAAGTGGCAGAGCCGGCTTGCTGTTTTCAAAATATGGTTGCTGAGCCTGTCAGCACAGCATCTTAGATACATGGTTACTATCGATTACAAAAGGCGCATTCCATTGCCTATCTTACGTACAGGAAGGCCAGATATCTCCTTGAGATGCAAAATCCAACGGAGCTTTTTCATGTTTGCTTACTTTTGCTCATGTGCATAATCCTCATAAATAGTGACACATGGTTGATATAGTATGTGCCCTTGAAAAGCTACTAACAAGTGGCAGGTTTTCTACGGAACGGATGACAGGTTTATGACGGAATCAGTGGCAGGTTGGGATTGAAATATCAACGAAAACGATATAAATTAAAATGTTATCAATATACGTGTAAAAAATAATTATAAAAAATATATTTTTAATTTTATAGATATATTACAATAAATCGAAAAAATAATAATAATATAACAAATATAAAAATTTTTTGTAAAATTTTTGATTAATTCTTGACAATACTTACTGGTCGGTATTATTATTGTAGTGTAAGTTAAGTACATCTGGACGGTTATTGAAGATTATTTTATGAGGAGATATATGATTACCCTAACTATGATGAATGCATATGTGCAAAAGAGTATTGAAAGAACTATAACATATTTTTTTGTACATAATAAAATACTGAAACGTCGGTATTATATAAATTTTAATAACCATTATATCAGTATTATTATCGCTTTGATTCATCACTCAAAAAAATGCCATTTAATAAATACAATAAATACAATCATTACAATTTTTAAAGGGGGGTTCAATGAAAGCTATTAAAACTGCCATTATTATTGGTTTACTTGTAGCATTAACTTCCTGTTCTGAAGGTAAGTTCTGGTTTCAGCGTAATGATCCACAACCACCTTATAGGCTTTTTGATTTATTAGATGACTATCCTGCACTATATGATGCATTTTCAGGGATAGATCAGCATACTTTTAATGTATTGCTTGCAGATTCCATAAATGCTGATGTAGGAGCGGTAAAAGATGTCCTCCCACTGGTTGCTGATCCGGCTGTTGTTGAACCAATGGTTGACACAATTGGTGCTTTGCGTTCAATTCTTGGGCGCATTATCCATCAGGATGAGTATGAATGGCCAAATGACAGTTATGACAGCTATGCAACTGATCTATACAGCTTTTTAGATGATTTAAGCGCCACAAGCCCTGGTACTACTGATGAAATACTGAATATGTTACGTAAGATAGTTGGGTATATACAGTATGCGCATGGCAGCGAACTGGAAACAGTAATGGCTGACTTGATAGCATTTTTACAGGATAGAGATGGGCAAAATTTGAATTCAGTATTTCCGCTGCTACAAGAAGGTTTGGGAAAACTGTTAGTTCGGGCAAATACATACTATGATGAAAATAAACGCCGTGGTAATGCTGCAAATGGAATGGATGCACTTATTTCGGGCATTTATGATATAGCCACGGGTGATCCTGAAGCACGGGATGCATTATATGACGTGATACGAGAAACGGGAAATTTGTTAACAGCAAAGGCGGGAAGCAAATCCTTTGCTGATATATTGAAAGAGTTAATGATAAATGCGGAAGATTATGCAACTGTAGGCGGTTCGGTGTATAGCACTAATACAAGTTATTATAATGATAATTCCACATATTATGTAAACACAGAGCTGAGAAATGGTATTAAACAATTGTGGCCGGGACTGGTTCAGCTTTTTATACGTTATGGCGACAATCCCGATGACAGTCCAATCTACGATCCAGTTGATGCAAATTCACCTTTGCCTGATGGACGTTCTGTACTTGAGTACTTAACTCAAAAACTGTATGATCTTAAATTAAACTGCGGTATAGATTTTACAAATTATGAGATAGAACCGTCACTCAAGCGCATGGTGGAGTATAATGGATTTGGGGAA
>CALEUQ010000080.1 GCA_937920495.1 uncultured bacterium | reverse complement strand
AAATGTTGCTATCGTGTGAGGTAAAGAATAATTTAAAAAATAAATAATTATACAATACGTAAGTCTTGCAATTAACATTAGTATATGTTTTGTATATATTTTAACCATATCCATGTCCATGGCGTGTCATCCTGAACTCGAATCAGGATATAAGATTGCGAATCAAGTTCGGAATGACTTCAAGAAATGGTCATCCTGAACTCGATTCAGGATCTCATAATAAAAGTGATTGACTATAAATAATCCAAAGAATACATCATAAATATACTATCGGAGGAAGATATGCGCATACATAAAAATGTTGCGGTTATTGCAGTAGTTGTATGGATATCAATGCTTGTTGCTTGTTTTGAGAAGGTCCCTGTTAAGGAACTATCGCTTGCAAAAAATGCAATAAGCGAAGCTGAATCAGTAAAAGCTGATTACTATGCCAAAGAAGAATATGTGGCAGCCAGGGATTTACTTTTAAAAGCACATGACAATGTAAAAAATGAAGAGTATGACAAAGCAAAGCAGAATGCCATGGACGCTCAGAAAAAGGCAAAGGAAGCCTATGACAAGGCTCTGCCATTGCTTGCAAAGGATACTCTGAATGTTGCCACTGAAAGCCTGCAAGCGGCTGACGATGCGTATGCATCAGTGCTGGCAAAAGAAGATTATACAAAAGCTGCAGAAGCGTTGAATGAGGCAAACAAACAGTATGAAAATAAAAATTACCTTGCAACCTATAAAGCTGCGCTTGATGCTGATATGTATGCCAAAAATGCCCGCAATGTGGCAATGAATCAGAAGGAAACGCTGGCTGATTCTATAAAAGAAGTGAATATTGTGATCGCACAGGCGGAAGGCTATGGTGCAGCGCAGAATGCTCCGGAAAAATTGGCACTTGCAAAAGAGCACGCTCAAATTGCTCGTACAGCCTATGATGCTGGTCAGCTTAAAAAAGGTTTTTCGGCAATAGAGGTTGCAAAGCTCAATGCTGATGATGCATACTTTATCTCGCTTAAGGCATCTGCGGCTAAAAAGATTGAAGAAGCGCAGGCAGCCATAGATGCAGCAAAAAGCAGCGATGCATCTAAACTATCGCCCAATGATATAAAGGCTGCAGAGGAATCACTGGCACAGGCAAAATCTTTGTTTAATGATGCCAAATACAAAGAATCAATGATTGCATCAGGACAGGCTATCAGTATTGCACAGGGTGTATCTTCTAAAAAAGCGGTGGTAGTGGCTCCGGTCATTGAACAGAGCAAAGAGGGCGCGGTGGTAAAAGAAAAAGAAGAAGCTAAAAAAGCGTTACAGAAAAAGGTGGAAGAAGAAACCGAATATACACTATATAAAGTGAAATATAACCCGGCAAAAAGAGATTGCCTGTGGCGGATTGCCCAGCAGTTTTATAACGATGGATTCAGGTGGAAAGATATTTTTGAAGCCAACCGTGATATAGTAAAAAATCCTGATTTAATAAAGCCGGGCTGGATGCTGAAGATACCAAAGGCTGCAACAAAAATGACTCAATCAGCGCCGAAAACCAACGCAGAGAATAAAGAAGCTGCTATAAAAGAAGATGAACCGCCTGCAACTGAACTTAAAATGAAGACAGAATAACAAATGCAAAAAGGGGCTGCGATAGCAGCCCTTTTTCGTGTGAAACTTTATGGTTATTTGCCCTTAGATTCTTCCCACAGTGCATCAAGTACCTGTAGGGGGGTTTGTGTGATATCCTTGTTCATCTCTTCCAGACGCGTTTCAATATGCTTAAAGCGCGTAATAAATTTTGAGACTGTATGTTGCAGAGCTTCTTCTGGATTTATTTCAACATGGCGGGCAATGTTAACTATGGTAAAGAGTATATCGCCAATCTCTTCCTTGAGTGCTTCACGGTTGTTGCTATCATTCTTCAATGCAGTGTTGAATTCGTTTACTTCTTCATGTAGCTTGGCAACCACATCCTGAATGCGGTCCCAGTCAAAACCAACGCGTGATACCTTTTGCTGAACGCGATATGCTTTGAGCAAAGCGGGCAGGTGAATGGGAACTCCATCTAAAAGGGACTGGCCGTTTTGTTTTTCTTTCTTCTTTATCTTTTCCCAGCGATCTATGACTTCATATTTATCTTTTGCTGTTTCATTTCCAAATACGTGGGGATGTCGGCGGATTAATTTTTCAATTACACAACTTGCAACATCATCAATGTCAAATATATTCTGCTCGCTTGCAAGCTGCGCATGAGCATATATCTGATATAGAAGATCGCCAAGCTCTTCCTTCAGGTTTTCGTTGTTGCCATTTTCTATGGCCTGGTACACTTCGTACGCTTCTTCTATAAGATATGGTTTGAGTGTGTCTGATGTTTGCGCTTTATCCCATGCGCATCCGTGTTCACTGCGTAATGTGCTGGCAATTTCTTTTAATTTATACAGAGGCGATAGTGGCATGATGTTACTCCATCAAAGTGAATTTATAACTGCGTATGTATTGAGAAAGTTTTATAATTATCGTGATTATGCGATAGTATATAGTGATAAGTGAAATATAATTAAAGATATGGATCAATCACATATATCCATGTACATATGATATACTACGATTATACCGCTTATGATGCATTTCATCAATGAAGTTTGTTCATCATTGCGTTATTGTTTTGGGATAGTATACAATAAACCAGCTGGTAATCTAATTATTAAATGAACAAAATTTTTATGTTGACACTATTATGTAATTGTGGACATACGCAGTATGTACGTATATACCGTACCATAAATATGAATTAATATTCCCCCTAACAAGAGGTAATTCATGGGCTTAGAAAAATTTTTAAAGGATTCAGATCCGGAAGTCTTTTCCATTATTCAGAAAGAAAACGAGCGGCAGGAAAATTCGCTCATTCTGATAGCATCTGAGAATTATACATCGCAGGCAGTGCTGGAAGCATCATCCTGTACCATGACCAATAAATATGCAGAAGGGTACCCCGGCAAGCGCTATTATAATGGCTGCCAGTTTGTTGACCAGGTGGAAACCGTAGCTATTGCCCGTATAAAAAAGCTTTTTGGTGCTGATGTTGCAAATGTGCAACCACATAGCGGAACGCAGGCAAACATGGCAGTGCTCATGTCTATACTTGAACCTGGTGATACCATCATGGGGATGAACCTGGCGCATGGCGGACACCTTTCGCATGGCTCGCCGGTTAACTTTTCCGGTATTTATTTCAAGGTCGTTTCGTATGGTGTAACAAAAGACACACACCGCATTGACTACGATGAAGCGTATACGCTTGCAAAAGAGCATAAGCCAAAAATCATCATTGCCGGTGCGTCGGCCTATCCGCGAGTAATTGACTGGAACAAATTCCGTGAGATAGCTGACAGCGTTGGGGCAGTGCTGTTAACAGATATTGCGCATATTGCAGGGTTGGTTGCAACGGGGCACCATCCATCGCCTGTGCCGGTAGCAGATTTTGTGACCATGACCACACACAAAACGCTGCGTGGACCACGGGGTGGTCTAATTTTGGCAAAACAAAAATACGAAGGTATGATGAACAAGTACATATTCCCCGGTATACAGGGTGGACCACTTATGAATACCATTGCTGCCAAAGCCGTTGCCTTTGGCGAGGCGTTGCAGCCATCATTCAAGGAGTATTCGGCAAAGGTGATTGCTAATGCGCAGGCACTGGCAGATACATTGCTCTCCCGTGGGCTTATCCTGGTGAGTGGCGGTACCGATAATCATCTGATGCTGGTTGATTTGCGTAACAAAAATTTAACTGGCAGGGATGTTGCAAACAAACTTGATGAGGTTGGTATTACCTGCAACAAGAACGGCGTGCCGTTTGACGATAAATCGCCGATGGTTACCAGTGGCATACGTTTGGGAAGTCCTGCGCTTACTACCCGGGGGCTTGGTGAAGATGATTTCAGGCGGATTGGCAATTTAATCTGCGATGTGATTGATAACATGGATGACGAAAAAGTGCTTACTCGTGTGCGGGCAGAGGTGCAGGAAATATGCAAAGCCTATCCCACTGATTTTTTACGCCTCAAGCCGCGTGGAATATAATGCTTGACTATATAGTATAAATGTGGTATTTTTTCTTCGTTATTCTGGCTTCTGCGATTCTAAATTATCTCAATGTGTGCGGCGAGAGGATAGATTCTATATAGTCAGGCCCCGATTTACATCGGGACAGGCTCGATTCAAGATCTACCATATGTTGCTTTATCCTGAACTTGATTCAGGATCTCTTTGTATGAATAGATTCTGAGCCAGGCTCAGAATGATCCTGACTTGCGTGGGGACAGGTTTTTGAGTAAGAAAAGATTCCAAATCAAGTTCGGAATGACTTTTATGTGTAGATTCTGAGTCAAGCTCAGAAGGATGTACTGCGCAATTTTATATTTCTGGAGGAGTATATGAAAAAAGTAGTAGCCGTTATGCTTATGTGTTCCATTGCATTGATTGGTTGTAAAAAAGAAAAGAAATTTACCGTAGCCCGTGAAGGTCTGGTTAACTTTGTTGCCGGAACGGTACTTCTTTTAACAGATGGTGCTGAACGTAAAGCCCAGATTGGTGATGCAATAAAAGCAGGCATGACTATTAAAACCGTTGGTCCAAAATCAATAGCCGAGATCTATTTTGGCGAAAATGCTGTGAAGATTTTAGGCGATACGGTTGTCAAAGTTGAAACGCTGCTTACCAATGTGGACAGCAACACTGAAGAGTCATCGTTTATTGTTGAAAAGGGGAGGATGTTCTCAAAGGTAACAAAAAAATTAGCTAAGGGCGATAGTTACCAGGTAAAAACTCCAACGGCAATAGCAGCTGTCCGTGGTACCGATTTTCTGGTGACACAGGAAGAAGACAAGAGCAATGTTGCCTGTCTTGATGGCATGCTGGAAGTTTTAAACCAGAGTCTTGCTACAGGTCAGCCAATAGTGCTGGAAGAAAAGCAAGAAGTTGATGTTGTTCCCGGACAGGATATGGTTGCAAAGCAGATATCCGAGGACAAGCTGCGCATGCTTTCCATACTGCTTGAAATAAAGGCAATGCGCGAGGATATTCGCAAGAAATATGAGCAACAGCGTGAAGAGATACTGAAGTATGTGGAAGAACAGAAAGCTGCGGATAAGACAATGGTAGAAGAACAGCGCGAAAAGGATAAGGCACTTGTTGAAGAACAGAAAGCTCGTGACAAGGCAATGATTGAAGGTATTAAAGGTGAGATAAAAGATGAATCGGGTAAAGCTGCTCAACAGTCGCTGGATGCAGCAAAGAGCCAGATGCAGGATGCAAAAGCGGTTGATAAGGACCAGGCTTCAACTGAAGCAAAAGACCAGATGAGTGCCATGAAGCCTAAGATTGAAAAGCCTAAAGTGGATTTGAATCAGTTTAAGAATCAGTAAATATATTTAAATAAATTACTGAGTTACCCCGCTAAATTAACTGGCGGGGTAATTTTTTCTAAAAATTTTGCCTATAAGCAAAATTGTTAGCTAATTTTTTTGCTTACAGGCAAAAATTCTTGACAGAGATTTTATTATTTATTACTTTTATATAATCAATAATTATTCCATAAATCATATGACAATAGATAGATATCTTACGCACTGTATTTACAATGATCTTAAGCAGAAGATGGTATTTATTGGTGGTGCTCGACAGGTTGGTAAAACTACACTTGCCAGGAAGTTAATCGCCCAAAAGTACGACAATGCTGTATATTTCAACTGGGATAATCGTCAAGACAGGAAAAGTATCATAAACAGCCTGTGGCCCGGGAATGCTGATCTCATTATTTTAGACGAAATACATAAATACAAGAATTGGAAATCGTTCATAAAAGGGGAGTACGATAAACATAGTGAACGATTTCACTTTCTTATAACAGGTAGTGCGCGTCTTGATATTTACAGAAGAGGTGGTGATTCTTTACATGGGAGATATCATTATTACCGATTATATCCTTTTTCACTTGCAGAATTAGCAGGTGAAAAACATGGCATTGCAGTTTTTGATGAACTAAAAATTGAAGATACCCGTCATGGTGATGTGCTTTCACAACTTGATAAATTTGGAGGATTTCCTGAACCTTTTATACGCCATAGTGATAAGACACTCAGACGATGGCATAATGAGAAAATTGAGCGCATGTTTAGAGAAGATATTCTTGATATTGAACGGATTACAGACATCAGCAATATGAAATTATTAAGTGATTTGCTACCAGAACGAGTGGGATCACCTTTATCATTAAATTCATTACGAGAAGATCTTGGAATAAGTCACAGGGCAATATCACGCTGGATATGTATATTAGAATCATTCTATTATTGTTTCAGGATATACCCCTATACTCAATCCAGGATACGTTCAATTAAAAAAGAACCAAAATTATATCTTATTGACTGGTCTGAAATTGACGATGAATCTGCACGCTTTGAAAATATGGTGGCAACACATCTTTTGAAATTTGCACATTTTCTCTATGATAGCGAAGGGTATAGGTGTGAACTATGGTATTTACGAAATGTTGACAAAAAAGAGGTGGACTTTTTGCTCACAGTCAACAGCAAACCTTGGATAGCTGTTGAAACAAAGTTATCAGATACTTCAGTTTCAAGTAACCTTGAATATTTTAAAGAGCGATTATCTATTCCATTCTGCTACCAGGTAGTAAAAACATCGGGTGTTGATGTTATACATTCTTCAAAAATTAGAATTGTTTCAGCTGATAGGTTTTTAGCAGCTCTGATATAGATTATTGATTTGCAAATTCTCATTCTTAACTATTATAAATACTAAATTAAATTAATAGGAAGGAATTTTTTTATGATAAAGTTAGCCTTTTTAGGTACTGGTACCTGTAATGCCACATTACGCAAACCACAGTCACTGGCCTTTTCTATTGATGGGGAGATTGTGCTGGTCGATTGTGGTGGTGGAGCATATCATGCGATTGCGGCTTTAACTGATCCGGAT
>CALEUQ010000079.1 GCA_937920495.1 uncultured bacterium | reverse complement strand
AAACTGCACAATGCTATCCTTATAGCGCTCATTCCAGAATGGGCCAGTTCTACCGGTTATTTTGTTATACATTTCAGCAAACCGTGCCTTAATGTACTGCACTATTCGCGATATGGGTGCACCATCGTCTGTGGTGTGGATAACTAAATGGATGTGATTGTCCATAATGCAGTAGGCAATAAGCTTAAACCGGTATTTTTCTTTTGCTTTGCGTAAAATCTCCACAAAGCAGGCTTTGAAGTAATCTTCCTGTAGCATCCCTCTCCATTCAATACATCGGGATGTGATGTGATAGGTAAGATTGGGAAGCTGTACACGCAATTTCCTGGCCATAGTATTCCTCCATGTGTTACGTTTTTGTAATAGATTCTATGTATATACAACGCTCAAGGTGGGAAAATTGTAAAAGGTTGTGGGAATTTTTTTAAAAATTTTGGGAAAATTTTTGGGGTCAGAGCCTTAACATTGACTCATTCACAACTCGTGGGTATTGTTCGAATGGGGTCAGAGCATTAAAAACCAAGCCTTTCCCAACACAAGACGTGGCCTGTCCCAACGCAATTCGGGAATAACAGGGGTCAGAGCATAGATATCCGCTCCCTTAAAGAGCATAAAGTATCGAAGAAAAAAGGGGTCAGAGCCTATAAAGTTTTATAAACCTCTTCCCATTTTTTGTATTCTTCTAAAAATCTATCTTCTGCAATGCTTTTTTGTATTCCCTGGATAAATTGTTTCATAAAATAAAGATTATGATACGTATTGTAAATCAGGGCTGCTATCTCATTCATTTTGTAAATGTGGCGAAGGTATGCTTTGGTAAATGTCCTGCATACATAACACTGGCATTCTTCATCAAGTGGGCTAAAATCCTGTGCATATACGCCGGACTTGATATTGATACGACCTTTTGATGTAAACAATGTACCGTTACGTGCTATCCGTGTTGGCATAACACAGTCAAACATATCTACACCGTGCTTTATGGCTTCAAGTATCTCAAGAGGGCTGCCAACGCCCATCATGTATCGGGGCTTATCCCATGGTAACAGAGGCACAGTTAAAGCTGTTATTTGTGCATACTCTGCTTTTGGTTCACCAACTGATAGCCCCCCGATGGCATATCCAGAAAAGTCATAATGTAACAACTCTTCAACGCATACTTTTCGCAAATCTGGATAGGTGCTGCCTTGCACAATGGCAAAGAGTGCCTGCGTATCGGTATCAAAATTGTTAATCCAGTAATCATGTGAGATAGCTGCCCATTGCAAGGTCCTTTGAACTGCTTTTTGTGAAGCATGATGTGTTGCAGGGTATTCAACACATTCATCTAATACCATCATGATATCTGAACCAATAACCTTCTGTATATCCAGTACCTTTTGTGGGCTAAAAAAATGTTTTGAGCCATCTATATGCGACTTGAATTCAACACCCTCATCATACACTTTGCGTAAATCAGCTAAAGAGAATACCTGAAATCCGCCAGAATCGGTTAATATGGGTTTGTGATAGTTCATAAAGTTATGCAGTCCACCAGCCTGAGCCAGTAATTCCACTCCGGGCCGTATGTACATGTGGTACGTATTAGACAGGATTATCTCAAATCCAATTTCTTCAATGTCGCGTATGGTGAGTGCACGGATTGCTGCACGGGTTGCAACAGGCATAAATACAGGAGTATGGACAATACCATGTGCGGTATGCAGTATACCCAGACGTGCGTATGTTGAATGGTCTTTTTTTGTAATTTTAAAATGCACTCTAATAGCCCATTATGATATGCAATTGTGTAAAATGAAAAAGTGAAATATTAATCATATATAGCATGAGAAGCTTAGCTACAACAAACATTTGTTCAATATGATATGAAAAATTTTTTTTCAAGAATATATATGATTATTGTAAAAATTCAGGTTCAAAGAATTCCGGATGAGGGTAGCTATAAAATCCCTTGCCGTTTTTTGTGCCAAGCAAACCTTTGTCAATATAACTTTGCAAAAACGCTGCATTCTTTTTGCCCTGTGCGTCATGTAGCAAATCTGCCCAGTATTTTGTAACTTTATATACGGTATCAAGTCCAATGCTGTCCATTATACCAAAAGGACCAATAGGTGTGCCCATGACCCCCATGAAACTTCTATCAATATCATATATATCGGCCACCTCATTTGCTGCCAATGTTAATGCTGAACTTAATAAGGTCATAAGCATTGTGTTGAATACATACCCGTGATTTTCTTTTTTGAGCACAATGGGTATTTGTCCTAATTTTTTTGCAAAAGCGATAGTTACCTGAATAGCTTCCTGGCTGGTGTGAGGATGAGGCATAACATCAACAATCTTTGTTGTCCTTACGTCGTGAAAATGAAACGCTAAAAATCTGTCGGGCCTGCCGGTTTCTTTGGCAATTTGAGAAGGTACCAGCGATGATGTGTTAGTGGTAAAAATTGCATGTTCAGGACATAATGTGTTGAATTGTGCAAAGACTTTTGCTTTTAATTGTGGGTCTTCAGGTACTGATTCGCTTACAAAATCGACTCTGTGTGCTGCTTTTTCAGGTTCTGTAAAATAGTAAATTCTTGAAAGAGCATTTTTTGTGTTCTTTACATTGTGATTCTTAAACCATTCTGCCAGACGTTCCAACCTCACTTTTGCAGTATTCAGGGCTTCATCGCTAATATCATACATATGTACAGTGCAACCATGAAGAGCGCATAAAAATCCAATCTGCTGCCCCATTGTACCGGAACCAATAATCAGTACAGTTTTAATGTTGCTGGCATCCATACTATCCTCCATAGATTATTATATAGTTACTATCGCATAGTTATTATAAGTTGAAATGGCAGATTAGCGTATTTGTTCGTCAACAATTATTAATACATAAAAATAAAAAAGGGGGCGGGCCCCCTTTTGAACACAATCTATTCAGGAATATTGTAATTAAAAAAATTAGTTATTTGAAAGGTATCCGGATGTTATTGACATCTACCTTGTAACCACCTGCGACAGTTACATATCCCTTGTAGAGATCAGTGGTATCTGTAATTTTTCCCATGAACCACTGTCCATTCCTTGCCTCATCCTTTTTTTTAGGTGCCTTATATATACTATCAACAACATTGTCGTCAAATGAAATAACGATAGCCCCTATTTTTATCTCAGCTTTGCTTGCAATTCTGGATTTCCAGTAATGCTTTGTCCAGATTTCTTTTCCATCGTGAATCTTCATAAATTGTCCTTCGTATTTTGTCTGGGCAGTTGGTGCAGTTACAACTTTAGCTAAGTGTACATACATCCATCCCTGGTTTGGAAATTCGCGGTCAGAGATAAAATAGTCTGATGGCTGAATGTGGTGAGCATCAGCATCTGA
Organism: uncultured bacterium; assembly: GCA_937920495.1. Lineage (GTDB taxonomy): Bacteria > Spirochaetota > UBA4802 > UBA4802 > UB4802 > UBA4802. Next base: position 10,868 of record CALEUQ010000079.1, on the reverse strand, counting down.
AGGTACATAGTCGGTGGCAGTTGTTTTCTGTGTTGATTCAGTTGTTTTTGTGGTTAAACTATCCAGCGCTGTATCAGTTATTCTGCCTTTAAGTGTATCAGTTAAATAGTTGCCAGAATCACTTTTGCAACCAATTGCAGTTAATACAAAAAATCCTATCACAAATATAACAAATAATTTTTTCATATAAATCTCCTTATTGTGTCATTTTAAACTTACACGTAAATTGTCTTTGTCTATCTTGTACCCACCAGATACTGTCAGGTATCCTTTATAAAGATCAGACATATCGGTTATCTTTGCAATGAACCATGATCCACTTCGTGCACTATCCTTGTCTTCCGGTGCATGGTACACTTCATCTTTTACATTGTCATTAAAACAAATAACAACAGTACCAACCTTGCACTCAGCTACAGTTGCAATCCTTGTTTTAAAGAAATACTTTGTCCACAACTCTTCCCCTTCACGGACCGTCATAAACTGGGCTTCGTTTTTTGTTTCAGGTTTTGCTGGCACAATCATCTTAGCAAGCTCAACATACATCCAACCCTGTTTGTACGGCTGCTTGGAAACAAAATAATCATCATCCTGAATGTGGTGAGCATCAGCAAAAGCAAATACAACGATGGGAATCAGAAAACATACCACAATCGCAATAGTACATATTTTGCGATACATACGTGACCTCCTTTAATTAATTTAAATTTTTTACTTTATAACACTTTATAACAAGTTGGCGTGTGTTGATGTCAAGATGTGATAAAGTGTGTGTATTCTTTGTGCAAAAGAATTATTATTCTGGGCTAACACCTACAATGCCTGGTGAATATACAAAACAACATAATACAAATGTTTGAAAAAGTCAATTCAAAATGAAGATTATGATCACATCCTTAAAAAAATTACTTTTTAAGGTTTCTTAATTTTTTGTAGTTTTATTTTTGGCAGGATGAAAGGAGTAGTTTGTTTGTAGCGTATGTAGTCATTTCCAAATTTTTGTATTAATTCTTTTTCTTCAAATAAAGCATCGTAGATTATATGCGCAATAACAATTGCTAATAATAGTACGGCGGCCATACCGTTGTTTATAATAATTCCTGAAGCTACATAATAAAGTAGCAGGCCCAGTGTCATAGGATTGCGGCAAAACGTATAGGGCCCTGTAGCAATAAGTTTTTGCGGACCGAATAGCGGGATAGGTGTTCCTTTGCCTTCAGTAATATGCCATATAACAGCCCACAAAGAAATTAAAAGTCCCGGTAATCCCAGTACAATCCCTGTGACTGAACACCATGTGTTAGGAAAAGCATGTGTTGTGTGAGTAATAACAAAAGAAAATTGTGCGATAGTTACCGGTAACAGTACTATCCAGAACACAATGCCAATAATAGTAATAATAATTTTAAAAACCATACTATAACGTTCCTTAGAGCTATTGTGATTGCTGGAAAATTTTTCTAACGATTTCTGTGACTATGATAAAATGTTACGTAGCGCATTATTCCTTAAAATTGTTCTATAGAAAATGAAGAAAACTTAACAGCTGCTTTTTAGAATCTGCTAGGTTTAATATGTAACCATGTAATATATCCTAACAATTTTTAATAATGAATAAGTTCCTCAGGATTTATTGATTGCGTTCCCTTGTACACCTCGTAGTGAAGATGTGGCCCGGTTGCTCTTCCTGTTAAACCAACAGTGCCTATTGTCTGGCCCTGTGCAACACTATCGCCTGGTTTTACAAGACGCTTTTCCAGATGTGCATACAATGTCTTTATATTGTTTTCATGTTCAAGAACAACACAATTACCGTAGCCATTATTCAAATATGCAGATGTCACTACAGTGCCGTGTGCGCTTGCCACTACTTTGGTTCCTTTAGGTGCAGCTATATCGATACCTTTGTGAAATGCATATTGTTTAGTGACCGGGTTTTCCCTGTATCCATATTTACTTGTCATTTTACCTTCTGTTGGAGCAAGAAACATTTCTTCTTTGCTCTTTTTACCTTCCTCTGGCTTTGTTTTTGGGATGATTTCCTTCTTTGTATATTCATCATGATCAACCACATCCGTGGCCTGTTGTGGTTCAACAGGGGCAGCAAATTTTTCCTTACTTCCAAGATTTGCATTAATTTCGTCCATTAAGGCATGTATCTTCTTGATTATCGCTTCTTTTTTTTGTAAATCGGCTGTATATTGATTTTTTACTTTTGCAGAATCAGTCTGTTTTTGTTTCACCACTGATGCCTGAATATTTGCAATGAGTGTAATCATTATAAGTATGATCCATTGTCTTTGCATGGGTATTAATCCTCCTGCGATAGGACTTCAGTAATAACTTTAATCATCTCTTCAATTTTGTAGGGTTTTGCAATCACGCCCACAAATCCATATTCTCTGTAGTGTGACATCACAGGGTCATTGGAATACCCGCTTGAAACAATAACTTTTGCGTGTGGATTTATTTCTAAAATTTCTTTTACTGCCTGTACGCCACCCATGGCTCCCGGAACGGTTAAATCCATTATAAGCAGGTCATATGGGTTGCCAGAAGAAATAGATTCTTTATATTTTGTAATAGCCTTTTCACCGGTATCAACCCAATCAACTTCAAATCCATATATATCCAGCATGTGCATGGCAACCTCATAAATAGTGAAATCATCATCCATAAGAAGTATTCTTCCTCCTTCAGGAGCAATGTGAGGTTCTACGCCTTTGTGATCATGAATGCTTTTTTCGGTAGCATGGAGGTAGATGATAAATTCAGATCCTTTGCCAATTTCTGAATTGACTTCAATGTGACCACGATGCCTTTTGATAATAGAATAACTGGTAGCTAATCCTAATCCGCTGCCACGCTCTTTTGTAGTAAAGAAAGGATCAAAGATTTTAGATAAGTTTTCTCTGGGAATGCCAATGCCTTCATCTTTTATTGATATTTGCAGATAATTACCTGGAACAAGTGGCTTTTGCTGTGACCCATCATATACAAAATTTTGAGCTTTGATGGTAATTATCCCTCCATTTGGCATTGATTGAACCGCATTGATGATAAGATTTTGAAATACCTGGCTCATCTGCCCTACATCAACTTCACAGTTCCATAAACCAGGCTGTATTTGGAATTCACACCGAACATTGGAACCGGAAAGAGCAAACTGTGATGTATCCCTTATTAATTGTTCCAGTGAAGTGACCTGTTTTATTGGTTCACCACCTTTTGAGAATGTTAAAAGCTGCGTGGTAAGATCAACTGCCCTTTGAGCTGCATTTTCTATTCGCTCAATATATTTGCGATATAATTCCTTATCAGTGAGTTTTACTTTCAGTATGGAAAGATTCCCAATAATAGAAGTTAATAGATTATTAAAATCATGGGCAATACCGCCTGCTAATATACTCAGTGATTCTAATTTGCTTACTTTTTGTATTTCCTTTTCAAGCCAGTACTGGTCAGTGATATCATGGATTACTATTACTGTACCTATAATCCGCTTTTCTGCATAAATGGGTGCACCAGAAATTTCTACTACTACGTGTGTATCTGGTTTTCCAAAGGTCAGCGCCAATCCGCTGGTTACAAGTTCGCCATGGCGTAAAATTTCATTGATAGGATTTTTAAATTCTTCTTTAGTGGTTAAGTAATAAAATTTGAAATAATTATCAAATGGTTGCCCTATAATCTCGGGATCTGATATTCCTGATAATTTTAATGCTTTGTCATTTATTAGTATGATATTACCCTTTAGATCAGTTGCAATGACCGCATCGTAGATAGAACGGAGAGTTGCCTGAAGTCGTTCGCTCTCCTCCTCTAACCTTTGTGTTGCTTCAGTCAGTTCATAGTGTGTGCGGACCATCTCTTCATTCATTGCTTCCAGTTCTTCATACTGAGACTGTATTTCTTCGTATTGTTGCTGAATTGTACTGTACGCTTCTTTTAGTGCACTTATGTCAGTAATTATTGCTATACTTGTAGGTATTCCATCCAGTGAAACAAGCTGTGCTGAGATGAGCACATCTATTATGTTTCCTGTTTTGCGCTTAAGCTGGGCTTCATATTGCAGTTTTGCTTCTTTATTTTGCAGCCGGTTACTGTATTGGGTTACTATCTCTTTGCCCAGGTCAGTATCAGGAACAATTACTGTTAAATCCATGTTGGTAAGCTCTTCAGTTGTGTATCCAATAATTCGTGTAAAAGCCTTATTTGCGTATACTATCTTCCAATTTTGAACAAGAATAATCCCATCGTGGGCATTCTCAACAAGCGTCCGGTATCGTGCTTCTGATGTAGCCAGACGTGACATTGCCCGTTCTTTATCTTTACGCCAGGTGTTCACCTTATCTGCAATCCCTAACGAAAAAAGTATTATCATTGCTGATGAACCTAACTGATAGCCCCAAGCTGTAAAAAAATTGTCACCCAGCACTCCAAAGGAACGGAGCCCAATGAGCAATACGCCTACTACAAAGCTAAATGTTGCAATATTGTAAAATATTGCTTCCCGTATTCTTTTTATCTGGGCAATAATACCGGTGACAATAACTAAAATTGACCCCAATGCAGCCATTGCAACAGATAGTTGCGTGGCGTAGTAGTATGACAATACAAAGGGTGTTGCAGCACACACCATTGTTGTGATGGTGAACAATGCTATGAATATATCCAGGTGTTTTACATAGAGGGAAAGTGACAAAAATTCACGTGTGAAAAGTAAAATCCCTGTCATTGCAAAGAAAACAAAAAAAGGATGGCTGATATTTCCCCACCAGATGCTTGAGGGCCACAGATATTGTAGAGCTATGCCATTATTTACCATTGCAAATAAGGTCACACCAATTATGAACATAGATACATATAAAAAGCTCCTGTCACGAACAGTGATAAATAGAAATAGATTGTAAAAAAATAACGCAAGCATTAAACCATAGTGCATCCAGATAAGTGGTAGTGTGTTATTGCGCATAACTTCAAATGCAGGTGGTGTCCACAGTTTTAATGGAACCACTAAAGAGCCTTCGGAACGTACGCGCAAAAAATAGGTAACAGCGCCAGGTTTTTGTTCAATTGGGAAGATAAAAGTTCTGTAAGGAAAAGGGCGTGATGAAAATGGGAATCGGTCACCTGTTTGGATTATTTTAAAGTTGTTACTTTCAGGAATAAAAAGTGTGATATCGTCAATGAGCGGGTAATCAAATTCTAAAAATAAATTTTGGATTGTTGAAGATCTATTATCGATACTAAGCGCAATCCAGACACAATTTTTTGAATATCCAAAAGAGGGGTGAAGGTCTGTTGAATGTGTGAATGTGTTGCTGTTATAAAGCTTTACAATTTCATCAACGGTTGTGTCAGGTGATATATCAGTGAGATATTGTACATACGGGCCTGCTTCAGCAAAGGTAAATTCCTCATCAATGACTAATGGGCTGGCAATTGTAGCGGTTGCTATCGCACAAAATAACAAAAAAAATAGTGCACAATATTTACACTGGCATTGCATTGAAGACCTCATGTTGATTATGATAACAGTATAATGGGACTGATGCAAGTTATTTTTTATCCATCTTTTTATGTCAATCGTATAATTTGTGATAAAATTTAAATTGACGCTAATCACGGTATTTATATATTGGCATAAAAATTATTCTATATTAAATAGGTTTTATGTAATATGGCACACTATAAGCTTGATGGGGCAAAATTTGAAACACTTGAGGAACTAAAAGAAGTTATGTGGCAGCTGTATAAAGACAGAATGTCCCGTGAAGAATTTGAAAAATATGTTGAGCAGAATGTTCAGGTGACCGAATAATTTTTAAGTATTTTATCTATCACTTCACAAAATCCTGATGGTCCTGTTTTTTTTGTTTCACGTATATGCGGGCACGCGTGATGAATACTGTCCCATAGATCTTTCCTGCCTACAAAATACGCTTCATCAACTGCATTAAACATATCTGCGTCATTGAGTCCATCGCCTATGGCGTATGAGTATATGGTGCCAAGTTTTTCACGATATAGACTCTGAATTGCCTGTACTGCACGCCCTTTATTGACAGTGCTATCGGTAACAGTAAAAAATTTCCCGCCGGTTGTTATGGCAAGACCGTACTGGCGTAGTTTCCTGTTTATTGTTGCAATATCAAGAGTGTGAGGTGCAATACATAACACCGATGCCATTCGTGCCATCATATCCTTTACCTTTCTGGCTGGAAGTCCGGTATACACAGAAAGCTCTTCTACTGAAAGGCTATCAGCCCATTGTACCGTGCCACAAATCTGTGCAATGACAGGCTTGTATGCGATTAGCTCTTGATACAATTTACCATGCAGACTGTAGGTTCCATCTGGATTGGCGATACCAGCACCATTTTCAAAGATAAAAGGCCAGGTAAGCTCAAGCTGTGTGTGTAGCGTATGCATTTCGGTAAATGTTTTGCTTGATACAAGAATAAGCGGAATATCCCTGCCTGCAAGTGCGCGTATAGCTGGCAGGGATTGTGTATATGAATACGTGGTATAATCAAGAATGGTCCCATCTACATCTGAGAATATAACAGGGAATATATCCATTCTTATTGTACCTTTACATCTTCAGGCTTGATTAAAAGGAATTCAACGCGGCGATTTCGCCTTCTGTTCTCAACGCTTGTGTTGGGCAAAAATGGTGAGGTTTCCCCCATGCCGCGTGACGATAAGCGCTTCTTGTCAATTCCCCTCTTTACAAGATAATCCAGGACAGATTGTGCTCGTGCTTCGGAAAGCTTCAGGTTATACTGTTCCTCGCCTATGTCATCAGTGTGTCCTTCAATCAGGACATTGTACTTTTCGTATTTGTTGAGTATCTCAGCAACTCTGTTAAGAATGGGGAATGCCTTGCCTGTGAGTTTTGCGCTGTCAAATGCAAATTCAATGTTGCTGATACGGATCTTCAATCCTCGCTCTGTCACCATCACAAGAACATCAACAGGTAGCTTCATACGCTTTGTTGTGGCAGTATTCCCGGTTATATCTGTGGCCGATAGCTCAAGGAAGTAATCTGCAGCGGATTCAACAAGTTCATTGTTAACACCTATTCCGTCCCATTTGATTTCTACAGGAGGCTCTGACCCCTTAAATGATTTGAACACATACCCTGCAGGGGCATAGATTGTTATTTCCCAGCTTTTTATACCCACATTATCTTTGATAGATGGTGTTATGGTGAGAATATCGTTTTCACCATCCCCATCAGGTGAGAAAAGGTCTGGTTCAAAGGATAGCTTTATGTCAGGTGGAGTGCTGTCTATTGTAAATGATTTTACAAATGACTGCGGATTATTGCCGCTTAAATATTCAGCGCTAAATCGGTATGCATAGATACCGTCATTTAATTTTTGGCCTTTATCTGTCTTACAGTCCCAGGTAATCGATTTTGGTATGGTCTGTCCTTCTACCTGATACACCGGTTTGTCTTTTTCATTGGTAATGACAAACTGCCATTTGACAAGGTCTTTGGTGTCAGAGACTGAAGGAGTAAATGTTATGGTATTGTGTAATGCATACGAAAAATATTCCAGGGATGCACTGATATCCACTGTCTGGTACTGCCGGGTTAGACTGATTTCGCGAATTATAGCACTTGCTTTGTTTCCGGCATTGTCAGTGCACTGAATCTGGTAGATATACAGGCCTTCAGGAACATCATTACCCGCATCATCTTTGCCATCCCATACAAGAGTTTTTGGCACTTCATTTCCCTGCCAGGTATATTTTTTCACTGCTTTTCCAGTTTTATCAGCAAAAGAAGCCTGCCACACATCATTGCTCTGAGCCTTTATTGACTGTACTATCTTTAATGTATCTTTGCGGCCGTCGTTATTAGGTGAGAAGAATCTGTCTTCCACGTTCAATTCTACCACAGGTGGTGTATTATCGATAGTAACTACGCCAGTAATCTCAGGTGATATATTATCGCGCTCATCCCATGCCATGAACGCATACACATAGTCACCATCGGGTAACACGTGTGCATTTGTATCAGTACCATCCCAGAAGATGGTTTCAGGAACCATGGCTGATTCCTTAGGAGTCCATATCTTCTGGAAAAAGCTTTTCAATGTCAGTGATTCTTCCATATCTCTATCGCTTACCCTGTACTCTTTAACTACTGTTCCTGCATCGTTTTTGATCTGCAATCGCCAGCCGCCAATCTTGCTGGTATCGCTTACACTTATATTAAACAGAACAAAATCTTGAACACCGTCTGTGTTGGGAGAGATATATCGCTGACTGGCTTTTATAGAAGTGAGTGGCGGCTCCTTATCTAACCTGCCATAGCTGACTTGCGTGCCTATGTAATGTACAAAATCAGTCTTTTTATAGTGGACCAGCGCGTAGTTGAATTCGGCCTGATATTCCTGTGTGCTCATTCTGTAGCCAGCGCCAAGGGTGAAATCTGCATATTCATATGCCCCGGGTGCCATAAAACCTAAACGAGCAACATACGTATGTTTATACACCCCTTCAAAACCAACCTTGACTGCAAGCTCATCATATTGTACAAACGCAATGTCATTAAGCAGGCTTACCTGTATTTCATTCCTTTTATACACTGGAAGTGTGTAGCCAATGGTTACCTGATTCATGTCAGCAAATTCCTTATCGCTTCCCAGTGGTATACCTGCATTGAGAGCAATACCAATAGTTGGTGAGTATATACCAAAACCTTTGCCCATATCAGCATTTATATTGGTTTGATAGATGCTGCCTAAAGTAATACCTGTAAAATATGCACCAGAGCCAGGTCCACTTCCCAAAAGAAGCGACAGCGATGCGCCCATTGAAAGCCGTCGTGTGAATTCCTTTGCACCACCCAGCATAAACTGATAGCCATTGAGGGTGTCAGAGCCAGACATAAGCCTGAATGCACCGCCAATGACACCATAGGATGTGGGGAATCCTGCAACCACTGATGGGTTATAGTAATCAAAGAGAAGATTGCCATAGTTGAATGAGCCAATAAAACGCTCTTCTTTTGCAATTGCTGCAGGGTTTACAAAGAAGGTGTCAGAGCCAAAGTATGCAACACCGGTATCAGCTCTTCCTAACATACTGGCACTGCCTCCAAGCATCATCAACGCAGTGCCATCAGATGAAGCATGCAACATGGTGACAGAGCAAAGTAGTAGTATAGTGGTAACAGCAACTCTCATTTTCACGGTTATCCTCCTGTGAAAGTGTGTATTCTTTAATATTTACTTCTTTTTTTCAATTATTCCTTAATAAACGGATGCTATTTTTAATAAATAATTAACAAGACTTTTACTATTTGTAGAAATTGTGTGTGATTTTTTCATTTCATATATAAGAATGCGTTGAGCATAATGTAATAAAATATTATACATTTGATTCACGCAAAATATTTTTTGTCAAGTGCTTATATTTTTATAACAGATAATTGACGAGTTGTAGAAAAGTAAGTATTTTAGAAAATACTATATGGCTTATAATGTAATATATTTGCAAAATAGTATAAATTAGTAATAGGGATATTAAAATGAAAGAAGACAAATTATTACACAAACATGCACCCCAATTCAAGCTTCCTGATAAGGATAATCAAATAGTAGATAGTAATAATTTCAAAGGCAAATGGGCTGTGTTATATTTTTACCCCAAAGACAATACGCAGGGCTGCACATTGGAAGCTATAGATTTTACTAAAAGTATAGAAGAATTTAAAAAATATAATGCTACTGTTGTAGGAATAAGTCCGGATAGCCCTGAAAGCCATTGCAGATTTTATGACAAACATAATCTCAACGTTATATTGTTATCAGATACAGACCATACGGTGGCCAAAGAATACGGCGTATGGAAGAAAAAGAGTATGTATGGTAAATCTTTTATGGGAATAGAGCGTAGCACATTCCTTATTGATCCTGAAGGCAGTGTCAGAGCGGTATGGCGAAAGGTTAAGGTGCCGGGGCATGTTGAGGAGGTGCTACACACTCTTAAATCCTTACAGTAAAAGGAGTATACAATGAATTTACAGGAAACCATTGAAGCAAGAAGATCGTACAGATCACTTGCACCAGTAGTAATTAATGAAAACATGGTGTCAGAGCTTGCGAACGCAGCATCGCTTGCGCCATCCTGCTATAACAATCAGCCATGGCGGTTTGTATTTGTCTATGAACGGGCAAAACTTGAAGAGGTGAAAAAAGCCCTGGCAAAAGGGAATGAATGGGCGCGTAAAGCTTCCATGATTATAGCAGTATTCAGCAAAGATAAAGATGATTGCGTATTGAAAAACCGCGTGTATCATCAGTTTGATACAGGGATGGCAACTGCACTATTATTATTGAAAGCAACTGAATTAGGTTTGGTAGCTCACCCCATCGCAGGGTATGATGAAGAAACTGTTAAGAAGGCGTGTGCTATCCCTGATGAATTTACTGTCATAACTCTTATCATCGTCGGTAAAAAAGATGACATACTACATGATGATTTAACCGAGTGGCAAAAGGAAAGCGAAAAAAGTCGCCCACCACGGAAGCCACTGGAGGAGTTTGCGTTTCATAATGTATACAAATAAGGGTCAGAGCAAAAGCTCACCACAGCAGTATGCGCACAGAAGCGCTATACACTCCTCTAATGTATTTCCCAGCTCTAAGAAATAGTGATGCAGTGTAATTTTTATGGTAGGGCTAAAGTTTTTATCAAAATAGGCCTTTGATCCGCCAAAATAGCTTTCAAACGGACTTTGTACCTTGCCTGCACGTACCGGATTATTGGCAAAATACCAGATTAAGTTGAATAAATACATGCGTGGATTATCGGCAAATTCCACAATGCTGTCTTTAAAGCGCTCG
>CALEUQ010000078.1 GCA_937920495.1 uncultured bacterium | reverse complement strand
ATAGAAAAGCTGGATAAAAAATTCAGCTTATATTTTGCGCTGCTATTGTTTGCGATAGTATTTTTAAATCAGAATGCGTTAGAATTTATTGCAAAGGTGCTGGGATTGCTACATTAATTGCCTTTCCCGATTTCGTCGGGATCGCAATGACACCAACCACCAATCACTATAAACCATCCACAAAGATCCCTCGCTATCGCTCGGGATGACATTGGCGTAACTCTATCTCTCGGGATGACACGTACACTGCCGTCATGACGTGGAGGCCATCGCGCTTGCGGAGAGATTTGCACCCCTTCGCTATAGCTTAAGGGATTGCAATGACTGATTACACATTTGCAGTAGGATGTACAGCGTGCTTCGACGAGCTCAGCAACCATGCTTCGGCAAGCTCAGCAACCGTACTTCGACAAGCTCAGTACGGCGTGCTTCGGCAAGCTCAGCAACAATGCTTCGACAAGCTCAGCAACCATGCTTCGACAGTGCTCAGCAACCGTGCTTTTTTAGATAATTATAGGTAGCCATAAATGCTGTAATTCAGAAACGCCCGCCGTGGAAGGATTATGTATTACAGTGGGCAAGCAGGGAGTAAAGGGATTGTTGTAACAGAGTATACTGTTGCTCTTACAACATGAAGCAGTACTTTATAAGAATTGAATTACAAACTTGTGATTGATTGCCACATGCTTATTATCAAATTGCATTGATTGTTTTAATAACAATGTTACTATCTGTGTTTTTTGTTTTTCGGAATACATATAGTGTGCGATAGAAATGGCACCCGTACTGCGGGTTTTTTATTGGAAAAGTATTTTTATACAATACTATTATTACCAGACAAGTTTTTTATGCATAAAAAATTAACGCAAATATGAAATACCTTTTTGATGGATAATCTTATTTCCCAAAAATACGGAAAGGGGGTTGCCAGGTTTTTAAATATGCCTGTACTAATTATAGTTGACGTAGCAATATGCCTCATTGCATACTTTATGTTGATACGTAATACATTGTATGCTGCTATATACAATTATCATAGTATTTTACTGTGATTGCTATCGACAATTATTATGCGTTAATCAGAGTGTGCTCAAGTATGAAAAATATATTTTTAAATGCCTGTACAATTTTGGTTGTGTTTTCTTCTTCAATTGTATTTGCTGATACTGCAGTGCTTCCCTATAAGGTGGAAAGTGCCGATAGCTCTTATGATGACACGCTTGGTGCTGAATATGCAAAACTTGTAGCAGTTGCAATGTACATACAAAAAGGCATTGCCATATATTCACATGACCTTTTAGAAAAGGATTTGCAGGAGTTTTCCATTGACCCGCAGGGGGTTGTGGGAAGTGAAGCGCTGGATACTTTAGGCAAATCCCGTTATATTGACCACATACAGATTGGCACACTCACAAAAACAAAAAAAGGTTTTGCAGTGAAAAGTCTTGTGTATGATGTTGCCACACAAAAAATTGTGTCACGGTGCACTGAATACGCCGATACATTGTTTCAACTTGCACATGCCGAAATGCGTTCGCTCTATCTTAATTATCCGGATAATGAACTTGTGCTTTCAAAAAGCGTGTATGATATCGCATTCCTTATTGATAACTCGTACAGTGCCGCTTCTGAGTGGAAAGATATAAAGCGCGGCATTATTGCATTGTGCGATAGCATTAGCCAGAGCTGGTCGGATACGCGCGTGTATGTGGTACCAATGTTATCAGCATCAAAGAAGATTGGTACGTATGCAATTACCAGTGCTACTACACTGGATGACCATTTACAGGAACTATCGCTTACAAAAGGAATGGTAAAGTCCGTTGCACCGCAGTTAACCTACATTGCAAAAGGATTGCCATGGCGCAAGGATGCAAAGAAGCTGTGTGTTATCATTGCTGCTTCTTCATGCAACTACAATGAATCGCGCTCTCTTCGTTTTATTTTGAAAAAGAATAATGTCACCATCGTTGCAATTGGTACGGGCGCTCTAACGCATGCTGACCGCGTTGCTCTTTCACAGTTGGGCGATAGTTACTATGATATAACCTACCACCAGCGCATGTATGATGTCAGTGGCACTCCTGTCGATGTTTTCTGTGAGGCAGGTAGAATATTCCATGGCGATGCCGGTGAGCGCTGGAAAAACGGTGTGACTACAAAGACCAGGGCAGCCAAGCCATTTGTTGCAGAAGTGTTTGGTGCGCAGAATGCCAATCCCTATGAACTATCGAACATATATCCAAAATTATCTTCAATAAAAATACTAAACAGCGAAGAGCTGGAAAACAATCTTGTTGAGATATGCGAAATGATTGCTTCGGCTAATATGGTGCAGAGAAAGGAGGTGGCGCGTGCGCTGCTATCCGATGGGGGATATTCACTATGGCTTCCGCTGCCCAGCCAGGCGATTGTCAACTTTTTGAAACAAAATCAGAATATGCGGCTGTATATTGGCATATCGCCACAGCAGGATTTAAGTGCGCCGTATGGTGTGGCTTTATTGCCAGTTGCAATTACAGGGTTGCCGGGTAGCCATATCCCATCTATGCTTAAGATGACGCTAAAAGATATTATTGCCCATAAGGGTTTTAAAAAGGGGCTCTTTAATCCGCCACTGTGGTTTATACCTGTTACGGTAAAGCAAATCATGGTTTATGGAAGTCAGGACGACATACGGAACAAATAATGCTTGACGTTTGTAAAAAAATTGAGTATATTACAATAAAATATAAATCATTCCTTTCTGGTATAGGTTCCTGCATTAGCACTCTCCCTGTAGTGTGTATTTTTTTATGTATGGAGGATTAATCTATGCGCATGGATAAGCTGACATTAAAGTCGCAAAATGCGTTGTATGAAGCACAAAATATTGCAACACAATACAACCATCCTGAAATACATCCTGAGCATTTGTTATATGCACTTGCAAATCAGGAAGATGGCATATTCAGGCCTGTGGCCCAGAAATTAGGTGCTAATGTAGAGGATATTACGCATGAGGTAACCATAGCCCTTCAGTCATTGCCAAAACAGTATGGTGCTGGCCCTGGTGGTGGTACCATGTCTTCTGCGTTGCGTGATGTGTTAAACAATGCCTGGAATGAAGCGGTTGCTCTGAAAGATGAATATTTAAGCACCGAGCATCTTATATTGGGACTTGCCACAACAGGCAAGAATAAGGCGCGCGATATTTTGAATTCACATGGATTTACAAAAGAAAATATACTGCGCGTGCTTGCCGATATACGTGGCAGCAAGCGTGTGACCGATGAAAATGCTGAAGATAAGTACAATGCGCTTGAGCGTTATGGCAGGGATTTGACCAAACTGGCACGTATGAATAAATTAGACCCTGTTATTGGCAGGGATGAGGAAATCCGCCGTGTAATGCAGGTGCTATCGCGCAGAACAAAAAATAACCCTGTACTCATAGGCGAGCCTGGCGTTGGTAAAACTGCCATTGTGGAAGGATTGGCACAGCGTGTGGTTGCCGGCGACGTGCCTGAAAGTTTAAAAAACAAACGCGTGGTTGCTCTTGATATGGGGGCACTCATTGCCGGTGCAAAGTATCGCGGTGAGTTTGAAGAGCGCCTGAAAGCTGTCATCCAGGAAGTAGAGGAATCAGAAGGCGATGTCATTCTCTTCATAGATGAGCTGCACGTTCTGGTTGGTGCTGGTGCAGCCGAAGGTTCGGTGGATGCATCCAATATGCTAAAACCTGCCCTTGCGCGCGGTGAACTACGATGTATTGGTGCAACAACCTTAAACGAATACCAGAAGTATATTGAAAAGGATAAGGCACTGGAGCGCCGATTCCAGCCGGTGTTTGTTGGACAGCCTACAGTGGAGGACACTATCGCCATACTGCGTGGACTTAAAGAACGCTATGAGGTGCATCATGGTGTAAGAATCTCTGACTCGGCTGTGGTTGCGGCTGCAGTGCTTTCTAACCGCTACATCACCGACCGCTTTTTGCCTGACAAGGCTGTTGACCTTATTGATGAGGCTGCATCGCTCATAAAGATGGAGATTGACTCAATGCCCATAGAGCTTGATGAGATTGAACGCAAAATACGGCAGCTTACCATTGAGCGGGAAGCAGTAAAGAAGGAAAAGGATAAAGCGTCATTAGAGCGCCTTGCAAAGATTGAAGAAGACCTTGCCAACCTTAATGAAAAGAAGAAAGAGCTTTCGGTACAGTGGCAGAATGAAAAGAATATCATCATGGAGATACGCAAAATCAAGGAAGAGATTGAAAATCTTCGTGCACAGGAGCAGAAGGCCGAACGTGAAGGCAATCTTAACCTGGTTGCTGAAATCCGCTATGGTAAAATTATTGAGCAGGAAAAGAAGCTCAAAGCCCTTAATGATAAATTGGCACAGATTCAAAAAGAGCGAAAGCTCTTAAAAGAAGAAGTAACCGAGCAGGAGATAGCCAGTGTTGTGTCACGCTGGACCGGAATACCTGTAAGCAGGATGCTGGAAGGCGAAAAAGAAAAGCTTTTAAAAATGGAAGAGATTATTGAGAAGCGAGTGGTTGGACAGGAACAGGCAATACAGACTATTTCCGATGCAGTGCGCCGTTCGCGTTCAGGATTACAGGACCCCAACAGGCCCATTGGCTCATTCATATTCTTAGGACCAACAGGTGTTGGAAAAACCGAGACTGCAAAAGCTGTGGCTGAGTTTTTATTCAACGATGAAAAGGCCATAGTGCGTATTGATATGTCTGAATATATGGAAAAACATGCAGTGGCGCGGCTTATTGGTGCACCGCCGGGATATGTAGGCTACGAAGAAGGTGGCCAGCTTACCGAGGCAATTCGCAGAAGGCCATATTCTGTGGTGCTCTTTGATGAGATTGAGAAAGCGCACCCTGATGTATTCAATATCTTTTTGCAGATACTGGATGAAGGAAGATTGACCGACTCCAAAGGGCGCACCGTTGATTTTAAGAATACGCTTATCATTATGACATCCAATATTGGTACGGCGTATATATCTGATGCATCAATACCGTATGAGCAGCGGGTAAAAGGTGTGCAGCAGGAGTTAAAACAGCACTTTAAGCCTGAGTTTTTAAACCGTGTTGATGATATCATTATCTTTAACCCGCTCACACGCGAGCATATCAACAAGATTATAATGATACAGCTCAACGAAGTGGGCAAGCGATTAAAAGAGCGCGGTATACACTTAGAGCTTACGCCAAAGGCGCTGGATTATCTTGTTGAAGTAGGCTTTGATCCACAGTTTGGTGCACGGCCTTTAAAACGTGCATTGCAACGGCATATTTTAAATCCGCTTTCAGTCAAAATACTGAGTGCAGAGGTGATGGATGATGATACAGTGCTTGTTGATTATAAAAACGGGCAGATACAATTTACGGTGAAACGAAGTAAAACTGAAAAGAAGGTGGTGTAAATATATAAACCTGTGCACCAGATAAGTGCACAGGTCTTTTTTACTTACATGCCGCCACCAGCACCCCATATCTTGATATCACCGGTAAGTGGTGCTGCACTATCGCCTGTCAGGTACAACCCCGTTGCAGTGACCCGCAGATCCTTTTGGCCTTCTTTGAATTCAAACCATGGAATTGGTGGTGGGGAAATCATGAAGTTGCTCTGCTGAGCCATAGCAGGTATGGATATAATGATTAACAAAACAATACAGGCAAAACAAAATAATCTTTTCATTGGGAACCTCCAATACAATACTACACCAGATAGACGCGTTGTGCTACCTATGCAGTATATTATACAGGTTTAAGAGAGATAGAAGGTGGTGAGAATTGTGGAGATTCTAAAAGTGTCAGCGACCTGCATTATGCATGATAAAGGTAAATCTTAAAGCTTACCATTACATCTAACATGAGAATGCAAAACAGATCAATAAAGGTAATTGCAATGTCATTCTTAATACTTAATGCAAGATAATTGTTTATTGTGTATATGTCAAATACTTTTTTACATTTTAAAATAATTGACATCATTTCCTGCCCTACTATATTTTCATCGTAGATTGCGTTATATGCTGACTGTAAAGGATAATGCCATGGATTATGAAATCTATGATGTGAATAACATTTTACTTCCGGTTGAGCATAAGATTGGAGCGCTGAACCGTGCTAAAAGCCTTGTTGCCGAGATGACACATCCCAATATAGACTGGAAGTACATGGTCACGGAATTGCGCGCGTATCTGTATGATTACATGTATGATATCGTCCCCCATAGCGACAAGGTGCTCCCTGTAATCTTTCATTATCTTAAAGAAGCAACGGTTCGCAAGCGCGGGTCAACACTGCGCGCTGCTGATACATTTTTAGATCGCTATCTCTTTTTACTTAAAAAAGAAATAGAGGGCGATAGTTCATTAGAAAATGTCACTGCCATGTTTGACAATGAGTCAATCGAATTCTGTAAAATATTAATTGCTGATACGGCCGATGGTTTTTATCTGGAAGATGTTAACCTGCGAATTCTGCAATTATTGGAACTATCGCTTAAAAGAAAAAAAATAAACGAGAAGCTTTTTGAACTATGTACTGAAATTATAATACGCCAATTTAAACTATATGTAGAGCGAAGTATCATTGTTGAAGATGAAGAGGTGTATGCACTGCAAAACCTGTGGAGTATTGAGCATGAGCTGGTGAGCGAGCTTGAAGAGCTTATTAAATCAGTGACACACAAGGCGTATCAGGAAAAACTACAAAAAGCTAATGCGCTCACGCACAGCAAAAAAGATAGGGCATCCCTTTTTGCTGAAATAAAAGCGCTTATTGATTTTCACCACAACACTGGTGCGTGGGAAAAAATTTGTATAACAGCAAAAGACTGCATCAGCGGTAATATCATTGCCTGCGATGATGTGGTGCTTGCACTGCTCACTTTTCTGGTTAAAAAATCTCAAGAAGGCAGGGATGCAAATCTTCAGCTGTATATCTCGCGCAGTGTTGCATCGCTGTGTGGTGTGCTGGTGCAGCAACAACGCATTACACTTCTGCGCCAGGTTGTACAGATGGTGGTGCCGGTGCTTGTGGCCGAGATAGAACGTGGTGGTAATTACAATGCTGCATTTGCAACAATACTTAATATTGGCAAAACTGTTGTGCAGTCCGACAATAGGCAGATCATCAATCTTTTTATTGATATACTTGTTCATGCACGATTCTGTTTTCCGCAGTTTACCGGTATTGCTTCAGACTGGTCGGTTATGGTTAATGCAAGCCATCTGGCCAATATCCGTACCTGGCTTGAGTTAATTGAGCTTAATCCGGTGTATATGAAACGACTTGCTGCAAGCCTGATTGCAAACCTGACGCTTGGTGGTGTGTTTTTAAAAGATACCGATGTATTTCAGCGCGATATTTCACGGCTTTTAAACAGCAATTATAAGGAGGTATTTTATCTTATTATTTCACTTGCTGCAGTGTTTCCTGCCTTTTACCACGATATTGGTGCTACCGGCAATATACGGGCGTTTACTGAACGTGTTGATACCAACCATCAGATGAATGATCTTATACATTTTGTACGCAAGCAGGTGCATGTGGAATCAAGCAGCCGCACCGTTGTGTTATTACAGCGTGTGATGGATTTCTGGCTGACAGGTGATAAAGAGCTTTTAAAGGGAATGGTACCGCAGGAAGTATACAACAACCTGGACCGCACATTCAGGCTTATAAATCTGGATAATGAATCCGTAGCACGCAGAATTTATATGGAAATACGCCACTATTTTCCTGAGCTTGTGAATGAAAAATTCTGGGACTTCTTTTACAAAGTTGGTAAAAAACGATTCATGGATGCAGTGGCACAGCACACATTTGTGGATATGAATGAAGATGAAAAGCAAGATGCAATTAATTGTATAGTAGAGTATTTTGATAAGCAGTTTCCTGCTGAGATGACCAAGATGCTGCACCATATTGCGGGCATGTTTGATATTGATACATCACGCAAACAGATATGGCGATTTTTATATGAGATACCTGACGATGATTTCAGGAAGATGTTTGAGAATGTACAGAAACTGGATGTTTCCAATGTCAACGTGGAGAAATTTATCACATTTCTTCATGTATACAGAATGATCTTTGATAAATATAATTTTTCTGATATCAGAGCTTTAGAAAAACTGCATCAGTATGCAAAGGAAAATCTTTTTAGCCCACCGGAAAACTTTTTTGCCCGTCTTGAAGGCAATGATGATTTTGATGCGCTTGAAGCCATTCTGGAATTACAGCATACATTAAAACGTGATGTGTTGTTGTCGCCTAAAGTTTTTGAACCGGTGGATACCATTGAGTTTAAACGCCACATTGCGTTTGGCATACCGTCAATGTACGGTTCATATAAAGAAAAGAAGTTTGATACATTGAAAGTATTCTTTCACTGTAATATAGTCAGGGTACTGCTTTTTGAAAAGATACTGGAAAATATAGGTATCTATCCGCATCAGAAAGTTGACTATGATGCAATCAAACGTGTCATAAAATTGTTTATAAAGTCGTTTGAAATTGACGGCCTTGCAAATCACGAGATGAGATCTGTTGCAAGCTTGCTTGATACACCAAATTTAACGTTAACACAGTTCCGTGATGTTATCTACAGTCTGCTTGTCATTCATGGTGAAATCTCTGACAGGTTTAATGATACCTTTAAATCAGTAAGCCGTATTGCAATTAAAAATATTGGCATTGAGAACATAATTCCCGATTTTATTCCACCTGATCAACCAGCAAGCATTGAAGTTATTGTAGATAGATTCCTGCGAAACAGGGTAATGCAATCGCCGTTACTACAGCTATTAGATAATCTTTTGCTTAAACTGAAGGATAATCTTATCAATGAGCTGTCGTATATGGGTAATGTGGTTATTCTTAATAAAGTGGATACACGGCAAAAAAAGGGAATGCTTGTTCATGTCATCGGTAAATATGAAGGAATACATGATGAGACTGAACTATTTGCACCATTATGGGAGGTTGGTGCCAAAGCACAGGGCTTAATTATTGCAGCAAATTTAGATGACATCAATGTGCCCCAGGGTTTAGTTATTTCATCAGAATTATATAAGCGCATAAAAGACGGCAATATTAATAACCCGCGCTTTAAGCGAAAGCTCATCTACATGTTGAAGAAATATATTGATGAATTTACGGGAAACCGTTTTGCAAATCCTGACAATCCCATGTTGCTTTCAGTCCGCAGCGGTGCAGTGTTTTCCATGCCTGGAGTTATGGATACTATCACCAATGTTGGTATGACCGAGGACATTGTGCAGTATTTTGCACAGTTTGATGAGTGGTTTGCGTGGGATTGCTACCGTCGTGTGATTCATGACTTTGCGATATCAGCGTATGGCATGGACAGGCACATCTTTGAAAACCTTATGGCACAGGCAAAAGAGGAAGCCGGCGTTGACTTAAAAGAAAAACTCAATGGCAAGCAGATGTCACAGCTAACCCGCAAATATCGCTTTGCAATTAATAAAGCAGGGTATTCTGTACCAAAAGACCCCTATGAGCAGCTATTTTATGCAATCATTGCAGTGTATAAATCATGGGATTCGGCTATTGCTCAGAACTATCGCCGCTTTATAAATTTATCTGATGACTGGGGCACAGCAGTTATTGTGCAGCGCATGGTGTTTGGAAACCTTTCGCCAACATCTATCACAGGTGTTGTCCACAGCCAGTATATAGAGTATGAGGATGTACAGATAGCAGGGGAGTATAAGACACGCGCACAGGGGCATGATATTGTAAGCGGAGTTGCAAAGGTATTCCCAATAAGTGAGCAGCAAAAATTAAAGTTTGCACGCTTTGCGCTGTATCCGTCCATGGAAAAAGCGTATCCAGTACATTATGCAACCTTACGCGATGCGGTTACCCGTTTGCGTAAGCGCTGGGATAATGATATTGAGGTTGAGTTCACGTTTGAGAATGAAAAGCTGTATATCCTGCAAATTCGCGGTATGGCAAAACACATGTTTGATATAGAAGAACTTGTTGAAACGCCACAGCAGCTACAGGAGTACCTGTTAGGACAGGGGCTGGCAGCTTCAGGCGGGGCAGTGTCAGGAAGGGCAGTGTTTGATATTAATAGAATAGAAATGATGCGCATGCGCTATCCCAGGGATAAAGTAATTTTAATACGGCCGGAAACCAATCCGGAGGATGTGATAGGCTTACAAAAGTCAGACGGTATTTTAACATCAGTAGGTGGAATGACATCACATGCGGTGCTGCAGATGCGCAGGCTTGAAAAATCCGGTGTCAGCGACTTTTCCATAATGAAAATAGTGGAGGAAGAGAACATAGCAGTGATAAACCGTGAACAGGGCGGTAAAATAATTATCCGCGAGGGTGACTTCATAACCATAGATGGCAATACCGGTCACGTGTACTTAGGGTATCATGCCACACGGAAAGCCCACCGGTAAATAGCACCATATAAAAAAGCTTGAAAAATTTTTAATGGTTTTTTCAATTGACATAAGGCAATCAAATTTTATATTTTTTATTTTGGTTTATACTTTAATATAATATATATAGAAATACTGGGATTGGATATCCTGCTTGATATAGTACAATAATACAAGCATATGGAGGATTATTATGGCAGTATCACCGGATGCACCTATTGGTGTAATGGGTATTGGCAGAATTGGGAAGCTATTAGTGTGGCTTTATGCAGCAAAGAAGCAGCATAAAGAGATTGTTATTGCCACCGGCAGAAAGACAGGTACGTCCCTGGATGATCTGGCAACATATTTTGAATACGATTCAACGTATGGAACCTTTGATGCATTCATTGGCGGATTCAACGGCAAAAATGCGGTTACAGTGAAAGATGGTCATGTGTATCTCAACGGTGTGAAACTGATATGGCTCAATGAACCTGAATACAGGGTACCTGGCAATATACCATGGAATAAATACGGCGTTGATGTGGTGTTTGACACCACCGGTAAGATGCTTGATCCTACACGCAATGACGACAATTCCTTGCGCGGGCATCTTAACCACGCAAAGAAGGTAATACTTACTGCGCCATTCAAAGTAAAAGATAAAGGAAAGCAGATACCTGAAGATTCTATCACGCTGGTTGGTGGTGTTAACTTTGATAAATACGATGGGAATAAACATGCAATAATTTCAAATGCATCGTGTACCACAAATTGCTGTGCACCACCTATAAAAGCGCTGGTTGACCATTTTGGCGATAAGTTTATTTCGTACGCGCTTACCACTGTTCATGCGGTTACAAATTCTCAGTCAACACTTGATGTGCTGCCAAAGGATGGCGATAAGGACACCCGAAAGCGCCGAAGCATATTAAACAACATGATACCAACAAGCACCGGTGCTGCAAAAGCGGTACTCGAGGTCATCCCTGAAGTACAGGCACTGGGCATTGGTTCACAGGCATCATCGATACGTGTTCCGGTTAATACAGGTTCTATCGTTATTCTGGATGTTTCATTGTTAGGTGATTATGATAATGAATATATCCACAACATCTTCAGGCAGTATTCTGAAAAGAATCCCGATATCATGTATTATTCTGAAAAACAGCTTGTAAGTTCAGATATAATCGGCAGCACCTACTCAACAATTTATGATGCGGAGTTTACTCATCACCGCACCACCAAACGTGGTGATAATTACTACACCATGGTTGATCTTAACTTCTGGTATGATAATGAATTTGGATATGTGTGTTCACTGTCTCGCCTTTATGATTTAATAACAGGGCGGCGATAGTCACTGTGAATTGACTTGTTGTGTGTAAAGCAGGGCTGCCCATGAGTGCAGTCCTGCTTTTATTATAGTTCTGACCCCTTTTTTCTTTTACACCCACCCTGCAATAGAATACCGCGTGCGGTACACTTCATCATACCACAAGAATTGCTTTACCCTTTGGGCAAAATCCTTACCCAGCTGCATAAAATACTCATGATGGTCTATGGGTACGCCTACATCTGCTTCTTG
>CALEUQ010000077.1 GCA_937920495.1 uncultured bacterium | reverse complement strand
AACCATAATTATTTATCAAAAAGGGATTGTACCTATGCGTTAATTCCTTCTACATAAAAACTCTACCAAGAATAATATTATTGCCGAACAATATTGTTACTATAAAAGAACCGCACAGAGCAGATAACATTCTTGTGGCATAATAGAATTATCCTTGAAAACACCCCCCGGAATGGGTGATAGTGTTGCTAAAACATGGCAACACAAGCTGATATTTCAAATTAAGTTCGGAATGCATCGGGACAGGCCCCGATTTCCATCGGGACAGGCTTAATCTGACAATGTGTCATCATGGTCTGGATCCAGGATCTCTTTCAAAGCATGGTTTTTTAACAAAAACTATCAGCATCTTTTTTTTGTCCTTTAATCAATTTTCCCAGAATTACGGAATGAGCAAAAAATTATTATTGCTATTTTATTAAGTACTAATTTTATCGTACAATGTGATAGAGAGTATGTTACATAAAATATTTCTGGTCATACAATGAAAACAACAAAAAAACGAAAAGATGGATTACAACGACAGTCCCAAATAATTGCTATTGCACTGGAACTTTTTGCTAAAAAAGGATATCACAAAACAAAACTAAGTGAAATCTTACATAAGGCTGGTATAGCAAAAGGCACTTTTTATCTACATTTCAACGGGAAAGATGACCTTCTCCATATGATTGTTGATACTCACCTGGAGGAAATGTACAGGATTATCAGCGTGCTTGATATATCAATGGATAAGCCATTTGAAGAAATAAATTCATTATATATAACTATCGCCCAAAAGCTTATACACGATAAAAATTTTAAACTTTTTGCCCGTATTATGCTGAAAGAAGCCATTGGCCTTGACAAATCATTATTACAAAAACTAAATAATTTTTATAATAAGATTATTTCAATGTCAGCTGAATATATTGCCAGAGCTCAGAAAAAGGGAAGAGTCATTACATCGCTTGATCCTCTTTTTACATCGATGTGTATTATTGGCTCTGTAAAGGAACTTGTATTCCAGTGGGCAGTGAATGATGAATCCATGGATATTGAGAAGGCAATTATTACAGCAATATCAGTATATTTTCAAGGTATGCTACGCAGGTGATATTTATTACTTGACTAAAAAGTGATATCTATAATTATATGAAAAAAGTGAGAATATTGTTATATATTCAACATCTTAAACAGGGAAATGTAAACAGGTTATGAAATTATCTGAAATCAAGGATTTGCTTAATGCAGATGTGATAGTAGGCGAAGATATGTTAGGTAGCGTGGAAGTTGAAACTGCATTTGCATCTGATCTTTTAAGCGATGTACTGGCGTATGCAAAAGAAAGGGCATTATTTATCACGGGCCTTACCAATCCTCAGGTCATACGAACCGTTGAAGTACTTGACCTTATAGGTGTGGTATTTGTACGTGGCAAGGTGCCTCAAATGGATACAGTTGAACTTGCAAAACGCAAAAATATTCCATTACTTAGAACCAAATGCATAATGTTTGAGACATGCGGAAGGTTATATGGCGCAGGGATAAAAGCATCTATCGAAAAAGTAGACTAAAATAGTTTATGCAACACACGCAATGTGCTAATCATATATTTTCATACACCCTGCGTGGTGGCGATTTTGATAATGCAGGGAGGATTTCCACATCATTAAAGCGGGAGTTGCGTACACGGGAATATCCCCCTCACATCATTCAACGTGTTGCCATAGTTTTATATGAAGCCGAGATAAATGTTGTATCATACACAAAGGTTGGATACTTTTTTGCGTACTGCAGACCCAATTCGGTGCATTTGGTAATAAAGGATAAGGGCAAGGGGATTGACAATATAAAGTTAGCTGTGCAGGAGGGCTTTTCAACAGCAACCGATGAGATACGAAGGCTTGGATTTGGCGCAGGTATGGGACTTTCCAATATTAAGCGCAATGCCAACGTCATGCGAATCTGTTCAAAGCCTGGTGTGGGCACAAAAATTAGTATAGATATAACATCACGTAATCATTACGGAGATTTAATTATGGACATCACGGTAAACGAGATTCAACAAAAAACAAATTTTGAGCTGCTGACCACCAAAGCCGATTGTTCAAAGCTCATTACAGGTGGCTATGTAGGTGATATGCTCTCTGATGTTAATGCTAACGGGAAAAAAGGTAACATCTGGATTACAATTTTAACACATCCCAATGCAGTAGCGGTTGCTTCCCTAAAAGATTTCAGCGCTATCGTAGTTGCTGGCGGTATCAAACCGCGTGATGAATTTATTAAGCGCGCTGATGAGGAAGATATACCTGTACTCTATACCGACTTATCTGCCTACGAGGTTGTGGTTTTGCTGTCATCATTAGGCGTCACAGCCAATCATTAATTGTTTTGTTTTTTTGGCGATAGTAACTGATAATTACACTTTGCCTATTACATGCGTAATTGCAAATCCAGCTGCAGCAAGTCCCATAATCCCTGGCATATATGATAAGCTGCCGGGCACATTACTATTAGATGAATTACTATTGTTTAGTCGTTCCTCATGAAAGTACACACATGTAACTCCTTTTGTGATATTTTTTTCTTTCAATCGTCTTCTTATAACACGTGCTAAGGGGCAGTACTGGCTCTTACTTATATCAGCTATCCGTAAACTTAAAGGATCATACGCTCTGGCAGCACCCATACAGCTTATAAAAGGGATCTTTTGAGTATACAGATATTCAATGAGTGCAACCTTTGCAGCAACATCATCAATAGCATCAATTACAAAATCAATATTTGGTTCAATTAAGGTGTGAATGTTTTCAGGAGTCATCCGAATGCATTTTTTATTAATGATAACACCAGGATTAATATCCTTTGCTCTTTTTTCAGCAACATCAACTTTGGGCAATCCTAATGTGCTATCAAGTGCCAGGATCTGTCGGTTACAATTAGAAATTTCAACAACATCAAAATCAATAATATGCACAGTGCCAACACCCGCACGCACCATTGCCTCATATGCGTATCCACCAACTCCACCAAGCCCGGCAATGCAAACTTTTGATCGTAAAAGTTTTTGTAGCTTATCCTCCCCAATGAGAAGGGATGTGCGTAAAAAACGTTCAAGATTTTTTTTATCACTATTCATTTGATTTTCCTCATGATGGAATAATGTGTTGGCTCTAAATGTTGATATCACAAATATGTAATTATTATTTTTCTGCAACAACCGTATATCTTGCTATACAATAGAAGATCTGTCACGTCTATAAGAATACAGGTTACACAATCTATATTTGAACTTATCGTTTCATTTTAATTACTTTTAAGCCACAACTAACTATACATAGTCATCGGATTTCAAATTCTGCTTGCAAAGGTACATCAAATAAAGAAGATCCAGCACATACAATATATTTTATTTTTTCTATTCTCCATGTTGCATCCCCTGGATCATAATATGACAGATCTTTTGCTCTTATGGTAAATTGAACTTTTGCTTTTTCACCTTTTCTGATAAATATCCTTTTAAATCCTTTTAGTTTGCGGCGATGCTTGGGATCTAACTTTGAATTACGATAGTCTATATATAACTGAACAACCTCCTCGCCATCCATAGGGCCATCATTTGTTAAAGCAATATGAATTTTTAGTTCATCATTTTCCGAAATGATGTTTTTATTTAATGTAATACTAATATATTTAAAATTGGTATAGCTCAATCCATAACCAAAACAAAATCGTGGTTCAATGTTATATGTATCAAAAAAGAAGTAATCGTGATAATAATCATACATAACATGTAATGACTTAGTATCAAAAAATGGCAAATCGGATGTATGTTTTGGTATTGAAATTGGCAATCGTCCTGCGGGGTTGTAGTCACCAAAGAGTACTTTTGTTGTGGCTCTTCCACCCTGCATGCCTGGATACCATGCCATAATAACTCCAGGAACGTTGTCTATCCATTCATCCATACACACCGCACTTCCTGCCTGTACCACCACAATACTTCGTTTATTAATGGCTGAAATTTCTTTAATGAGTTTAACATATTTTGATGGCAGTTCAAGTCTGGTTCTATCTCCTCCGCCAAATGGTATATTCTCTCCTTCATCTTTCCATGTAAGAGAAAAAAGCATTATGACAACATCAGCCCTGGCAGCAATTTTTTTTGCTTTAGTATAGTTTGAAGTGTATAGGACACTACAACAATTCCCCACTCTTTCCTTAACTGCATCTAAAAGCGATATTCTAAAAGGTGGTTTCACAGCCGAGGATGCAATATCCCCTAAAACTAATTTTTTTGCGTGTTTACCTATGATTGCAATAGTCTTAATATTTTCTGTGTGTAAAGGGAGTAGTGCCGCATCATTTTTCAATAACACAATACTTTTCAACGCCACTTCAAGAGCCAGATCAGTATGCTTTTTGCACGCAACATGTTTTTTGGGCTCAGGCTTGAATGGTTCACACAACCCATACTTTTCCATGGTTTCTATTATACGGCTAACACATCTTTCTATGTCATGACGATTTATAATACCTTTTTGTAAATAACGACGTATTCTCCAATATCTGTAATACCAGCCTACAGGCATTTCTATATCAAGTCCTGCTTTAATTGATTCTACAGTGTTATGACATCCCAGAAAAAAGTCTGACATAACAAATCCTTTAAATTTCCATTCATCTCTTAGAATTTCGGTAAGTAAATATCTGTTCTCTCCACAGTAAATTCCGTTCAATTTATTATAGGCGCTCATTATCGCTGCAGCACCGGCATCAATAGCTGCCTTGAAGTGAGGTAGATATATCTCACGCAAAGTCCGCTCATCAATAGTAACGCTCACTTTAAAACGAGTATTTTCTATATTATTGCAGGCAAAATGTTTAACCACTGGCATCACATTTTTTGCTAAACCACGTATATGCGCGGAAGCCATAACTCCTACATGGTAGGGATCAGCTCCAAAAGATTCCTGTGCTCTGCCCCATCCAGGATGCCTAATAAGATTTATACATGCTGAACCAACGGCATTAGCTCCTTGATGTCGTGCTTCAATTCCCATCGCAACACCAACTTTTTCTTCCAGTACAGGATCAAATGTAGCTCCACGAGCTATAGCAACAGGGAAACATGTAGAATGATTTAGATTTATACCTTTTGGTCCATCAGTAAAACGTAACGGTGGAATACCAAAACGCGTAATACCTCTTGTTTGATAATAATTGAGACGATATGTGAATGGCAATAAACCGTGTAACCCCCAGACACCGTGCATTAGACGGACCATTTCCTTAATAGACATTTTTTTAACCATATCTTCCATATCTTTACACATAAAACATACAAATTAATATTTTTTTAGGGTTCCATTCAACTGTAGTGTAATATACAAACACATATACATTCATAATCAACATATATAATATCAAAGAAATATTTTTATCAAAGCACAATGATTATCCACTTCAGAAAAACTCAGAAGTATAAAATAATACACTAAAGGTATATATAAATGCAAGTTTTATTTGTTTTAAGTGCGAGATAGCAGTTCTGGTGGTGGTCCCCAGTGGAATTTCAGGCAATGTATGCCTTTTTCTCGGTGAAAATCAAATGTATACGACCTGTTTTCATAATAACTAAGTAGATTATCAGGATAGTTATCGGTATTTATTTCTTTTAAACGCTTTTCAAAGTATTCAAAAAATTCTATGAGTACATTTTCTGTACAAAATTCAATAATATGCGCAAGCGACATCTTCCACAACTTCTTCACATCCAGCAAAAACTCATACTCTGACTGATACAATACCAGATGCACCCGCTTCCAGGGATTATCTTTATTGCGCTTGCGGTATTTTATTTGTTTAAACGCCCTATACGCTCTCTTTTCCTTTTTTGCCGCATACATAATCAAATACACAATAAATGAGTGTAACGGTAATCCCAATTTCTTTGAATACTCTTTTAGCACATTCAAATTAATGATAGAGATGCAGGTAGTAGTTTCAAAATCCATAGTTCCTCCAGAATATTTTTAAATTTTTTTAAGGATTTATTTATTCACTAAGTATTCATGAACAAAAATGTATTGCAAAATATAGAATAGTATATCCCCTCATGTAAATACACTTTATCATTCATAAAATAATTTTTAGGAATAACTATTGTACATCACGCTTATTGTATTCTTCTATAAAAATATGAATCATTATTTTTTACAACATACGTCAAGAGATTTTTAATTCGTTAAAATTTTACATCACTTTTTTCTTTTCATGGTGAGGATACGCCACATATACTCCTGTAACACATCAAGTATATCAATTAAATCTTATAATCAAAATAGCGCTTTATTAATTTTATCTTTATAATATATCATGATGTGCAAAAACCATTAGTACTTTTTTTAATCTTGTGATGACACAATAACTCTTTTTATGATACAACAATCTACTATTATTTTTATATCCTTAAATTAAACAATTTTTTAGCGTTGCTGGTTGTCACCCCGGCTATTTCCTCCTGGGGCTTCTCAATGAGCTCATGTATTGCCTTAAGCACATATACAATATTTTCCGGTACATTGATTTCACCACTTTTTTCAACAGGAGGTATATCTGGACTATCTGTTTCAAGTAACAGATAATCAGGATAAATATAGCGCAATACTTCCAGCTTCTTTTTGCTGTTACGAAAGGTAACCGCACCACCAAAAGAAAAGTAAAACCCAAAAGGAATTAATTGTTTGGTTATATCCAGATTGCCTGAATACGAATGAATAACACCACCCGCTTTAGGAGCACCAACACGCTTCAATGATGCAATAAGCTCATTAAATGCTCCCCTGCAATGTACAATCACAGGCTTATACACTTCATTTGCAATTGCTATCTGGTCTTCAAAAAATTTCTTTTGCAATTGCATATCAATGTGTGTTTTTGCATCAAGTCCAATCTCGCCAATGGCACAATATTTATCATCCTGTATATGAGTAAGCCTGTACAATTCGTTGTGATAGCTTTCAGCAATATACCATGGATGGACACCCAGTGCAAAGAATACTTCTTTAAAGTTTTTGCTTAATTTTTGCGATAGTTCCCATTCATCAGGAACTATCGCACAGGTAATGAGCGCTGTTACTCCTACACCTTTTGCATTTTCTATTATACTGTCAAGCTTGCCGGCAAAGTGCTCGCTTTCCAGATGGCAATGCACATCTATAAGTTGCATGTCATTCACCAATAACTTTCACCAACACACGCTTGGGCCGCTGTCCGTCAAACTCAGCATAGAATATCTGTTCCCATGGGCCAAAATCCAGTTTGCCGTTAGTGACAGCAACCACAACTTCACGCCCCAACACACTTCGTTTTATATGAGCGTCACCATTGTCCTCGCCGGTGCGGTTATGACGATAGCGCGATAGTGGTTCGTGAGGGGCAAGCTGCTCTAAAAACTCATCAATATCATGTATTAAACCTTTTTCATCATCGTTGATATGTACCGATGCCGTTATGTGCATTGCGTTCACAAGGCATAAGCCTTCTTTAATGCCACTTTTTTTAACTATCTGCTCCACTTGATCTGTAATATTAATATAGTCACGCTTTGTTTTTGTATTGAATGTGAGATACTCTGTGTACGATTTCATATACTCCTCCATATAATGATATTTGTTTATTAGTAAACTAAACATTAATTCATCAATAGAATACCACTGTAATTAAAATACACAACAGCATTTGCTATTTTTCAAGCATATTCCTATTTTTTCACAACAATAAAATTTCATTGATTTTTGCAGTCTATTTATTACCATTTACTATCGTCTTATTAATAATATAATGTGAGATAGTTACCAAGTATTACATTACATGCTTAGACACACAACATTAATAGAAATTGTAACATTTCTTTTATTTATAGTTGCATTAACCGGTTGTTCACAATTTATCTATCAGCATGAAAACAATAAAAGGAAAGATCTTTCAAAAAA
Organism: uncultured bacterium; assembly: GCA_937920495.1. Classification (GTDB taxonomy): domain Bacteria; phylum Spirochaetota; class UBA4802; order UBA4802; family UB4802; genus UBA4802. The sequence goes on along the minus strand of CALEUQ010000077.1, from coordinate 12,567 downwards.
CTGGAATGTTACATATTGTAGTTACAACGATTGCTCTCATTTTTTTTGTGACACTATTGATTTGCCTTCCTCATTCACCCCGTCTTTGTTAATCCATAATAACGACTTTAGAGGTTTTATAATTTTGACTAAAGAATTTACCTTAACAAATATTGATTCAGATTTCTATTTATTATCCTTAGGTAAAATAGGAGATGCTGATGTAACTTATTGTAATGGAATTAAAAACGGTGTATAAAAAATATATGATGCTTATTATTGCGTGTTTCTGCATTTTTACCAGAATCTTTTTAGTTGATGCTTTTGAAAATTTCAATTGCATTTATGAGGATTGGACTCAATGTGCCAGCGATAATCAGAAATCGAAATGGATTGAATATGCAAAAGACTGGGAATTTATTAAACAAAAAGGTGATATTTCACTTTATAAAAGAGTATTGCCTTCTTCAGGTGTGATTCAGGTTAAAGCTGAAAGAATTATACACGCCCCCCTTGAAGTTGTTGAACAAATAATACGCGACATTCCTGCTTATCCTCAATTAATGTATAATTGCCTTGAAGGGCGTGAAATTAAGCAATTCACAGATGAAGATATCGTTATTCTTAATGTCACTAAAATGCCCTGGCCACTACAACCTCGCGATGTTGTAGTAAGAACAGATGTTGTATGGTCATACGCTTTTGGAGCATCATTTGCTGCTGCCGCTTATCATAAACTTAAAAATGAAAGCAGGCCTTTCACTACAAAGTACTTTGTTTTTACACTTCTTTTTTTATCAATACTTTTTGCTCCATCAGGAATATATTTATTGTGGGAACATACCCAGTGGGAAACAATGCAGGTAGCAACAAGTAAGGACGACCTCCCTTCATGGCTTGTTACATTATTTGCTGTTACCAATATTACGCAGGGTATTCTTGGGTACTTTGTATCCTATAAATTAATTAAAGCAAAAAAAATATTTGGAGCACATTGCAACTGGATAGCAGCCTGGATTATATTCTGGTTTATACTTGTATGTGGCTGGGATTGCACTGGCTGGCAGCGTTTTTTATATGATGTGAGTGTAAATAATGGACAACTCTGGACACCGGGTACCCATATGGGTATATCATTTTTTTATGCCAGCAGGGTATGGTGGACATTGGTAATCATGGGGTTATTTTTTGCACCAATGCTTATCAATGGATATATTTCTTTTATCCGCGAAGGAGCAAAAGTAGAATTATCTATGGATGGGAAAAATTTACCATCACCCATTAAAATCATAACAATTATTTTTGGTACTCAATGGATCATTTGTTTACTGGTAGCAATCATTGCTTCATTAATTGTAATGGAATTGCATTCTTTAACAAACAATCTTTTAATTGCATATCCTGTTGGAATTATCGTATCCGGATTTTTAATTTATTATCTTATATTACGACGTAATATGATTTGCTACAAACTTTTAAAAGCTATAAATTGCGTTCAATAGTGTAATCTCATCTAAATTATTATTGCAAATAGTCAGGATAAAATTTCCTGACTATTTTTTTATAAATACAATAGATTACATCAATAGCACACATTGTTTGTGAATTTTCTCCAAATATCTTTTTTTGATAAAAAATTATTGCATAAATATACCACACATTTAGACTATCAGAAAATTGTGTCCGGAGGCATGTATGCACACTGTATCATTAGTTAAATATACTAAAAGCCCGCAATCATTAAAAGAGGCTATTGACCTGTGTAATGGCTTTGCAGATTTAAAATCAAGCCACAAGGTGTTAATCAAGCCAAACCTGGTTGCCTGGGATGACCTATTTCCCCCTGCACCTTACGGCGTTTTTACCACAACACGCCTTGTAGAAGATTTAGTTATTCTTTTAAAAGAATACGGGTGCAATGACATCACCATAGGTGAAGGTTCAGTTGAAGTTAAAAAGGGCGTTGGTACCATGGCAGCTTTTGCCGGTTTAGGATATACTGAGCTGGCCAAAAAATATACTATCAAACTTGTTGATTTTAACCAATCAAAGGCAAGAAAATGTGCCATTGATGATTCAACACATCTTTTGATAGCTGAAGAAGCACTGGATTGTGATTTCTTTATAAATTTTCCTGTACTCAAAACGCATGGGCAAACAAAAATTTCATTGGGGATAAAAAACTTAAAAGGTTGCCTTAAGCTGGCATCTAAAAAATTATGCCATCATCCAGAACTAAACTTAGAATACTGTTTTCCTTTTGTAACAGACTATGTAAAACCAAAACTTACCATCATTGACGGCATATACGCTCTTGAAAAAGGTGCTCTCCATTTTGGAAATGCATTTAAAAAAGATATAATTATAGCATCAACCGACAGCCTGGCGGCAGATATGGTTGGCGCAAAAGTTATTGGCTATGATCCAGCTGATATAGCCCATTTTGTTACTTTTGCAAAACGCCATAATAAATCTTTATCCTTAAGCGACTATCAAATAAAAGGTGAAAAATTAGAAGACCACATACAACCACTCAAATGGGATTGGGCATGGACAGAAGATAACACCGGCCCGGGGATCTTTGCCAAAATGGGTGTCACCGGTGTTGCCCTTCCCAAATATGATGATACACTGTGCTCAGGCTGTTCACCAATAGCCAATATGTGCAATATACTGGTATTGTCTGCATTTAAAGGGCAGCCTCTGCCCAAAGTTGAGATACTCAATGGCAAAAAGATGCAGGCACGCGCCGGCTATGACAAAACAATATTGCTTGGTAACTGTATCATCAAAGCAAATAAGAACAATCCCAACATAAAAGAGCCAGTTGAAGTTAAAGGATGCCCACCTGATTTTGATGATGTGGTAAATACGTTAAAAGCCTGCGGATTAGAAGTGAACGAGATGGCATATTTAGGTTACATGAAACAACAAAGCGAAAAATATAATGGTAAGGAAGGTTATGATCCTTCATTCTATAAAGCGTAATATTGATTTATAATGATTCCTCCTGTGAAGGCTTCTGCCGTATGTACGCTGAAATCACATACGGCAGAACTACTGACCCATCTTCCTGAATATCATACAGGCTCAAAAGCAGCTCTTTGTTTTCATTAACCAATTGGTTTAATTGCCCTGTATCTGTCCCAAGGTATTCTGCAAGCTTTAAAAGATTAATCTTAATTTTTTCTGTATGGGATTTTGCCAATCCAAACTCATTAAGCGTTAAAAATGTCTTTAAATCATCTTCCAGATAATAATCTGTATGCAGTGTATTGATTGTATGAGCTATCTCATCAAAAATTCCTTCAATGTCATCATTGGGCAATACAAATCCCGCTAAAAAAAACACACCGTCAAACTGCAGCGCGCGTCTGAATTCATCAACTGCACGCCCGGTATCAAGTATGTCAAGATAATCAACACATACTATCATATCAGCTTTATAATAATCAACAGGAAAATCATTATAATTTCCTGCAATACCATAGAAGCGGTTCATCCATTCATGATGGCTATGCGCCGCATAAAACGACTGAAGCAACGGAAGCGAAGGATCCACAACAACACACAGCGCTTTTGAAAGCTGCATGATAGCTTCTATGTATTTTGGATTGCCAAGTCCAATTTTCACAATAACATGCGGTTTATATGTTTCAATACAATCTTTAAGCCTTTCAAAAACCATTTCAAAGCGGTCATCTGGCTCAATTAATGTATGTAAATTTGCATCATATTCCAGAAGCTGCTGTAGCGTAGCAAATTTCATTATTTCCCCCAGAACAGATTATTTTTTTACCTCACTCATAGCCTTTGCTTTACCATACTCAGCAATCATGCTTATATAAACCCAGCAACCATCCTAATTCATTCAGGAAATGGTTGTTTGTATTTCCCTCTTCTTGCTAAGGAGAGGGATTAAGGGTGAGGTATGAAATAATTTTCATATTAATTTCTTGTTTTACTCTAGTCAAAATTAAATGACATATTTTTACGGAAACATGTTTATATCAAGATTGCTACATAATTACAAAAAAGCAAGCATAAAAAAACCCACGGAAATGCCGTGGGATTTTTTATTTTAATTTAATTTACAAAATTTTACTCATACGTCTTGAAAAGGAAAGTTAATGTGGTAAACAGATAGTGGTCTTTTTCAGTTAACTTGTTGCCGGTCTTAAAGTACTGTGTCTGATACATATACATTGGTGTAAGAATAATGGTGGGCGTAAACTTATAGCTGAAACCAACATATACCCTGTTCTGCGAAAATCCGCCATATTCAAAACCAGGTGACAGTGGTGGTATTTTTGGAATATCTTTTGTATCATCATCATCAATAACTCCCTGGAATATCTCATCACCTATCATAACAGTAAATGTATCGGTTACGCTGTATTCCACTCTGAAGTATTCACGAATCAATAGAGAATACCCTTTTCTGTCGCTACTTTTATCATAAAATGATGAATATACTTTATTATGAAATATTACACGGTTCCACAATTTCAAGTTGCCTATCTTGTATTCAACGATTGGCAAAAATTCAATATTGTGCGCATAATAATATTCATCCTTGTGAGTTGGTGATACGGCAGCTCTTACTGGAAACCCCTGATAGTAGTACCACAACGGCAGTTTTACTGTTAAATTGTCAAACCGCATGGTGTAGGTGGGACCGGTAAAAACTTCGTAAAAAAAAGTCTTCTTTTCTTCCCTGCCCGAATCATTTTTTCTTTCATACTCATAGCTGTGGCTTGTTAACAATGTGTATGACCACTGTGGCGAAAGCAAAGCAGTTAAATCTAAATACGTCCACGAACGATATGCAACCGGTACAGCAAATACCTGCGCTGATGTACATAAAACAAACATCAGCAACAATACTACAGTACATCGTTTAACCATGGGAAACCTCTCTGTGTATAATAATATAAAGATATGGAATTAAACTAATCCCTCATTATAGTCATTCAACACTATCACACTTTTGTCAATAATTTTTTACACGCTACTTTGTGGGTATCGTATAAATATTTTTTTCTTCGCATATCATGTGTTCAGCACACAATGCGTCAAGTGCCTGTTCAATTCTTTCAGGTGAAACGTGCAGGTTTTGTAAAAGTATATCTTTATGCGTTGCACCATTGCGCACTAAATACCGCACAATATCTCCGCGCACTTTTCTAAGTGAAGTGTGATACGGCGTCTGCGCTCGGTACTGTGTGCTGTGTCGTGTATAATTATACTGCTGCTTTATATATGTTCCACAATCCATGAGTGCATTGTAAAATCTTTTTGGATTAGTGGTGTCGATAGTAGCCTGTAACAGCGGCACTAACATTGCATCAGAAACTTTTTGATGAGTATCAAAAAAGCTGTAGATGTACACTGTACGCACATTGGTTTCAATGTACACTGCAGGTTTTCCAAATGCAAAGATTGATACCGAGGCTGCAGTGGCTTTGCCTATCCCGGGAAGTAGAGCTAATTCTTTTGGATTATCCGGTATTTTTCCGTTGTGCTGCGCCACAATAGTCTTTGCACATTCCCACAAATACTTTGCCCGCCGGTTGTACCCCAACCCCTGCCACACAGCTAACACATCATGAAGGCTACTTTCAGCAAGCACTTCAAGTGTTGGAAATTTTTTGATAAATTCTTTATACTTTTCAATAACTCGTGCAACCTGCGTCTGCTGCAGCATTATTTCAGACACCAGTATGTGGTAGGGATTGTCGGTTGTGCGCCAGGGAAGGTGGCGATAGTTACTGTCATAAAAACTATACAGGCATGATAAAAATTTCTTTCGTAAGGCTGCATCAAGCTTCTTTTTTTTACAATAATTCTCCCGTACCGATGCTAATCCAGCAAGAAGTGCATCCATAGTAACTATCGCTACACATTAAACCTGAACGATACAATATCACCATCCTGCATAATATAATCCTTGCCTGCAAGATGAAACCTGCCTTCTTTTTTGAGTTTTTCCTCAGAGCCGGCAATAATAAAATCTTCATACCGCATAAGCTCTGCTCTAATAAACCCACGCTGTATATCACTGTGAATGTAGCCTGCAGCTTCAGGCGCTGTTATTCCTTTGGGAATGAGCCACTGCTTTACCTCATCCTGACCAACAGTAAAAAAAGACTGCAACTCAAGTGAATCAAGTATGGCACAAGACAAAAGCTGTAACGCAGGCTTTGTTACACCCAGTGATGCATAGAATTCACTTCGTTCAGCTTCATTTTCTATGGCTGCAATCTCGCTTTCAAGCTTTACGGCAACTGCTATTGCATGCACTGTGTGATGGCCATAATTATTCTTAAATGCATCTATAATAGTGCTGCTGGCATCATCAGTATTGAACACTACCACTATTTTTTTCAAAGTGATAAGCGGATAGCTATTGACCAGCGCACGGTCATCGTGGGAAAGTACAAGGCTGTGCAACAGTGTGCCACTTTCAAGATGCTGCATAAATGTGTGCATGAGTGCAATTTCTTTTTCCTTTTGCGCTGCGGTCTTCTTTTTATCCTGCTGCAAACGCTCTATCCGCTTTTCGGCAAATACCATATCATGAAGCACAAATTCGCTTATAAGCTTTTCATAATCACGCAGCGGATCCACACTGCCCTTAACGTGGTATACCGCATCATCGTTGAACGCGCGCACAACAATGCATAACGCATCCATGGTTGCAATATTGTTAAATATGCTTCCCTGTTGAATAATTTCATCGGTGATATCGCCAACCAAACTAATATTGATGGTAGCAGGTGCTGTCTTTTTGGGATTATAATGCTTCACCAGTGCGGTAAATCGGTCATCCTGTATTGTTGCAACGCCTATTCCTTTTTTTGCATCAAATGAATTATTGGTTAAAATCTGTAATAATGTCTTTTTACCACTCTGCGGATAACCTGTGATTCCCAATGATAATCCCATGGTGTAAAAATTCTCCTGTATGAAAATCATTAAAATGTTGAAGGGCGAATTATCATTCGCCCCTATAAAATAATATATGTAACACATACAAAATTTTTATCTAAAAAATGATTATATCTTAAAGAAAGCCACCATTTCTTTCAATTTGATTGCCAGCTGCTCAACACCTGCTGCATTGGCTGACATCTGCTCGGCTGCTCCAGCATTGCTCTGCGATAGTTCATTGATAGTACTGATTGACTGAGATATTTCATTAATGGCAACTCGCTGTTCTTCCGTTGCATTCTTTATCTCTTCAGAGCCAACCTGTACATCAGCTATCATCCCCTGCACCTTTGTGTTGATTGACAGCTGTTCTTTCATTTCGGTTGCAACCTGTTCAATCCGTGATGATATATCACGCACACCATTGATGATAAAACCAATATTGGCAATGGCCTGCGTAATATTCTCTGTACCCTTTGCCATTTCGTTGCTGTTTTGTTTTATAAGGCCATCTATCTCCTTAATGCTTTGTGCAGTCTGATCTGCCAGTTTTGAAATTTCATCAGCAACTACCGCAAAGCCGCGACCAAAGTCGCCTGCACGGGCTGCTTCAATTGCAGCATTGAGTGATAAAAGATTTATTTGTTCAGAAATATCGTTAATAATTTTTATAATATTCTTCATATCATCAGAGCTCTTTGAAAGCACCTGCATGGTTGCATTCATCTGATTTAAAGACTGGCTGCCCTCGCGTGATCGCTCAGCAATAAGCTCAACCTCTTTCACCGATGCATTCATTGTGTCGGCAACTGTCTCTATGGTTTGCGACAGGTTTTTCAATAAATTAATGAGTGATGTCAGGCTCTGGTTCTGGCTGTCCGCACGCTTTGCAACATTTTCCATACCAGCTGAGATCTCTTCGATAGTTGCTGAGATCTCTTCAACCGTGGATGCTTCACTCTGTACATTATCACTAAAGGAGACAATTGCCTGCGACATCTGTGTTGACGAAGATGCCATCTCATCAGCTATCTGAATAATATGAACTATCGCCCCCCGTAATTCTTTAACAAGAATATTAACCGCAGCCGATAGTATTCCAACCTCATCACCTTTAATTATATCAAGACTCACAGTAAGATCTCCTTGCGCAACCGTGCTGATGGCTTCACGTGCATGCACAAGAGGATCAAGATGTCGCTTTGTATTTCTATAAAGAACAATTGTAGCGATAGCAACCCAAAAAATACCAATGCTAACTGATAGAAGCGCCAGTAGTATAGAATATTCATTGATCTCAGTTACCGGAACTGATGCAATCAGCATAAAACCCTTGTTGCTCCTTATGCTGTATCCAATGACATCCAGATTGTCATATTTATATGGTGTAATTACATTATTGTTGTTATAGAGCTTTCCTCCCCACTCGTAGTCAAGCAACGATTCTGATGTGATGTCTTTATCAGGATGTAGAAAACCCACCCCATCCTCGTAATATATTGAAATATAACCCGACTTTCCAATCACAACATCGCTTAAAATTTCTTCCTGCAATTTTTCCATCGAAACCACAATTGCAATTATGCGGTTATAGTAATCAATCCATAAAATTATATACTTTTCACCTTTAGAAGTGACAAAAGGTTTTGATATGTACACCTGCTTGTGCCTTTCCTTTTTTAATTCTTCAAGCACTACATCATTGTACATACCTCGTGCTGATGATACAATTTTTTCATTCTCAATAACCACAATATCATTGTAATGGCTGTTGAAATCCAGTATTTTTAATATAACTTCGTTTTGAGGTGCTAGTGCAATAATTCTGCTATCATGATGCAATATAGTATCAATAAACGCATCCAGCTTGTCTGCAGTTTTTTGAGTAACTAACTGAATATTATTAACATACATCTTCTGCATATAGTTATGCGATAACATAATTCCAAACATCACCAGTATGATGACTATCAATACGTTCACTATACTTGCAGAACTGGTGATTATTGGTATCAGAGAGCCAAATGTTGTAATGGGTTTTGTACTTATGATATTGCTTATTTCATTAAAAAAACCTTGCTGAATTAATGTATTTATTGTTTTGGGAAGAAAATACGATCCAATTACAAGTGAAACTGCTACCGATAATATACCACCAAACCATAAATACAATAATTGATCAAAGGTAAGACCAAAAAACACAGCACTTGCAATACTAAACACCGCAAGACCAATAACCCACTGAGCAATCAACCCCAAAGAGTAAAGTATTACGCTGCTGCTGAAGCGCTCCTTTAATATCAACGCATTCTTTTCAGAAATTGACTCACCCTTTGCCTTTGCAGTAAAATACCACCTGAATGGCGCAAGGAAATACTCATACCAGTAATATGTCATTACAGTAACGATAATAAATACAAAAACACCCGGTACTATAACAACATGAAGGTTAGAGATGCTTATTTCGGTCTTCCATATAAAAAAGAGGATTGTGAGTGGTGCACCAATCAACCCCGAAAACACATTCCCTTTAATAAGCATTTCAAAATAAAAGCGTCGGTACATTTTTATATAGTCCATAACTGCTCCTCGTAAAATAGACTAACTGTTATATTTTTATTTTATCAATACGAACACAGGCATAGCAATAAAGATACAAACTTTTACACATACCAATAAAAAGTATATCACAAAATTAGAATAAATAAGGCTGGGTGGACTTTTTTATAAAAACAACATATTTTTTTAACAAATTATTCAATATTTTCTCTATGCCACACGATGTCTTTACATTTATGTGTAAACAATATATCTATTCACACTTTACAGACGCATTTTATTTTTGTTTTTCTGACCCACTCTCTCTAATAGCGGCCATAGTTTGACAACAATGGAAGGGAACACCATCACAACGCGCGTGATAAACCCCTGTGATGCCGGAACTACTATTTCGGGCTTTTTTGTTTTTATGGCGTTGACCACTGCGTGTGCAACTTTTTCAGGATCCTGCGGTTTACTCAAAAATGTTAATGGCGAGCCGCCATGTGTTGCTTCATAGTGTAACATGGGTGTATTGACCGAATCCGGGAATATTGTAGCAACATGTATATTGTGTTTTTTTAATTCTATGTGCAGCGTTAAAAACAATCCTCGTAATGCAAATTTGGTTGCTGTGTATATTGAGCTGTACGTTTCAGGAACTATTCCGGCAAGTGAGGCGATAGTTACTATTGAGGGGCTTTTGCTCTTTTTCAAATGCGGCAAAACCTCATAGGTAAGATTTACCGGTCCCATTAGATTAACCTGGATCTGGCGAACTATCTCTTTATATGACGCATCTTCAAACAGGTTTGGCTCAATTATTCCTGCATTGTTTACCAGTATGTCGATATTCCCATATTTCTTTATAACTTCATTAACCATCGATTTTACTGATTTGACATCAGTTACATCACAGTAAAGAGCATATACACTATCGCCATATTGTTTTTGCAAATCAGAAAGCTTCTTTTTATTTACATCAACAAGCACACAGGTTATATTCTTCTTTAAAAATGCAGTAGTTATAGCCTGACCTATACCGCCTGCAGCACCAGTGATGATAGCAATTTTTTTATCCATAGCATACAACATCCTTTTTTACTCATAATGGATGAATATAACATATAGCGACATCATAAAAATCGCAACAGCATAAGGATACAATGCATGGTACTACGCGCTATTATTTTCCAACAGCAGATAAAAAATCACCCATCTGCTTGCACATTTCATTAAAATATGGATTATACGTTAACCGTGCAATCACTTTATACTTTGCAATATTCTCCTCAGTATTTTCACCCTTCCATATATCAGGTTGTGTCAAACATTGCTGACGTTCCTGGGTATCGGGTTTATAGTATAAACAATTTCTGTAATCACCGTTTTTGCCATAGTGCGGATCATCAGGTGGTATGGTAATACATATATGAGGTATATTTAAAATCTTTTCCTGTGGTATATAGCTTTGTACGGTGATAACATAATTATCTTCTCCATCATAATCTTTTTCAGGCTCTGTGGTGTATAATACAAACATCTTTTTGCCAGTCACATAATGTTTCATTACAAAAAGTGTGCGCTCCGTGCTCACAGTACGGTCATCTATACTCTGGGCAACGAAAACAGGAACTGTAATTTTTTTACCTGCATCAAATAATTCATCCACTTTCTTTATAAGCCTGTATGTCTGTGTTACACCATTAAATGTAAATGACTGATATTTTGTGTAATCCACATCATCTTCTATACTTTGCCAATCTTTGAATGTTCCAATTACAGGCGCCATCCATGCCAACTTTGAATAAATTGCAAAAGCGGGTGCAAATAAAAACAGTCCTTTTACATCATGATTTGTGTTTGATAGCACATAATGAACTGAAAGTATTGCTCCTGTAGAAAAGCCACCCATGTACACATCTTTTGCGCTCTTCTTTATCTGCAACATACCATAATGTGTGGCTTTTATCCATTCATCATTCTTCACTTTTAAAAGATCGCCTGGCACAGTACCATGCCCGGGCAAAAGCAAACCATATACTAAAAATCCTTTTTCAGCAAAATATTTACCCACAGCACGTAAAAAATACGGTGAATCCGATAATCCATGGATAAGCAATATGCCTTTCTGATAAATCCCATCAACAGGTTTTGCCTGCGGTTTAAAAATAAATGGACTGTTCATTGCAACAATAGCATCTTTATTTTTAGTTTCAACACGAGCATTTGCAATGACATGTGTCATTAGCTCCACATACTGATCATACGGTGTTTCAAAAGGTAAAGTAAAGGCGCTGTTAAAACCTGATTCTTTTAACCGTGATGGATCCTGTGCATATACAAAAACAAACAGAGTAACAACCAGCCAAATACTAATCAATAACGTGCGTTTCATCTTTATCTCCTTTCAAAATATAATAAAAAATATAATAATATAAATCTCATTACAGAATTAATCCCTAATCAATTATTGTTGTGATTTTATAAAACACGCTTGTTATTACTACAAGCTTAATTCTACATAACTGCCAAAAATTATACTTTTTATTGAAAATCTTTTGCGCATTTCTTCATACATTGGTCAAATGCAACATTGCATGCAGCTTTTTTTGCTTCATCATTCTTTGCATCAGTAACACATTTCTTTTTGGCTTCTTCACATGATTGTTCACACGCTATTCGTTTTGGATTTAACGAAATCCCAATACCGTACTGCGCAACAACACATATACAGGCTATGACTACCAGCATTATAATAAATTTTTTCATGGCGCCCTCCTTACTTACTGTTTATATAATTCATTTGATAGATGTATTTAATTATTGCAATGATTTTTTTAATTTTAAGGCTCTGACCCCTTTGGTACAATATGCCCTCCTCCATATTCAGGATCTCTTTTTTTTGATGCTCTGACCCCATTAGAACAATTCCCACGTGTTGTGAATGAGTTAATGCTAAGGCTCTGACCCCATTTTTTCCCAAAATTTTTAAAAAAATTCCCACAACCTTTTACAATTTTCCCACCAGATGCGTTGTATATACATAGAATCTATTACAAAAACGTAACACATGGAGGAATACTATGGCCAGGAAATTGCGTGTACAGCTTCCCA
>CALEUQ010000076.1 GCA_937920495.1 uncultured bacterium | reverse complement strand
GTAACCTTCATAAATCCTGATACCCATAGCCATAAACACCTTACACAAGTCAGCTGGCAAACTGCCTGCTGCAGAAAACGCAAATCTAAGTCTGCCGCCTAGCTTTTCCCGTACCTTACTGAACACAAGTTTATCAACAATTTTATGTTTCAATACCAACCCTATCACCTTTTTCTACTCCAAGGCTCATCAGCCCAGCAGTTAACTGTTTTACTATAATTCCCAACTCAGCATAGGTTATGGATGTTGTAGTATTTGGCCCCGTTTTCCACCATTGCGCACGGCGTGTACCAAATTTTACTACATTCCTGTTTAATAATTCAGGAAATGTCATTTGTTCTATATACCACTTTCCTGGCATAAAAGCCTCCTTGTAATATTAAAATTTAAACTATGTATTCCTCAACCAACATGTGTAAACAAAATAAATGATAGTGTATACCCTTATTGTCCAGGACAACAAATGGGCATACTTCATTATTCATAAAACAATTTTAAAGAACATTCAGCATATTTTATTACAACAATATGTTATTTTGTATATGTCAAGTTGAATATTGCTAATTATAGCATAATATTTAATATAATAATCTCATTGAAATTTATGCAACAAGTTTTAAACCATCCCACTACAGTGATTGGTTTTCCCTTGGTAAACTTATACAAAATAGCTATATTTATTATTGCAAAAGGCAGTCTTTATGTATGGAGTATAACAACCATTATAAAAGCATGGTCGCAGAGCAATCTGATATGGATTCCTTTTTACCTTTGGTAAATTATGCAAGTATAAGAAATACGCTATGGATTAATTACATAAACAGTGTGGTAAAAGGAATTAACGCAAAGGAAAAATCACTTTTTATCAATTATCTTTATTCCAAAAATCTTGAGAAATCTTGAGAAAATGAAATATTGTATGCGTGTGAGCTATACTTCTTTAACTTTATAAAAATGTTTGTCATCAAAGAAGAGCTAAACTTACCATAGAAAAACATAATAATACGCGGGGAGTTGTTTTTTTAAGTTACTATTTTTGGAATTGACGTGACATTGTTGTGCTATTATATTGCATGGACAATAGTGGGCTTCATGTTGATGTAACGTATTTGTGATTTTTTTAAAGTGCAACTTAAAAAATCTTCTGTGATGATAAGTATGAAACATGCAATTATATCGGTTGTAATAATTACACTATCTTTTCTTTTATACAATGGTTGCACATCCAGGCAAACTACGCATGCGCAACCCATACGTTTTGTTGTTATCAATAGTACTTCGCCCAGCTCGCCTTATGAAGAGTTTAACCCTCAGCTGGAAACCACATTGCTATCTATTAATAAAGAAAATCCTGTATTCACCATGCATTGCGGCAACATCATTCATGGCGGCTCATCAACTATGGGCATCAATAAGATAGATGTTGAAAAACAATACCAGCAATTTTACAAATATGCAAAAAAACTTAACAACCTTTTGTTCACTGTATGTGGTCCACTGGATATATATAATCAGTCCACAGCACTATATTCTAAATTTACCCAGAAGGAAGCATGGTATTCGTTTAATTATGGCACCAATCATTTTATTGTATTATACTCAGACAGCAGCACATATCTGTCACTATCAGATGCACAACTATCCTGGCTTAAAGATGACCTGAAAAAACATTCCTCTTCAAATATATTTGTCTTTTCATATTTTCTGCCTGATATTCAGCGCTCAAAGCAATTTGGTAGTGTACTACACCACAAGCTGCATGAGCTTCTATCGCAGTATAATGTCAAAGCGTTCTTTGGCACATCAGGCACCACTTACACAGTTACTATCGACACTATTCAATATATTCCTGTTCCCTGTGATAATAATTATGCCAACAAATACAAAAAAACAATACGTTATTATGTCGTTGACTTTGACGGACAATATATTACCGTTGTACCACGATATTTTTAGCACAGATAAGGACAAGCCATGCAACGCGAAATAAAATTTGATTCCCTGCAAGAATATATTCATGCCCTGCATTCCAATAACATATCCAGGATTGCCTTTACACAAATTAATGAAAAGCGCGCAGTAGAAGTACGGCCGGGCACATTGCAGGTTGTGGATGTTGTGATAGCAGAAATACTTGCCTATAAAGATGCAACCATTTACAAATGTAAAATTGAAAATGCTGATTTACAAAGCCTCTATACACAGCTTGAAGATGAAGGCTTTGAATTAACCAAACGAAGCAGGAATATCACATAATCATGGAAGCGATAGTTACTATTAAGAACCTCACCATTTCATTTACAAATCTTTATGGCAAAAGCTATGCAGTACGAAACCTGTGTCTATCCATACCAAAAGGCAAAACCTTAGGGCTAGTGGGCGAATCAGGCTGCGGTAAATCAGTGACGGCATACTCCATCCTTAATCTGGTACCCAGGCCAGGCACGATTGAATCAGGAACTATCACCTATAATTCCATTGACCTGTTGCGCTGCCCTGATTCCACCTTGCGTTCAATCCGTGGCAAAAACATTGCCATGATATTTCAGGAACCAATGACGTCGCTCAACCCGGTATTTACTATTGGCTATCAGGTGCAGGAAGCGGTTGAACTTCATTTAGAGTACAATAAAGAAGAAGCAAAAGAGTACACCATTGAGCTTTTGGGCAAAGCAGGGATACCCAATCCATCACAGCGGTATTATGCATATCCTCATGAGCTATCAGGGGGATTGCGCCAGCGGGCTATGATAGCAATGGCACTGGCAGCTCATCCCGACCTGTTAATTGCCGACGAGCCCACCACAGCACTTGATGTTACCATACAATCGCAGATACTGGATTTGCTGCTTACACTGCAGGCTACAGAGCACATGTCCATGCTTTTAATTACGCATGATCTTGGCATTGTTGCAAATACAGCAGACTATATTGCCATCATGTACGCCGGTGAGATTGTGGAAAAAGCACCAACAAAAGAGATATTTGAAAATCCTCTGCACCCGTATACTCACGGCCTTATGAATTGCATACCCTCATTGCACAAAACCGCAAAGCGATTATATACAATCCCCGGCAATGTGCCAATAATCACACAGCCACCTCAAGGGTGTGTGTTTTACCCACGCTGCCACTTAGGCACTGATGAATGCGTACAACAACCTGTGAATCTTGAAGAAAAAAAGAAAGACCATTTTGCGCGGTGTATCAAAATATAAGGGCAGGTTTTACACCCGCCCTTTTACAACACCATTACAACGGTTTTTAGTATGCAAGATTTATATGGTAGGTTTTCTTGATGCCGTTTAAGATTGTCTGGAATTTGTTTGGATCCTTTTCACGAGTAGTCTTTAACAAATCAACAACTTCGGCTCTTGTCAATACAACATCATAATGTTCGCAATGAGCCATTGACTCCCTGCCACATATATTTCTGTTAATGCATGATGAACATATAGAATTTCCCATTGTGTCCTCCTTATCTATAAACATATCGTTTATATTCAAATAGTTTGTGCTTTATATATAAGCAATTACCGTGCCAGTTTAGCAAAATCCTGCTATATTTTTTATTTAATGGGGTGTTTTCACGGTTTTACAGCAAAATTTTACTGCTTTTTGCTCACTGTTACACTTAAAACTACTGTTACGTTATAAATTGCAATCCACTTTTTGTGCGATAGTTACCGTTAAGTAGACAATTCTATTAAATTGTTCATATTTTTGACATCGATCATTGCTTTTTTTGTTGAATATTAATATCACTGTATCATTTTTACAACATCATCCCAGTATACTGATACATCCAATACCTGCAAGAATCACCAGCGCTGCGACACTGTGCTGCACCACATCCTTTTCACCAAAGAATATATATCCAAAGATAATGCCAAATAGCATACTGGAGCGCTTAACTGAAATCATGTAGCTTACCGGAGCTATCTCTAATGCAAGCATGTGGAATGTTATCATAATGCCCTGGGTTATGCCAATAAGCATGATATCCTTTGTAAAAATACGCTCTGGATTATCCACTATCATTGACCATATAATCAGGATAATAGTAAGGATGGTAAAATACACTGCACCAAAAAACGACGGGCTTGAATACATAACTCCCATCTTGCCAAAGTTTGCTGTTATGCTATACAAAAAGGCCACTGCAAGCATAAAAAGTGAGCCTTTATCTGAAATAATCGATTTTACTGGTTCAAGCAGATTGAATCCCGGCTTAAAATACAGGCTATACGTTCCCACTACCACACACATTATTCCTAATGATCCCCATAGAGTGACCTTTTCACCCAGCATAATCCAGGACGTAAGGATTAACAAAAGCGGAGTGAACGCCAAAAACGGTAATGTGCGGTACATAGGCGAAATCTGCAATGCTCGCATGTACAGCACCAGCGCAATCACCTCAATTGGCGGAGAAAATAAAAATACATATATAATGCGCTCGTCTATGGCAGGTATTCCCTTAAAGAGAGCCACAGCCCACAATACCGGCAATGAAAAAAATATGCGTCCTGCGGCCACTGTAACCGGATGAATACCTGGAGCATTTTTAACCAGTACATCGCCAATGGCCAAAAACAGCGCACACAAAAGTGCAAATATAACCCAGATAGAACACCTCCCTTGTAAACAGATGTCATTCTGAGCTTGACTCAGAATCTACTCATACAAATCATACAAAGAGATCCTGGATCGAGTCCAGGATGACGCAACGTATGGCACCTGGATCGAGTCCAGGATGACGCAACGTATGGCACCTGAATCGAGTCCAGGATGACACGTTGGCGTCATTCTGAGCTTGACTCAGAATCTATTCATACAAAGAGATCCTGGATCGAGTCCAGGATGACACGTTGGCGTCATTCTGAGCTTGACTCAGAATCTTTAGATCCTGGATCGAGTCCAGGATGACGCACTACGGGACAAAAATCAATATTACTCAACAATATTTCCACTAAATATCATAATATCGCTGTAAATTTTTATATGACAGTGCCTCAAGGATATGGCGCTTTTCAATTGATTCTGAATTATCCAGATCTGCAATAGTACGACTGACTTTTAATATACGGAAAAAGCTTCGCGCTGAAAGGTTCATGCGCTTTATTGCAAGCTCAAGCAGTGATTCACACTCAGCGTTTATGGCGCAAAACTCTTTGACTTCATCGCTGCTCATGCGTCCATTACAGGTGGTACTTCGGCCCTTGAAACGTTTTGCCTGAATCTCGCGCGCTTTTATTACGCGCTCGCGCACTGCACGTGAACTTTCGGCACTACCTTTACCCAGAAGGTCCTTATATGGTACTCTTCCCACTAACACTTCAATATCAATTCTGTCAAGAATAGGACCAGCTATTTTGCTAAAATAATTACGTATCTTTGATTGAGAACATTTACATGGTATCTCTGGATCAAACAGATAGCCGCACTGGCAGGGATTGCTTGATGCAACCAACATAAAGTCAGCAGGGAATGTCATGGTACCCATTGCACGCGAGATGGTGATATGGCAATCTTCCAGCGGCTGTCGCAATGCCTGTATCACATCATTGCGGAATTCCACAAACTCATCCAGAAATAGCACACCGTTATGAGCCAGTGATACCTCTCCCACGTTTGGGATTTTGCCGCCGCCAACAAGTGCCGCATCAGAGCTTGTATGGTGCGGTGCTCTAAACGGCGGTGTGTACATAATACCCTGCCCGTGTCCTAAAACCCCACCCACTGAA
This sequence comes from uncultured bacterium, assembly GCA_937920495.1. Lineage (GTDB taxonomy): Bacteria > Spirochaetota > UBA4802 > UBA4802 > UB4802 > UBA4802. The sequence continues at coordinate 26,354 of CALEUQ010000076.1, read as the reverse complement.
TGAATCATGGTGGTCATAATTGCCTGTTCTTTGGTAAGCGGCGGCAAAATACCCGGTACACATTTTGCAAGCATGGTCTTACCAGAACCCGGCGGTCCATACATTAATATATTGTGCCTTCCTGCAGCTGCTATCTCCAGTGCACGTTTGGCTGATTCCTGTCCCATGACGCTTGCCATATCAAGATACCCATTCCCGGGGCTATCGCCACTTTCATGATGAGTATATGCCTGCATCCTTCCACAGCAGGCTTCTATTGCATCAGCAATATCCTTAACCGGATATACCTTAATTCCTTCAATTGCTGTTGCTTCATTGCGGTTTTCATACGGCACAATAAACTCGTGAATACCTGCTCTATACAGCGCAATGGCCATGGATATTACCCCCTTGATGGGACGTACCCTTCCATCAAGCGACAGCTCGCCAACCATAGGGATATCAACGCGCGCACTGTCCACCTGCCCTGTTGCAATAAGAATTGATACTGCAATGGGTAAATCAAGGTTAGCTCCTTCCTTGCGATAGCCAGCAGGAGCCAGGTTGACAATAAAATTTTTTGGCGGAAATTCAAATCCTGAGTTTTCAATTGCCGATCGAATCCTGTCCTTTGACTCACGAATGATGGAATCAGGCAACCCAACAATGGTAAAATTGGGCAGTCCTTTAACTATATCCACCTCAACATCAATTAAATGAGCCTCAATACCGTGTATGACAAGCGATGTTGCTTTTGAAAGCATAATAAATCCTCCTTAACACTATGCGTTTTATATATACAACGCATGAGGAGGAAAAAATTTAAAAAATTTTCAAAATTTTTTACAATTTTTTATATCATGTATCGTGCTTCATCAAATAACCACAAAAAACTATGAGGGCTTCCTTATTTTTCCTTCTTTATTTAATTTTAGTCAAAATATGTGGCAGTAGCGCATCATCAAAAAGCACATCAAATGGAACATCACCAAAAATTTCTTTTAAATTGGCTAAAAAACCTCTTCTTTTATCCGGTGACAACCTTTTCATATTTATCAACATCTGACATTTCACCAAATTTATCAGGAGTAAGCAATGAACCAAATACATATACTGATTGTGCCCAAAGCTAAAAAAGCATACTTACTGCCGTATTTAAACTTACAACTCCTATTACTGCTTCTCTACGCTTTTTATTCAGAAAATCATATCCATCAGTAACAATAGTATTCCAGCAATCCACTTTATCTCTGCGTGATACAACCTGCATGTATCACGCAGAGAACTAATAATGTTTAGTTAATTATTTTCACCTTCTCACCTTTTTAACCACTGCTACTACTATCACAGTAACTATCGCCAGTACAAAAATAAAGATGAAAAATCCAATCCAGGTAACCTTTGTCCCTCGTTTGAGTAAATTGTACGGATTTAGGCTTGCTTCAGCCACTATTCTGCCAAGTGGTGCTTTGTACATTGCAGGCACATCCGCAATGCCATCACCGTCTTCATCCTTGAAGCTTCGTATATATTCAATGACACCCTGCCACTCTTTAAGTTCCTGAATGCCTGCTTTACGTTTATCAGCATCCACGCGGGCTTCGGTGAGTTTCTCAATTGGTGTTCCATCACGCCATTTTGGGACAATATCCAGAATGTGCCAGGTAAAGTTGCCAATAATTTTTAGGAACGTTGCATTGTAGATATCGGCTGCAACGCGATAAAGTTTCTTGTTTGTGTCAGAATAATCAAGCTTAGCATAGCCGTTTTGTTCATCACCAATCCATATTTCAGTAACGCGATCAAAAAGTATCCGATTGGGATTGTAGGTGAATTTGACACCCGATATCTGAATGAAATAATCGCTTCCCTTTAAAGGATAGATACTTGTTAAAATTTCAAGCGCCTTCTTAATCTCCGATGCGTACAGATAGCAGGTAATCAAAGGATAGCCCATTGTCTTTTTTTCATCCATACCTATGCCAAGCGGTATTGCAGCAAATGCATCAGACAGCACCACCTTGCCGGTTTTGCCCACAACAATGTTGTCACGGATAACACCATTTGATATTACACCCATTACAACCTTGCTATCAGGATCTTTGGGATCGGAATCAACTTTATTTATGTACCAGCGTATAGAATCGGCAATCAAATTGCCAAGGTTGGTTTCTTCTTCTTTTATGACAAGATCAAATGTGGTTTTAGCAAGTACACTATCCCATTTTAATTTTAGCGGCGATAGTACCCGTTTATTGACCACCTGCGCAAACTGATTGATTAACGCAGTTATTGCAGGATCGCCTTTTATGGAATCGTTGATGTCAATATATTTATAGTCTTTTAACAGGACACCTCGACCCGTGTATGTGAGATCTAACACAGCTACCTGCTTGCCATACTCATACGATTGTGTGATGATTGTGTTATCTACCAGTATTGGTTGAGAAATCTTTACATGAGTGTGCCCGCTTATGATGACATCTATCCCTTTCACTGCTTTGGCAAGCTGTATGTCTTCTGATTTCCCTGCTTCAATCTCATCTTTATCTTTATACTTCCGTATACCACTATGTGAAATGCATATTACTATATTCACCTTTTCTTTGTTACGCAATATATCAACCATCTGTGTTGCTGTCTGTACCTGATCGGCAAACGTTACTGGCGATGCAAACGGTGCAACTTCAGCAGCATCTTTACCAATAAGCCCAAAAAAACCTATTTTTAATGTTCCTTTTGTAATGACAGTGTATGGTTTGACCAGTTCATCCTCAAAGACTTTTTCCAGGCTGTCATCATCTGTGCTATCGGCACTGAATACAATATTGCTTGCAACAATGGCCGGAAGTGCATTGTACTTCTGTGCTGCACGTATGATGCGTGCCAGGCCATCCGGATAAAGGTCAAATTCATGATTGCCCAATGTGATGACGTCATATCCCATCTTTTTCATGAGCCTCAGTTCAAAAGCCTCCTCACGGCACAAAAGATGGAAGAACGAACCCATCAGAAAATCACCGGAATCAAGTACCAGCACCGGATGTTTCCTGCTTTTTTTTACGTCGTTTATGACAGTAGCAATACGGGCCCATCCACCCACAGTAGTATCATCATTGATTGTATCCGGTGTATAATCTATATTAGGCGAAAATCCTAAAAAATGAGAATGTAAATCTGTGGTCTGTATAATAGTCAAATCCTGTGCAGATAATGGCATTGCACATGCTACAATAATGCAGCATAGTACTATATATTTTTTCATACTATCAAACCCCCTTTGGTGCGTATAATTTCTATGAGTGTGCTATGCAAAATACATTTTTATCAAGCAAAAAATATATATCCAGATAAATTTTGTAAAACGGAGTCAGAGGATAAGGTTTTAAACACAAGGATGCCAAATGCAAAAACTTCAAGGAACGCAAAAAACGCTGGGGTCAGAGCATTGTAATTAACTGCAAAGTACACAATTAGTAATAGCTCAGGGTTTACAAAGGAAAAAGAATAACAAAATCTTTGCTGCCTTTGCTATAGTCTTGCAGCTATTGCAACTTTATTTAGGGTCAGAGCCCTGTGAGAAACAAAATTTTTAATAGAGTATATGCGTGCGCTATGGTAATACGTATCTATGGATTTCCCAATTCCACTACACAGCCCAATCCTGCTTGCACCGATGGCAGGCTACACCGACTCGCCTTTCAGGCGCATTGCTCGCTTGTTTGGCGCGGGCATGGTATTCACCGAGCTTTTAAGTGCTGATGGCATTGTTCGCCAGAACAAAAAGACTCTTGATTTGCTTACCATTACTCCTCACGAAAGGCCAATAGGTATTCAGATTTTTGGCAATGATCCAATTATAATGCAGGAAGCTGCGTGCCGGTTGCTATCGCACAACCCCGATTGCATTGATATTAATTGCGGCTGTTGTGCTCCCAAAGTATGCAACAGTGGTAAAGGTGCAGGATTGCTGAAAGATGTTGAATTGCTCCACAGAATTGCCAGTGCTGTGGTACGCAGTGTATCGATACCCGTGTCGGCCAAGATACGGCTTGGGTTCACTACAGGAACGCAAAACTATATGGAAGTTGTAGATGCGCTACAGCAGGCGGGCGTTGCATTCATTACCGTACACGGACGAACGCGCGATCAGTACTACAGCGGCAAAGCCGACTGGGATAAAATTGCGGCGATAGTTCAAAGGGCAAAGGTCCCCATTGTGGGAAATGGTGATATCGCAAGCTATATGGATGCCTTAAATAAATTACAGACAAGCGGTTGCAGCGCTGTGATGATTGGTCGCGCTGCATTGGGCAATCCATGGATATTCAGCGGTACAACACCAACGATAAAAGAAAAGCAAACAATAATTAAGCTGCACTACACGCATATGCACGAGCAATATGGACCGTATGGTATAATTTTGATGCGAAAACATATTGTGCATTATCTCAAAGGTTTCACCGGTGCAAGTAAACTGAGACAGGAAATCATCAAGTGTGAAACGATAGAAGAAATCTTTGGAATACTTGATATACTATGTGATAAAAAGGCATAAATATCTTATTTTATAGCTTCTTTGTTTCAATACTATCGGATATCATCATAATCGTTCACTGAGTATCTGCACCATCTGCTGTTCATCAAGTGGTGCTGGATTATTTTTATTGCCAGTATCACGTATAATCAACGGAAAATCTTCTGGTGTTATTCCATAGTGTGATAATCGCGGCATCTGTAGTATGGCAATCCATTCTTCTAATTTACAAACAAGCGCTTCTAACGCATCATCAATGCTGTTGTTATTTTTAGTCAAAATATTTCCTATTGCAGCATATTTTTTTACATGGTTACTATCGCCCATATCTTTTAATTTGTTAATTGTTGCTTTTGTACAAGCAGCAAGCATTGTTCCGCACGCAACACCGTGAGGAATGCCAAAAAGCGCCCCAAGAGGTGATGCCAACCCGTGCACCACACCAAGTCCTGCGTGTGCCAGCGTAATCCCCGAAATATACGCAGCATACGCCATATTAGCGCGGTGAGTTACCGTATCTTCATTATGTATACACAGTGCAAGTAAACTGTGTGCAATCTTTTCAATACCACTTAGTGCCAGTGCATCGGTAAAAGGATTTGCCTGCGTTGATACATACGACTCAATTAATTGAGTGAGCGCATCAAGCCCGCTTGCTGCAGTAACAGCAACCGGGCAACCAATCATAAGCTCTGGATCAATAATGGCAACATCAGGTACAAAATTATCATGGCGAAGCGAGCGCTTGAATCCGTTTTTGCCCGTTTTACTAAGCACTGCATTTTTTGTTGCTTCGCTTCCTGTGCCTGCAGTAGTGGGCACTGCAATAAACGGTACTTTGACGCCACTGTGTTGTTTTGTACCAACAACCTCCAGGTAATCAGTTACGGTTTGGCCAACGAGCATCATTGCTGAAATTGCTTTCCCGGCATCAATCACACTTCCCCCGCCTATGGACACCACAGCATCAATTCCTTTGCCTTTATACTGGTGCACCACATCATCAATAAGCTGCGTGTGCGGTTCACCACTGGCTGCCACATTTTCAAATTCTATCCCTTCATCACCTAACATTTTCTCAATTTTGTGAAAACGCCCTGACTTTTTTAACGACTGGCCTCCTGTTACAAGCAGTATTCGTGTACCATAGCGTATGATGTGTTGTGGCAATGTGGCGATAGCTCCTGCAAAAAACACTGTATATGGAAGTCTGCCTACAGTAAATTTTATTTCCATTGGTCTACCTCAGCTGGTGCTATTATTATATAAGTTGTTCCTTCACGCGGCTTTGCCATCCACGGAGCAACAGTGTCTTTCCAGATGGCATAGTGCTGAGTGTTTTTATGCTCTGCCGCATCTTGAGGTGAGCGGTATGCTTCATATAAAATAAACTTTGTTGGGTCATCTTTACACTGCAGCACATCAAAACGAAGATTGCCCGATTCTTTAATGGAATTTTCATGATTTGTGAGTGTAGCCTGTATAAAATCCTGTATATGCTCCGGCTTTACATATACGGTGACAATATTTACTATCATACAAGCCTCCGTTTTTTTCAAAAGATTTAAAACATAAAAATTTTATTATGATGTGTATTGATTTATTGCAATAAAAAAACTCTTTCTTTACTTTCAGGATGAAGATCATCCTGTAATGAGTAATCCTTCCACTGCGGGCGTTCCGATGGGTATTTCAGATCATTTCCTTATACTGGGTAACTATCGATAGTATAAAAACTTACTTTACAATTAGATACGGTTTTTTACTGTTGCTATGAAATGATTTTTATGCTGAATGTTTCAGCTACATACATATTAATCCAAGAGGTGGTACAATGAATATTTTAATATTTGGGCCCAATGGCAGTGGCAAGGGGACACAGGGTGCGGTTGTACAGAAAAAATTTAATCTTCCGCACATTGAGTCGGGTGTTATTTTTAGAGACAACATCAAAAAAGGCACCGAACTTGGTCTTAAAGCCAAAGCGTACATTGACCGTGGCGACTTAGTTCCGGATGATATCACCATCCCCATGATTTTAAACCGGTTACAGGAAGCTGACTGCAAAAACGGCTGGCTCTTAGATGGGTTCCCACGAAACGTTGAACAGGCAAAAGCCCTTGACAGGGCTTTACAACAAGCTGGCATGGCTCTTGATTACGTTATTGAGATAGTCCTTGACAGAGATAGTGCAAAAAAACGCATCATGGGCAGAAGGTTGTGCGAAAATGACAACAACCATCCAAACAACATTTATATTGAAGCAATCAAGCCTGCCCAAAAAGATGGCCAGTTTGTGTGCCGTGTATGTGGTGGCAAGCTTTCAACACGGGCTGATGATCAGGATGAAGCGGCTATCAATAAGCGACATGATATCTACTATGATACAAAGACAGGAACACTTGCTGCTGTTCAATATTTCAAAGATATTTCAAAGCAGAATGGCGGTAAACCTAAAATTATTGAAGTTGATGGCACTCCAGGCGTAAAAGAAGTAAGCCAGGCTTTATTAGAAAAATTAGGATAAAAAGATAAAAAAGGGGCTGTCGGGCGACAGCTCCTTTTATTAAAACGCTGCCCGAATAAAAAAAATATTAGTTGACCTGTCACGGCTAAAAATTATACATTATAAATTTGTATATAGTGCTTATTACAGGATAGGTCAATCTATGAGTAACGTAAAAATAGCATACCTCAGTATACTTATTTATACTATCTTTAGTATTATTCTTTCATCCATTGTATATTATTTTGGAGGGGTGGCACCAGGCAAGGGATTTGCAACAGGATGTGTGCTTAGCCTTATCCTTACATTGCTGTGGATAGCCGGAGCAATTAAGGGTATGAAATCAAATACGCTGGTACTGCTGTCAATTACAGCTGGTGGTTTTGTTGTGCGGCTTATTCTTTTAGGTGTTTTTGCAGCAGGTGGTGTGTATATACTGATGATGGACCTCCCAACGTTTGCTATAGCGTTCCTTATTGGAACTATTTTCAGCCTGGTTCTTGAAGTCTGGTTCTTTACCACGTTAAGTGGCCCTCAAAATCCTAAGTTCAGGTAAGTAATTATGGATACCAAAACACTTCAACAACTTTCTCAGGAAGAACTCATAAAACTTGTACAGCAGCTTCAGTTGAAGATTGACCTGCTTCAAAAAGGAGTACAGGAAGAGCCTGTGGACTTTAAGAGATTAGTAGAGGCTGCTGATGATATCATCTTTGTCCTGGACAGTGAAGGTAATATGATTTACCGCAACCGGGCAATGGAGGATCTGTTCCCGGTAAGCAGAAAAGATGCTATTGGCATGCATTTTTCATTATACTTACCCGCCATTGAGCTTGATAGAGCCACAACTGTATTTAATCAGATATTATTTGAGGGAAAGTCAATACACAATGAAAAGATGAAGACATTTGACAAGGATGGAAATCCTGTATATCTTATGGCAAACCTTGCCCCCATTAAAGATGATGAAGGCAACATTACCGGACTTTTTGGCATTTTGCGTAATATTACCGAAATGCACTTAATGGAGAAAAAGCTTAAAGAAAGCTCTCGCAGGCTTGAGGAAAAAATAAAAGAGCAATTACGGCAGGCTGAAGAATTAAAGCGGCTTTCAACGTTAAATGATGAAATTATAAACAATTCCCCTATTGGAATTTTTACCATAGATCCCACAGGAATTATTCTGACCGAAAATCCTGCATTACGCCGCATCATTGGCTATGGGCCTGATGAAACAAGAGTGGGTATGAATTTAACCGAAATGCCAGGCTTCAGTGTTGATTTGAAAAAATATTTAGAAGAGATAGCTACTCAGAAAAAACCTGTGTATGTTAAAAATCTGACCTACCAGCCTACTAACCAGGACAGAGAGCTAACGCTCAACGTTAGGGCCAACCCTATTCTGGATTTTGATAAAAAAGTAAAGAGCATTTTAATAATGATAGAAGACGCAACTGAGCAGGCACAGATACAAAAACGGATGCAACGAGCTGAAAAGCTTTCTGCAATGGGTTTGCTTGCTGCCGGTGTTGCCTATGAACTCAAAGTACCCATTAACCTGTTAACTATCGACCTCAACTTTATTGAAAACAATATTCCCGAAACAAGCCCTATTCATGATTACGTTAAATCAATGAAAGATGAGCTGTCCCGTATTAGCCAGATTACTGAACAACTGTTGAATTTAGGGAAACCAGGTGACGATGATGTTGAAACGTTTGAAGTGCATAAACTTATTACAAGCCACCCTATTCAGATAACACTGAACCGGCTGCAAAAAAGCGGATTCATTATTAATACTGCCTACCCAAAAGAAAGTCCCAAAATCAAGGGCAGAAAAAACCAGCTTGTACAGGCGTTATTGCATATTATAAGCAACGCTGAGGAAGCCATGCCCAATAAAGGTGAAATCCGAATTAATGTTGGCAGTGTTGTAAAGAATGGTGAAAAATTTGCCAGCATTACAATTGAAGATACCGGTATTGGCATTCCACCAGAAAATCTTTCAAAGATATTTCAGCCTTTTTTTACAACCAAAGGTCCAAAATCTACAGGCCTGGGACTCATGGTTACCTACACAATTATAAACAACCATGGCGGAGCAATAGGAGTTAAAAGCGCCCCTGGCGAGGGTACTTCATTTAAAATACTACTTCCAGCTATTGATTAAAGGGGGACTATATGAAATCGCAAAACCCTTCACAACGAAATTACCTCAATGATGCAGAATCACTCCTTGATCAGGAAGGATATATTATTATTGCGCCTGATGAAGAAAAAAGGGATTTGCAGCCAGAAGAAAAGCAAACTGTAAGAACTGAGCATGTTACCACTCAACAGATGGAAAAGTTGCCTGGCAAAAAACCTGAGATACTGCCCAAAGCAATCGAGGCTGAAGCAACCGATATTCCAAGCACTATCCAGTATCTAAAATGGCATATGGAGCGTATTGCAAAAAATGTTATTGGCCGCGAGGAGATTATCAAACAGGCTATGTATGCCATACTCACACGTGAGCATATGCTTTTGCTTTCAAGAACAGGTATGGCAAAATCATACCTTGCAAATTACATATTCAACACCTTTGATAATGTACGAATCTTTGCTTCACAGGCAAGTAAGGAGCAAACCCCTGATAATTACTTTGGACCGTATAATATTGACGAATTTAAGAAAGGACGCATCCGTCACAATATACACGGTTCAATCATTGAAGCCAATCTGGTTTTTTTAGATGAGTTTTTTGATGCCAGTGACGTGGTGTTGCGTTCATTGCTCTCGGTACTGAACGAAAGAAAATTTATTAATGGCCCTGAGCAGATTGATGTTGCCATACACACCGCAATAGCTACTGCCAACTATATGCGCATGAATGAAGTGACCGAAGCAATTTTAGACCGCTTTACCTATAAGGCCATAATCCCGGAAGATGATAATGTGTATCAGCAATTGCTGATTGACCATACATATGCATTCAGCAGAGGCAAGGCGATAGAACCTGATAAAAAAATCCCATTTAATCAGATTATCTATCTGTCTGATATTGTCCGCAACAAGAATAAAGAAGTGAAGATTGAGATTCCTGATTTTATCTACTTCATGAAAAATGTTATAACTAACAAGTTTGTAAGCGATATGCGCAAATCCGATTATAAATTCTTTATAAGTCCGCGTAAACAGGCAAAATTGCAGGATTTTCTTAGAGCCAATGCACTTCTCAACAACCGTTTTGAAGTTACCATGGATGACCTCAAAGATATGTATCTGGCTTTGTGTACGTTGAACAGTTTCATCTCGGTTAAAGCAAAGGATAAATCCGAAAAAGATGTATTCTTAGATGCATATCAGCAAACCATGGTACACTTTAATGCAACCGGCGCAATACAGCAGATTGAGTTTCTACTCAACCTCAGGCGTATATTCCAGGAAATTATGGAAAATCCTGAAAAGAAGGAACGTCTGCTTGCTTCTTCGTCAGGCATACTGCGTGGCTTGCGGAACCTCTTAAAAAAATTATTCCCATCGCGTGCAAGCGACGATGAGATTACACTGGAAACCCTTAAGCGCAGTTTAACTGAACTACAGCCTGCAGTTGAAGAAGTCCGAGAGCTTAAAGAAGGGATAACAAAAGATTATTTTGCTATATTGTAAATGCCATGTCACAGGTAATTACAACATTACAGGCGCCTTCACGACCCAGTCTTGATTTTTTTGAATACTGGGATTCATTGGGGCTATTTGAAGAGCTGTCAGTTATACTTCCCCCTGAATTCTTTGTTATTTTTGAGATAGCCCAGGTAGTGTTCACACCTGAATTAATTTCCGAAGCATTGAATGCAGTGGAAGATATATCCCGCGAAGAAAAAATTGAAGCACCCAACCGTGATGAATCAATTCTTGTAAACCGTGTAGAACGTATATCACCATTAAGCGATATTATGGTCATTGACCGGTATAGAACCATCTATGATTTAAAGAAGGCTTTGCCGCGCGAACTTGCCTGGGATGATGACATATTTGACATTAAGCTTTTTAAGCATGAACTGCTGGTACAAAATTTTTACGAAGAAAAAGCTGATACATTCAAACCCATTTCAACATTGCAGGATGAAAGCGGCAGGCAGGCAAACCGTTTTGACCAGAAATTTTACCTGCTGTTAGACCGTTCACGTTCAATGGAAATCAGGATGCGGTCATTTTTTTCCAAGTGTCTTGTTGCCGAATTTTTACGTCGTAAGCTCAATAGCAACGCAAAGATTTTTTACAGGCCGTTTGATTCAAAACCTGGTGACCTATTTAAGATTGAAAAAAAAGAAGATTTTCCATTCCTGATTGAACGAGTATTACTCACTACTACCGGCGGCACCAGTACTAATTTACAGCAAGCAGTGTTTCAGGCAATAGATGACATTCACTATGACAAAGATATGCTCAATGCTGAGATACTTGTGGTAACCGACGGCATAAGCAAGATTGATAAGTATCTCATGAAGGAAAAATTAGGCGATATTAAATTGAACATCTTAAAAATTGGCCGGGATTTAGCTGAGCCTGATTATTTTGAGATGAAAAAAACGTTTGATGCCAACAAGATAAAATTTGATCCCACAGCGCTTAATATAAAAGAAATCCAGCAAAAAATGGAAAAGTCACAGGATGGAGAGGAAGCCCTATCGCCCCTCCAAAAACGGGCATATAGGTATATCTTAGAATATTCTGAGACCATGTTTAAGGACCTGAAAGAAATTTCACATCGTTTTGTAGAAATACCCGATCTGGACCCAACATCACTGTATGAACTTACTGATGAAAAATTAGATGCAATTGAAACCGCCGTTGATGCGTTTACACGCATGGATTTTAATACCAAAACACTGGAAGAAAGAAAAAAGCTTTTTAAACAGGCATATTTTTTGTCACAATATGTATCATTGTTGCTGGAAAACAAAAAAAATGCTACCAATCCCATCTTGAAACGATGTGCATATAAACTGCAGAAGATTACTCAGGATATATTAGCTGACCCTTCGTTATTACAGCTTGTAATGGAAACAGGGAAATTTTCTGATAAAGAGACATTGAAACTTTCCAAAAAACAACTTAAGGAAAAGCTGAAAGAAATGAAGATGTCCCAAACTCCACTCTCATCAGAAGAGATACGGAAGGCTCAGATGCTGCTTACTTCTGATTTAGGTGAGGGAAATATTGGCCAGTTTTTAAGGGTTCTTTTTATTAAATTACTACAATTTATTACACATGTAGTGAAAAAATTAAAAAATATCACTACTAATTCCTTAAAATTATTTTGTTAATAAAAAGGTGTATACCCACGCCGCCTTCGGCGTCGTGGGTGTACAATATGCTTATTATGTTCACAAATTTTATTTAATGAATAAATCGTGAAAAAATATGATAACAAAATAATAACACAAAAACTATATTGTGCTCCTGGTTGCAGTACACGCATACCTATTGTTAAAGCTTTTTTGTTCTATACCACTCTATGGTTTCAGTCCATATCTCAATATTAGTCTTTTGAGGAGCCCAGTTAAGTTCTTCTTTAATTTTATTACAATCCAAAACAAAATTAGATAAAATGAATTGAACATGGTCTTTTCGTAAATAATGGATATTTAATGGCTTCAACAAAACCGATAGTACCCTGGTAAAAAAGGGAGTAATATGTTTAATCTGGCAATCTAATTGTGCTATCTCTTTAACCTTAACAACCTGTTCAAGCTGTGTTGGTACATTATCTGAACCAATATTATAGATTTTTCCCTTTGCAACATGCTTACTCTTAATAGCAAGTAATGCAGCAACTACATCATCAGGATGGACAAGCTGATACCGGGAATCACCATCACCGGCTATATATAGTCTGTTGGAATCACCCATTGCCAGTGCCATATACAGAATAATCAAAATCATAGCGTCATCAACTCCGGGGCCAGTTATAATCGTTGGCCGTACAATTGTAAGCGGTAATCCTTCTTCAGCAAAGTTTAAACATAGTTTTTCAGCTTTAACTTTATCCTTGCCATACTGGGTATTGGGATTTAATGGATCATCTTCTTTAATAGGCATGATATCAGGATTTCCATATACCTTGCCACTTGACAAATATACAAAATGTTTAACGTTTTTATCTGCCGCAACTTTTAAAAGGTTTTCAGTCCCTTTTATGTTAACTTTTTTCATAAACCGGCGACCATAGTATGATGCATCTTCAATATCCATGAGGTGAAACACAGTATCCACATCTTCCATGGCCTCTTCAATGCTATCTATATCTAAAAGATTACTCTGATGAAAAATGGCAGCCTCTGGCATTTTTGCATCTTTCCACATATCAATTACTTTAACGTGCTCTCCATTCTGCAAAAGCTTTGCAATTAATGTACGCCCTATCAAACTGTTACAACCGGTTACCAGAATCATGCCACCCTCCATGTAATAAACAGTATGACCTATCATCCTATATCAGTGTTTTTTTAGTCAAGCGCAAAATAGTAATTGGGGGTGTGGTTATTTAATCAAATTCGGCGGTACATAGCAATGTTGCAATATTGGAACAGTCATCCAGGTTTATTTGTTTTTCCTGAATAATTCGTTGTACCGTAAATATAAAATCCATTTCAGGAATATGCCAGTATTGTATAATATTGTGAACGCTTGCCGGAGGAAGTACATTAAAAATAGAAATAAGATGCATAATGTCAGCACCTGTAAAATGGTTAAACTCTCTGTGCGTTAATCTGTATAACAAATTCTCAATAGCTTCAATAGAACGCAGGTACAGGATATGATTTTCAGGTATTATGTGCAAGACAGTATTCATCAATGGTAAAACGTCAGTAACATTATTGGCAAATATTTCAGCTGTTCGGATGTATAAAAACAAAATGTACATATTATTGGGTAGATTGGAATAATCGTAGCGTGGTACATCACAGGAAGATGCTAAAAAGACCATTGCATCATAATCGGTATCACCTTTATATAACTTTTCCCAGTTAGCAAATTTTTTCCTGAATAAACCTAATCCAACAATAGCGCTTATAGCAACATCAGCATCCGAAGATAATGCGATATCGTAAAAAAAAGGTATTAATGATTCATCGGGCATTGTAAGCAGTGCTGTGGTTAGATGATACTGTAAGGACTTCTGTTCATGAAAATCACTAATACATCTGTCACGAAGACCAACAAGGGAATGCCTCCATATTATAAGCACATCATCATATATTAAATTATTTATAAGCAAAAACTGCTCATAATACTGCAACCCTTTCATAAACGCCAAATAGGATTCAGCTTTCCGGTAAAGCATATCTAAAATATATATGTCACTCTTATGAGGAAATTCCCTAATTTCATATGCCAATTGATCTACAAAGTGGTACAATGCTATGGTAATGATCGTATCATATTTAAACCAGGAAAGAACTTTATCCCTATTATTATAAAATAACTGCAACCCATTAATTTTTGTATCTGTATTATGGAACTGATCAATCAAATGATCATAACTAAACTGTTTGTCGGATACATTATGCATATCAGGACACTATCCCATATGGTTTACCGGTGATCAAAGCCATAATGAGGTAGTAGTATGGCGTGTCTACTATTTTTTTATTTAATATGTTCTGAATAGTGCTTTGAGTACACCTAAAATGGCAACATTATCTGTTGTTATGGGGCTGTATTTTTCATTAGCAGGTAAAAGCTGAATTTTACGTTCGGTTTTCTTTAATATTTTCAGTGTTGCTTCATTATCAATCAGTGCTGCCACTATCTGGCCATTATTTGCATTTGGTTGCTGCCTGATAATGGCAATATCTCCATCATGGATACCAGCACCTGCCATTGAATCGCCTTTAACTTTAAGACCAAACAGGGTGCCTTCAGGCAAAAAACCTGAAGGTAGCTGAATATAGCTATCAATATTTTCCTGTGCTAATACAGGCACACCTGCAGCAATGGTCCCAACCAGTGGGATGGAACGTACATCAGCATACACATCTTCTTTGTCTATCAATAACTCAATAGCTCGCGACTTGCCTGCTTCACATCTAATATAACCCTTTTTTTCTATTGCCTTTAAATGGTCATAGGCACCTTTTACCGTAATTGAAAACTGATTGCCAATTTCACGTACTGTTGGTGGAAAACCTGTTTTTTTTATGGTTTGCTTTATAAAGGAAAATATAGCCTGTTGTTTTTTTGTTAAAGGTTTTATCATGACACTACATTGCCTTAATAGTTAATATATACGAATGTATAGTTATCGTCAATTACTTTTTAATTCGTTCTTCGCTTACCCTGTCATGTCCGATAGTTACAGAAAATACACATAAAAGCAAGAATACCAAAAGGAAATGCGAACATGTGTATCATTGATTGTATTTAAATAGATATTTTTGCAAGCATATTTTCACCATTAACTATCGCATAAAAAATTAAAAAATTTTGTGAAAAACATCCACCATACATTTTTTTAAATATTACCCGCAAAGTAATTGATTTATAAAAAAACATATTGCATTACAGCATAAAGTTTTATACTTATACCACTTTTTAAAAATAATACATAATTCATTATGTTAACATTAGAAGAATCATACTCATTATTGCAAGTTTCAAAAAATGCAAGTGATGCTGAAATAGCAAAGGCATTCAAAAAACTTGCACTACTATACCACCCCGACAAAAATCCCCACAGGATTGAATGGGCCAACAAGGCAATGGCCACTATAAACGTTGCATACAATACTATAATGGCCCATCGTTTTAAAGACAAATCAACAGTTGCAGAAAAAGTTACATCCCAAAAAAAAGAACCAAAATTCAAAAAGGAAGATATACTGCGTGAAGACCTTTTAACACAGTATTTTATTCAATACCGTGAAAAAGCAAAAGATGCACTATATCAATATTTCCAGTATAATCTTTACAATTTAGCCCGAAGGGACATGCCCGCTAATGCTGATATATTCAAAAAAATTGTTGGACAGCTCAGACGCAGTTACCATGGAATAGATAATCTGTGTGAGTACACAAATGACAGCGAATTTTTAGAACATTTCAATATTTTCAAAGAATTGCTTTTCACATTTTACAAATCATCAGAATGTCTCAATATTATTGATTCATACGCCAACATACTGGATGTTGAGGCGTTCAGAATTTACAGGCAGGGCGACGATTACCTTTTGCGTTCCCAGAAGGAGATATTTTATGAACGACACAACAGGGGTTTCTTTAAAAAAGAACAGGCAATAACCGATCTAGTTAAAGCAATACAGCTTTTGCAGTTAACATTAGCCCGCTTTCCACAATCGTCATGGGTAGTTGAATCACACATAAAACTTGAACATGCGCAAAGCATTGAAAAATATCTAAAATTATTTTTTGAGTAACAATAGCATGCATCCGCTGGATGTGAGAGCATATAACGTAAGAAAGGGTATAGTATGGACATTCTATCTACATTGGGAATTGCAGTGGCACTTGCAATGGATGCATTTTCAGTTTCTATTGCTTCAGGTTTATATATCTACAAACCGTACCACAAATTCTATTTCAGAATTGCGTTCCATTTTGGTTTATTTCAGTTTGCAATGCCCATCATTGGCTACTTTGGCGGAGTTGCCATAGAACCCATCATAAAGAATTTTGATCACTGGATTGCATTTGGACTGCTTTCATTTATAGGCATACGCATGATAATTGCTTCATTCAATAAAGAAGAAGCTTCATTCAAAGGTGACCCCTCAAAAGGCTTTACCTTAATTCTTTTAGCACTTGCCACAAGTGTTGATGCTTTGGCTGTGGGCTTGAGTTTTGGTCTTCTGCATAAACCTATAATTATGCCAAGCATCATTATTGGCATAACCTGTGCAATATTTTCATCATTAGGAATTTTTTTGGGCCGTAAAGCAAGTAGCGTAATTGGCACACGCGCTGAACTTCTTGGCGGATGCATACTCATAATTATAGGCATCAGGATACTGTGTTCACACCTGCAATAAACTGTTCACGTAACTATCAGTTATTTCCGATATATATGGTATAGGTTTTTTTGGGCGATAGTTCCTGATAAAAATCTTTAATTTGATGATTACACTACACATGCTACCATCATGAAGATACACACATGTATATTAACACTGTTGCTGATGTTAGTAGCGGTTCAAACAGGCGCAGAAGATTATCAGTATCAATATTTCCAGAAAGAGAAAGATGAGTTTGTTCCTTTTTCAGATTATATCCCCAAGGTGCGCATGCATTACAAGGTTGTACCTCATTATGTGGAAGATTTTTACGAACTGTATGGCATGAAACTATACTATGATGAAAACTCACTAAGAAAAAATATAGAACGATTAAAAATAGCACTTACCTGTAAATTTCGCCATCCATCCCGGGCTCTGGTGAAAATTCAAACTGAAGATGAATACTATAAATACCGCAATTTAATGTTTATGCACATCAACATGCTGATACTCCGTAACTATCTCAAAATTGCTACACGTTATGACAAACAGCACATATACTTTTACGATGCAGATTATGCAAAGGATATTCAGGAAAGCCTGAAAATTGCAGAACAGATGTATAAGGAAGCCCTGCCTTACTGGTATGAAGCCAAAAAATATGCAGATAGTGCAAGTACCGTAAAAATTACAACCAATCTAGGATTCATAGAAACAGAGCGTGTAAAGATAATCCGTGGCGAAGTTGATTTTGAAAAAATTATTAATGACCACATAACACGCGTTAAAAAAAAGCAAAATAGTGTTGACGCACTGCTTGCCTCTTACCAGAAGTAGTTTTATGGAAGTAATCATAGCCATAAAGACAAGACGCTCAATACGCCATTATACACCACAACCGGTGGCAGATGACGTGATTGCCCAGATTATAGAAGCAGGGATATGGGCACCATCCGGCCTTAACAATCAGCCATGGCGCTTTGTTATTATCAAATCAAAGGATGCAAAAGAAGAGCTTGCACAGTGCACATCATACTCACGCATTGTTCAAGAATCACAGGTATGTATATGCGTCTTTTATCATATACCATCAGGCTATAACCGCGATAAGGATATACTGGGGATTGGCGCATGCATACAGAATATGCTGCTGGCTGCGCATGACAGGGGTCTGGGAGCAGTATGGCTGGGTGAAATACTCAACAAAAAGCAAAAGGTAAATGCATTGTGTGCTCTTTCCAGTGACTATGAACTGATGGCAGTAATAGCATTGGGGTATCCCAACGAGAAAGGCACTTCCACACGCCATCCATTAGAACATTTTATCATCAAAACACTATAGCAATTGCATATACGTAGTTGTTTTATTGGTGGTTATATCGGCAAAATTTGCTGCAAGCAAAATAGAGCGCTCACTTTAGCCACTTATTTATGCTGTTTATCTTATCGATAGCGTCATCAACCCATTCATTATACGGATATTCTTTAATAATTTTTGAAAACAGCGATTTTGCTTCTTTTAGCTGATTTTCTAGATAGTTTTTGTTACCTGTAAATCCTGTTCCATCAGTATAATACTTATAAAACGCTTGTTGCAAAATGCTAAAGGCTTTTTTATACATAGTATAGACGCTATCCTGTGCAGTACCACTTACGGCTTCACTCTCTTTGTTTGAAGAAACAGCATACTGTTTGAGATAATCATACGCAGTATTAATAAGTTGCATTTTTTGCAATGCATCCGCATCACTGCTGATATCAGGATGATACAACATTGCTAACGTTCGATATGCATTTGAAAGCTCATCAAGGGTAAATTGGGGCTTCAGACCAAAGACTGTTATGTATTGTGTAAATAAATCCATTGTTATCCTGAACGCAAATTTATGTAAATAAATGTAATCCTGCCATAGGAGGAAGTGAAAGTATACTCTTACTTGTACCAGCATTATACACTGAACAAAAAATGGATGATATCACCATCTTTAACTATGTAGTCTTTACCTTCGCTTCGCAGCAACCCATGCTCTTTTATGGCATGCAACGATTTATACTTAATAAGTTCTTCATAATGAAACACCTCCGCACGTATAAAGCCTTTTTCAAATTCACTGTGAATAATGCCGCTGGCTTTTTGTGCAGTTGTACCCCGCTTAATAGTCCATGCCTGCAATTGTGTTGTGATAGTATAATAGGTGATAAGGTCAAGCATTGCGTATGCTGTTGTGATAAGTCGTTCCAGGGCTGATGAATCTACACCCAGCACCTGCCTATATTCCTGCTGCTCATCTTTAGTCAACTGTCCAATTTCTTCTTCTATCTTTGCGCTGATAGCAACTATGCCCAGCCCATGTGAGTGTGCATATTCCTGTAATGCAGTGTATGCATCATTTGCACCTGCCTGCTCATCCACATTAGCACAGATAATCATTGGTTTTGCGGTGATAAGCCCATATTCATTGCACACCAATAGCTCTTCGGAATCCATTTTTATTTTGTATAGCATGCTTCCTTTATTGATATGTTCAAACAGCCTGTTAATGATCTCAAGCCTGTGGGCGTTTTCTTTATCTCCCGATTTGGCCTTTTTTTCAATCTTCTCTTTTGCTCGCAGTAATACCTCCATATCTGATAGCAAAAGTTCCGTATTAATAATTTCAATATCACGAAGCGGCTTTATTTCCCCTTCAACATGCACTACATCGCTATCAGTAAAACACCTTACTACATGCACTATCGCATCAACTGCCCGTATGTGGCTTAAAAACATATTGCCAAGCCCCTCACCTTTTGAAGCACCTTTGACCAGCCCCGCTACATCAACAAACTCAATCCGTGTTGGGATGGGATCACGCTTTTCCAATATATGTGCAATAGTGTGCAATCGCTCGTCAGGAACAGGCACTATACCTTTATTAGGCTCTATTGTACAAAACGGATAATTTTCCATAAGAGCATGTGCTCCGGTTAATGCATTGAATATAGTTGACTTCCCAACATTTGGCAAACCTATAATCCCGCAGGTAAATCCCATGGCTATCACCTTTAAAAACAAAAATTATCTGAAATATGTTGACATATCAACAATTGAATACCGTGATGTATGTAAAGCTCAATATCGTATGGCAATGATACAGGATATTTAAAAAAAATCAAACAGTATTATGGCTGAAACAATTATATTCTCATTAACACTACTATCCTTTCTTTTCCTGTGTGTGGCGCTTGCTAACATGAGCTACAAAGAAGGGCGCTACTCGGTTCCTATTATAGTATGGTCAACAATATCAGGTGCCATAGTTCTTGTTAATTCATCCGATGCACTCATTGTTTCATTCATAACAGTATATCCCTTTGTGTGTGCGTTGTTTATTCACGCTATTGTCAAACCATTACACACTCGTGATATCTACATATATGCAATAACTCAGTTGACCATGATTCTTTCTTTGTTTTTACCTTTTTACATTACATCTTTAATCCTGGCATTCTTTCATCTATATTCTGCTATTACGATACATAAAACAATTTCATTTAAATATGGTACAAAACTATTTCAGTGTATGCTGCTAATTGAATCGATTATTTTATGTTTTATATCGTATGTGCAGAATTTGCACGTTCTTATTATTACACTTAACGGATTCATAATAATTTTTTTAACTATCATGATATATGATACTTTAAAACGTTCCCTTACTGCTTTAGCAAAAATGCGAACGCTTGCACGTATGAATGCCAACCTCACAAAGTTAAACAGGCTTTTAAAGCAAAGAAATGACCAGTACATTGCAATGCTCAACAAAAAGGACAACGATATCCAGCTACTTTCAAAATATTCAACCATGGCAGAAATTACTGCAAGTATAGCCCATGAGATAGCCCAACCGCTCACTGGAATAAAAAGTATTGCCCAGAACATGATGGATGATATAAATCTTGATGATTTTAATTATTTAGAAGCTTTATCTGAACTGCAGAAGATTTGCACCATGGTTGACAAAGCAACCTATATTATTGACCACATACGTAGTTTTACCACTAATAACCACATTTTCAAGCTGATAGATATTAATTCAATTATAATGAATGCGGTTACACTAACCCATAATCAATTGCAAAAACATAATATTGATATAATGCTTTTGCTCAATGATTCAATTCCAAAAATTTATGGCAATTCAATAAGCATTGAACAAATTCTCTTAAACCTTATTACCAATGCACGCGATGCAATTATTGAAAAGGCAAAGAAAGTTCAATCTGATTACACAGGGAAGATAACTATCACCACAGATTGCTCAGATGATTATGTGATTGTAACAATAGAAGATAATGGGATTGGAATCCAGCCGGACATACAAAAACATATATGGTCTCCGTTTTTTACAACAAAAAAATATAGCCAGAGTTTAGGCATAGGATTGTCTATCAGCAAAAAAATAATTAATGACCACAATGGTGAAATCTTAATACACTCTGTCCCGGATGAAGGCAGTATATTTACCATTAAATTTTCTTTATTAAAATAAACCCCTCTTTCCGTATTTTTACAAATGAAAATCATCCATTTACCCATTGCAGGCTTTCTGTATGGATTCATCATTCCACTGCGGTCTGCACAGTAACATCTGTTCATGTCACAAGTATTGTGTCAACTCAAAGCTCGGATAAGAGTAGATTCTGAGTCAAGCTCAGAATGACACTACTGGAATTCATGCCGTGGCTGACTTGTATGGGTACTTCAGGAGCTTTAGCAAAAGCCATACAATGATTTTTTAAAATCAACTTTTGCTTCATCATCTGGCAAACCAATCAAACAATACTATTTACAGTACGCATAACACACATGTTAGTTTGCATACTAAGAAATTAATTTTTACATTGACCTTTTAGGAGTAATAGTATAATACTTAAACCTGTTGAATTGTAATTATTCCTAAATTTTTTTTGTTTAGATGGACTATATATTTCCAGCAGCCAAGATGTATACTATTAAATAAACTAACATCAATATAAGGAAATCGTATGTATCGTATAATTTTAGTACCGATAATTGCTATTTTATTTTATACTTTATCTTTATGTATTCAATCAGATAGTAATGCCCTTGAAGTGGATATTGATGAGATACGAACAAAACCGGTTATTTTTATAAATTATCAAGGTCCATACAAACAAGCTGACGCGCCACAGGATATAGAAAATATTGGAAAAACACTTGCCCGCAGAAGTAACAATGCTGGATTTATTCGCTTTGGGATGAAATATTCATTGATAGATGTAATTTCAGAAGATGAGCCTGAAAAATTTTCAGCCACTATTTTTTCAATAGATAAAAAAGCAAAAGTTGGGCATATTGACGTAATTAGAAAAATACTTTCAGCCTATTTACAAGAAAAATACGCATACAAACAAGAACACGCTAAAGCTATCGCGCTATTTTTAACTTATTATAACGCTATATACAGAGGAGATATAGATTACTTTTCATCAAAATACAAAAGTATTGTAATGAAATATATAACCAAAAGCAACGCAGGCATCTCAACCAGGTATTGGGAATGGCCTGGAGCAACAAAAATGCTTATCCCCCTTACCGGGCAACCACAAAAAGGTAAACTTGATTCTGTTGTTCTTGATGTAATTTCAGATAAAAAAATAATGGAAGAGATAAAAAAAGATGATAAAAACATACATGCACGTAAATCAATGGCCGAAATAAAGGAGACAATATTAACACAGGAAAAAGCTGAACTTGAAAAAAGCAAAAGCCAGGTGTCAAAAGAAGAAGCACAATTAGAAGAAGAAAAAAAATCTTTAGAAGATAAAAAAGCAATTGTACAAAAAGCTGAAAAAGAAATAATCAAAGCCAGAGAAGAAATAACAAAAGAACCCGACACTGAAAAACAAAAGTCAATACAAAAAGAACTAAAAGATAAGGAAGAACAACTTGAAAAAGAAAAAGAGAATATAAAAAAGCAAGAAGATGAGATAGCACAAAAGGAATCAAAAATTACTGATAAAAAAAACAAAATTTCAGAAAAAGAAAAGCTTTTAGCAGAAAAAGAAAAAGCACTGGAAAAAGAAAAAGAAGACATAGCCGCTGATGAAATGAAAAAGGAATCACTGGCAGAAAAAGAAATGATAAAAAAGCTGTCAAAAAAGGAAAAAGAACTGGATGAGCGGGAAGATAAATTGCGATCAAAAGAAATTGATCCAAATATCTATGCTGATAAACTGTATTATTTAAAAATCAAGGAATACCTTCAAGATGGTCATTATAACAATGAAATGGTTATGATAGATCCTGCATCCCGTAAAATTTTATTTAAATCACCAGAAAAAAATATTTGTGGAAGCAGATATGATATATTTTCCGGGGGTGTAGTTGTTATTACACACAAAGGAAATCATACCATAGGGCACAGACTTACATTACTGGATAGAAATACTCTTGAGCCTAAAATATATGGCTCTGATAATATTTTCTGGCGTAGCTTTATTATTATTAAAGAAGAATTTATTTATGCGATAGTTATCGAAAATGGCAAATTTTACCTGGGCCGTTTTGATACAAATCTAAAAATGGTATCACGATCATCAGAAGAGATAAGTGAAAACACATTTATTAGTTTCTGGGATAAGTACATTTATATAAACCGCGCAGATAAAAGCATTATGGTACTGGAAAAAGAAACATTAAAACGTATTGATATCATAAAACCATGATCAATTAAAAAGCCCCTCTTTTTTATAAGAGGGGCTTTTCATAATATGGTCAAGCCTCACGACTGATTAGTACTGGTTGGCTGAACACATTGCTGTGCTTACACCTCCAGCCTATCAACCTCGTAGTCTTCGAGGAGTCTTCAGTGACCTCAAGGGTCAGGGGAAATCTAATCTTGGGGTTGGCTTCCCGCTTAGATGCTTTCAGCGGTTATCCTTTCCGAACATAGCTACCCAGCGGTGCCGTTGGCACGACAGCTGGTACACCAGAGGTTCGTCCATTCCGGTCCTCTCGTACTAGGAACAGATCCCCTCAAATTTCCAACGCCTGCAGAGGATAGGGACCGAACTGTCTCACGACGTTCTGAACCCAGCTCGCGTTCCGCTTTAATCGGCGAACAGCCGAACCCTTGGGACCTTCTCCAGCCCCAGGATGCGAAGAGCCGACATCGAGGTGCCAAACAGTGCCGTCGATATGAACTCTTGGGCACTATCAGCCTGTTATCCCCGGGGGACCTTTTATCCGTTGAGCGATGGCCCTTCCACGCGGGACCACCGGATCACTAACCCCTACTTTCGTATCTGCTCGACTTGTAGGTCTCGCAGTTAAGCTCCCTTATGCGTTTGCGCTCTAAGCACGATTTCCGTCCGTGCTGAGGGAACCTTTGGGCGCCTCCGTTACTCTTTGGGAGGCGACCGCCCCAGTCAAACTGCCCACCAGACACTGTTCTGATCCTGGATCAACAGGAATCAGTTAGTAACCCGATACGATAAGGGTGGTATTTCAAGGGCGACTCCATCCCGACTAGCGTCGAGACTTCCCAGTCTCCCACCTATCCTACACATACCGCACCAAATTACAATGTCAGGATGCAGTAAAGGTCCACGGGGTCTTTCCGTCCTTCTGCAGGTAGTCTGCATCTTCACAAACATTACAATTTCACCGTGTCCCTCGTTGAGACAGTGACCAAGTCGTTACACCATTCGTGCAGGTCGGAACTTACCCGACAAGGAATTTCGCTACCTTAGGACCGTCATAGTTACGGCCGCCGTTTACCGGGGCTTCAATTCAGAGCTTCTCCCGACAAGTCGGGATAACCCCTCCTTTTAACCTTCCGGCACCGGGCAGGTGTCAGGCCCTATACATCATCTTACGATTTTGCAGAGCCCTGTGTTTTTGGTAAACAGTCGCTTGGCCCATTTCCCTGCGGCCTCTTCGTGCTCCGCCCGCGGGGGCTTCACACTAATGAGGCGTCCCTTCTTCCGAAGTTACGGGACTAATTTGCCGAGTTCCTTAACGAGGGTTCTCACGAGCGCCTTAGGATTCTCTCCCCGCCTACCTGTGTCGGTTTGCGGTACGGTCACCCAGTTTTGCGTTTAGAGGTTTTTCTCGGTAGCTTGGAGTCAGGACCTTCACTCCCCTTGCGGGGAGCTCCCCTACAGCCTCAGCCTTAAAGAATCCCGGATTTTCCTGGGATTCAAGCCTACGCATAAGAACAGGGATAACCAACACCCTGCGCCCTTATCCTTCTACGTCACCCCATCACGATAGCCTCCACCAGGTGGTGCAGGAATATGAACCTGCTTCCCATCGACTACGCCTTTCGGCCTCGCCTTAGGGGCCGACTAACTCTGAGTTGATTAGCATTGCCCAGAAAACCTTAGGCTTACGGCGTCCTGGTTTTTCACCAGGATTTTCGCTACTCATGCCGGCATTCTCACTTCCATACAGTCCAGTTAACCTCACGATTAACCTTCAACCCGTATAGAACGCTCCTCTACCAATCCGACAAGTCGGATTCCAAAGCTTCGGTAGCATGCTTAGTCCCAATCATTTTTGGCGCAAAATCACTCGACCAGTGAGCTATTACGCACTCTTTAAAGGAGTGGCTGCTTCTAAGCCAACCTCCTGGCTGTCTTAGCAATTTCACATCCTTTATCACTTAGCATGCATTTAGGGACCTTAGCTGTTGGTCTGGGCTGTTTCCCTTTTGACCACGAAGCTTATCCCCCGTAGTCTGACTCCAGTGCTCTAAAGTTATGGCATTTGTGGTTTGAAAGGGTTCGGTAGGTTTGTAGACCCCCTACCCCGATCAGAGCCCTACCTCCATAACTGAACGCACCAGGCTAGCCCTAAAGCTATTTCGAGGAGAACCAGCTATTGCCGAGTTTGTTTAGCCTTTCACTCCTATCCACAGCTCATCCGAGCAGTTTTCAACCTACATCGGTTCGGCCCTCCAGTTCGTTTTACCGAACTTTCAGCCTGGCCATGGATAGATCACTCGGTTTCGGGTCTACTCAGTATAACTAATCGCCCTATTCGGACTTGCTTTCGCTACGGCTTCATGATTACTATCACTTAACCTTGCTATACTGAGTAACTCGCCGGCTCATTCTACAAAAGGCACGCGGTCATTCCGACAAGTCGGAACTCCCACACCTTGTAGGCATACGGTTTCAGGTTCTATTTCACTCCCCTCCCGGGGTTCTTTTCACCTTTCCCTCACGGTACTGGTTCACTATCGGTCACTGGCTAGTATTTAGCCTTACGAGGTGGTCCTCGCAAATTCCCACAGGATTTCACGTGTCCCGCGGTACTCAG
>CALEUQ010000075.1 GCA_937920495.1 uncultured bacterium | reverse complement strand
ATTTAAATTTATTTTCTTTTGATGAAATAGATAAAATAGATAAATAAAAATTTCAGTTGTTGACCAATTTAATAATACACTAGAATTAATAAATATTGAATGTTTTCCTTTTGCAGTAATCCTCTTATACCCACTTCTCCTCGCACTTTCATCGGCGCGGACTCCATCAAAAACCAATATTTTGAAATTTGATTTAT
Source organism: uncultured bacterium (assembly GCA_937920495.1). Classification (GTDB taxonomy): domain Bacteria; phylum Spirochaetota; class UBA4802; order UBA4802; family UB4802; genus UBA4802. The sequence goes on along the minus strand of CALEUQ010000075.1, from coordinate 10,267 downwards.
CAGGCGTAAGTGTACGCAATAATCTAACCTGAGGAGAAGTCTTATATACTGAACAGCACCAACGAATGATACGGCTAGGTGGACCAAAAATTTTCCATAAATCATATGAATGCTGTTCATTGCGAGCAACATAGAATTTTAAACTTGGATAAATGCTTTGATAATATTTCTTTGTTTCATAATATGCATCATAAGTAGGAGGGATTTCCATAGTAGTATCTGTGAAAATAACTATATATTCATCAGGTGGCAAGGCTCTGCTTACTAAATCCAATATTACCTGTGAATCCTTACCTCCACTATAGGAAACAATAAAATGATCAACTTTACCTTTATATTTTTGATATGTGTCATGAATAAAATCTATCGCTTCATTTTCCAATACTTCTAAGGCATGTTTATTTTTGTTAACCATTAATTCAACATTAACAGGTTCTAACACTAAATTTTTTGCTTCATCAGTTATAATTAATTTTGGAGGTTCAAAAATATTACCACCCTTTGCTTCGGCTACATATTGGCCTTTATAATAATATTTACGACCAATGTTCCATAGTATTGGTTCATGCACCTTTGGATATTCCCAATACGTATTGAATCCTAATAAATCTAATTCCTCAAAAAAAACGGGGCGTGGTGGTATTATTGGCTCATCAGTATTATTTGAAAGTAATACACCACCACTTTCAGTGTCCCAGGCTACTTTGAACAAACCACACCTCTTCGCTATGCATTATTATAATATAACATTATTACAATATTTTGATTATTAAAACAATTCTATTCCATTTGTCAATCACTTTGCACATATTCCCTTACCCTGGAATCATATTCATTTAGTTCAACCGTTACCTTGCCTCTGGTGGTGCGTCCAATATATTTTTCCGCAGCTACTATCATATATGGGAATACATATCGCAGATCGTTACTACTGCCTGTACTTACAATCTGTGTTTGCCACACCTGCATTTCCTTCTTTGTTTTCCTGAATAACTGCCAATCATAGGCTGTTAACACTATTGAACGAGTAAAAAACACTACCTGTCGCGTTCTATACCCTGTTATACCATATTGATAATTATAATTTGTGTTTGCGTAATAATTACCCGAAGAGTTTATATATCCAAACGTATTAGCCGAAGCAACACCTGTAGGCCCTATTATTGGAACCTGCGATGTATAGATTTGAGGGCCGCTCACATCATAGTATAACACCACCACAATATCTGCTTCATCTATAGTTTGCACAACTTCAAACCCATTTTTCTTTAGCGCTTTTGCCACATATCGTGAATATTCTACAAATTCCACATCTGTGATTGACACTTTTTTATTAGCAGGTGTTATAAAGATTTTGTTGTTGTGATTAATCCCGGTGTTATACGATGACACATCTACAACAAATCTTGTGCTACAGCCAACCAGAGCAAGTAGCAAAACCATTATAAGGTTAATGGTATAATGTTTATTCATACTCCACCCTCCTTAGTAAATTTTTATGTAAATCTACTAAAAGGGGTGTGACATATAATGTCCCTGTTAATTTTTTTTCCCTCTTTCCGTATTTTTGGGAAATACGATTATCCATCAAAAGGTATTTCTTATGTGCGTTAATTCCTTATGCATAAAAAACTTGTCTGGTAATTGTCTGGCAATAATAGTATTGCATAAAAAGATTGTTTTAATAAACAAACCCGTATTACGGGTGCCATTTCTATCGCACACCATAAGTATTCCGAAAAACAAAAACTCAGATAGTGACATTGTTACTAAAAAAAATCAACGCACGCTGATAGTACGCATGCAACAATCAATCACAAGTTTGTAATCCCATTCTTATCAAGCGCTGCTTCATGTTGTAAGTGCAACAGCTATATCCAGTTACAACAATCATAAGGGAAACGGGGGATTCAGTCGCCATCCCCCGTTTCCCTTATGTATCCCTTTACCCCCGGCTTGTTTACTGTATGTATTCATCCTTCCACGGCGGGCGTTCCGACGGCCTCCTGCCTATTATCGTAACGCCCGCATCCTAACGTGTCGTACATCCCTGTACGGCACGTGTATAAGACCCTTTGTAACTATTAATCTTTGCATTAAAATTATAATCACTTATATTTTTTCGTATTTTGTATAATTTTCCCAAAATTACGGAATGAGCCATTTTTTTTAATTGTCAAATTAATAAATTATGGGATTTACAAAATAGAAAAAATGTACAATCATAAAAAGCATATCTAAAAAAATAATAACGGTATTATAGATATATCTGAAAGAGGGATTTTTTTAAAATTACTGAACCAACCACATGTAATTATTAGTTGGCATTAATAAACTGGTTTATCATGCTGGTTGTATGAAAGCAAAAATTATTGGTTCATTTGATGCAAAAACACATCTTTCAAAAATTCTCAATAGCGTTGATTGTTCATTTTCATCTTTGTTATTTTTGCCCAATGAAAATTCTTCAATGGCAGTTGAATTGTTCAAAGACATAGCATATTCTACACTATATGTCCCTTTACTCTTGTGGCATGAAACTTGCAATGTTGTATATGTGGCTATGAAAAGAAAAAGAATTACTGCAGCACAACCAGTTGAAATCTTTGACATATTGAACGTGCTCAATATTGAAACCACCTATGAATATGGATTTCCCTTTGCTAAAAATGTTGTATATTTATCAAATTTATATTCAATTTCAACGTACGATGCTGTGTATTTAGATTTAGCACTACAAAAAAAAGCTGCACTGACAACCTTTGATGATAATCTAAAAGCCGCAGCTATAAAAGCAGGCATACACACTATCCCTGCAAGATAATACAAAAATAAAATAATTTCAAAATTATTCTTGAACAAATAAATATCCGTACTACATTTACTACCATAGGTTACTGTTCACTTACAATCCCTTCTCCTTGTTTTAGGAGAGGATCATTGGTGAGGTCAAATTATTTTCATAGGAGGATCCAATGCAACCTGTTGCATTAAATGATTTTATATACTGGGTAGGCGCTATTGACTGGGACCTTAGAAATTTTCACGGGTACATGACTCAGCGCGGATCCACCTACAACGCATATCTAATAATGGACGAAAAGATAACACTCATTGATACAGTAAAATACTATTTATACGATGAAATGATTGAACGCATTTCAAAGGTGGTTGATCCTTCAAAGATTGACATCATCATCTCAAATCATGTGGAAATGGATCATTCGGGCGGGCTTCCCCGTCTTATGGAACTATGCCCCAACGCAACGCTTATCACATCGCCCAATGGAGCAAAGGGGCTGGAAACGCATTATAAGAAACACTGGAATTACAAAATAATGAAGACGGGCGATAGTATCCAGTTAGGTAAAACCAGCTTGCAATTCATCCTTGAGCAGATGGTTCACTGGCCTGACAACATGGCTTGCTACATGCCCCAGACTAAAATTTTATTTTCCAACGATGCGTTTGGCCAGCACCTTGCAACATCCGAGCGCTTTGATTCCCAATATCCGTTAGATATTATCATGCTTGAAGCAAAAAAATATTATGCAAATATTGTTTTGCCGTACGACACACAAACACAGAAGGTACTTGATGCTGTTAGCACATTAGATATTGCTATGATTGCACCAAGCCACGGCATTATATGGAAGGATCATGTTGGGGCGATAGTTACCCAGTATAACAACTGGGCTGCCAACAAAACAAAGGAAAAAGCGCTCATAATCTATGACACCATGTGGAATTCCACAAAGCTCATAGCACATGCAATCAAAAATGCATTTGAGCAGAAACATATCCCGGTACAGATGTACGATCTAAAAACCATACACATTTCCGATATCATGACCGATGTGCTTGATGCAAAATATATATGTGTGGGCTCACCTACACTGAATAACAATATGCTGCCAACTGTGGCTGCATTTTTAACCTACTGCAAAGGTCTTGCACCTAAGAACCGTGTGGGACTTGCATTTGGATCATACGGCTGGGGCGGACAGAGCGTTGCACAGGTAGAAGCGATATTAGCGGAAATGGGGTGGAAACTATTACCAGCAATCAAGGTAAATTATGTGCCTGATGCGCAATTGCTGGTAACTATCGCACAGCAGGTTTTTGAAAATTTACACACAATGTAGCGTGACTTTTACTTCATTATTTTGTATTATATAAATGAGCAATGAGTCCAATTTATTACTGGAATGAGGACCATAATGGAACAATACAAAGAGTATCTGCAGTCTAAGGGGATTTCGCCATCTTATCAGCGGCTAAAGATTTTAGAATATCTTGACCTGCACAGAACACATCCAACCGTTGATGAAATTTACACAGCACTTTTGCCGCACATACCAACGCTTTCCAAAACCACCGTGTATAATACGTTGAGCCTTTTTGTGCAGGAAGGCCTTGCAACCATGCTGGTGCTTGACAATGTTGAGGCTCGTTTTGACATTACGGTACATCCGCACGGTCACTTTACCTGTACGCAGTGCGGCAAGGTATATGATATTGACGTGACGCCGTTTGTGCATATCCCCAACACAATAGATGGACACACTATACAATACTATCAGATTGCACTGAAAGGCATCTGTAAAGATTGCGCATCACACTAATGTAGTTATTATACACCTTTTTATATTACACCAATAATTATTGTGCAAATAAATTTCTATAAAAATTATTGACAAAATTATTGTAATTAGTTTAATTTTGTGATAATTTCATATTACTAAAATCATTTTTTTAATTTTTACTTGTAATTATTTTTTATACATGTAGTATAATATAACGATGTAACACAGAGGATAGGAATGCAGTTTCGCGTTAATGATATGATGTGCAATCATTGTGTGATGAGTATAACTAAAGCTATTAGTGCTAAAGATCCTGGTGCAAAAGTACAATGTAACGTAACCACTAAAATGGTTCTGGTCGATAGTTCTCTGGATTCATCATCCGTGATGCAGGCAATAAAAGATGCTGGTTACACGCCAGAGTGTATGTAATAGATGCATGTTTTCGGAAGTCATCCTGGGTCCCGATTAGCATCGGGACAGGTCCCGATTGGCATCGGGACAGGCTTAATTCAGGATCTCTGTCGAAGGAGTGAATTTTCACCAATACTAGAAATAGCAATATTTTAATCCTATATTATAAGGAGGAGGTCTTATTCATGGATAAGAAATACGAATGCACGGTATGTGGCTACATTTATGATCCCAAAGAAGGTGATCCCGACAACGGAATAAAAGCAGGCACTGCGTTTAAAGACATTCCTGATGACTGGGTTTGCCCGGTATGCGGTGCTGGTAAAGATCAGTTTGAACCAGTGGATTAAAGTAACTTTTAAAGGATATGCAATAGCAGCATATCCTTTTTTACATATCTACAAATAATTTATTTGGAGGTTTACAAATGGATGTTGTAATGCTTTCGCGGATACAGTTTGGATTGGCTGCCGGCGTTCATTTTATATTCCCTTCATTGACGTTAGGTGTTACACTTTTAGTTCTCCTCTTTGAATATAAGTTTTACAAAACAAACGATGAATTATTCAAAACAATTTCTTCTTTCTTTATTAAAATTTTAGGTCTGGTGTTTGCTCTTGGTGTTGCAACCGGCATAGTGCTTGAATTTTCATTTGGTACAAATTGGGCACAGTATTCACGGATGGTTGGGGATATCTTTGGTGCACCACTTGCTGCTGAAGGTATCTTTGCATTCTTCATGGAATCTGTTTTTCTTGGCGTGTTGCTTTTTGCACGCAATAGGGTATCAAAGAAAGTATATCTGCTTTCAGCATTTCTGGTATTCTTTGGTTCGCATCTTTCTGGCTTATGGATTATCATTGCAAATTCATGGATGCAAACTCCAGCCGGTTATACCATTGAAGGTGGCAGGGCAGTACTTACTGACTTCTGGGCTGCAGCGTTTAATCCTTCCACACTGGTACGGTATGTGCATGTCATTATAGCCGGATGGATTTCCGGAAGCCTTTTTGCGGCAGGTGTTGGTGCCTGGTACCTTATTAAAGGACAGCATACCAGGGAAGCACAAAAGATATTACAAACTGCAATCATTGTCTTTTGCATCATGTCCCTGATACAGTTTGCATCAGGTCACCTGCATGCGGTACAGGTAACCAATTTGCAACCAGAAAAGATGGCAACATTTGAAGCATTGTGGGAAACTCAGAAAGGCGCACCCATGTCAATTATTGGCATACCTGTAGAAAGTGAAAAGAAAACCTATTTTGAAATAAAAATCCCTAAACTTTTAAGCTTACTTGCATACTTTGATCCTGATGCCGAGGTTAAAGGGCGTGATGCCTTCCCGGAAGATGAGCTTCCGCCGGTATTACTTCCTTATTTTTCCTACCACATTATGATTGGACTTGGTTCACTATTTGCCCTGATAAGCATTATCGCGCTAATTCTTTTAGTGCGCAAAAAGCTTTATGATGCAAAATGGTTTTTGTATGTGTTACTATGTGCAATTCCACTGCCAATCATCGCTAACGAGTTTGGTTGGATAGCTGCTGAAGTTGGAAGGCAGCCATGGGCTGTGTACAGGGTCTTACGAACTGTTGATGCAGTATCAACTGTTGTTCCGGCAAGCCACGTGTTACTATCGCTTATTATATTTTCCCTTATCTATCTTTTGCTTGTTGTTCTTTTTATAACGATACTGCTGAAGATAATAAAAAAAGGCCCTATGATACAAACATACTAATGCAATTGGAGGTATCACAATGGATATAAGCGTGTATCAGAATATATGGTTTTTCATTATTGGGTTTTTACTCACAGTATATTCAATTCTTGACGGCTTTGATCTGGGCATAGCAAGCCTTATGCCAGCACTGGCAAAAAATGAAAAAGAGCAAAAACAGGTAATGGACTCAATATGGCCTGTGTGGGATGGCAATGAGGTGTGGCTCATCACCGGTGGTGCGGCACTTTTTGCGGCTTTTCCGTTTGCGTATGCTACCGTTTTCAGCGGATTTTATCTGGCGCTGATGCTTGTGCTTTTTGCCCTGATTTTCCGCGCTGTGTCCATGGAATTCTGGTATTACGATGAAACACGTAGAAGGCTTTGGGCATGGGCTTTCACAATTGGAAGCTTACTCCCATCACTCTTGTTTGGTGTTGCATTAGGTAATGTTATTTATGGAATCCCGCTTGATTTAAATATGGATTTTACTGGCAGCTTTTTTACTCTGCTTAAGCCCTTTCCACTTGTTATTGGGCTTTTAGGGCTATCAGCAATACTATTACAGGGTTGTACATGGGCAGCGTATAAAATTGAAGGCGATGTTGCAAAGCGCGCACAATCTTTAATGAATAAAATTTTAATTGCTAATGCTTTGTTTTTTATACTGGCGATAGCTCTTACTATTGGGCTTTTGCCATCAATAGTATCAAATGTATTTGGCTGGGGTGGTGCTGTTGTGTATTCAATTGCCTTAAGTTTCACGTATCTGGCTAACAGGGATAAGCAATCATATAAAGCGTTTATTGGCTCATCCATATCATTTGTTGGATTATGGATCATGGCCGGTGCAGCCCTTTATCCAAATTTAGTACGAGCAACAATTGATGCATATAACCTTACGATTTACAATGCATCATCAACATTGTTAACTTTGAAAATTATGTTTATTATTGCATTGATTGGCATGCCATTTGTTATTGCCTATACTATATATGTATATAAAGTTTTCAAAGGCAAGGTGTCATAAGCACTATTTATTATAAAACAAGGAGGACGTAAATTATGGCTACAAAACAATTAGAAGTGTATAAATGCGATGTGTGTGGCAACATCGTTGAGGTGCTGCATGAAGGTAAAGGCGAACTTGTATGCTGCGGACAACCTATGAAGCTACAGGTAGAAAACACTGTGGATGCTTCAAAAGAAAAGCATGTACCGGCAGTTGAAAAGACACCTGAAGGCATTAAAGTACAGGTAGGCAGTGTTGAACATCCAATGGAAGAAAAGCATTACATAGAATGGATTCAGCTCATTGCTGGCGGTAAAGCATACAGACAATTTTTAAAACCTGGAGATAAGCCAGTAGCACTATTCAAAGTTGATGCGGATAGCTTCAGCGTACGTGAATACTGTAATTTACACGGTTTGTGGAAAGCGTAAGCGTATAAATTATTTTCTATTGAAACGAGCTTATTTAGCTGTATCACAATGATGTGAGCTATAGATAATGCATATCTAAATGAATCACATCATAAGTATAATGGTTTTTAAGGTTTACTTATTTCACACAATGATGTTCCGGTGATACATCATACTATTTATTCTGGAGGACAACCGTAATATGGTAATATCAAAGAAAATGGAAGAAGCATTAAACAAGCAGATCAATGCTGAGCTGTATTCGGCATATCTGTATCTGTCAATGGCTGCATATTTTGAGTCAACAAATTTATCAGGCTTTGCAAAGTGGATGGAATTACAGGCTGAAGAAGAAAAGCAGCACGCTATGAAACTATACCATTATGTGGTGGAACGTGGCGGGCGTGTTGTGTTGGATGCAATTCAAAAACCACAATCTGAATGGAAATCCCCACTTGATGTATTTGAAGCTGTGTATGCGCATGAACAGCATGTAACATCACTCATTTATAATTTAGCTGATATAGCCCGCTCTGAAAAGGATTATGCAACCGAGGTAATGCTACACTGGTTTATTAAGGAGCAGGTTGAAGAAGAATCCAATGCAAGCAGCATCCTTGAACGCATTAAGATGGTTAAGGATTCGGTCAATGGTATCTTGCAATACGATAAGATGCTTGGCAAACGAGGTTCTGAATAAATTATATTCTTAAAGGAGGTACTTTAGTTTATGGCAAAGAGTGTAAAAGGAACACGTACAGAGAAGAATTTACTGGCAGCTTTTGCTGGCGAATCTCAGGCACGCACGCGATATGACTATTTTGCATCTGTTGCAAAAAAAGAAGGCTACGAGCAAATAGCTGCGATTTTTGCTGAAACCGCACTCAATGAAAAAGAGCATGCCAAACGCTTTTTTAGCTTTCTGGAAGGCGGTATGGTGGAAATTCAGGCAGCGTATCCTGCAGGAGTTATTGGCACTACAGCGGAAAATTTAAAGGCTGCTGCTGCAGGTGAAAATGAAGAGCACACTAAGTTATATCCTGAAGCAGCAAAGATAGCGGAAGAAGAAGGCTTTCCTGAAATAGCGTTTCTTTTCAGAAAGGTTGCCGAGGTGGAAAAGCATCACGAGCAGCGCTACCTTGGATTGCTGAAAAATATTCAGGAAGGGAAAGTTTTTAAAAAGGACAAAACATCTCAGTGGATATGCCGCAATTGCGGGTATATACACGAAGGCGAATCGGCACCGGAAAAATGCCCAACCTGCCTGCACCCGCAAAGCTACTTTGAGCTTTTGTGCGATAACTTTTGATTTTTATTAATGTTTACTTTACGTTTCAACTGCAACATTAATTTTAGCTACAACAATCATAATGGAAACGGGGGATTCACCTGGACTTATCTCAGTGACCGGCTATCCCCCGTTTTCCTTATTTATCCTTTTACTCCCTGCTTGTCTCCTGACATGAGTCATCCTTCCACGGCGGACTTTCCTGAATAACAGTATTTATGGCTACCTGTGATGATATAAAAAAGCACGGTTGCTGAGCTTGCCGAAGCACGCCGTACTGAGCTTGTCGAAGTACGGTTGCTGAGCTTGTCGAAGTGCGCCGTACTGAACTTGCCGAAGTACGGTTGCTGAGCTTGTCGAAGTGCGCCGTACTGAACTTGCCGAAGTACGGTTGCTGAGCTTGTCGAAGAACGCTGTACTGAGCTTGTCGAAGTGCGCCGTACATCCCTGTACGGCACGTATTTATAGAAATCTTTTTTAACTATTAATCTTTGCATTGGAATTAGAAGCACTTAAATTGTTTCGTCTTTTGTACAATTTTATAAAAATATCGGAATGAGCCTGAATTTTTATTTGACATTTCTTTTATCCTACTCCATATAAAGTATTCTACAATACTTCACCTAAACATACATACTACTATGGGAGGAAACTATGAATATTGAAACTACTACCTGTATTTCCGTGGAACATTTAGAACTGATGAAGTTTTATTCCAAGCACTACAATATCTCGCAACGCACATTTTTATCCGGACTTGTGAGCTTTGCCGCGCAATTGGAAAAGGAGGAGGTAAAATCATTCAAGCAGCTTTCCTATCGTAAAAAAGGAACA
>CALEUQ010000074.1 GCA_937920495.1 uncultured bacterium | reverse complement strand
TGCCTTTTCCTTGCCCTTAAATACATCTTCAAAAATGTCATACACGTCAGCTGAAAGATGCATGCCCATGTCTTTCTCCTTCCTTATATAATAGTGTAACACCTGCGCAATGGAATGTCAAGTACTATGTGCATATACAGGATATTGTACATCCGCCTGCTTGTACCGCCACTGTATACATCCCGCTACGGTGTTTATATATAACTACGCTTTTTGCAGAAAAATTAAAAAAAAATTTTTCTTCTTTACGGAATTTTGTGAAATAAGATCTTTCACAAGTTTGTAATCCATTTCGTATCACCTGCTGCTTCACGTTGTCAGTGCAAGTGTACCTTACAACTTACCCCCGGCTTGCTTCCTGTATTGGGTCATCCTTCCACGGCGGCGTTTCGTCGGCATCCTACCTATTATCGTAACGCACACATACCAACAAGCCGTACATCACTGTACTGCACGTGTATAAGGCCCTTTTTAACTATTAATCTTTGAATTTGAATTAAAAGCACTTACATTGTTTAGTATGTTTTATGATTTTCTAAAAATTAAGGAATAAGCTTTTTTTAATCCTTTGATGTTACAAGAAGATTAAGGAATTATTTACCTGAAGTGGTCAATAAGTTAAAATTAATGGGGTTTTTTCCAAACCCCATTTTTCATGATCTTTAAAAATTAAGATGTTTATACACTATCATTCCCCCTGTTATTGTCATCAATACTTTGATATTCTTGATTGTATGTACTGGCACAGTTAAAAGATTATCAGAAAGAACCACCATATCTGCCAATTTACCTTTTGTTATTGAACCTTTTTCATTTTCCATAAATTCTGCATACGCTGAACCCATTGTATAGCAGTACAGTGCCTCATAATAGTTCCTGTGAATCACGGTATTTTTTTAATAGCCTCACCGTAAAAGGTTCCCATGTGTTGTCCTGCACTGATGTGTTGCCAGCTTCCCTGTAAAGGGTCAACAAGATTTGCTGGAGCAAGGTGCATCAATGTACTATTCAATAAATCAAAATAAAAAAGCCCTGCAAGACACAGGGCTTTTTAACACTTTATAATGTATGCTATATTCTACTCAATGTAATCGGCAAGATATGCAAATCGCTGTTTGATCTTCTGCATAGCGCGTGCTTCAATCTGGCGTACAGTTTCAGCAGAAATGCCAAACTCGTTGCCAACATCTTTTAATGTAACTGGCTCATTACCATCAAGACCAAACCGTTTTGTTAATATCAGCCGTTCATTTTCCATCAGCGATTCCATCGCTATCTCAAGCTCTTTTTTAAGATCACGGCGTGAAATGCTGGTATCAGGTGATAAAAACTTTTCGTCGCTTACCACTTCATAAAGATTGAACTCTTCATCATTGAGAGGATACTCAAGTGATACCGTTGGCTGGAATACCTCTAAGATATCGCTGACACTTCGTTCATCAATACCTAACATATCTGCAATATCCTTATAGGTTGGTTCCTTACCCAATTCATTGGTAAGCTCATCCTGAGCCCTTTTAATTTTCTTAAAAAGGTCACCTTTTCGTATTGGCACACGAATGGTACGGCTTCGTTTTGCAATAAATCGAGTTATATAATGTTTAATCCAGTATGACGCATAGGTTGAAAACCGGCAGCCCATCTTGTAATCGAATTTTTCTGCTGCTCTGATTAATCCTAAGTTTCCTTCCTGGATAAGGTCAATCAACGATGATTCTAAATTAGTATAATTTTTTGCAATCTTTACAACAAGACGCAAATTAGCATTAATCAGCGCTTCTTTTGCTTTCTCATCACCTTTGCATTTTTTCTTTGCAAGTTCAATCTCTTCCTCGGGTGTAAGAAGTTCCACCTGATTGATTGCGTTAAAGTACTGATTGATTGACAAATCTTCAAAGTCATTGTATTTTTTCATGGCTGCCTCCTCTCCATGAATTAAGCTCCACATATTATATTTAGCAATATTCGTGCCAAATATTTCATATAAAGAAAATCATCCTGCATAATTTGTTAGAAATACCAGAAAAACTGCTATTTCTATGTGATTTTTTCAAATTTTTTGTTAAAATAATTTGAAAAATTAGTATTCATAGATAAAATAGTAAGAAATAAAATAATTATATGCTAAAATACTTAGTAAAATATAAAAATATACTCTCAAATTGTCAATAGATTATCCAAAAAAAACCTAAAAAAGTAACAATTGTATAATATTTATACATCTGCAGTACTATATGTGTAAATTTTATACAGTTTAATTCTTTTTTAAAGGTCTTATGAAGATAAACTAATATATGTACATGACGTCCTTGTATGGTATATGAGAAAAAATACGTTAATCGTATAAAAAACTTCGCCACCTTGTAAGGTGACGGGAGTTTTCTTGCTCATAGTATATCGAAAATAATTAGTGGTAAATGTTACCAAAAATTATTTGATATTATATTTCTTCTTGAATTTTTCTACACGTCCGGTTGTGTCTACAATCTTCTGCTTCTTGGTATAAAACGGATGGCAGTTAGAGCATATTTCAACGTGAAGATCTTTGACCGTTGAACGTGTTGGTATCTCATTACCGCATGCGCACTTTATCACGGTGTCATAATATTCAGGATGTATTCCTTTTTTCATAACTATCTCCTTATAGAAATAAATATATCACAATTATCCCTGCATTGCTTTAAAAAATGCCTTGTTATTCTTTGTTCCCCGCATCTTGTCAATTAAAAATTCCATTGCTTCGGTTGAACTCATTGAAGAGAGAAATTTTCGTAAAATCCATATTTTGTTAAGCTCTTCAGCATCAACCAGAAGCTCTTCTTTTCTGGTTCCTGACTTGTTGATATCAATTGCGGGGAATATTCTTCTATCGGCCAGTTTTCTGTCAAGTACGATTTCACAATTTCCTGTACCTTTGAACTCTTCAAAGATAACTTCATCCATACGGCTTCCTGTTTCAATGAGGGCAGTTGCTATGATGGTCAGGCTGCCGCCACCTTCGATGTTTCGGGCTGCACCAAAGAAACGTTTGGGCTTATGCAGTGCGTTTGAGTCAACACCACCGGATAGAATCTTACCGCTTGTGGGTACCACCTGGTTGTATGCGCGGGCCAAACGTGTTATAGAGTCAAGCAGTATAACAACATCTTTTTTATGCTCAACAAGCCTTTTTGCCTTTTCAAGAACCATCTCGCTAACCTGCACGTGGCGAGAAGCAGGCTCATCAAACGTAGATGAAATAACCTCGCCTTTAACCGAACGCTCCATATCAGTAACTTCTTCGGGCCTCTCGTCAATAAGCAATACTATTAATATAATATCAGGATGATTTGTGGTGATAGCATTGGCTATCTTCTGCATAATGATGGTTTTACCAGTGCGGGGAGGAGCAACAATCAGCGCACGCTGTCCCATGCCAATAGGAGCTATTATATTAAGGATGCGCATGTCGATCTCATCAGGGCTTGTTTCTAAGTTTATGCGTGTTTCCGGATATAGTGGTGTGAGGTTATCAAACAATACACGATTTTGCAATTTTTCAGGGTTTTCGTAATTGACTGCCTCAATACGAAGCAATGCAAAAAAGCGCTCGTTATCCTTTGGTGGGCGTATCTGCCCTGCAACAGTGTCACCTGTTCGCAATCCAAAAAGCCGTATCTGCGAAGGCGATACATAGATATCGTCAGGGCCAGGTAAGTAGCTATAGTTTGGTGAACGCAAGAATCCGTATCCATCATTAAGTACTTCCAGTACGCCGCTGGAGAAAATTAAACCGCTGCGCTCAGTTTGTGCTTTTAATATTTCAAATATAAGATCCTGCTTTTTAAGGCCGGAGACACCTTCAATATTCATTGAACGGGCTATTTCCATGAGTGAGCTTATGGTTTTTGATTTAAGTTCAGCTAAATCAAGTCGCCCTTCCTGAGTGGTTCCGTTACCTGATTTTCTGGTATAATCTCCGTTTCCATTTTTGCGGTTGTTGTTCTTTTCAGCGGTTTCGTTTGATACTTTTGTCATAGCACACCTTTAGCATATACAAATTTGTTATTAATAATTTAAAAAGAATCATCTACATACGTATTATCGTTGCTACACAATAATTGGTTAAAGCGTATGGATTGTGTAAATTTTACACTTAAAATGTAAATTAATGGTTTAAAATAATAATAAACATTATGTTGATGATATTGTACAATTCCTTATTGCTTTATTATCAGAGGATTTTTCCATGATGCTTTATTTTTTAATGTAAATGTTTACCACTATATATCATAAATTAAATAAGATTAACTCACAAACAAATATTTCAGCAGGAAGGTGTTTCTGTTAATAGGTATTCTTTTCATATAATATACTATAAAAAACCCTTCATGTCACAAAAAAATGCTATCTTTTTTTATTTTTTACAAAAATACACTATGGTTATATTTCGTCAAGAAAAAATGTAAAAATGAGATATTTAATTGTAACACTTGAATGAATACGGGCTAAATATTACAAAACGAATATTTCTTTACCAGTATAAAAAATGGGTAAGATTTGCTGACAACAATTCTTTTCCTACCATAGTATACGGTGGAAATGAAACCTACACACGGAATAATGTCCGTATCATTTCATGGAAGGATTACCACAACATTCAGAGTGAGTAGCAACAATACACAGTGATTATATATAATTCCCTGTATATAATCACTGTGCTGCACTGTGCTGCTTCTATAGTGTTTTAATAACCCTCTGCATTCCTTTGACAATACCTGATAAGGCATTTTCATCTATGGTTAATGCCGGGCGCAGAATAATTGCATCGCCAGCTACTTTGCCTGTTACTGCAAAAATTCCTTCTTTCAAAAGTTTGGCAGTAGCGTTCTGCGCCATCTTCTCATTGCGCAGTGTGACCGCAATGACCAGCCCCTTTCCGTGTACCGAAAGGATCTTTGCAGAATATTGTTTCTGTAACGCAGTAAGTTCTTCCAGAAGTTTTTGCCCAACTTTTTCTGCATTTTCCCATGGCTTTGTTTTTTCGTATAACGTCAGTGCGGCGTATGCAACCCTGCATCCTAAATCATGACCACCAAATGTGGAAAGATGAATTAAAGGATGAGCGTGCATAAACTTCTGTACTTGTTTTGTAAATACGGTGGCAGCAATAGGGAATATGCCGGCACCTAACGCTTCACCTATTACCAGAATATCAGGTTCTACACCGTAATGTTCAAAGGCAAATTTTTTGCCGGTGCGGCCCATGCCGGTTTGCGTTTCATCAAGCACCATAAGTGCGCCGGTTTTGTTGCACACTTTTCGCATAATTTTAAAAAAGCCTTCACTGGCACTGCGGCACGCATTTTCCACCTGCATTGTCTCGGTAATAACAGCAGCAGTTTTTGTTGTTACCCTTTCTTCAAGAGCCTGTATGTTGCCAAACGGTATGGTGGCAATATCAGGAATCTGCCCAAAGGATTTCTTTTTATCGCCATCCGATAATGATATGGAAAAGCCGGTTTCGCCGTAATAGGCACCATCAACGGTGATAAGCTGTGTGCGACCGGTAAACCCGCGTGCAAGCTTGCAGGCAAAGTCCATTGCCTCGCCCCTGCTCACTGAAAAGAATACGCCATTGAGATTGGCAGGTACAAATGATACAAGCTTTGAAGCTAACAGTGCCTTTTCCTGTGATATCAGAACAAAATTTCCCTGATCGCTTTTATCTGCATGTTCATGGAGTGTGTTCGATAATTCCTGTACATGACGCCCAAGGTTGAAGACACCGGCACCACAGTAGCAGTCAATGTAGCGCTTTCCTTTTGTATCAAAAAAGTGAGCACCGCTGCGTTTTGCTTCAGTAATAGTATATGATGATTGTAAATCCATGTTATGCCTCCTTACTGTAATTTCTTTTTGTTAAGCCCAATATATCCTCAAAGTAGCGGATAATATCAAACACGGCTATCTGTACATGGATATCGTCTAAGAGTTTCTTTAGAAGTGGGATTTTAGATAATGGTTTTGTAAGCGGCAGATACACACGCATCGTTGCTATAGCTTTGCGTATGATATCAAGCATTTTTGCAACTTCAGCTTGCGTAATAGTGATTGGCACCATAAACCTCATTACCTGTGGTTGATTGCCAGAGTATACCGCAAAGATCCCATGCCGTGCTAATGAATCAGCCATGAGTGCACCCATGTATTCATGTGTATATTCCACACCAATCATTAAGCCTTTTCCACGGATTTCCTTGATGATATCAGGATTTTCATGCTGGAGCTGTAATAATCCTTCCATAATGGCACTTCCCATATTTTGTGCATTTTCCCAAAGGCGGTTTTTCACAATAAAATCAATAACTGCAATGCCAACGGCACACCCAATGTCACTTCCGCCGGTTATGGACTGATGAAAATCAGGATTTCGTGTGACATACTGTGTGAGTAAGGGAATATTGCGATACATTACCACTGCATTTGGGAAAAGGCCACCGCTTATTGATTTTGCCAGCGTCATGATATCAGGCACAACGCCGGAATGCTGGCTGGCAAACATTCTTCCGGTGCGGCCAAAGCCTGTCTGTATCTCATCAAATATAAGCATTATGCCGAATTGATTGCAGATTTTACGTAATCCCTTCAAATAATAATCATCACCCACAAAGATGCCGCCTTCGCCCTGCACAGGCTCTAAGATAATCGCAGCAGTATCAATACCAGCAACCTGGCGCACTGCGTCTAAGTCGCCAAACTGTACAAAGACAAAATTGGGTTCAAGCGGTTCAAAAAGGTGCCTATAGTAATCTTTGCCATTGGCTGAAAGTGAATATCCGGTGTGGCCATGGTATGCTTTCTTCATTGCAATGATTTTCTTTCTTCCTGTTGCGCCTCGTGCAAGCTTTATTGCGCAATCAATAGCATCACCACCACCCGATGCAAATATAACCTGATTGCAATCTCCGGGAGCTATCGCCCCTAATTTTTTTATAAATTCCTTTTTGATGTTTGATTGCAGAAGGTGAGTGCCAATGTCGTATGTGCGCAAAGCTTCACGCAGTGCTTTGATAATTTCCGGATTTCCCCTTCCCACATTAAAGCAGCCGGCTGATGTAAAACAGTCAATCACCTTTCGTCCAAATAACCCATCGGTAAAACCAATACCTTTGCGGCAGGTTTCAATAAAATCCAGATGTGCAGCGCGCATTGTTTTAGTTTGACCCTTTGACAGGTGACGTGAAAACAATGAAAAGATGAGTTTTTTATCTTTGTCGGTAAGCGTATCATTCCATAAAGCCATACAAACCTCCTTTTGATATATATTAGTTAGTTGACTAACATAAAATAAAAATTTTGTCAATAAATTAATATTGACTGCCTGGCACGCATTCCCGAAACATATTGTAGTAATAAAGAAGTGTACATGCACATTGCCTTCTACGTAAGGATATACGCTATTTGTTAGTACAAAGTAAAATGAAAGGGAAATCTAATTGCCATGGGCAGGCGAATATTAAAAGAAACACGAAGAGAAGAGATAGCACAGGCATTATACCGCTGCCTTCTAAAAAAGCCATTTTCACGGACAACAATAAAGGATATAGCAAAAGAAGCCAAACTAAACCATGGGATGCTGCATTACTATTTCAAAAATAAGGAAGAAATATTACTGTATTTTTTGGACTGGATAGTTGCCATGCATCTTAATGATTTCAGAAAATGGGCACAAGAGAAAAAGCTAGAAACACGCAGCATCAATGAAGCCCTTTCACTGGCGCTGGACTATGCAAAGAAAAAGATCACATTGAATGAAGAATTAGCAAAAATATTTATTGAGGTATGGGAAATAGCTCTGTATCATAAAAAAGTACGCTTAAAGCTTCAGTATGTATATAAGGAATGGATTGGGGAGCTTTCTTCCATAATAGGAAAAGAAAGTGCAAAAAATGCAACAACGTTATCTGTTGCAACAATAGCCTTCCTTGAAGGCATTTCACTGTTTCACATAATGTTATCCGACATATATCCCGTTAAGGATATACTCAACTCTTTTGAAAAGAAAATTGAATCAGTAATAACCAGTAGATAGATAAAGAAGTCCACACCTATGCCAACTGCGCTGGCAATGGTGTATGCGTACCATACTATATCTTCATCTGCTTTTTATGCAGGGTGGCAGCATGACGGCTATTTGTGTATGATGTGGTCAATGAGACAAGATGAGCAATATTAATTTTACCCAACCTAACAAGTTGCAGCAAAAGGCTGGTACCTTTCTTTTCATTGCCGTTTGGATGTACTAAAATAATACTGCCCGCTTTAGGCTTTTTGCCTTTTGCAAGCCATGCATCGGCACCTAAGGGTATAAGGCCGTATCCCATTACCTTTTGGTAAATACTTTGATTGGATATAAGCCCGGGGAATCTAAAAAATATTGAAGGTACTATATCATGTTCCAGCATGCAGATTTCGTTCTGAAACACTTCGCGTGCCACACTGGTATCTTCTTTAAGCATAAAGTTTTTTTTTACCGGTAATTTGCGTGAATAGAAATGAGTAAAGCTGTGATTTACCCAGGTGATATCCAGTGTATGTGTAGAAGCCAGACTCTGTAGCCACTCAAGATCTTCAGGATGTGTAAGCATCCATTTCCCGCTGATGCATATTGTCACTGGCAGCGGGAGCCATTGTGAAAGTGCAATCAGCTGTTTAATAACATCGCTATCAATTGGGCGCTTAGACGGGCACAGGTCAAAGCTTACAATCATTCCCTGAGTATTGACATGCGTGATACCTGCATTAAACATACGTTTTGATTTTTGCAGTGCCTGCGTGTACAGTTGAGCGTAATGTGTATCAGCACAGAGCTCAATAATGTTTTGTAAAGTTTTATGTTGCATGGATCCTTTTGGATTGGTAAGAATGCCCGTGTGCAAAGTATCAGGATTTATATAAAGATATGCCTGTGTTGAATTATATTTAAACCTTCGTATGATTATGTACCGTGTAACTGTTGTATTTTGTAATGATTCAGTGTACAGTGCATAATACGGCATATATGCAGTGATTTTTGGATATGACTGTGCGATAGTTACCGGAAAAAGGCACATTGCCAGCAAAAGATAGATACTATGTGTGTACATCCACAGTTTCATTGCAAAACCTTTTACTATAATGCGATAGTTACCGGATAGAAGCCCTGTGTATGAAAGAAAATGAATGGCTGAAAGCTTTATAAAAGTCAATGAAATAATTTTTGACTCATGACATGATTTTGGGGAAATTATACAACTTCTTCAAATTTGTTCCCTTTTCAAGGAGGTGTTTTGCGTAACTGTGTCTCAATGTATGAACGGTCGCCGATTTTTTTATTCCCGCTTTTTCGCATGCTCTTTTGAATATATTCTGAATGCTTTTTGCAGGATATTTACCACCATGTTGCCCTTCAAATAAATAGGTTAGTGGTTTATAAATACTCCGGTATAATGAGGATACTCTTTTTTCCGGATCGTATTTTCTTCTGGGAAGCTTTTTTATTGCATCGACAATAACTTTACCGTATTTAAATGAGACAATTAAATGAGACAACGTAAAATTTGCCTTCTGTTGCTAACTGTATTTTATTCGTATGCATACATGTAGCGCATTTTGGTTTTATCAAGTATCATGCTCTTTTGCATTTTAGGATGCATCCGTAGTCTTCTGTCAATAAAATTTATTTTGTGCCATTCCGCTCAAATAAACGCTATCTTTCATGTTTACTATACGGCTCCCTTTGTTTGCATGGTGCGCTGTTTTCGCGCATCGGTAGTGTGATGTAAATATTTCCGCGTCAAAAACGCATACTGCGTGCCGCATTCAAGCCAAAATCGTCATGCAATTCAATTGTAGCAAAAGCAATTTTTTAAACGCAAGATTTCTGGTTTTAAAATTTAACATATTTTTGCCGGAAGGGTAAGATTGGACGTTTACAATCTTTCTGTAACCGTCTGTGTGTTCGGTACCTTTCGGATCAACAAATAAAAGTGTATAATCATTACCTTTTTACTTTTAATACCTTCTGACATCATTAAAGAAAAGTTTAAATTTATAAACTCGACTTTTTTGAAAGATTTCTATTGCAAAGTTTTTTCTATAATATCTTTATTCCTGGCAATATCAAAGAAAATATTAAAAAACCTTTGTAATTTGTCTAATACTTTTTCTCGTTTTTTTGCTCTCTCACTGCCTTGCGAAAATCGTGACATTGGGGGCAAAATTTTAGCAAATTCTACACCTATATCTGTTATAAAACCATTACTAAAAGATTTTTCTATAAATTTATAAGTTTCTTTTGGGTTTAACTTTTCTTCTTCTATGATTTTATCCAGTTCTTCTTTCATTTTATCATGTACAAATTCTGGCCATTCTTCTTCTATTATTGAGCTGGCATCAAATGATGCAATAAATTCGTTAATAAGTTCTTTTTTGTCCCGTAGTCTAACAGTTGCATTAATGATTTTGTTAATTCTGGTGATAATTTCAGTATCTTTTATATGTTCGTTTTTATATTTCTGTATAAGTTCCAGGATATAATCGATATTGATTTCTACCTGTTTGATGAGCTCTATTTCAAAAACAAGGTCATCATTAATAATTTCTGCTTCTGCTTGC
>CALEUQ010000073.1 GCA_937920495.1 uncultured bacterium | reverse complement strand
TGAAAATAAAAAATGAAAATAGTAAGCAATACCATGTACTCAAAAATTCATCCTGAACTAAAAGTCAGGATCTGAATGGCTTAAAGATTCCGTGTCAAGCACGGAATAACGGTGTTTGAGATTTAGGTTTACATTTGTAATTATGGCATATAGATTTAATGTTAAAATCAAAGGAGCAAACGCCAAATCTATTTTTCAGAGGGAGGAATATGAAATATAGAAAAATCATAATGCAAATTGTAATAACTCTGTTAGTATTATTTGTAATTGGTGAATTTGTAACCTATATCTACGTGGAAGCACCTCTTACAACCGATTTCTATGGCTCAATCCCAAAGGATCTGGTTCAAAATTACAATAACGATACTCTTTTTATTCACGGGCTGCTTTTGCTTTTTAAGGTATGGCTTGATAAAGAAAGCTACAATGACACGCTGGTTTTGTTCTCCGATAACCCATACGATTTTGGCGTGTACAGAGGAAAAGCGCGCACTCCCAATATTGTAGCCGCACTCAACGCGCATGCTCCTGAATGGGTATATGTGCCAGATACAAAACAATGGTATATTACCACATGTGGATGGAAATGGGTTGCAACACTCACCAGTGGTCAGGTGGCGATAGCTCCCGTGAAGTGGGAAAGGGTTGAATAAATATTCTTTTGTAAATCTTACCAGCGCAAATGCGCAATCAGTGTATCAAGGATAATCTGTAACTGCAACATTATGGGCAGATCCAGGTCTTCCTTGATTTCCTTTGCAATAAACGCAACAAGTGTCAAAGGATCAGATTTGTTCCCGTGTGCGTCAACAGACTGTACCGCAACATAGTACGTATTCCCCTGCACAAACGCTTTCCCTTTTTCATATTCTTTTATAAACAGTGATGTTTCTTTAGTTGTAAAGCGCATGGGCAATGAATTTTTTTTATCACCACAATACACGATATACGATACGGCATTATCAGCTTTCTCAAAATTTACATACACACCATCATCGCGATACAATGCAAACACCCCTTTTGGCGGCTTTAATGGTGGTACAACTTTTTGTTTCTGCTTTTCATAAAGCATCAATGCACACGGTTGATTGGCATAGGAAATCAACTGTTGTTTTAATTTTGCCGGCAATGTGCTTTTACCATGAACTATGGCCAATGCAAAACGCTGCGTGGTTCCGCTGTAAGTGCACGCACCCGAGTGATACTGATCACCATTTAAGATAGCGGCCTGAAAACCTCTACCCCTGCCCCATGTTGGCTGATAATACTGCCTGCCAAAAAAAGTTCCAAACGGATTGAGGCTTACCGTAAACCCCGTAAAAAAGTTATGCGACACCTGCAAAGGACAAAACGCAAAGTTAGATAACGTAGCATTGTCCTTTGCAACAGCAATGAATTCTTCACCATTGCTCACTGCCACATATTCAGCTGTGATGTGATTGTTGACATTGGCAAGGTCAAGATTTTTACGCGAGTGCTTAAAGTAATCAATGGTGTATTGCGAGTCAACGCCAAGGTAATTGCGTTTGTGTACCGTAAAGGGCTGCTTCTTAGACGCGCGCATCGCAGGGTACAAAGGACACGGAGCAACCTGCTGCCAGCCGGGATCATAGATACGTGCAAGTTGCGGTATACCGGGTTTAAATATTTTTGTACGCGGCGTGTCAGGATAGGTGATATCCCCATCAACAAAAATCATATCCACACCTTCAACCAGATAGATGCAGTAGTTAAACTGGCCTTGAGAGATATTGTTAGGAAGACTTATGTGCCCGTAAAGCTTTACAGCAGCAACTCCGCTGCTTCCATCATTAATAACCTGAATGTGTATTTTTTTAGGGCGATAGTTTTTGCCATTGTACTCAATCCAGGGTATCAGACTATACTCTTCAAGAAATGTTTTGTCGTGTGCTTTAACTGAATCAATACGCCCATCGTTGAATGAAATGGCGATGGTACTGTTTTTCAGAAGCTGGCTGGTAGCTTTTGTTGTGTATTGCTTTTTTACATTTGCAGCTGGTATCCGAACGATATGATACACGCCATCAGGAATTTTATCCTTTACAAAAATTCGGCTTATACCATTATGCGAAAAAACAAATACCGGCACCACCATATCGTTGTGTTTTAGAAAATACTCATACCCACCAGACAGCTCACCAGAAATTGTTATTACAAAATCATCATCGTTATGTTTAAGAAGCAGCAGAGAGTTGACATATTCATATGTGCCAAAATTTTGCACTTTTTTGTCCTGGTCACTTATCTTTTGAGCATACGCTTTTATCTGGCGTATCACAGAATCAGTTAAGGTCTGCAAGCGTTGTATTAGATCTTCAACTACGTGCTCACGGTTTTTTGCCAGGAATGGCGTTGCCATACCAAAGTTTGTAGTGGAAAGAAGGCGCATGCGCGTTTTCAATGATTCATCCAGTGCAGATTTGATATATCCCGGAAGAGATTGTTTAGCATATTGATACAATGCGTGTGCGCATGTATGAGTCATTCTATCTTTTTCAACTGCAGTCCAGTAATCGCTGCAGTATTTTTTTTCGGCCCATGATACGTACCCATTAAAACTACCATCTGCAGTATCCTGTCCAAATGAAATTTCTTTCACCGGCGTGTGATGCTGCAGATACTCATGGAGTGTAGTAAACTCAACATACTCAAGCGATGCAACATCATCAATGAGCTGTGAAAGGCCGCCGGTGTTAGGCACCCACTTTAGATATGATGGCAGGTTGTACCCATACCAGTACGAATCATCTGCATCGCTGTTGATACATATCAACACGTCATTTTTTATATTGCCGCGCAACTGCTCATAGCGCAGCATCTGTACCCAGTTGTATATGCTCACATTTTCAATAAGGTCAGCGTGATTATAGGCCGGTATCACAAGCATTTTTTCATTTGTTAACTGGTTGTGATACATAAGTGGATTGTGTGCTTCTTGTAGCGATAGTTTATCAACAAAAACCCTGAATGCATCAAAGGGTATAGCACTGTAGTAAAGGACAACCCCTTTAATGCCATGCTCCGTATACAGATTGAAATTGCCTGCAGAAACCATCATCTCCTGCGGCCGTACATACGGTGAATACGTTTCGAAGATATCTCTTACACCACTACGCTTTGGGTTACTGATGGCATTTTTAATTGAATACACAAATTCATCGCGTGTCATTGCCGAGACAAGCCCGTTATTATACGACATCAATATTATTTCATCGCCATGTTCCTTTACACGACGTTTTATATTTTGTATGATATCGGGAGCATATTTTGGCAATATTTCTTCCAGTGTAAACAGATTTTCAAAATCCCACACACCCTTAACGGGAATCCCTTTTTTATTCTTTTCATCCAGCACTTCAATGATCTTGCGAACAATGCGTATATCCTTGCCAAAACCCGCTTCATCATTGGTATCTATCCTGTACGAATGATAAAAGTTTGCATGAAACCCCAATGAAATATATATTTTGTTCTTTGACTCTTTTCCAATTACTAACAGGCGTGGGAAGCATATATAACCTATCAAATACAACACGCCTATACCAATAACGATTATACTTGCATAAGTGATAATTTTTTTCACGGCTATGCCTCCGTAAAAATTATTTTACTATTTTGACGGAAAAAATTTTTTACTTCATTGCTGCAAGTATGATATTTTATAACTGTCATACAGAATCATGATATTTATGTTGATAAATACAAACTATAATACAGAACTTATTTTAAGCAACTTTTATCAGAATAAATTTAATGCATAACACATTCTTGTGTGTATTGTGACTAAGGCTAAAATTTCTAAATAGCAACCATAAAATAAAAACACACCAGTAGCGTATCAGATGCTGCTCTGAAATGCAAGAAATTATTAATTAATTGTATTTGTGGTAGTCAGATTGCTCTACGTAAGGCTTTTGGCGGTGGTTAAAAGCCAAAATGTAAAATGTTTTTTTGAGATATACTTAGTATCCTGAAAATACAGAAAGAGGAATAAAATTTAATACTTTATTTATATTTTCTTTACAATATCAATACACTACGTCAAGAGGTTATTGTTAATATACAGTACAAGGAATCCCGGTATGAAAAAGAATATCAGCATTTTTTCTTTTGTTATTACTATAATTTTTTTTACACTGATAGCATGCGCACAACCTGAACAGCACATATCAGGCATTGTTACTCACATAATTCATACAAAATCTTCAATTGAAACGTATCTGGCCCAACACCAATCTAACGCAAAACCAATCTTTGTAAGCTTCTGGGATTTTGATGGAACAATTTTAAAAGGTGATTGTTCAGAAGGCTACCAGGAAAATACTACGCACATATATAAAGGGCTGGTGCAGCTGGCTATTGAACACAATCTTTCTAAATTTTACAAACCCACTGAGTATAGCAAATTTAATAACTATTACCAGCATCTTGATACCACACAGGGACATCTTGCTGCGTATACTTATCTGACCAAAATTTTTGCAGGACAAAGTGAGCAATCCATGATTGCGCTTTCAACGCAATACTTCAATACAACGCTGCAACACTATTACTTTGTGTCATCAATTGCAATTATGGCAAAGCTTAAAGAAAATAACATAGGAATATACATAATTTCAGCAAGCCCGCAATTCTTTGTCAAAGGTGCTGCACCATCACTTAACCTTCATCCTGACAATATCCATGGCATACAACTCAAAACAAAAGCTGGTATGCTTACCAGCACAGTGGTGCATCCCATTCCCTACGCACAGGGTAAAACCGCAAAACTTAAAGAAATCATTAGCATGCTAAAAAAATCCAACAACACCCCGCATGTATACGCACTTGCCGCCTTTGGCAATAGTTACCATACTGATGGTCATTTCTTGCAGTATGTTGCAACACAAACACTACCAGCTGGTAAGCCCATAGCGGTTATGATTAACGGAGGCAGCCCACCAGCTCTGTATGCAGGCTTATTCCAGTGCGTCAGCCAAAATCAGGTTACTGGCGATAGTAAATCAAAAATCACATCTTGCAAATAACATGATACAGCACCGGTAATTCATCACAGCATGATTTTTGGATTGCATTTTTTTACACGCATCTTTTAAAATTTTCATCATGAATATACTTCGTATTATTTATATATTACTTTTCCTTTTACGCGTGGGCAGCGCATACTCTCAGCAAGTATGGGGATATTACCTTAAGGACTCACTTCCCTACCCCGCGTACGCACACTACTGGGAAAAGCGCCTGGCAAATTGCTCTGTACTATGTTTTACCGGCATCACCATTGGCAGCATATCCTGTAACATTCCGCAATTTACAAATGAACAAACCCTTTTTACAAAAGCAAAGCAGCGATCACTATTGCTCATCCCGCACATTACATTTACCAGTGTAAAAGACGGTATCGCATTCTTATCGCACCCTAAGCGTTGGGAAAAAGTAATCACCGCACTGGCACACGCAGCACGCACCAACAATTGGTACGGATGTCACTTTGATTTTGAGTATTTACCACCACAGTATGCATCACACTTTGCACAATTTTTAAAAGATTTCAGGGCCATAGCTGGTGACATTAGCCTCTCTGCTGCAATATTTCCTCAGGTGGAATTTAATCCACAGCATTCTGCATTCCACGATTGTGCACTTCTTTCCGCATATTGTGATGCAATCGTGTTGATGTGCTACGACCAGCACAACCCAAAAACAAAACCAGGACCGGTAACAAGCATAAGCTGGACCAAGAAAAATATTGAGTATATACTGAAATTTTTTAAGCCACAGCAGGTGTGGTTGGGAATCCCGGCTTATGGTTACATGTGGAAAAATGATACATACTATACTGTCATCACCATGAAGTCATTGCCACAATATACATCCCTTTACGGTTACTATCGCCACAATTCGGGAAACATAGCAATTGAATACACCACACACAATGACCACTTCATTGCCTATGTACCTGATAGCACCACCCATACACAATTAATTCAGCTGGCAAAGCACTATAACGTAAAAGGCATTGCACTGTGGCGGTTTGGGTTTGAATAAAAAAGGAAGCACACAGGCTTCCTTTTATGTAGGGGTAGAGTAAGCAGGTTACGTTAAAATTTAACTTCAGTCTTTACAAAGATCTGCCGGTCTGGATCATCCTTTGCCTGGCTCTTCACATTCTGGAAGTATGCAACTGCCCTCAGTCCATCTGCAACATGATACCCAAGGCCTGCTGCCCATGATGTAACCTTTGATTTGTCAACATCATCGTTTTCGCCAAAGGCATATCGCCCAACAACAATTATCGGCATATCTACAATCTGGTCAAGCCTAACATTGAGCCAGCTATCAAACAATTTGTATTTGTTTTCAACCGCAGTTGCAGTACTTGTAGTTTTTTTGCTTGTTTCGGGTATATAGTACATTGCACCAATCTTGTACCACTCATCAGAATACACTATACCACCACCCATGTATCGGATGTAGTTATCATCAATCTTATCGTTGGTATTCTGATTGCGGTATATACCAACAAGGTACAGATCTTTTAGTGGCATAAGTGTAAGCATACCATAGTATGCCTTGCCATCATCACCTAACTTAACCTCATCAGCATACTTGTAGCCTTCACCGTTGGTATATGCACCGGTAAGTGTTAAAAGCTTATTGAACATGGAAACCTCTAAGCTTACACCCATGTCAGCTGAATGGTCAATTGACTGCCCTTTCATTGTTGTACCGTCCAAATAATAGAGCACTGTCTTTGACTGGTCAGTATAGTTCTGCTCTAACCAGCGGTAATCGCTCTGTTTGTCAACAAAACCAATTAAAGGCGTGCTTATCATACCAAATGCAAACTTATACTCAGCAAAGTCTAACTTATCCTTTGCTTCCACATACGCATACTTTAAGAATAGCGTATAAGAATTTGTTTTGAATTGAGTAGAAGAAGTTCCACTACTATCCACCTGACCTACATCTGTGGTTACCCGTACACTCCACATGTCATCAAGCTTCTTCTTGAAATCCAAATACACTCGCTTGATTGCAAATGTATTGTAGTTTTCATCCGGGGTTCTGGTAGCTGAATGCTTCAGCTCCTTTGACCATTCAATATAGGCCAATCCACCCACGGATAATTTTGGCTTTTCAGGTACCTTTTCTTCAGCCTTTGCTTCCGGTTTTACTTCCGGGGCTTGTTGTGCAAAACCTAACGTTGCAATTGAAAGCACCGCAACCAGCGTCATACCTTTTACAAACTTCATTACAACCTCCTTAAACCTTTGTTAAAATATTAATGTAGCGATTTCTTTTAAAAATCTGTGTGTAATTAAGCAGCACGCTATAAAGTAAATTTTAGCTAAATGTTAATAAATTGTAAATTTTATTACTATCTAACCTCTTTTTTAAAACTTAGCATGTACCCTTTGCACGCCTTACGCTGAAATACCAAGGCTTTGACCCCTTTACCGATAACTATCGCTCATAATGTTTTGTAATAATTATAATATAATATTGACTTTTAATTAAAAATGATTATATTTAAAACACCATGAAAAAGGTTATATTTACATGTATTCTTTTAATTAGTTGCATCAATAGTTTTCAAAAGGAACAAACAATGAAAAACCAACAATTAACACCTCAACAATATTATGTAGTGCGTCAAAATGGCACAGAACCTCCATTTAACAATGAATACTGGGATAACAAAAAGCCAGGGATATATGTTGATGTTATTACCGGTGCGGTGCTGTTTTCTTCAACTCACAAATTTGATTCAGGTACTGGCTGGCCAAGCTTTACACAGCCTGTTTTAAGCGATGCCATCGTCACACGCTCTGACCCCTCACACGGTATGATACGCACCGAAGTTCGCAGTAAAAGCTCTGATGGCCATTTAGGACATGTGTTTGATGATGGTCCTGCACCTACCGGACTTAGATACTGCATAAATTCTGCGGCATTGCGCTTTATACCTGTTGAAAAGATGATTGAAGAAGGTTATCTTGATTACCTGTATCTTTTTGAAGGAACGCAGTTACAGTTTGAACAGATAATACTTGGCGGCGGATGCTTCTGGGGAGTTGAAGCGTACTTTAAAAAAGTAAAAGGCGTTACTGGCACTGTGGTTGGGTATAGTGGAGGTACCACAAAAAACCCGGATTACAAAACGGTGTGCACCGGCACAACAGGCCATGCAGAAACCGTGCTGGTAACCTTTGACCCCAATAGTATTACTCTGGAAAAAATTTTACAGCATTTTTATGCAATACACAATCCCGGCACACCAAACAGGCAGGGACCTGATGTTGGCACACAATATCGCTCAGCAATTTTTTATGTAAGCGATAGGCAGAAGCACGCAATTGATGAAATAATTAGCCAGCTTAAAGCCAAAGGGATCACCGTAACCACCCAGGTTGCAAAGGCAAAAAATTTCTACAAAGCAGAGGAATATCATCAGGACTATCTTACAAAAAATCCGGGGGGATACTGCCACATAAATTTAAATAAGATTCACGAATTTTGATTAGCTTTCCTGATACACTATGACGTGAATGATTGATTCATGGCTGGCAATGTTCTCAATTTTATGGGGTATGAGCGATAGAAAATAGATACTATCGCCCTGTTGCAATGTAACCTCATTTGCACCCAATGTTATCTTTATTGCCCCTTTTTTTACATGAATGAATTCTTCACCATTGTGAATGGAAAAGTCTTTTTTTGTGTAATTGCCCTCTAACGTAATAATATATGCCTTGACCGCTACAGCCTCACGTACCACTGCAGCCGGATTACCCTGTAGTCCTGGTACTTTGTGCTCTTGTTTGGGCCTTTCATTTTTTGACTGTATGATTTCATCTTTTTTTATGACCGTATATCCCCATTCAACAGGACTACCGGCAATGGCCTGTGCCTTCTGTAATGAATGTGTAAGCTGATGAATAATTTTTAATGAAGGATACACCTGGCGCTCTTCAATTTTCTGCAAAAGCTCACCCGTAATACCGGTTATGGCAGCAAGCTCCTGATAACTTAGATTATTCTGTTGTCGGAATTGCTTTAATTTGTCGCTTAACGATGCGCTGGCAGGGATATCGTTATGTTTAAAATATTCAGTAAAACGCTGGAATACTTCGCCATTGTCTGCTTCTGGTATATCATACGATGAATATGAACCCATGATACTTTCCTTAAAAATATATTCCACGCATTAGCACACGTATAGTATATCCTTAAAAACAATAACTGTCAGATAAAAAATAATTTTACAAGAATTTTTTTCTGCCGGGGAAGGCCGGTTAGTCCCGGCCTCATCATCCTTGATAAAATATTATTTTACAAAAATTTCTTTTGACAAATTTATACTTCACTATTTTATTATGATTTTATGAAAATTCCTTATTCTATTTTATCGATAACGGAAAAAGCTCTTACAAAATCCATGGATGTGCATACCATGGAACGCATCGCCAGAAGTATTATCCCAAATTATAACCTTCATAAAATAATGGGCTTTTCTGACAGCATGCCAATTCCTAACAAGGATGCGGCGTCCCAGATTCTACGTGATTTCAGCGAATCCAGGCTTTTTTTTAAGCTGGTCCATGCACTCATGGAAGCGCAGGAATACGGGATTATGGGGCGACGCTACCCCATAGCTCATCTGCATGAAATCGTTGCCGAAATCATAAACTTAGGTTTTATCTATGACAAAGATAACAAAATTTTTATTGAAAACTCTAAAACCAGGAAAACACCTCACTGGGGAGTACTACATGAAGACGAAGAATATATTGTCACACTGCTGAGAATGGACATAGCTGCAAATACACAGCTTGTCCGTAAATATGAATCGCCATTAATTACACAGACATACCATAATTTGCGCTCGATAGTTACTGCAGCAGTAGAGCAACGAAATGGCCGTATATGGAACTGGGAAGGTGATGGCTGCATTGCTGCGTTTATCTTAGGTAACCGAAATATGTCAGCAGTATGTGCTGCCATTGAGATCTTCCACGAGTTATTTTTATTTAATTTTACCCAATCACAATTGCCCGAACCTATTAATATTCGGGTTGCCATTGATACAGGGTATTGCACATATAAACATTCCCCTGAAGAGCTAAAAAAAACAGAATTGGTGGCAAAAATACTGGAGATAGAATCCAGACATACCCCGCTTAACTCAATAACCATCACCAACTCAATCTATGCTTCACTGCACGCTGAAATTGCGCGTAAGTTTACAACTACCCCAACCGGTAATGCAGTGTATTATATTTATACAATACAGTGGGATACTCCATGAATATAATAATAATATATCAGAAAAAAAACCTGGCAGTATTACAAAAAGGTTTTGCTGCAATCATACAATCAAAAAAATACTCAACTGCATTTATTGACTATAACGAATCAAAAAAAATGCAGCCCCCGGATAAAAATACCATATACTACCTGGATATCACCGGCATACAAAAAGCTCAAGTTGAAAAGCACATTAAAAAGTTTAATACCAATGGCCAATATTTTGCGGTTATTGACCTTAAAAAAAGTTTTCAGGATATTGCATGGTTTTTTCATAATAATGCCTGTGATTACCTGAACAAAGACATGCTTGCAAAACCATTGCCGGAAACACGCATGCAGGCTATCATGAAAGCAAAAGGAATTACACCAAAAACACACACTGTACGCAATTATATAATAGCAAAGGATTCATGGAAAGGTATTGTACCAGATAATGAATATACATTCTGCTTTTTGTTTATTGAAATACTGGACATTGGCGAATTAAAAAAACATATTGGCTCAGAGCATTTAAACCAGAAGATATTTTCATTCCGCCGTTATGTTGAGGAAATGCTTCATCACGTTGATGGGCGTTGCTGGATGTGGATGGATGTAACGGGCATGTTTATTTTCCCCTTTAATGGCACAACTGTACCTGCAATATATTATGCAATCCGCCTTATATTAAACCGTTTAATTATTTCGCTGGAGCATACTGTTTTCAATCAGATTATACGATACAGAATTGCCATGCATATTGGCAATACCATTTACCAGCCACGGGGCAAAACAGGCACCATTATTTCTGATTGCATTAATTCATTATTCCATTTAGGGCAAAAATATACTTGTGAGGACGGATTGTTCATTACCGAAGATGTGTATAGCTTCCTGAATGAAAAAACAAAAAAACTGTTTGCAAAAGTGAAACCTTTTGAAGGAAGACAAATTTACACATTTAAATATAAATAAATTACGTTGCTGCTAACTCATATTGCCGTTTACTGGCTTCTGGATGCTGCCGGTAGATAATAAGGACATTGCCAATCATGGCTATCTGAGCGCTGCCTGTTTTTTCAACTATTTGCTGCGCCAGTTCTTTTCGCTCATCCTTGCAATCAATGAATTTAATCTTGATAAGCTCGTGGCTTTGCAATACCTCATCGATAGCATTAAGCACTGCCTGGGATAGCCCGTTTTTGCCTATCAGCACAACCGGCTTCATGCTATGAGCGCATGCTTTTAAATATTTAACTTTTTTGCGGGGAATGTTGTGCATACAATCCTCAATAAATTAAAAATTTAATAGTGCAGAATCCATTCACACCGCATCTCTTTTTTTATGATGTAACGTATTACATAAATATGATTGCGTTTAAATCAAGTAAAATTAATTGGCAATTTATTGCAATAATTTTTTCAATCTTTGCTCCCTGTGTGCATTCTGTAATTATTCATCATTCCATTACTGGCTGTGCAATAGTATCATATCACCATCCACCATATCACCACTCAGGTTATAACGGGGTAGCCTGAAGGATTAACCGCAAAGATGGCAAAGGGAAAAAATAAAATCTTTGCAACCCTGGTGTAACTCTTGCGTATCTGGGGTCAGAGCCTTACAATCAACGGAGAAGGTGACACAATTAAAGAAACGCATATGAAATATATTTCAATTATTTATTGACAATAACAAATAAATATAATTGCTATTATGTAAATAAAATTTATAATTATAGCATTACATCAGCTTTTTATGAAATATGCATTATTTTAAAAAATGGAGAAAACCTATGGCTAATATTCTTACTGATGACCCCGGTTACAAATACCACGAAAAGACACCAAAGATTGATGCAAAAGAATTTCAGAAAGTCATTGATTCACGCAGGTCAGTGCGTATTTATGAAAAGGAACCAATACCTGAAAAAATTGTACGACAGTGTATGCACAATGCCTTGCTTGCACCCAACTCTTCAAACCTGCAACCATGGGAAATATACCATATAGTAGATCCTGAAATTCGCCAGAAGCTCAATAACGCGTGCCTGGATCAGATTGCAGCAAGATCTGCAGCCACATTGTTTGTGGCAGTGGCACGAACCAACACCTGGAAAGAGCATGCACAGGAGATGGTTGCGCTCTTTGAAAGCGCAGGCAATGTCCCAAAAGCCGCTATCTGGTATTATAAAAAGCTTGTTCCGTTTGTATACAATCAGGGATTTTTAGGCACCTGGGGACTAATAAAACGATTGTTATTCTTTATACGGGGACTTAAAACTCCAGTCATCCGTGAACCGGTATCAAAATGCCATATTAAAATCTGGGCAGTGAAGTCAACCGCTCTGGCATGTGAAAACCTTATGCTGTCACTGCGTGCCTATGGATATGATTCATGCCCCATGGAAGGGTATGACTCAAAGCGTATTAAAAAGATCTTAAATCTCCCCAAAGACGCTGTGGTTGTCATGGTCATCTCTGCAGGGAAACGTGCAGTTGGGGGCGTCTATGGTCCCCGTATTCGTTTTGATGAAAACAGATTTTTAAAGACTGTTTAAAAAATCTATGATGGAAGGAAATGTACTCTTTGCATTTCTGTTAACGCTCTTAGCCGGCCTTGCAACAGGTATTGGAAGTGCTATTGCAGTTGTATCAAAAAAGACCAATACAAAGGTGCTATCGCTTGCACTTGGATTTTCAGCCGGTGTCATGATATATGTTTCCATGATTGAGATACTGGCAAAATCTTTTGACGTATTACAACACGAATTTGGCCACTCTGGCGGATGGGTTGTATTGTGTTCATTTTTTGGTGGTATTGCATGTATTGGAATCATTGACGCACTTGTTCCTTCTGCTGAAAATCCGCATGAAGTGCAGCGTGTTGAAAATATGCCGCTTCCTGCCACCAGCCGTGAGCAGCAACTGATGCGGCTGGGATTGCTGTCGGCACTGGCAATTGGTATTCACAATTTCCCTGAAGGCATGGCTACCTTCACTGCGGCTCTTCACAATGCAAAGGTGGGAGTCCCTATCGCCATAGCCATTGCACTTCATAATATCCCTGAAGGTATAGCAGTTGCAATACCAATTTTCCATGCCACTAATAGCAGGAAAAAAGCGTTTGCGTATTCTTTTGTTTCAGGGCTTTCTGAACCTATTGGTGCGCTTATAGGTTTTGCCATACTTGCCCCGTTTATGTCCCAGGCTTTAATGGGAATAATATTTGGGAGCATAGCAGGCATTATGGTTTTTATTTCTGTTGATGAGCTGCTTCCTGCTGCAATAAAATTTGGTCAGCATCACATGTCAATTGCCGGTTTTGTTGCAGGGATGTTTGTCATGGCAGTTTCACTGGTTATGATGCAATAATTATTGTATGCACGCCTGCCAGGTTACATCATTACATATTTTCATTTGACTTTTTTATAGCTATGCGTTACATAGCCAGTAATATCATATAACATATATAAAAGGATAGCAAGTATGAATGTGTTACAGGAGATAGTTAACGATATACTCATCATCACTATTAACAGGCCACAGGTGCGCAATGCCATTGATCGCCCCACTGCCGAACACTTAAGCCAGGCATTCAGGAAATTTGACGCTGACGAAAATTTGAAGGTGGCGATACTCACCGGGGCAGATGGAAATTTCTGTGCAGGGGCAGATCTACTTGCCATTGCCGAAGATGGCCACAGAAAAAACAAACTCAATCCCAACATACAGGATGACGGACCACTTGGCCCCACGCGAATGCTTTTGTCAAAGCCTGTGATTGCTGCAATATCGGGATATGCTGTTGCAGGTGGCCTGGAACTTGCCTGCTGGTGTGATATCCGGATGGCTGATAGATCAGCTAAATTTGGTGTATTCTGCCGAAGGTTTGGTGTACCTTTAATAGATGGGGGCACGCAGCGCTTACCGCGCCTTATTGGATTAAGCAGAGCACTGGATTTAATCATTACCGGCAGGGAAATAGATGCACAGGAAGCGTATCAGTTTGGACTGGTAAATTATCTGATTGATGGTGATGTTAAACAGGAAGCACTGGCACTGGCACAAAAGATTGCATCTTTCCCGCAAAATTGCCTGCGAAGCGACAGGATGTGTGTGTACAGAGGATTCAATATGTCGCTCATTGATGCAATGGAAATGGAATTTGCAAAAGGTACAGATGTAATTAGAAGCGGCGAAACGCTTGATGGTGCACGAAAATTTGCAGCTACCAAAGATAAAAAAAATTTTAAATAGCAAAAGCTTTACACCAAAAGCGGTGTATGCTTCATTCATTTACCAGTATTCCATTTACAAAGCGCCCTTTTAGTGTTTTGCCATCAGGATAGATAAGCATTCCCTGTCCTTCAATCCTGTTATCAATAAACTGGCCTTCATAGCGAGTACCATCCGGCCACTGCAGCACTCCTCTGCCATTAGCTTTTCCTTTTACCATTGGTCCCGTGTATATTTTGCCATCAGCGTATGTATACGTACCATTACCGGTAATATCATCATCGGTAAATTGACCTTTGTATACACTTCCATCTGGCCATGACATCACACCATATCCCTGGCGTTTGCCATCAATATATATTCCTGTATACACCCGTCCGTCAGGCCAGGTAAATGTACCCTGCCCATGAAAGCGGCCAGCTTTGAAACTGCCCGCATATTTTGAGCCATCCTCCCACACATACACACCGTAGCCTTCATTGCATTTTCCTTCAACACATCCAACTTTTTTCTCTGTAGTTGCACATGAAACAGTAAGGAAAACAACACCCATCATAATGATAAGGACATAATATATTTTATTCATTATGTTCCTCCTAAATATTTGAATATAAGATTTAACCACTGTAATTTTGTTCTTGATCATGTATTTCGACACCATCACAATGGCCTAACATAGAATTTCATTCTGTCATTTTGAGCGTGACTCAGAATCTACTTCATATATACCCTCATCATAAGATCTTTAATCTATCCTGTACCCGTAAGATCGGTATTCTGAACACAATGACTTTTGATGTAAATAATTTTTATTACATGTGAAAAAACGCCCACCATTATTTAGCAAAAAATTTCATAAATAAATATTATGGGCATAAGTAAAAACTGCTTTTATCATTAATACTATTTATAATCAACAGAAACAGTTTTTACTTATGTAAGTGTTTACAAGGAAACCACCTTAAAAATTAGTTTTTGGAAGTGCCCTTATTCTTTAATCTCACCCAAAACTCCTTCTCCTTAATCAAAGAGAGGCGCTCATGCTGAAGTGTATATAGTTATATCACTTAAAGTTATAATGCTTGCGTATTGGCTTTTTGACATGCCAGCGACATGTTACACCTTTGGGGAATGTAACAAAATCCCCGGGACCAAATACTATCTTTTGGCCATCCTGTGTTTCCACCTCAACCTCGCCTTCCAGCACATAAAACTGTTCGGTTGTATCATAGTACCAGTCAAAATCGGAAACCTCCTTTTCCCACACAGGCCAGGAAAACACACCCTGCTTTTTTAAATCTGCTTCATTTATTTTTTCAACAGTTACTTTCATATTTTTGCTTCTCCCTAAGAAAATTTTATTACATACTTACCATTCAAAGCTCTGTACAATTATAACACCACGCCTTTTAGCTTCGGCTATTATACTATTTTTAGCATAGTGCGTTACCAGTAAACGTACTATAGGCACATCACCAAATTCAGACTTTACAGCATCAACTTTCTCTTCAAGCTCATAAAAAGCATCCATACGCCAATCAGATTCAATTCTGAGTTTTGATTCACCTACTATATAAACTTCCTTATCATTTTTTTTAGCTTTTCCAAAAAAGTTTATTTCCTTTCCACCAATGTCAGCACGCAAAATTCGTTCTAAAACCTCATAGCCATATTTTTCCTTCAGAACTTTTGGTAAGTATCTATACGCTTCATTTTCAAAGGCATAGCTGAAACTTCGTGATAAACCGCCAAGTTCTACTTTTGCACCATAAAATTCAACTGTGAGTTTTTTTAGTTCAACTTCTGTTTGACGCTGCGCTTCTGCTAATTGCTCTATTTTTTCTGTTAAGGTATCAATTCTTTGCTCAGTCTGCTTTTGCGCTTCTGCTAATTCACCAATCCTTCTATCCGTCTGCTTCTGCGCTTCTGCTAATTCACCAATCCTTCTATCCGTCTGCTTCTGCGCTTCTGCTAATTCACCAATCCTTCTATCCGTCTGCTTCTGTGCTTCTGCTAATTCACCAATCCTTCTATCCGTCTGCTTCTGTATTTGAATTAATTCAGTTTGTGATTTAGCAATCTCTTTAACAATAGTCTTTAGTTCTGAAAAATCTTCTTTTGTGACGTGTAGTTCCTTAATACGTTCATCAATCAAGGCAACAATATGGCGTTTCATATTTTGTGTTAAAATACTCCGTGATCCTGGCATAACATTCTCCTCCCTTTTTATAATTTTTTTATTTTCTTTGTCAATATCCCTTCTGCTTTTCATATACACACCTATATAAATGTATTATCAGATTTTCAACTAAAATATTAGTCATACAATAAAATTGTGGTTTATAATAGACCTAATTCGTTTTTACCATCTATCATTTTATTGCTTTACTCACTTGTTTTAATAAAGTCGATAACTATAGAAATTTTTTTGTTTATTATTCTCAAAACCAAATCTACCGATAACTATCGAAACCATTATGCTCTGACCCCATTACTACATCAATAGAATCGCAACATCTACCGATAACTATCTAATTGCACTCCTAAGGCTCTGACCCCTCTTCAGGTAACTATCGCACAAAATTTTTATTTTTTAAAAATTTTTGTTGCCAATATTTAAGTATTTTATTATATTCTTAATAGATATTTTACTACGGAGGAATTACATAATGTCAAATATTCAGGAAGTAACAGATACTACTTTTGATGCAGCAGTATTACAATCGCAGGGAAAAGTGCTTGTTGATTTCTGGGCACCATGGTGCGGCCCATGCAGATTGCAGACACCTATTTTAGAAAAACTAGCATCAAATGGCATCAATGCTAAAATTGTTAAGTGCAATACCGACGATAACCCGGGTATAGCACGAAAATTTGGTATAAGTGCAATCCCAACACTGATAGTATTTGAAAACGGTAAAGAGATTGACCGCATGGTAGGCGTACAACCTGAAGAAGTCCTCAAACGCAGGCTCCAATAACCCACTCTACCCTTTTTGCGGCTGGCAACCCCGGCCGCTTTATTTTACATACCAGTACACACGCCCATTATGATGAAACATTCCAAGCGGATATCCCATCACTTTACTCAAAAGAGCCTCATCCTGAAGCACTGTGCGCTGGCCGGCATACACACATTGCCCCTCTTTAAGTAGCATCACACGGTTAATCCATGGCATAATCTCATCAACGTGGTGCGTTACATAGATAATGTGCTTGTTCATTGCAACAAGGTGGCTTAGTTTTTCCAGGAATTCCTCACGCGCGCGTATATCAAGCCCATTACACGGTTCATCTAAAATGAGAATATCAGGGTCATACACCAGCGCCCGGCCAATGAGCACGCGTTTTTGCTGGCCATACGAAAGTTTGCCAAACGGCGTGTGCGCATAATGTACCAGCTCCAGTGTATCCAGAATGTGCAACGCTTTTTGTATCATGTGGGGCGATAGTTCCTGATATACACCTAAACTGCTATAAAAACCTGATGCCACAACATCTACAGCATTTGTGTGTGCCGGGTAAGAATAT
Organism: uncultured bacterium; assembly: GCA_937920495.1. Lineage (GTDB taxonomy): Bacteria > Spirochaetota > UBA4802 > UBA4802 > UB4802 > UBA4802. Next base: position 7,647 of record CALEUQ010000073.1, on the reverse strand, counting down.
TGCAGATACTCGCTGACAATGCCGATATGTGTACGCACATCCCACACATTGACCTGACCTAACTTTTTTCCTGCAATGACCACGTCCCCACACGAAGGGAATACCAGCGTGGCGATAATATTCATTAAAAACGATTTGCCCGAACCATTGGGGCCAAGTACTGCCCACTGCTGGCCCTGATGTATGGTAAGATTAATATTTTTCAGGATGGTTACTGAATTGCGCCATAGCGACACATTATGTACACGTACAAGCTCCATAGTATATCAATTAGCATATACACTATGGAGCTTCAAATAATTTGATTATAATGTTGGGATATTTTTAACTCTGTCTTCTTTAATTTTCTGTTCTCTTGCTGATTTTTCGCGCTGCTCTTGTTCTTTTGCAAGCCTTTCCTTTTCCAGCTTTTCAGCCAGCATTTTTGCCTGGCGTTCTTTCTCCAGTTTCAGTTGTATTGCTTTTTCAGCTTTTTCTTTTTCTTTCTTTAATTTTTCTTCTTCCAGACGTTTTTCAGCCTCTTTATCCTCATCAACCACTCTGCGCATTTCTTGCTTTACTTCTTCATGTACAACTGCTACAATTGGGATATTTTTGACTTCCTGCTTTATTTCTTTTATGGTTTCCTTTGGAGTTTCTACGGGTTTAAATTTTTCTTTTATTTCTTCAACAATTTTCTGCTGGGCATCCTTTGCAGATGCTTCAATTTTCTTTTCCCCTATTTTCTGTACTATTGTTTCCACTGTCTTAGTATCCAGAGCAACAGTCTGGTTTTCTTCAACTACCACTTCAACATCTTCCACCACTTTTTCATTGCTCACAGGCTTAACCATTACCTTACCTGTAACAACATCTACACTTGCACCCTGTTCACTGGCTACCATTCTGAATGATGTTCCGCGCACCGCAGCTATCACCGTCTTTGACTTTAAGGCAAAGCTGTCACCTTTTTTTAGTTTAGCAAGGGCGGCAAACGTTTTTCCTGTATCGATGTTTAACACAACATTATCCGTACCCTCTTTTACGAGCGACTCAATTTTGACTTTTGTATTTTCATTTATCCTGATAACGCCAGCATTTCGGTATACTACATCAACAATAGCCCCTTTTCCTGTAATGATAACATCATTATGCGATAGTACCTGTCCAATTTCCGGCACACGGGTAGAACCCTGCATCTGTATTGTGACATCACCAAAAAAAGAATGGATTTTTAATATTTCGTTTGCTTCTTTACTGCAGGAAAGAGCAAAGATTAAGCTTATACATGGTAAAAGAATTAATTTTTTCATGAATTATCCCTCCCGACACTCTTATCATTATAAACTGTCATAATATCTTCTCAATATCGTACTATGATATATCTAACACGTATATATACTACTATATAAAATATAAAAAGTGTAAAGAAAAAAATATGGCTCATTCCAGAATTCATTCCTTGCATAAAATTTGTGAACATAATAAACATAGTGGTCTTCACCTTTGTATTACGGCTCATCACGTAATTTTGGCAAATTTGAACCAAATGCTAATAATAAAAAAAGTATTTGTGATCCACTCCATATAAACATAGTGCACACCTCCGCTGCCGAAGGCGGCGGGGGTCTTCACCTTTGTATTACGGCTCATCACGTAATTTTGGCAAATTTGAACCAAATGCTAATAATAAAAAAAGTATTTGTGATCAATTCTTTTGTTCAATTTACTGGAAAATTTTGTTCTAACGTGTGGAATAATTGCTCAGAGCATGCTATAATGACTTGAAAAATACAATAAAAAATTGATTGTTATGAATGGACAAATTGCAATAAACGACACCATGATCGATTCATTGGGTGAGTGTACCTACACGTCGCCCCTGCACATATCAAAGTTTATTGATGACTCACAGCGTATTGCCATTGACATTGAAGCACACCTTTTAGCGCAATCATTTGCTACCACAGGTACTATCGCCTCATTTGAAAATGCTGGGCCGCGCAAAAAGATATTTTTCAATCCTGAAACCACTAAAGCAGCCATTGTTACCTGCGGTGGTTTGTGCCCTGGTATAAACAATGTGATTCAGGGAATTGTGCGCATGCTCAATTTTCAGTATGGTGTAAAAACCGTGTATGGGGTGCGCTATGGATTTGAAGGGCTGGTTAAGCGCTATAATCATCCTTTTATTGATCTTACACCTGCGTTTGTTCACGACCTTCATGAAAAGGGCGGCACTGTGCTTGGCTCTTCACGCGGGCATCAGGATGAAAAGGAGATTGTTGCCACACTTGTAGAGCATGGCATCAACATACTGTTTATCATTGGCGGCGATGGCTCACTGCGCGGTGCATACGATATTTATCAGGAAGTAAAACGGCAAAACCTACCTATTGCGATAGTTGGCATTCCAAAGACTATCGATAACGATATATGGTTTGTGGATAAAACATTTGGCTTTTCAACGGCAGTGTCTACTGCAGCTCAGGCTATTTACGCAGCGCATGCTGAAGCCATTGGCGCTAAAAACGGCATTGGTATTGTGCGTGTCATGGGGCGCGATGCGGGATATATTGCGGCTTACGTGACATTAGCGTCAAACGAGGTCAACTATTGCCTGGTTCCTGAAGTGCATTTTGATTTAGAAGGCCCGTATGGTTTTCTAACACATTTAGAAAAGCGTCTGTATGCTGCCAATCACGCGGTTATTGTGGTTTCAGAAGGCGCAGGCCAGGAATATTTTACAGGCCCCAAAGAAACCGATGCGTCTGGAAATATTAAATATGGTGATATAGGACTTTTGTTAAAAGACAAAATCCATGATTATTGCAAAAAGCGCAGTATTCCGGTAACCATAAAATATATTGACACAAGCTACCTTGTGCGCAGTGTACCGGCTTCAAGCGACGATGCGGTGTACTGCATCATGCTGGCACAGAACGCAGTGCATGGCGCCATGGCAGGCAAAACAGGTTTTGTGGTAGGAAGCTGGCACTCATACTATACCTATATACCGTTATCACTGGTTACAAAAAAGCGCAAACGCATTGATCCCAACGGATATCTGTGGTCAATGGTAAAGCAGAGCACCTGCCAGCCTGATTTCTTTGGACCACAATGATGATGGTATAAAGCTTTGACCTTTTTTTAAATTTCAATAAAAATATTTTGTTAATAAAAAGGTGTACACCCCCGCCGCAGAAGGCGGCAAGGGTGTACACCATGTTTATTATGTTCACAAATTTTAATTAAGGAATCAATCGTGTTTAATATTTATTCTTTACAATTTTCGTATAGTTAAAATTAATAACACAAACAACTATTTTTTATTTGCATTATTAACCTATACATTTTATTTTTCACATTAAGCTTATACATATTTCATATAATTATAGATTACGCAAAATTTATATGATATGACAACTAATGATATGGATCAACTGTATAAAATAAAGCAGCTGTATGCAAATATAGGTAAGCTGATTGTATCATCACTTGAGTTAGAACATATACTTGAAGGCATTATGGAAGAGGTTCATACTTATTTTGCACCTCAAAACTGGAGTCTGCTCAGATATGATCCCAATACTGAGGAGCTATACTTTGTCATCTCGCATGGTATTGATTTTGACAGCGTGAAAAATATTCGCATCAAAAAAGGCGAAGGCATTGCAGGATATGTGGTGGAAACAAAAAAGGCGGTCTTTGTTCCCGACACAACCATTGACAATCGCTTTAGCGATAAGATAGACCGAATTACTGGATTTTCAACAAAATCGGTAATGGCTGTACCGCTAATATATCGCGATACCATCTACGGTGTCATTGAGCTTATCAACAGGGCTCAGGGCGGAATTTTTTCTTCTGACGACTATCTGATATTACAGACTATCGCTGATTTCAGTGCTATTGCATTTGCCAACTCCCTGCTCTATGAAAAATCAACAATTATTACGGTGCTTGATCCGCTCACCGGCCTGTATAACTCAAAAAAACTTTCAGAATTAATTACTGTATGGTCAAAAGATTCTGCATCGTTGCGGCGTGAAGATACCACCAACATTATTGCGGTACTATTACTGGATATTAAAGGGCTCACTGATATTAATAATATCGGAGGGCATCGCGAAGGCGACCGCATACTGAAACTGGTTTCCAGGTTACTTAAAACCAGCCTAAGAGAAAACGACATGATATTCAGAACCGGAGGCAATACATTTTTAGCCATTATACACTGCGACAACTACTTTGACCTGAAAGCACTTGTGGAACGCATTTTACAGAAAGCTCAAACTATTAGCATGCCCGACTATCCTGATCTTCATATTACTGTACAACATGGGATAGCCATTGGCACACGCAACCGAATCCAGGAACTTGTTGAAGAAGCCCATCGCCAGATGGTATAGCTATTTACCGCGCAGTGTGCTAAAAAAATCCTGCAATATCTTTTTGCATCCCTCTTCATCAACTCCCCACACAATGCGGGGTACATGATTGAGCTGTGTATTGCCACATACTGTAAGCACCGTACCACATGCGCCAAAACGATAGTCCTTTGTGCCAATAACAAGCGTTTCAATGCGTGCATGTACAATAGCACCCGCGCACATTGCACATGGCTCTTTGGTTACATACATGCTGCAACCAATAAGCCGCTCATTGCGTAAAAACGCTGCTGCGTCTTTTATGGCTAACATTTCCGCATGTGCCGTGGGGTCAGAGCATTGACGCGTTTTGTTATGATTGCGGGCAATGACCTCATTACCGCTAACTATCACCGCACCAACAGGAATTTCATCTTCATCCGCAGCACGTTGTGCTTCTTCAAGAGCGATAGTCATGTATATGTGGTGGTCCGTGTGCATTGTGGTACCCTTATATAGATTTGCCCCCGAATGCGCGTCCCCGGAGGCGGGCGGGGGGCATTACGCGGTTTTTGGGGTCACTTCCTGGAACGAAAATTCGGATAAATTGGCATTTTCTTTTGCATGTTCAATTGTCATCGCCACTACATTACCATTGTTATCCAGCTCAATGTAGATGTTGGGGCTTATTTCTCTGGTTTCAGAAATTTCGTTATCGGAAAATTCAATATATGCGGTATCTGTGTCAGTAAAATATTTTACTCTCATAGTCATTTCCCCTTGAAAGATCTATCGTAAAATGCGTTGTGTACGGTTATTCCATCTGGCATAAGTATAACTCGCAAATACTTGTTTTCTGCTTGTATAAATGCACACCTGCGGATTCTTCCATCGTATTGAATTTCTTCTTTTTCATAATATAATTGTTTATGACATATTCAATATACTCTTCCTTTATGGCAACTCTATCTTTTCTATTATGTGTGTATAAAAAATATTCTGTGTATTTCAACACAAAACCTTCTTTTTAATATTTCCATCAGTGTGTATTTTATAAACATACATGATATATACGTGAGTGTCAATGGAAATTTTGTTTAATGCTTTGGTGATATTAATGACCGCTCGTGTTGATATATGCGCTTCGGGACTCGCCTGTCCGCGACGAAGTCGGGACAATGACGTCGTTATTTCAGCACCTGAAAAAAGCCAGCCATAACCCCTATTATTGCAATGGTTTGTGTAATCAACAGGCCTATTAACCATTTTAATATGCTGACTTTTGATTGCTGTATCTCAACGCGTATGTGTTCTATGTCCCGTTTCACTTCACCGCGCAGTTGCTCTATCTCTTTTGTAAGCCGCAGTTCTATCTCTTTCATCTCTTTTGTAAGCTTCAATTCCTGCACGTTAAGATCCTGCCGTGTGGCAACCTGATTGCTGCTTATGGCTTCCTCAACTTTTTCTATAAATTCAGCCAGTACCTTTGCTTTTACCTCGTCTTCTTTGAATGCTTCATACACTCTGACTGCAAATCCCATGCGCGTCCCCCACAGATTGTTATTATCCAATTGCTTTTATAAAAGATACAGCGGCAAGTATTCTGATGTCAATAAAAAATACCGGTATTGTGCCATAATACCACATCATGGCCCCCGCTGATAATTGATTAAAAACGTAAAATAATTATTTTTATCTATAGTTTCAACTTTTGCATTATAGTTTTCAATAAAATCTTTTGGGATGGATTTTTTAGTTTTACCTGACCATTTGAATTCGTATCCTGTTATATTGCCATCTATTTCTTCAACATAATCCACTTCCTTCTGAGTATATGTTCTCCAGAAATAAATATTGGGAAAGCGCATAGCGTAGTCATTAAATTTTTTTCTTTCAACTATGCAAAAATTTTCCCATAACGCGCCGGTATCACTGCGTATTGCCGGGACATTAAAATTATTTATCAGCGCATTCCGTATGCCCAGATCATAAAAATAAATTTTGACTGACTTTGAGATTTCCTTGCGTACATTGCGGCTGAAGGAATGTAATCGAAAAATTACGAAAGCCTGTTCAAGAATATCAATATACTTTTGAACAGTAACATGATTGATTCCAAGTGACTGCGACAGCTCATGGTATGATACCTGATTGCCAATTTGTAATGCCAGCAGTTGCAGTAACTTTTGCATTATTCCTGATTTTTTTATATTTTCAAATTTCAGCACATCCTTATACAGGTAGCTTGAGGCAAGTTGAATGAGATATTCCCTGCTGGATAATTCATCAAGATTGATAATTTCAGGATAGAGTCCAAAACGAAGGAAGTGTTCCAGTTTTGACTCAATCCAGAAAAGATCATGCATGCAACGCAATTCTTGCAGGCTAATGGGATGCAGAGTAAAGGTATATGAACGTCCAGCCAGTGATTCGGAAACGTTATGCGCCAGTTCAAAACTTGATGAACCCGTTGCGATTATCTGCAACCCGGGTATGGAATCATATAATATTTTGAGCTTTTTGCCGATGTCCTGAATATTTTGTGCTTCGTCTAAGATTATCAGCTCATAATCACCAAAAAAAGCCTTAATAGCATCAGGGTCGTGTTTTGCCAGTCCTTCCTGAACCGGTAAAAGTTCACAGTTAAGATATTTTCCTTTCCCCTGATAGTCGGACAAAATTTTTTTTACCAGCGTGGTTTTGCCCACCTGACGAGCGCCGTAAATGATTATAATTTTACCGGTAAGAAGCCTCTCTTTAATGACATTTTCAAGAATTCTTGGGATATAAATCACAATTTTACCTATAATATTGATATTTATATAATAGTATTTTTGTTAAAATTTATATTTTTGATGTTATTTTGTCAATAATAATTTTTTTTCAGCGGGGGCATACGCCGTGCATTGAAAAATTTTGTGAATATCGACAAAAAATTTTTATAAATTGCAATCCTTCCGCGTATTAATATGTGGGAGGACACAATGCATCGAAATTCGCAAAAACGTTATTATATCCCTGGCGCAATATATTTTACCACCACGGTAACAAAAAATCGATATCCATTTTTCAAAGAGGAAATTTTTTCACACGTTTTACAGGAACAAATTTGTGTGGCGCAACAAATGTTGCAATTTCATTTATATGCGTACGCCATCATGCCCGATCATGTGCATTTATTGATAATGCCGAATGATGTATATAATTATTCAAAAATTATGCATTTTATTAAACGGCATTTTACGCGCAACGTAAATATTGTAATGGGATATTCCCGTCCCCCCGAAGGCGCGATTGG
>CALEUQ010000072.1 GCA_937920495.1 uncultured bacterium | reverse complement strand
AGCAGGAGAGCAGGGCAGAGGATTTGCGGTGGTAGCAGGGGAGGTGCGTAATTTAGCACAGCGTTCAGGGAGTGCGGCAAAAGAGATAGGGGAGCTGATACGGGATTCACTGGAAAAGATAGATACAGGGACAACGCTGGTAAACAGGAGTGGGGAGGCATTGAAGGAGATAATGCAATCAATACAGGAGCTGTATAAGACAATAACGGAGATAGCAACAGCAAGTGAAGAGCAGAAGCAGGGGATAGATCAGATAAATGTAGCGGTACAGGATTTAGATACCATGACACAGCAGAATGCGGCACTGGTGGAGGAGACGGCAAGTGCCAGTGAGGAGATGGCAAATCAGGCGCAGGAGCTTGCGCACATGATGGAGCGGTTTGTGATACGTGAGGATGTGAGCCAGAAGGTATATGGGACAAAACACAGGGAGTTACATTTGCATGCGGCAGAAGCAGGCAAAAAGATGACAACACGCAAGATGGAGCGGGTAAAACCTAAAGAAGACAGGAAGGAACAGAAAGAAGCACCGGCAGATAACAAACTAATAGATGATGGATTTGAGGAATTTTAATCAATAAATAATATGGAGGAAAGTCAATGGCTGAGGATGCCATACGGCAGGTGTTTTTGGCTGAAACAAAAGAGCTTCTTGAAAACCTGGAAAATGATATAGTTCTTTATGAGGAAACAAAAAATCCTGAATTGATACACTCCATTTTCAGGTATGTCCACACATTAAAAGGCGGATCAGGAATGGCCGGATATGAGGATGTGTATCAGTTTACTCATGCTCTGGAGAATATATTAGATTCGGTCCGTAATGGTGTGTTGCCAATGAATGACCTTTTAGCTGATATAGTGTTTGCAAGCATTGATGTAATACGCTTACGATTGTATTCAGAGGAAGATCCTGCAAAGATGGAGGAAAAGTTTAATGTATTAAAAGCAAAGATTAAAGACATAGAAACAATTCTTCAGGTGAAAGATGAAGCAGATATCGTAGCAGATACCATGGAAGAAGAAAAAGCTTCAGAACCACAGCCTATTTATAATTTTTTCAGGGTAAAAGCTAAATTCAGGGAGGACATTTTTAAATCCGGTATTGATCCCCTTATTATTATGGAAGACCTTGCATCACTTGGTATGTTTACTGAATTGCGGGTCAATCGTAATGATGTGCCGCTTCTGGAAAACCTTGATCCTGAAAAATGTTATCTTTCATGGGATGTGATTCTAAAAACAAAAAGCAAAGAAGAAGCGTTAGATGATGTGTTTATTTTTGTGCGTGATGACAATGATATCACTATAACCAATGTAACCAAAAATTATGTTTCCCAACCTGTGATTGAAGATGTGCCAAAGTTAGGTGAGCTGTTGTTATCAAAAGGTATGCTCACAGAAAAGGAATATGAAGATGTATTGAGTGAACATGAAAAGACAAAGAAAAAGGTTGGGGAGATAGCTGTTACCAAAGGGTACATTGAAGAAAATGATGTATCGCTGGCGCTAAAAGAGCAGGAAAGCATAAAGAAACATTTGAGCACATCAACGCTGAGAGTGGATGCTAAAAAAGTTGATAATCTGATGAATTTACTTGGCGAGATGGTTATTGGTTTTTCGGGTATAAAACGTATAGCTGAGGAGATTGAAGATGAAAAGGCCTATCGTTTAAACAATGCTCTCTATGGAGTTGACCGTATTATACGGGAATTCCAGGAGCACCTGATGCGAATACGCATGGTGCCTATTGGCCCGGTGTTTGAGCAGTACCGGCGTTTTATACGTGATACGGCAAAGGCTCATGGAAAAACAATTCATCTGGAGATAGCCGGTGGTGACACTGAAATTGATAAAACAGTCATTGAACGTATCAGTGATCCATTAAAACATTTGATACGTAATGCAATAGATCATGGAATAGAAAGTTCAAAGGAGCGCCTGGCCAAAGGGAAGCCGCAGGAAGGTACGGTAACACTTAAAGCATATCATCAGGAAGGCAATATCTACATTGAAGTAAGCGATGATGGTGGGGGTATTGATACAGAGAAGGTATTGCAAAAAGCTATTACAGCAGGCTTAATTTCCAAAAACAATGATATCCCCCTTGTAAAAATATTTGATTTGCTTTTTGAACCAGGTTTTTCTACAGCAGAAAGTGTGGGCGACCTTTCGGGCAGAGGAGTTGGCCTTGATGTGGTTAAAACAAATATTGAAGCGTTACGAGGTAGTGTTGAGATAACATCTGAAAAAGATAAAGGGACAACATTTAAAATTAAGCTTCCTTTGACACTTGCAATTATCGACGGGATGCTGGTAAAAGTGGCACATGAAACATTTATTATACCAATTCTTTCTATTATTGAAAGCGTAAAGCCTGCAAAGAAAGACATAAAAACGGTGGAAAATAAAGAATTGGTTGTACATGTGCGCGGTGAGTATGTTCCGCTGCTTATGCTTCATCAGGAATTTAAACTTCCACGTACCATTGAAAATCCATGGGATGGGCTAGTTGTGATAGTTGAATCGCAAGGAAAAGCATTGGGGCTTGTTGTGGATGAACTGATTGGTCAGCAGCAGATTGTTATTAAAAGTTTAGATAGAGAGATAACTTCTTCCAGAGCAATTTCTGGTGCTGCAATACTTGGCGATGGAACTATAGCCCTTATTATTGATGTGCAGGGTTTTTTGAACTCATAATACGATAGTAACAGGATATGGTGATGAATATAAGTGCCTACCATGAAACTGTGCGTACTCACTATGAATACCTGAGCCACTTAAAAGGTAAGATTCTAACTCTTTTTACTGAGTTAATTAATCGTTTTACTATGATTAATACGCGTATTGATGAGTTCTTTACCATGATCAAGCCTTACATCTATTACTTTTATACCACTGATGAAAATGTAGCTGATACTTTTATACATGATGTTATCATAAATACCAGAGATGAAATGAATGGCTATATTGACACTATTGTTAAATATATGATAGCCGACAGAGAAACAAATAAAGAAGTGGAAGAAGCCATTAATAAAACACTTACATTGAGCAACAGTGTAGCAATGATACTGGATGCAGTTGAGGCAATTGACCTGTATGCAAAAAATACCATGATAATTTCTATTAAGGCAGGAGAAGAAGGATCCACTCTTACCACTATCGCAGTGGAGATGTCCCATCTGGCTGATATGGTAAATGCAGTTTCCACTGAGTTTCAGGAGATAATAGATTATCTTCATGAGTTGCGGATAAAATTTAATACTACATGTCAGACAGTTGATGCTATTGTTGAGAACTATCTCACACGTTTACAGGTAAAACTTAATAGTTCCATACAGGATATTATTTACCATCAAAAATTATTATCACATAATGTTGATTCAATTGTAAGTTTTGCCGACCAGTTGAAAAGCAGTATAGCAAGCTTATTGCAGGAATTTCAGGTTGAGGATATTGTGCGGCAGGATATTGAAAAAATTTTATTTGCTATCGAAGCACTTGAGGAAATAGGTATTGGTGATGGGCATCATGAAATTATACTATGGGGGATGTATCAAAAGGTACTATCGCTTCAAAATGATTTTGCTCATTTGTATAGCTGTGCTTATGATGGTATAGACACAATGAAAAATAATATTGATGTAATAGCTCATGATTATAGTAAAACGGCTCAATCGGTATTTGATGGTAATGAATTTGCAATTGAAAAAGTGTATAACAAGCTGGAAGCTTTACAGCATGAAACAATAAAATATATTGAAGATATACTTGGGAAAAAATCTTCGTTATTACAAATTTCCAGTGATGTGCTGTTACAATTACAAAAGTTTCAGGAATTTTTTAATAAAATTCAGGATATTGTACGCAAGTTTGATGTAGTAAACATGTTGACACGCATTGAACTGGCGCGACATCAACAGCTGCAAAAGACTATTGCAAGTTCTCTTACAGATATTAGCATTATGCCAAAAAAAATCAAAAGAATTGTTGAAGAATCGGAAAATTTATATAAAGATGTTATTAACACAATGGAAACCACATATCACACGTATGAGCAGGCTATGTCAATACAGGATACTATACTGCAAAATTGTGTGTCTAATTTAAAGAAGGTTTCGTTGAAATTGTATGAATCCAAAAAGTATTATGTTGATATATCCCAGCAGATTGAACGCAATGTTAATGCGCTACAACAATTTCTTCAAGAAAAATCGGAGCAGATTGATGCCTTCAACGATATTCAGAACAATCTTACTATATTTGGTGAAATGCTTAAAGAATCTGGTGCTACCAGAGAACTGTGTGATACACTACAGCTTGAGAAGACAATGGAGAAAGTTGCAGCAGTCTATGGCAGTGATTACAAGGGATTGATGCTTGTATCGCTTTTGAAAGAGTATTCTACCAGCAAAACAGAGGATACGGTGATAGTATTTTAGGAGGATGTTATGTATATTATTGAAATTGATGAGTTTGTTACTATAAAACATATAAAACAGTTTGCTGATGAGGTGCTGGCAATATTGCGAACTGAAAAGACCATTGTTCTTGATTTTACTAAATCAAAGCGGCTTGATTTATCTGTTGTGCAGGTAATTTTGTCGCTTTTAAAAACTGCACGACAGCAGAATAAAACAGTCAAGTTTAAAGGTGTAAATGATGTTATCAAGAAACAACTTCGTTTGTGTGGTGTGATACGATGAAATATTTGTATCTGCAATATGTATGATATATTATAGTATAAAAGGGTAAAAGATATGAAACACATAGTGATTATTGATGATTCGCCAACCATACGTACAAGTGTTGAATATACATTGAAAGATCTGGGGTACGGTATGGTCCATGCAGAAAATGGTGTTGATGCGTTACACAAGATTAAGGAATTGTCGGATAAAGGTGAAGAGATAGCAATGTGTATTGTTGATATCAATATGCCCCAGATGGATGGAATAACATTCATCAAAAAATTTAGAGAAAATGATAAATTTACACCTGTTATAGTGCTTACCACCGAGGCAGAAGAAGAAAAGATCCAGGAAGGGAAAAAAGCAGGTGCATCAGGCTGGATGATAAAACCCTTTAAAGCTGAACAGCTTCAGTCGGTTGTTCATAAATTTTTGCGATAGGAGGAATCTATGAATATTGAAAATACAACAATTGAAGAAAAAGTTGATTCTGCAATGGTTGAACAATTTGTAACATTTAATATTGGAAATGAAACCTATGGCATTGAGGTGTTAAAGGTACAGGAAATTATTGGCATGACGCACATTACACATGTGCCTAACACGCTTCCCTTTATGAAAGGTGTGATAAACCTGCGGGGATCGGTAGTGCCGGTTATTGATATGCGAAAAAAAATTGGCATGGAAGAGATGGAATACAACGCATTTACGGTAATCATCATTACCGAGGTCAAAGGCAAACTGATTGGTATGATAGTTGATTCAGTTCAGGATGTTGTTACCATACCTGTTCAAAAGATTCAGGATACCATGCGTTTTACAGCACAGGTTTCAACAGATTATATAAAAGGGATTGGGCAGATAGATGACAACCTTGTGATTATCTTGGATGTTGATATGCTGTTAACAACTGAAGAGCTGGCTCATATAAAGACAGCATAACATTTTATAGTAAAGATTATAGGCCATGATCAATGTAATTGATGCAACATTAAAAAAACCTGTAACAATACTTTTTCCGGGGGAATATCATGCCGCAGCTGACGTGATACTTTCAACAATCGTTGGTAGCTGTTTTGTGGTGTGTTTGTATGACCAGATGAAAAAGATTGGCGGGATGGGTCATTGCTTGCTTCCGGTATTGTCGGCGTTACAAATGAAAAAAGAGGATATATGCAAATACAACATTAATTTCATGGAACATATTATAGGTCAGATGGTTAAACTTGGATCTGACCGTAAAAATTTTATTGTTAAAGTATTTGGTGGTAGCGGGTCAACTTATAATCAGAAATATACAACTGATTTTATCACTGAATATTGTAACAATGAAAATATGAAACTTGAAGCAATAGATATTGGAGGCAGCTATCGCCGTAAAATATATTTTTTTTGCAATACCGGGAAGGTACATCGCTACCTTATTGAAGCAAATGATAATATATCGGAATTTGTAAAAATGGAAAAAGAATTTATTGATAAAGTATTACACGATAAAGTTCAATACGGCAACGTAATACTGTTTGAATAATATATGGATATACCTTTTTATCAACAGTTAAGTCAGAAAGATTTTGATTACATCAGAAATATCGTATATAAAGAATCAGGTATTAAACTTTCAGAGATGAAACGAGCGCTGGTTCAATCGCGTTTACTTAGAAGAATGCGCGAGCTTGGTATACACCATTATGAAGAATATTGCAATTTTCTTAGAGATAATTACGATGATGAAATAGAAAATCTTATCAACTGCATTACCACCAATAAAACAGAATTTTTCCGCGAACGTGAACATTTTTCTATATTGCAAAGAATAATTGAACAGGAACTATCGCATAAAAATATTTCTATATGGAGTGCCGGCTGCTCAACAGGGGAAGAAGCGTACAGCATTGCCATTGTGCTGTTTGAAAGCAACTTTAACGGACAATTCAGGATAATTGCTACAGATATTGACACAAAAGTACTTCAAACTGCAAAAAATGGCAAATATCCCATTGAAGCTGTACAGGTTCTTGATGTTAGTCTTTTAAAAAAATATTTTTTAAAAGGCAAAGAACAGTATGATGGATATGCAAAAGTCAAAGATTTCCTTAAAGAAAAAATTTCGTTCCAGTATCTCAATTTGCTTGATGAAAGCTTTAATCTTAAAGGAAAATTTGATATTATCTTTTGCCGTAATGTCATGATATATTTTGATAAGGATGTGCAGGCAAAAGTATTAAAAAAATTTTATGATTATTTACCAAAAGGTGGCTATCTTTTCTTAGGATATGCTGAAGCCATAGTAAGTGCCAATCTTCCTTTTCATTATGTAGCACATTCAGTATATCAGAAGCGATAACATATAGCCCCATTGCTTTTTAAAGAGGTAGCCCGTGTATATACGCAATTTGCATAGATTGAGTAAACCGCTGAAAGTATTGTACCCTGGTGACTGTTATGTTAGCAATAAAGATGAATACATTGGTACATTGCTGGGTTCATGCGTGGCTGTATGTCTTTATGATACGGTGAATAAGGTTGCAGGCATGAACCATTTTGTGTTGCCAGGTAAGGTTGTGCAATCCATTGCAAAGAAAAAACTTACTGCAGATGATGAGCAGAAAGAACTTTTAAAATATGGTACAAGGTCAATTGAAAATCTGATAGCTCAGATGGAAAAATATGGTGACAGGAAACATATAGTTGCAAAGATATTTGGCGGTGGAAAGGTATTGAATTATCAGACTGCTCAGTATGGTATTTCCAATATGAATGTACGAATTGCAAAGGTTTTGCTGGAAATGGCCGATATTCCTATTGTAAGTGAAGATGTTGGCGGAACAGTTGCCCGCAAAGTAGTGTTTGATGTTGAAACAGGCAGAGCATATTGCAAGCAACTAAGCAAGGTTGACAAAAAGGATACAACTTTTACAACGGAGTTATCTAATTTTGAATAAAATAAAGGTTCTGGTGGTTGATGATTCTGCGGTAATGCGTAAATCATTAACCGATATTCTGAGCGCATCGCACAAAATAGAAGTTGTAGGAACTGCGCTTGATCCTTATATTGCCGTAAATAAAATAAAACAGCTTGATCCCGATGTATTAACTCTTGATATTGAAATGCCGCGTATGGATGGACTCACATTTTTGCGTAAGCTCATGATAGCAAATCCCATGCCGGTAATAATGGTAAGCGCATTTACTGATAAGGGCGCTGTGCAGACCATAAAAGCGTTAGAATATGGAGCTGTTGATTTTATTTTAAAGCCGCGTTCTGATGATAATGAAGAGTGGGAACGATTTGCAGCGGAACTGCGCGATAAAATTATAACAGCAGCAGAAATAAAATCAGAGCGCTTTGTGGCGCGCAGCAGGGAAAAAGCAATAGAGGTTGAGGAGAAGTTCAGCGCAGATGTTATATTGCCTAAAACTGTCTCAAAAGTACGCACCACTCACAGTGATGTGATTATTGCTTTAGGTGCATCAACAGGTGGCACTGAGGTTATTGCCAACATTTTAGGTAATCTTCATGAAAATGTTCCTGCTATAGCAATAGTACAGCACATGCCAGAAAAATTTACAGAAGCATTTGCAAATAGAGTCAATAATAACTCAAAGCTGTATGTAAAGGAAGCACACAATGGTGACAGATTATACAGAGGAACTGCGCTAATTGCTCCGGGTAATCGCCATATGCTGGTGCGTGCTGATTCAAATGGCTACTTTGTTGAAATCAATGATGGCCCACCGGTTAACCGGCACAGGCCTTCGGTAGATGTGCTATTTAGATCGGTGGCACAGGTGGTAAGCAAAAGTGTGGGAATTTTATGCACCGGGATGGGAGCCGATGGTGCCGAAGGATTGGGCGAAATTCTTCAGGCGGGTGGAGTAACCATAGCGCAGGATGAAGCATCTTCGGTTGTGTTTGGAATGCCGCGTGAAGCAATAAAACGCGGCGCTGCTCAAAAAGTATTTAATATTGAGCAAATAATAGCATATATCAATAATTTATAGCCAATATCTTCCATAATTGGAATACACTATAGCCTTTTTTTTGTGATAAAGATTATCCATTAAGAATAGATGTTATCTTTGAGTTAAATAATTCAAAAAGATTGTTTAATATTTTCCACAACTTCTGGAAGTTTATTAAATTTTTACACAAATAATTCCTTAAAAATATTTTGTTAATAAAAAAGTGTACACCCCGCCGAATGGGGCGGGGTGTACTATGTTTATTATGTTAACAAATTTTATTTAAGGAGTAAATCGTAAAATTTTTACAACATTCACAAATAAACCTTTCAATAAAAGTGTTGATTATTTTTTTATGAGTTATTATTTTTGTATCAATATATACACGCATAGCAATACTTTTTAGGGAGGAAATTCAATTTTATGGAAAAGATTGAAGAACGTATGAATAAGCTGGAAACAGCATTTGAAGAATTTACACGCATTGTTGGTCTTGAATTTAACAAGGTATACAACCTCTTTATGCTCAGTCATATGGAAAATGAGCGTATTTCTAATGATGTGAATAAGCTAAAAGAGCAGGTGTCTACTGTTTCAGAGCTATTAAAAAGTTTTATTGATGAATCCATGCAATGGAGGAAAGAAGATAGAGACAAATTCAATAGGTTTGTTGATGAAATGCATGATTTTAAAAACGAGATGAAAGAATTTAAAGATGAAATGAAAGAATTTAAAGATGAAATGATTACGTTCAAGCTGAAAGTGGATAATTTTATAGATGGTGTTATGGTATTCCAATCCGAGATGAAAGAATTTAAAGACGAAATGAAAGAATTTAAAGACGAAATGAAAGAATTTAAAGAAGAAATGAAGCAAGATCGTCGTAAGATGAATAAACAATGGGGCGAGCTATCCAATAAGATGGGTACGGTTGTTGAGGACATCATTTATCCTGCAACACGCCCGGTGCTGGAAAAATATTTTAAATGCGAACTTATTACTACAATGATGAATATTACACGCAAAAAAGCTGGCAAAAGGGATGAGTTTGATGTCATAGCGGTAAGCAAGGATAAGGTGTTCCTTATTGAGGTAAAAACAACCATGCGCAGGCAGTATGTGGATGATTTTAAGAAAAACAAGCTTGCACGTTTCAGATTTTTCTTTGAAGAGTATAGTGACAAAAAGCTTGTGCCAGTTCTTGCATCACTGCGGTATGAAGATAACATGTTGCGGTATGTAACCAAACAAAAAATATACGCCATGGCATACCGTGAGTGGGATTATATGGATATAATAAATTTTGATGAAGTTACAGTATAGCAGGTTTACTTTATACCAAAAAACTCAATAAGACGCGTTTCTTCAAAAACCTTGCGCAATGAGGAGCTTAATGCAATAATCTGAATATCCTTGCCCTTTTTTTGTAAATCTTGCTTTTTCCACATGAGGTACCCCATGAGTGTGGATGGCAGATAGATGGTTTTGGATAAATCAAAGTATATAATGGTAGCACCACCCTGAAGCAAACGCTCAACAGCAAATTCCACTTCCAGCTTATCATAATGAGAGGCTTTTTCGCAGTGCAGGGTGATGGTGTTGTTTTCCACGGTTACCATAGTATTGTCATTGTACCAGGTAGGCTTTAAGGGAATTTAGTTGAAGTGTTTTTGAATCAACAACGTTAATAACTCCAATATTGATAGTATAACAATTATTTGAATCTGGACCTGTAAAAGTAAAATATACATCATTAAATGTTCCAGTATACTTTTCTCCATTTTCAATTACAGTCACTGTACCTGAATATGTTGTTTGTGTTGATGTTGGTGGAAAAGATGAAGGGAAGTAAATAAACACCTTAAAACTCCTGTTACTTTTTGGATCTTCTCCAAAGGCTATACCCACATTACCAGTGGAGTTGACATTGGATATTATAATGGCATAGGCATCACTTGTATCACTTGTAACTGAATAATTTTTTGAGCCAAACGTAACATTAAACTCTGTCCCTTTCTCCTTTAAATTTGGTGTGAGGGTAGTTACATCACCGGGTTGTATCTTGAATGCACTGCTTGATGAGCTGGAAGACTCGCCGCTACAGGAGACAGCGGTTGCTAAAGCCAATATACATACAAAAAGCACACAAGTATTTTTCATAAAGAATACTCCCTTGTTAT
>CALEUQ010000071.1 GCA_937920495.1 uncultured bacterium | reverse complement strand
ATGAAGAAACATTTTGCATGGCTTTTGGCTTAAGATACAGTATGCGTTTTAATCAAGATGATAATAGTTTAGAACACAACAACGTAATGCAGAAAAAATAAAATAGTAGACTCAATAACTATACCTTAGTTTATATATTTTTCAACTATTCCTAAAATTCGTTTTGCTACTATAATAGCTTCTTCAGCATCTTTTTGCGAATATGCCAGGTCAGGAGTAATATCAGGCAGACCATTGGGATAGCGTGTTGGTATGTAAAGTTTATCTAGCAGGCGTGCATCATCTATAAGTGAACAAAACGTTTCATACAAGGCTAAATCTATATTTTTGAGTTCATCAATTAATTTAAAAATTGAATGTCCCCATGGATCTGAATCAAAAAAATAATATAACGCTTTTAATGCTTTTTCACTGGCTTGCTGGCTTAAAAAACAAGCATGAGCATACTTTTTGTTATCATTCATGATTAATGCAGCTTCATAATCACTTGTAGCGGTAGCAAACCAGCGCATCGCTTCTTTCTTATTGTTTTCTACTGACATAAATCTCTTTTGATTGGTTTAAAATATTTCTAAAAAATTTTCTTTTACAAAGCTGTTCCCACTCTTGTGGTGTATATATGAGCATATCACAGGAAGCAGGTAAAATATCAAAGATATCGTTAAATTCATCATATCTATCAAAAAATCTTTTATCCGTGTGTACTATCAAAATCAAATCAATGTCGCTACGTCTAGTCTGGGTATTGCGCGCATATGACCCAAATAGCATTACTTTTTCAACATTTGATTTGTTTGAAAAATATTTTTCAAGTTTGAAGATAATGTCCTGTGTAGTGCTCATAATTAATTAGTATAGGTATTTCCCGGCACTGTCAAGCAAATTGCTAATTTGTAAATACCCACTGCAAATTTTCAGGTAATTGGTGATACGAAACCTTTTTTTCTTCTTCTGATAAATCTACTGAATTGTAGGTGTGCCAGTAGAGTATGGTTTTGTTTGCATATTCTTTTTTTTGAATCATATCACACACCGCCGCAAAGGTTTTGCCCGTATAGGTTGGTTCCAGTTGAATTTGTTCATTGTGTTTCATTGTTTCGATAGCATCCAGGCAGGCGCCGGTTGGATACCCATACCCTTCACCGCAATAATCATGCAGTATAGCTGGTATTGTGTAATTAATATGTGGCAATGGTGTGACGCTGTTCATTAGTGTATATGTTTTTTTAATCAATGAATGCACACTTTTTTCATTAGCAATGGGCACAGGACCCAGTGACCTGTCGGTTACTCTGACTCCAACCACAGTGCTTTTTAAGCCTGCCAGTCTAGCACCTAACCACAAACCCGCCATGGTACCAGCCGAACCTAAAGCACATACGATATAATCCGGCTCAGGCAGATCTCCCTTTTCTATCTGGCTTTTTAATTCAAAGGCTGCGTTGACAAAGCCCACAGTACCCAAGGGCGAAGAGCCACCCGCATATAAAAAGTATGCATTGCGTGCCATTCGTTCCTTTGTGTAAAACATGAAGCCAGTTTTGAGCATGGTTTTGTAATAGTGCAATTCTGCATCGTATCGTATAAATAACAGCAGGTTCCTTTTGACATGCTCTGTCACGGGTTGCCAGAAGAGAAGTAACCTGCATCCAAGCCCCAGATACCGGCAAAAAACAGCAGTAGCAAGCCCATGATTGGTGCCAATGCCTCCCATTGTCACAACCTTCTTTTTCCCGGTAACTATCGCCTCCGCTAATGTAAATTCCAATTTACGTACTTTATTGCCTCCATACAGCGCAGATGACACATCATCACGCTTAATCCACAGGCTATCATGTCCCAGTGTGGTAAGCTTTTGCACCGGTGTGGGGAAATTCCCCAGTGCAACGCGTGGAAGCTTTTGCAAAGCAGGAAACGCTTCATACAATGGCAATCCACTCACCGCTTACCCCCAATCTTCTTTTTGTGTAATCTCTTCAAGATGAATCCCCTGTGATGCCAGATGTCGCTTTCGCAGTACATAGTACACCACACCGCTTAACACAAATACAACAAACAGCCCAATCTTATACATCGTTTTAAGGTCAACAAGTATTACAAGGCAAAAGAACAGTATCAGTACAAAACCCACACCCACGCATATATAAAGCCAGGCACCTTTAAGTGTGAATGCTGCCTGCCGGTATTTATCCGGATACAACCCCGGGAAGCGTAGTGCTGCTATAAGAATTGGCAGAAAAATAATAATGCCACCCAGCGCCGAATATGAAGCAAATGTTTCGATGGAAAGGTCAGATACAATTCCCACAATGGATAAAAGCCATATCACTGTAAGCAATATATACGGAGTTCCAAATCTTGTATGGATGCTGCCAAGCCAGGATGGTAATAACCGATCATCAATAATTATAAGCAATGATTTTGTCCCCACGATGAACAGCGCATTGAGTGTTGTGGTAAGAGCCAGCACTGCCCCACCTAAAATAAAAAACATGACTCCGGTATTGCTCAAATACGTCCTGCTTAAAAAAATCAGCGGTTCTGCTTCTGCTGCTGTTTTTTGCCAGCTCATCCCGCCCACAGTTGCAACAGCCACACAAAGATACACTGCAGTGACAATAGGGAATGTAATGAAGTATGCTCTGGGGATTGTTGTGCCCGGATTTTTTATCTCACCACCTAATTCAATTATGCCATTTGAGCCAAGATAGGTAAAGGTCAATAATGCCACCCCTACTATGAGGTTATTCCCTTTTTCAAAAAAATTGGTAAGGTTTGCAGCATCAAACCGTGCAATCCCATTGAATGAAAAAAACAGTAACGCACTCAGTAACAGTATCACCATGACGGCCTGCAATGTTGCTGCAGGTTTGATGCCAACCACATTCACAATATAGAACAATGTTACAAGAACTATGGCACATACTTTTAGCGATAGCTCCGGATAAAATGTACTGATGTAGCGAGCACAGGAAATGCTGTATAACGGAATCTGCCCAAAGAATGTTGCAAGCACATATATCCATATCCCCACAAATGCAATACCGGGTGAGACCATTCGGCTGGGATATTTATAATTACCACCTACCGATGGAATGGCCGAACCTAACATTGCCAGTGGCAACATACTTAAAAAAACAGGAATAACTGCAAGTGCATACGCAAGAGGCAATGCCGGGCCTACCATTTTAAGCACTATGCCGGTAAATACAAACACACCACCACCAATGGTAAATCCAACAGCAATAAAGGTGACAGCGGGAAGCCCCAGCACACGTTTAAGAGCGTTCATAGGGCACCTTACCGTTTCTTGATTAAGTGCCGTGCAAGGCGCTTGCCCAGCCCAATGATGGTAAGCACGGTGGGCCTGTCCAGTGATTCAGGAAAGGTGCTTGCATCACACACGTAAAGGCCATCAATCTTTGTTTGAAGATTGGTATCAAGCATATCACCTATACGCACGGTTCCACTTGGATGTGTGCCAATGAGCGGGCGCATAAAAATTGATGAAGCAGAAGCACCCGCTTTTTTTAGTATTTCCTGACACACTGCACGTGCTTTTGCCAGGCGATCTTTGTCTTTTTGAGTGAGCGGTTTGGAGATTGTTCCATCAGGATATACTCCTCCGGCAATATCGTCCTTAAGTTTAATCATTACCCCCAGGATATGATTCCATCTAAACCACTGCAACAAAGGTTTAACACCCACACGTACTGCTGCAAGTGGAAACAATAACCATGGATCTATGAGTGTTGAAAGCATATAACCATCTGCATCATTTTCCCATGACCATGTCATTGGGGGTTCTTTGCCTATACCTTTATCAGTTACTGTCCCATATACCATGACAGTAACATCCATGGTCATCCCTTTGCCCGCATCTTTAAATCCGGATGCCTGCAAAATACGTGGTGAGCCAATGCCACCTGCTGATACCACCACGCAAGGAGCATGAGCTGTAAATCTTTTACCGCCAATTGTGCCTTCAACGCCCTGCACCGATCTTCCGTCATGGAGTATCTTTTTTACTTTTACATGAGTGTAAAGCGCCGCCTGTGCATCTAATGCGTCATCCACCCATTCGGCTGCGTTCCATTTGGCACCACACCTGCACCCTAACATACAGGATGCCGTACAATGAAAGCGTTTTGTGCGATCCGGATCCATAAACTTTGGCTGTGGAAACCACTCATATCCTAACGCACTGGCAGCCTGAGCAATCCTGGTGGAAGCTGTGCCACGCAACTGTGGTGGCAGCGGCTGTATGTTAAGTTCATGCATTGTTTCATTGACTTCCTTATCAATATCTATCCGATAGCGTTTTTTTAGCCATGCAGGTGGTGGCGCCGCGCAACCGCAATACATACTGGTTGCACCACCAACCATAATTGGGCTTACTATATTGAGCCCTTCCTTTGTAAAGAGTAAGCTCATCTTATCAGAATATATCATTGCACCAGGATACGTCCCGTAATAAATGCGCCCGCGGTGATCTGCTCCTTTATCAAGGATAATGACCTTTTTCCCGGCGCGAGCAAGCTCTCTGGATACTGTCGCCCCACCCGGACCCGATCCAATTACTATGACATCTGCTAAAAGCTTCATTGCTGACATGGCAAACCTCCTGATAATATGTTTGTGTACTACCTATGATACCAAACGAATATATTATATTACGCTATATTGCTTTTTTACTGTTTACACTACATTCTCAAGTATATCAATATATATATTTTTGATCCTTTCAAATATTTCTTTTGATGTGATCGCGTTATAAATGTGAGAGCGTGCATTTCTGTCTTCAATCATATCAAGAATGATTTCATCATCGTCTATTAGCTTATTCCTAAAAGCTTCTTTTATACACGTACGTAGATTGTTGCATTCAATGCCATAATACAAAAGCATAACTGTAAAGGTTTTCCAGAGAAGTTCTATAGTAAATTCAAAACGCTGAATGGTACCATCACGCTCACGATCACGTTTAGACTGGTTTACAGCTTCTCGTAATGATGTAATTGCTTTTTCAAATTTTTCCAGTGCTATGTATACATCACTTTTTTTATACAATGTGATTCCCGTCTCATCAATAATATTCCTGAAATCACTATCAACCCTTTCAAAAAAGACGATGTTAACAGAATATAATCTGCTTACTGTATCAATTCTTTCCTTCAGTTTACGGAATTCCCGTAACGACAACTGTTTTGCTCATTTCAACGCTATGTCAATATCATAACTTTTATGAGTTAACCCTTTAGCTCGTGAACCAAATAGGATTTTTTGCTGTGGATCAGTATCTACTATTAAATATACTCATAATTTTATTAATAACATTCCCAATATTTTTTTCCATAGTTAATATATACATTTTTATGTTTCAATAGCAAACGTTATTTTATATGAAATTGTTTGATAGTATTTATTACATTTCAATTGTTAACATAGTACGTTAAAATTATACTTTGTCAAATAAAATTTATATGCTCTGACCCTTTATTATCCCGACTTTCGTCGGGACAGGCCCCGACTTGTATCGGCGCAAGCTTGAATCAGTATCTCTTCATAACCTAATGCTCTGACACCTTTTATAAACAACCAGCATTGCGAGAGCCTCAATGTTCTCTTTTTTACACACCACGGTGACTTACCTGCTTCCCTTCAGTCTCTCGAAGCAAGCGCTGGTTGGTGCTCTGACCCTGCGTTTGTGCAAGAATGTCATCTTCCATTACCAGGCTCTGACCCCTGTTTGGTGGTTGTAATGCTCTGACCCCTTTTTATGTGTCATCCACAATCCCGACTTTGGTTGGGATACAGGATCTTTTTTTCAATGCCCTGATAATCATGTAAAGGGCACAGGCTTTAATATGCATACTAAAAGCACCCTTTAGTCCTAATTATTAACTGTATGAAGGTTTATAAGACGGAAAATCCAGGGGAGGTGCAGCGATGAAACTTTACGTGGGAATGGATTTACATTCAATTAATAATTTCATAGTCATAATTGGTGTACATCCCCGCGGCCGAAGGCGGCGGGGGTGTGCACTATGTTACTTATATTCACAAATTTTATTTAAAGAATAAATCGCATTTTCATACCATAGTTCATAAAGGAAAGTGATATTGGAGACATTGTACATTTTACACAAATACAATACGATCTATAGTAGAACAACTACAGCGCCGTTTTTGCTAATACAACCGTAATTGAGCAGGTTATGGTAACAATTACAGCCGGCAGAAAATAAAACCAGAGGAAAAGGAAACAACCCTGCCGTACAGGGATGTGCAGCAGGGTTAGGATGCGGTCGTTACGATAATAGGCAGGAGGCCGTCGGAACGCCCGCCGTGGAAGGATGAATCCTTACAGAACACAAGCCGGGGGTAAAGGGATACATAAGGGAAACGGGGGATAGCCGGTCACTGAGCTAAGTCGAAGTGAATCCCCCGTTTCCCTTATGATTGTGGTAACATGGTATACGTGCACTTACAACATAAAGCAGCACGTAGTAAGAATTGAATTACAAACTTGTGATTGACTGATGCATGCTTACTCTCAGCGTGCGTTGATTTTTCTTAATAACAATGTCACCCTCCTGGGGTTTTTGTTTTCAGGAATACATATATTGTGATATAACAATGACATACGCACTGCGGATTTGTTATTGCAACAATCTTTTTATGCAGTACTATTATTTTTAAAGTAAAGTTTTTAAGGCTCTGACCCCATTTTTTCCCAAAATTTTAAAAAAAATTCCCACAACCTTTTAAAATTTTCACACCTTGTGCGTTGTATATACATAGAATCTATTACAAAAACGTAACACATGGAGGAATACTATGGCCAGGAAATTGCGTGTACAGCTTCCCAATCTTACCTATCACATCACATCCCGATGTATTGAATGGAGAGGGATGCTACAGGAA
>CALEUQ010000070.1 GCA_937920495.1 uncultured bacterium | reverse complement strand
AGCAGGAGAGCAGGGCAGAGGATTTGCGGTGGTAGCAGGGGAGGTGCGTAATTTAGCACAGCGTTCAGGGAGTGCGGCAAAAGAGATAGGGGAGCTGATACGGGATTCACTGGAAAAGATAGATACAGGGACAACGCTGGTTAACAGGAGTGGTGAGGCATTGAAAGAGATAATGCAATCAATACAGGAGCTGTATAAGACAATAACGGAGATAGCAACAGCAAGTGAAGAGCAGAAGCAGGGGATAGATCAGATAAATGTAGCGGTACAGGATTTAGATACCATGACACAGCAGAATGCAGCACTTGTTGAAGAAACGGCAAGTGCCAGTGAAGAGATGGCAAATCAGGCACAGGAGCTTGCGCACATGATAGAGCGTTTTGTGATACGTGAGGATGTGAGCCAGAAGATAAGTGAATCAAAAAAATAGATTTTGTCCATGTTCAACTGAGTGATGTTTTATGCTTCAGTTAGAATGAAGGAATGATTTTTATTTTGATCGTTAAATTATTATGTCACAAAAAATAGTATAAAGCTTTTTTGCAATATGCCGATACACTAAGTGGAAACGAATAGCACGAGGTTTGTAACTATGTTTGAATACAGTAAGATGATGCAGACAAATTACCTTCTGGAAAAGGCACTTGATGTGGAATCACTGCGCCGAAAGATAATTGCAAACAATATTGCCAATGTGGATGTGCCTCATTTCAAGCGCAGCGAGGTTAATTTTGAAAGCGAGTTAAAGAGAGCCATAGCTCATAATATGGACCCAATGAAAAAGGTGGCAGCACTCAAAACAGATCCGCGCCATTATGACTTTTTTGAACCAAAAGATATCACCAGTGTACAACCGCGAGTAAACCTTGATTACACAACAACATACAGAAATGATGGTAATAATGTGGATGTTGAAAAAGAGATGGTAGATGCAGCAAAAAACCAGATGCGTTACAATGCGTATGTCACCAGTTTGAATGAAAATTACAAGATGTTAAAAATGGTAATGAGAACAGTATAGTGAGGAGATAGTATATGGGAATGTTTGATAGTTTTAATATTTCTTCTACGGGGTTAACTGCACAGCGGTTGCGCATGGATGTCATAAGCAATAATATTGCCAATGCCACCACCACGCGCACACCTGAAGGTGGACCATATAAGCGCAAACGAGTCATCTTTGCTCCAGTGAATATTCGTCCATTTTATAAATCGCCGCTTGTTCCAAAACGGATTGATCATGGCCAGCCAAAAGGTGTACGGGTTGTAAAGATAGAAGATGATAATTCGGAATTCAGGCTTGTGTATGATCCTTCACATCCTGATGCAATTAAAACAGGGCCAAAGCAAGGATATGTAGAAATGCCAAATGTGAATGTAGTGATGGAAATGACAGATTTAATATCAGCATCTCGTTCGTATGAGGCAAATGTCATGATGATAAATAATGCCAAATCAATGTTTTCAAAAGCATTGGAGATTGGTAGAGCTGGCGTATAATCTTAGGGTAAAGGAGAAAGGCAATGTACTTTGAAAAGGGATATATAAACGAGATTAACTGCTCACATGAACTATCGATTCCGCCAACATTGCACAGGCGCAAACACCAGTGGCAACAGATGGGATTTGGAGAGCGCCCCATTATAGAATCACGAATATTAGCAGGGAGTGTGCGGTATGATTCAGGAAAGTAATGCTATAGCAAAATCAAATATCTTTGTCATGAAGACAACACATCCGCTGCATTACAGTGATAAGCCGCAAAAAGAGCGGGATGATGATGTTGCCGGTTCATTTATGGATGCATTAAAAACTGCATTAGGAAAGGTTAATGACCTTCAGGTTGATGCTGAAGATTTAACACAGAAGATGATATATGAGCCTGAGTCAGTTGATATTCATACAGTTATGATTGCACAGCAGAAAGCCGAGATTGCGTTAAGTTTAACAAAAGCAATACGTGATGAAGCAATCAGGGCATATCGTGAACTAATTAATCTCAGATAAGCTATGAGAGAAAGTGCGCGCAATAAAAATTCCTTGTGAATTGAATTATGACCTTGCTTTTAGATGCGGGGATTAAACAATTTCCGTTTGCTTTTCATAGATGAGTGGTGTAGAATAAAAAGTGATAATTTTTAGTAAATTAATTGACTTTTTTATACAGGTGTTTTATTATGTGTGCCGAGAGAATGGATTATGTCACTTTGCAAAGTCTTTATACTATTTACTATCAACTATCGCTTAACTATTAACTATCGCTTAAATTAATAATAGGTTTGTACATAACAGTGTTTATATCCACGCAAGGTGTACATAACCACTACCAGATGGGAGGGAAGCAGTATGGAATTTTTTACCAAAATAATTAATCAGCTGAAAGAGATTTATTCAAAATTAGATACAACAAAAAAGATTATTATTGGTGTGGTTACGGGTGTACTTGTGATAGCCTTCATTGTGCTATTTTCGGTGTCTTCGCAGAAAGCCAATGTGGTTTTATTTGCAGATCTGCCAAGTGATGAATTTGGGCAGGTTACCAAAAAGCTTGAAGAAATGGGATTTCATTATACAACATCCGGAACAACAACCATACTTGTAAACCCGGAACAGCGCGAAGTTATACTAACCAGGCTGGCACAGGAAAATATGATACCTAAAGGCATTCCGGGATGGAAGCTTTTTGATATATCAAAGTGGACTGAGACAGACAAGGAACTGAATGTCAAATACATGCGGGCATTGCGGGATGAAATCAAACGACATATTGAATCATTAAAAAATATTGAAAAAGCAGATGTTGAGATAGCAATCACTGAAGATGAGTTGTTTGTTGATAAGGAAAATGCGTATACTGCTGCAGTGACAGTATATCTTGCGCCAGGATATGATGGATTGAGCAAAAAGGAGATCAAAGGTATTCAATATCTGGTTGCAAGGGCTGTAGGAACAAAATTAAAACCTGAAAATGTAACTGTTACAGACGAATATGGCAAGATTATTTCTGATTTTGATGATCAGTTTGATAAAGCAAAGGAAGAATATACGCTCCTTGAGTACAGAAAGAAGATTGAGGAAAAGGTACGCGTACAGATGCTCAAAGATATTCGTGCGGGGCTTGAAAAGATATTCTCGCCAGACCGAATTCAGATAGTGCGTCTTAATATGGATTTTAATTGGGATAAAATTCAGGAGGAGCAGGAAGAATATACTCCAATAGAAATGGAAAAGGATAATCCGCTAACACCATATTCTGAGCGCAAAGTCAAGGATTCATTAACTATCTCAAAAAAATCGACAAAAGAACATTTTCAGGGACACGGGTGGAATCCTGAAGGTCCGGCAGGAACTGAAGGAAATAAACCACCCGGATATAAGGCAAGTGATGATCAGTTTTCACAATATGATAAGGAAGAAAATGTTGAGAACAACGCAGTGAATAAAACAGTGCGTAAAATTGAGCGTGACCCGTATGATATTGCAAGCGTTTCAGTTGCAATTGCCATTGACGGATATCAGGATTTGCCAAGACTGCCTGATGGCAGTTACGATCTTGATCCTACCAAAAAGCCAGTACAGGTTCCACTTACTGAGGATGAACTCAGGCAGGCTGAAAACATTGTCAAAAAAGCAATAAATTTTAATGCTGCTCGCGGCGACCAGGTTGCTGTTGAGAATATCATGTTTGACAGAACCAAACAGTGGGATGAAGTGCGGGAAGAATTCAGGAAGAAGGAACAGTTCAAGCGGATGTTGCTTGCGGCGCTGGTTGGAATACTGGCGTTATTCCTGGGTGTTGTCTTGTTCAGAGCTATCTCGCGTGAGCTTGCTCGAAGAAGAAGAATACGTGAAGAACAGCTGGCGTTAGAACAGCAGCGTATGCGTGAAGCAGCCTTGCGAGCTGCTGAAGAGGAGGGGATTGATGTTGAGCTGTCTCTTGAAGAAAAAGCACGTCTGGAATTACAGCAGAATGCTATTAATCTTGCACGTGAACGACCGGATGATGTTGCGCAGTTACTCAGAACCTGGCTGGCAGAGGAATAATAATGTTGTAATCGGTCAATGCCAACAGGCCGATATACTAATAAGCAAGTGTTGACTTTGAATAAGGTGTTGTATATACTATAAGTAGAAACTAGAAAAGTTGTATGTTTAGTATATCGGTATAATCTGGAGCTAAAATATGCTACAACAAAAGAAATCACAGTTGACAGGCAGGCAGAAAGCTGCTATATTCCTTGTTTCCCTGGGATCAGATGTATCATCAGAAATTTTTAAGCATCTCAGGGAGGATGAAATTGAGCAGCTTACATTTGAGATAGCCCGTTTAGATAAAGTTGAACCTGAAGACCGTGATAAAGTTTTAATGGAATTCCAGGAGCTTATGATGGCTCAGGAGTTCATTGCTACTGGTGGTATTGATTATGCGCGTGAAGTCCTTGAAAGGGCACTTGGTACCCAGAAAGCTATTGATATAGTAAACCGTTTAACCTCGTCATTGCAGGTCAGACCTTTTGATTTTATACGGCGAACTGACCCAAGCCACCTATTAAACTTCATTCAGGGTGAACATCCACAGACAATTGCATTGATTTTAGCATATTTAGATCCGCAGAAAGCCGCTACAATACTGTCAGGATTAAATCATCAGATTCAGGCTGATGTAGCTCGACGTATAGCTACTATGGATAGAACGTCGCCGGATGTTTTGCGTGAAGTTGAGCGTGTTCTTGAACGCAAGCTTTCAACTCTTGCAAGCGAGGATTATACCTCTGCAGGAGGTATTGATGCCATAGTTGAAGTGTTAACCCATGTTGACCGTGGTACTGAAAAGATAATTATTGAAGCACTTGAAGAAGAAGATCCCGAATTGGCTGAAGAAATAAAGAAACGCATGTTTGTTTTTGAAGATATTGTATTGCTTGATGACAGGGCAATTCAGAAAGTATTGCGTGAAGTTGATACGCAGGACCTTGCTAAAGCGCTCAAAGGCGTTGATGCTGAAGTTCAGGAAAAAATATTCAGAAATATGTCAAAACGCGCATCATCGCTGTTGCGTGAAGACATGGATTTTATGGGGCCAATCAGGCTGAGAGATGTTGAAGAAGCTCAGCAGAAGATAGTTAATATAATACGAAAACTTGAAGAAGCTGGCGATATCGTTGTAGCACGTGCCGGCGAGGAGGAGCTCGTTGTCTAAGCTTGTATTTAAACCTACTGAGATTCAGGTCATCTCTTCACCAAAGCAGATTGAATTGCCAGAGAAATATCAGAAGAATGTTTTGACGGATGAAGAATATGCTGAATTTGAGGTAGATGAAGAGGGCAATCCTGTTGAGATGTATCAGGGTCCATCTATAGAAGAGATGGAAGCTGAACTGGAGCGTTACCGGCGTGAAACAGAAGAAGAAGTACGCCGTATGCTTGAAGAGGCTAAAGCTAAAGCAGCACAGATAGAAGAGGAAGGAAAAAAGGCTGCATTTTTGGAATTGCAGCAGGCACGTGAACAGATAAAGATAGAAATGGAGCGGTTTAAGATTGAATCGGAAAGAGAGATTGAACGCGGAAAATTTGAAGCTGAAAAGATGATAAAAGAGGCCGAGTTAAAAGTTTCGGAGATAGAGCATGAAGCTTACAAACGTGGATATGATGCGGGTCGCGAGGAGGGGTACAAGGAAGGGCAGGCTGAAGTGATGCGCCTTATTGACAGATTGGGAACAATAGTATCAACTGCTGTGGATATTCGTGATGAAATTATTAGATCTTCTGAAAAGCTGATGACCGAAATGATACTGATGATTGCACGGAAAGTTATAAAAGATGAGATTGTAGAGCGTCGTGAAGTTGTCATTAATAATATTAAGGAAGCATTGCAAAGGGTTAAAGATAGAGACAGAATTGATATACGGGTTAATTTTGCCGACCTTGATATGACCACAGCTCATAAGGATGAACTCATCAAGATGATGGAATCACTTAAGAAAGTTAATATTTATGAAGATTCAAGGGTTGAGCGTGGTGGTTGTATCATTGAGACAGATGTTGGTGCTATCGATGCTCGTATTTCAACACAGCTTGAAGCTATTGAAGAGGCTATACGCAATGCACGTCCAATTTAATTATGTAAAGTAGAGGTTTGCATGATACAAATTCTTCCACATGAAAAAGTTGATATATTTTCAAAATATAAGGATGTGCTTGAAGAAGTTGATACATTACGGGCTACAGGTAGAGTTGAAAAAATCACCGGTTTAACAATTGAATCTCATGGTCCCGATGTGCAATATGGAGAATTATGTCGCATTAGATTAAAATCAGGTAATTACCTGTATGCTGAAGTTGTTGGCTTTAATAAAAATAAAATCATTCTTATGCCAATTGGCGATATGAAAGGGGTTGTGCCTGGTGCTGATGTATATGCAGTTGGAACACAGCTTTTTGTACCGGTTGGCGATGCACTTATTGGAAGAGTGATAGATGGTTTGGGTAATCCAATTGATGGGAAAGGCAAACTCTTCCTAAAAGAAAGGTATCCTGTGGACAATAAACCTTTAAGTCCTCTTGAAAGGGAGCTAATTGACTCGCCGCTTGCTACAGGGATAAGGGCAATTGATGGACTTATTACCGTGGGTAAAGGTCAAAGAATAGGAATCTTTTCCGGTTCAGGTGTTGGTAAATCAACCTT
This sequence comes from uncultured bacterium, assembly GCA_937920495.1. Taxonomy (GTDB): domain Bacteria; phylum Spirochaetota; class UBA4802; order UBA4802; family UB4802; genus UBA4802. Next base: position 2,723 of record CALEUQ010000070.1, on the reverse strand, counting down.
AATTTCAATGATTGCCCGCAATACTGCTGCTGATATAAGTATTATTGCACTGATAGGTGAACGTGGAAGGGAAGCAAAGGATTTTGTTGAAAAGGAATTACAAAATGAAGGGTTAAAGCGTTCGGTAGTTATTGTTTCTACTTCTGATCAACCACCAATGTTGCGCCTCAGGGCAGGTTTTCTGGCACATTCTGTTGCTGAATATTTTAGAGATAAGGGGTTGCATGTAAATTTACTGATGGATTCCATCACACGGTTTGCAATGGCTCAACGAGAGGTTGGTCTTGCGGCTGGACAGCCCGCAGCAACACGTGGATATCCCCCTTCAGTATTTTCTTTGTTGCCACAATTGCTAGAACGAGCTGGCAATAAAAAAGGAGCAGGCAGCATTACAGGCTTTTATTCAATACTTGTAGAAGCAGATGATATGAATGAACCTATTGCTGATGCTGTCAGAGGTATTCTGGATGGCCATGTGGTGCTTGATAGAAAGCTTGCACATAAAAACCATTACCCGGCGATAGATGTTCTTGGCTCAATTTCCCGATGTATGAATGATGTGATAGATAATGAGCATAAAACAGCTGCAAATTCATTCAGGAAGCTTCTGGCTGCATATCGTGAAGCAGAAGACCTTATAATGTTAGGTGCGTATGCACGAGGTTCAGATCCCGATGTAGACAAAGCAATTGATATGAAGCCTGCAATGGATGCATTTTTGCAACAGGGAATTTATGAAAAAGATACGTATGAAAATATCAAAAATCGTTTATCAGAAATGATGCTTGGGACAAAAGCAAAACCATCCAAACGGCAGGAATTTGTTGATCGTACGCCGTATTTTGCTCAAAGAATTAAGAGATAGTTTCTGAGGATAAAAAATGAAAAAATTTGAATTCAGATTACAAACCTTACTGGATTTACGAATTTCAAAAGAACATGCAATTAAGGCCGAAATGGCTAAACTAATAGCAAAACAGAATGCAGAAATAGCTTTACAGCAAGATTATTCACGAAGGGTTAAAGAATATTATGCCAGGCTTTCGGCACATATGCGGCAAGGTACATTTTCATATTCCGAAGCTCTCATGTGTGAACGGTTTGCCTATAATGCTCAAAAAGCTATTGAATTATCGCAAAAACGGGTTGAGCAAATGCAACCTGAAATTGAAAGGGTACGACAGCGCCTATTGCAGGCTTCAAAGGAAAGGAAAGTGGTGGAACGCTTAAAGGAAAAGAAATATCAAGAATATATGTATCAGTATAACAGGGAGATGGGCAAGGAATTAGACGATATGAATCAGAGAATGTATAATAACGCGTGAGGTATAGACGATGGATATACACAGCATAAAACAGGTTCAGGATAGAATAAAAGAAATTAAAAACAGATTTAAAAATATTCACAATACCTATGCAAAAGTATCACCTTCTACCAAAATGGTTGTGACTGAAAGTAAAACAGCTGAAGCAAATAGTGATACAGCTTTAGTGCATGAAACAAGTGAATCTCAGAAAAGTAATACTGCAAATATTAAAATTACAGAAGAATTGTTGAAAAATATGCTGAATTCCAACAAGGGAAATGATAAGCAACCAATTGACGTTCAGCAGATTCAAAATTTATTACAAAAAGCTATCACTCAATATACCAGTAATGGTAAAATATTTAATATAGAGGAATAATGGTTGCGTCAGTATACCATAAGAGGTAAATACCATGAAACTAGTATCAGATTCAACAAAAGTAATATATTTGGCAATAATGATTTTGTTCATCATTATTGTGGGGTTATTCTGGTTGGACTATATTGGTTTAATTAATATTGGCAAGGTGTATCATCAATTTATTGCAAAAGAAGCACCTTCTGTTGTTGATGCTACAGACGATGAACCATCACTTGTTGAGCGCGAAGAATTTGAAAAGGAAAAAGACAAATTATTGCAAAGAATTGAAGAGCTTGATAAGCGTGAGGCAAGGATAGTGGAAGCCGAAAAGATAATTGCCAAAGAAAAAGAAAAACTTGAACAGCTACAGAAAGGACTTGATCAGGAAAAGAAGGCTTTGGAATTAGAAAAGAAGAAATATTCTGGTTATAAAAAGAATGTGATTGATCTTGCAAAAAAAATAGAGAGCATTCCACCGCAGGATGCTGTTGATATAATGGTTCAATGGGAAGAGACGCTTATTATAGACGTGTTACGCCAGATTGATCAGAATGCTACAAAGGAAGGTAGGATGAGTATTTCTACCTATCTATTATCGCTAATGCCAAAAGAAAAAGCAAGTAGGGTAATGTATTTAATGACACAATTGTAAAGAAATTTTAGAAAATGCAACATTTAAAAATATCACGGTTTGGGGATAATACTTACAGCACCAATGATATTTAAATGATATATAAAACCAATAAAATATTTTTATAAACGTTATATGTGGCCCAATTGTTTGGCTTTTTTTATGATTTTTGGGTCCGGTCCCCAGAAAAATTTACAACATATTATACCATATACTCTATACACGCTAAATGTGTAGCCTGAGTACCGATAGTTATCGGTATAATCATCTTCTCCCATGCTATCAAGCACTGCTAAAAATTCATCCAGCACATTATCCAAACAAAACGCAATAATCTTGGCAAGCGACATCTTCCACAGCTTCTTCACATCCATAAAAAACTCATACTCATCCTCAAACAATACCAGATGAAAGCGCTTCCAGT
>CALEUQ010000069.1 GCA_937920495.1 uncultured bacterium | reverse complement strand
CATGGATGCGTTATTGTCGATGCTTGTTGACCTTTCACGGACTTTTTTACAGGATGTGTCTGATATTCAGGAACTATCGCACCTAAATATAAAATTGGAAAACATACTTACACACATTATCGCCGATAGTAGCCAGGTAGGCGCGCTCAATACTGTGTTACATCAATACTACTCTGAAATAATGACGCTGTATTCACACTACCCCCAGAGCACGTTTCTTGATACTTTAATGCATCGCATTGAAAGTTTACTCCAAATAGCACACACTCTTGATGGAAAACTGTAATATCAGCATACTTCACAAGCTTCATGAAAAACTACATTTTCAAATCACAGTGCGATTGAACTCATTTTTGTATGCATGGGAAAACGCAGACAATGATGCACTGTTGTGTGAATTAATTTTTTGCCTGCTCACTCCACAGAGCAATGCAACACTGTGCTGGGAAAAGGCGCTTGAACTTTATTATTCGGGAAAGCTTTTTAGTGGCACAACACAAGAGTTGAGTGCCATTATACATCCGGTACGTTTTAAAAATAATAAGGCACGTTACATTAAAAAAGCGGTAAAGCAATTTGGAGATAGTTCATTAAAGGAATTTTTGCAGGGGAATGATATTTACGCAATAAGGGATACACTGGTTAAAAATGTCATTGGCCTGGGATATAAAGAAGCAAGCCATTTTTTGCGAAATATTGGCATTGGAACAGAGCTTGCCATTCTTGACAGGCATATCCTTACTTGCCTTGCTGATTTTGGCGTTATTGCATTTCCCCATGCTCTGACCCCCGCATTATATAAAGATGTTGAAAGCAGAATGCAGGAGTTTTGTAAGCAGATTGATATCCCAATATCGCATTTAGATTTTATTTTCTGGTACATAAAGAAGGGATGCCTTTTTAAGTAACATTCAGCCACTAAACCTGAAGGAAACAGCACTACACATTATTCTATTGTTACATTATATTTACATAATCACAAATCTAAATAAAAAATAGTTGAATAATTTACTATGTGTATTAAGTATTGTAATAAATGGATCGGGGCGTGGCGCAGTCCGGTTAGCGCACTAGACTGGGGGTCTAGGGGTCGCTGGTTCAAATCCAGTCGCCCCGAATTTTGCTACTACACATTACATTTTTCATTTTTTGCAAAAAGGAAGACGCTGGTTTATCCAGTCGCCACGAATTTTGCTACTACACATTGCATTTTTCCTTTTTTTGCAAAAAGGAAGACGCTGGTTCAAATCCAGTCGCCCCGAATTTTGCTACTACACATTACATTTTTCATTTTTTGCAAAAAGGAAGACGCTGGTTTATCCAGTCGCCACTAAATTAATAAAAAAAGGGATGTTTTATTATGACATCCCTTTTTTTGACTTAATACAATATAGATAAAAAACTATTTGATTAAATCCTCAACCATCTTTACAACCTTATCTATTTCTGCTCCCCTGACTGCACCTTTGTGCACATATTTTACCTTCATATCTTTGCCAATAAATATCACAACAGATGTGTTATTGCAATCACCAAGATCCCATGCTTTTGCCAGAATTAGATCGGGGTCGGTTAATATAATTGAATTATATTTTTCAATTTTTCCCTGTATTATTTTTCGGATAATAAAGTTAGGAGCTTTGGAATCTTTTAAATTTGCTATGCCCATTCCCTCATACTTATCTTTTGGGAAACCCTTTGCCTTTAAGGCATCTGCTAATGGGTCATTAAGATCAGCAGCATCAGCATCATTATAAAAAATTGAGACCAATTTTGTACCCAACAATGGTATCATTGTAGGGTTATTTTTTGCATCTCGCAATTCTACATTCTGAACAGTCTGCCCAACTGTTAATGCATACGCAACCGCAACCCCCATACATAGTGCCATAGCAATAATAATAGCTATCATTGGCGATTTTTTGAAAAAACTCATAAAAACTCCTCCTTACATTAAATTAAGATTTTAATCGATTTCTATTTATATAATAAAAATGTTTTATGTCAAGTCAAATATCATTAAAAATTTTTCATTTGACTCATTTCTTTATGTAATATAATATTAAATATAATTATTGTTTACCGTATTATATTAGATAATATGTAATTTCTTTCCACGTGTTATAATGAAAATATATAAATACAATAAGCAATACATATTCAAAACTTTCATTATTATTCAATTGACCTTGCATATTCTTATTTATTATAGAAACGCACAATCCCAAACATTGCCAGCAACTCAGAATGTATATTTTCTACCACATGCCGGCATTTTACTGGATTACAGCATAATGAATAGTAGCTCTGGTTTCACCGCATATCAAACAAAAGAACTGGATCTGCATATAATGTGGTATAATTCCTGGAATCTTTCTATGTATGTAAAAGAGAATGTGTACACCAGACAGCGAAATAACGCTTATTATTATCCATATAGAATTTCATACTATATGGATTATGCAAACATTTTTTACAAGTTCAAAAATTCATATTTAGGAATCACAATCAATCATATTTGCTATAATACAATAGATAAATATGAGCGCAGTATTAATACAGAGCTACGATGGTATGGAATTGGAATTAAATGGTATAGTAACGGAATGATGACTGGATACAGGTATCACTATAATCATAACCATCCATTATTATCTTTTAATAATGTGCATTACTTTTTCTATATTGGATACCCATTGTTAAGTAAAATACCAGAATATAAGTATGTGAGCACATGCAAACTTAGATATGACCTGCCTCTATTACTATATTTTATTCCCTTTTTACAATTGCAGATAGATGGTCTGATATACACAAACAATGATTTATGTATTAACCGCTTGTTAGAACTTGGATGCATGTATATATCATCGCATATAACTTTAATTCCATACATGTCGTATGGAATTCAACACGATAGCTTATATCCAGGCGTAACTGATACGTATTATTCGTTTGGTATAAGGGCAACTTCATTAATCGAAATCTACAACTATGATTTAAATAATTACCACCATAAATCAAAGGATAAAAGTTCCTCTCTGCATTTTTTAGCAGGTTATTCAAAAACCTTTGATAGTGATTATTATAATTTCACAACGGATTTTGCTATTACATTCCATCAGTTTATTTATAATGATAATTATGTGTATTTTTCTTCATATCTTAATCACAGTTCAGAATCAAAAGCAACTGCATTGTACCCACGATTTATTAATATTTCTCTTACATCCGGATATGCACATCATATTGCGCCAGAGTATCAATTAAGTATAGGATATCAGCATTATCGTCGTCACGATGGGAATCAATACAGAGGTCAAACCGAATACTATCATTCAATAGGACTATGGTATAAATATGGTACTTATCAAAATATGAAATCAAACAATAATATAGATATTATGCTGTATTCTTCTTACAATCATTTTCTTTGTGAAATACTCTTGTCGTATATAGTTGCACAACAAAACTATCCATATTATGTTATTCTTAATCCAAAACTGTATTACTTTTTTAGTAGCTATCAATCTATCCAACCCTATGCCGGGTTTGAAATATCTTATTTTAATGGAAAACACAATAACTATGAATATAAAATTGAATATGGCATAATTTTTGATACTAACATACCTTTAATTTTATACTATTCATTTACACGTGATATTGACATTGATATTATTGGTGGCGCTATCGATTTTTATCATGTTGTAGGGATTAAGTTTAACGTATAATATTTGCCTTATTAAATGGAAATAATGCTTGATTTTTATTTATAAAATACTAATAATAAAACTAACATTACCTGATGTAATGTGTGTAGATAAAAATTAAAATTTACTTAAAGGAGAAATGCCATGAAAGGGGATCCAAAATTAATCGAAACATTGAATTCACTGCTGGCTGATGAATTAACAGCAATCAATCAATACATGGTTCATTCGGAAATGTGCGATAACTGGGGTTATGAAAAGCTTCATAAACACTTTGAAAAAAGAGCTATTGATGAAATGAAGCATGCTGAAAAACTAATTGGCAGAATATTATTTTTGGAAGGGTTACCGATAGTAACTAATTTAAGAAAAATCTTTATTGGTGCAGATATACCCAAACAACTTGAAAATGACCGCAAAGCTGAAGAAGAAGCAATTAAAGCATATAACGACGCCATTGTATTAGCTGGCGACGTCAGAGATTTTGCAACCCGCGAAGTGCTTGAAAGCATTCTAAAAGATGAAGACAGGCACATAGATGAAATAGAAGAATTACAGGATCAGATTAACCAGATGAGCATTCAAATATTCCTTACTACACAGGTTAAAGAATAAATACCACACTTACTGCGCCGCATTCTACGGCGCAGTTTTTTAATTCTTTAATTCTTCTTTTTGCGTTTTTTTACCGAAAATCCAAACCTGCCAATCTGTTTATCAACAACACAGTAAAATCCGTGATTATAACACACCAGTCCTGCCCTCTCCAGATGTAATGCACCTCGTTTGTCAAGCAGGGCATCATCAACATGCACCATAACAACTTTTCCAATAAATTGATAATGGCTTCCTAACTGAATAATTTTTGATACCTTGCATTCAATTGATACAGGACACTGTTCTATTAATGGTGCTTTTACCTTTTTTGCCGGCAGCTTATTGAGATGAGCTATCGCAAACTTATCAATATCCTTTCCCGAACGAACACCACATAAATCAACCGCTCGTACAATCTTTTTGTCTGGAATATTGACTACAAATTCTTTTGACTTTTGTATAAGCTCAAATGAATAACGTTCCGGGCGCAGGGAAATACTTATCATTGGCGGTTCAGTGCATACAGTTCCTGCCCATGATACCGTACACACATTATCAAAACCCTGGTAATGTGATGTTACCAGCACCGCTGGTACAGGATATAACATTGTTCCGGGTTTCCATGCCAGCTTTGTCATTATAATATCCTTATAGCAATGTACCTTTCAATATTAGATACGCAATATTAAAATATATTATTAATCCTGACACATCAACCAGTGTTGCCACAAATGGCGCTGACGATGTAGCAGGGTCAAGTCCCAATCTTCGCAATATAAATGGCAACATTGAACCCATAAGTGTTCCCCACATGACAACACCAACAAGAGAAAATGATACAGATAATGCAACCTTTAGCCAGTGTTCGCCATACATACCAAAAAATTTTTGCCACAGGCTGATACGCAAAAAACCAATGAACGCAAGAATTGAGCCAAGCATAAATCCCGATTGTATTTCCCGTATCAATACGCGCCACCAATCACGCAGTTTTATTTCACCTATTGCCATAGCTCGAATAACAAGTGTTGCCGCCTGCGAACCCGAATTTCCACCACTTGAAATAATAAGTGGCACAAATAACGCAAGCACCACAGCTCTTGCGATTTCTTCTTCAAAATATCCCATAGCAGTTGCAGTTAGCATCTCGCCCAGGAAAAGAAAGACCAGCCATGATGCACGTTTCCTGGTGAGTCGTAATAGTGGCTCTTCAATGTAGGGCTCTTCCAATACCTCAACTGCAGCCATCTTGTGAATATCTTCCGTAACTTCTTCTTCTTCAACATCCAGCACGTCGTCAATCGTTACAATACCAAGGAGGATTCCATCGTTATCAACAACTGGCAGTGCATAATAGTCATATTTTTTAAAAACCTGAATTGCGGTTTCCTGATCATCAAATGCATTGAGGCTTACAAACTTATGGTCCATTAATGTCTTTATCCTTCGTGTTGGTTGCGATAAAAGTACCTGCCGCATTTTTATGTCATCGATCAATTTGCCTTCATCATCAACAACATAAATCATGTTTAGCGTTTCGCTGTCCTTGCCGTATTTACGAATATAATGCAAAACCTGAGCGATAGTCATGTTTTCTTTGACAGCAATATAATCTGTTGTCATTAAACGACCAACACTGTTTTCTGGGTACCCAAGGAGGATCATTGCAGTAATGCGTTCCTCTCTGGACATTAGTGACAACATTTGACGTAAAATATCGGCTGGGAGTTCCTCAAACAGTGCAGTTCGGTCATCAGGCGACATTTCATTTAAGATATCAGCTATCTGCTTTTTGGCAAGATTCCCTAAAAGGTAAGATTGCACCTCAAAATCTAAATATTCAAAGGTTTCGGCTTGAAGTTGTTTTGGCAGCAACCTGAAAATAATTACCTGTTCGTCTTCCGGCAATTCGCTGATAAGTTCGGCTAAATCAGCAGGCGCCCATTCGCTAAAAACTTCCTTTAATACGCCAAACTCTCTGTTTTGAATCAGCTCTTTTATTTCGGGCTGAAGTAAAGGTGCAATCATCATGGCTTGCCTCTTAAAAGATATAAAATTTCATGCTCCAATAGTATTGTCAAATAAAAAGAACACCACTATACCCGTATAGTACGGGCATTAAGGGAAGGACAAATTAGTAAATTTTTTTACTTATGCAATAATTGTACCAGAAATAATCTATTTATTCAATAAATTATTCCCAAAAATGACTTTATGTACACTCAAGGGCATACATGTACTGACTTTTACAATGTAAATGTGCTTCTTTCCATATTTTGCTTATAAATTTGAGTTTATTAATAAAAACATGTACACCCCGTCATCTTTGCTTGCGATGTGTACAGTATATCTTTTTTATGTTACTAATGCGGTAGCTTTTATGAATAACTGGTGTATCATTTCAACTTAAACAAATTTTTTAAATTCTCAACCAGATCAGACGGCAGGATAACAACATGACTGCTCTGGGATTCACCCAATTTGATTAAACCCTTTACATATTCCATTCCAAGAAGATATAGCAATGGATCACCGCCAGTGCTTTTAAGCGACTTTGCAACGAATTCTATTGCATTAGCCTCAGCCTGTGCCAACCGCTCACGTGCTTCGGCATCACGTTGAGCTGCTTCTTTTCTGGCTTCTGCTTCCAGTATCTGTGCACGCTTGTAACCTTCTGCTTTCTTTTCCTGTGCTTCTTTTTGTGCTTCTGCCTCCAAAACTGTTGCTCGTCTCTCTCGTTCAGCTTTCATCTGTAGCGCCATTGCCTGCTGCAAATCCTGAGGGGGTACAATGTCCTTAATTTCAACTCGCGTTATTTTGGTGCCCCATGAATCTGTTGCCTGATCAAGTATTAGTAACAGCTCAGCATTAATTTTGTCGCGGGATGACAATGACTGATCCAGTGTCATTCTCCCCATTATTGAACGCAATGTTGTCAATGCCAGATTGGAGATGGCATTCTGTAAATTTTCAATACCATAAAAAGCCTTGTATGGATCTAGTATCTTATAAAAGACAACACCATCCACTTTGACAGTAGCATTATCTTCGGTAATGATCCCCTGAGGCGGAAGATCCAATACCTGTTCACGAATATCAATTTTTGCCGCTACCCGCGAGAAAAGCGGATTGATGAGATTAAGCCCCGGTGTTAGTGTTGCGGCATATTTACCAAAACGTTCAACCAGCCAGTTTTCAGCCTGTGGGACTATTCTAACACCTTTATAAATAAGAATCACAACAAGGATTGCAATGGCAACAATTAAACCTGACATAAAAACCTCCTTAATTTAAAATTATTTATTTGATTCCTAACCTAACATTAGAATGTATAATATGAAATTGGCCAGGAATACTCTTAATCATAGATTGTTTGGAACTTTATATGTTACTACAAATATAAAGATTATGAATTGGCATATTTACTTAAATTCATTTAATTGCTATAGTATTTTATTTTTCCTTTTTAACAATAAGCTTTATTCCATCGGCACCTTCAACAACTACAATATCATCTTTTTGAATTATTTCTTCTGATTGTGCTTTCCATACGGTTACACCATGAAAGGGTTCAAATAATTCAATCTCACCTATTTGTGGAGGTATAATTTCTTTTATGCATTTACCTTTTTTACCTGCCAGAGTAACATCCAGCGCATCATCAGCAGTTTTCACTTTTACTCTGTTTTTTAAATACCCAAACCAGAAAGCTAAAAAAGCACCTGACGAAATGAAAAAACAAAACCACTGTGATATTTCAGACTCCAGGAGCCCAACATACACCAGTACAGCAGTAATCAATGCTCCTATGCCAAACCAGAAGATAATAAAGCCTGGCATAATTATCTCAACTGCCATCAATACAATACCTACAGCTAACCATGCAATAGGTGATAACACCATACATTTACCCTTTATTTAATTTATTTTTTCTATATTGTTAAGTCATTAGATTATTAAAGTCAATAAAAAAATTATTATTGAATATAATCAGTATCATGATATACTTACATCCATACCAACCAAGGAGGCTTTATGAAAAAATATTCTTTATTATTTCTATCATTATGTGTGATAGTTTCGTTTATCAGTTGCGGGTCATCAACAGGAAAATACAGTGATGTTCGTGCTCTTATGCAGGAATCAATCACTGCACAGGAAAACCTGATCAAAGATGTTGATACAGCTACCAGTGCCAGTGATATTGCAAAAGCTATTAACTCATATGCCGATGCAATAGAAGCATTGCAGCCCAGGATCAAACAGTTACAGGCAAAATATCCTGAACTAAACAATGAAAATGCACAGTTACCAAAAGAACTGCTTGATCTTGAAGAGAAACAGGCCGGGATAAGCCAGAAACTGTCTACAATCATGATGGAAAAATTGCCACAATATGCAACCGACAAAGAAGTGATGAAAGCATCTATGCGACTGGCAAAGGCGAGCCAGATGTAATTAGGCAATAGAAGGGGCTGTCCCGACAGCCCCTTTTGTATACATATAGATTAATTATCAGTAACTATTTAATTATCAGTAACTATCGCCTAAAATATGATTTTTAACTGATATTCCTGGGGGATATCAACACGAACACAGTCATTGACGTAGGTTCGTTCGGGCAGTATTATTAAGGTATTCACTGTTGCATTGACAGCAAACGGTGCATGATGCCATACACCGGCTTTTAATACTACCATTGTATATTGTGGCACCACAAAAACCTTGATGTCTTGATATGGATACACATTATTCTGTGTAGCATGAGCCACATGAATAAGTACATCACCATCAAGCGGCAAAATGCCTTCATAGCAGTGATTGTGATATTCAAGTTTTTGGATAATACAATCACGCTTTTCAACCTGACAAATTGAAAACGAAATATTCATCATAGAAACAGTGGGAATCTGAATAATGTCGCGGTAAAATTTTACCGGTGAAGTTCCAAAATTAATTGAATCAGGATTTTGCATCCTTGCAAAATATCCGTAGGGCGAAAAGCTGTCGGTTGACAGATGTAATGGTCTTATAGTATTCATGTTCTCATCACTCGATTACTTCACAATCATAAATTCTACCCGGCGATTACCTCTACGGCCTTCTTCAGTATCATTTTTATATAGTGGCTGCGTATCTCCCATACCTACTTCAGCCTTTTGCCAATCATGGCTTTCTGTGGTGCGGTATAGACAGTCACCCACAACAAAATTTATCTGTGGATCCATCATACTTTTTCTAATCACAAATTGTACTATAATGATGCTTGCTACAACAGCTATAATCCCAAAGACAATTGATGTAATTTTTATGATCTTCTTTTTTACTATATCAATTTCCTGTTTTTTAGTTTTGATTTTCATAATTAACCTCGTGCTGTTATAGTGCTTTTATATGTTGGAATTAAAAGTCAATTATTTTTTCAAAAACATCAAAATAATAGTGCGTATTAAAGTAAATACACATGCTTATGCTGGACAACTGTTAGCATTATCGCTTAACTTTAATTCCCTGACAGCTTTTGCTAACGCTTCTCTGCTACCCACTACATAGAGTATATCATCACTCTGTATACTATCATCAGCACCCGGATTGGTAATGATAGAATTGCCACGTTTTATTGCTACAACAGAAAATTTATGTACTTTCCTGAACTGCATTTGTCCAATAGTTTTCCCAACCACAGGCGAACCGGGACACACCCGTATTGCCTGCATATCGATTTCGGCAATAGGCAAATCTCTATACACATCAACATGTAAATTTCTTAACATTGCATATCCCTGTGCACGGATGGATTCAATCATAGCTTCTATATCACTACGTGGGACCCTGTAATACTGCAAGACTCTTGCAAAAATTTCTATAGATGTTTCATACTCTTCAGGGATTACCTCATTTGCACCTAATTCAAATAATTCTTTCATATCGCCCACAAACCGTGCACGTACAATGATATGAATATGAGGATTAATACGCCGTGCCAGGACAATAATCCTTTTTATTGCACCTCTATCAGCTATTGCTATCACAAGAACCCTTGCTGATGAAATATTCACCTGCATTAGTAAATCTTCCTGCGATGCATCGCCGTAAATAATATTTTCGCCTTCCTTTTTTTCCTTCTTTACTGTTTCTGGATTCATTTCAACAATAACATAAGGGATATGTATGCTTTTTGCTGCTATCGCAACATTTCTGCCATTAATGCCATACCCAATAATTACTATATGATCAACCAGATCATACACCTTCTGGGTTTCAGTATGCGCAAAACCATATAAAATAATTTTTGGCATCGGCAACCGTGTAATTCCATCAACAAAAACCTGAGAGTATTTCATAAGAAATGGACTTAATACCATAGTTGCCATACTGACTGATAACACCATCTGATATTCGCCCTGTGTCAATAATGAATACACCATCCCTATCTGAACCAGTATAAATGAAAACTCACCTATTTGAGCAAGAGATAGTCCTGATAATGCGGCAGTTTTTAATGGATAGCCAATCAACAAAATTGCAACAATCACTATCAAAAACTTGATAATGATTATTCCCAGAGACAATCCAGTGATATACGCTGCATTTGGCAGTATAAGAAATGGATTAAGCAACATACCTATTGAAATAAAGAAAAAGCTGGTAAATAAATCACGAAAAGGTATGAAAGAACTTATTGTCTGACCACTATATTCGGATTCAGATATTATTATCCCGGCTAAAAATGCACCTAATTCAATAGACAACCCAATTGCATGTGTTGCCAGAGTAACGCCCAGACACAAGGTCACCACACTTATTATGAATAATTCCCTGTTTCTGGTACGGGTAATTTCATACAAAAATCGTGGGATTATATATTTGGCAGCAATAAACACAACAATGATAACAACAACGCTTTTTGCCAGCAACAATGCCAGGGTATAGCTTACGGAATTATCAGATTTATTTGCAAGGAGAGGTATCAAAAGCATCAGTACTACTGTGGCTATGTCCTGTACTAATGATATTGCCAGAGATATCCTTCCCGAGGGACTATCGGACAAAGAAAATTCCTGAAGCATTTTCAATACTATGGCAGTACTGCTCAGTGCAACAATGAAACCAAAAAAAAATGATTTGGGAACATTAAACCATAGTGTCATGCACAAAGACACAACAACAATGGTAAACACAACCTGCAGAAATCCTGCAAAAATAGCTCTTCGTAATGATGCTATTTCGGCAAACGATAGTTCCAGACCAATTGTAAATAATAACGTTATTACTCCAATTTTTGCAAGCAACTCAACTTCATCAGGTGTTTTAATTATCTGTAAGCAATAAGGTCCGGCTATCAAACCAGTTAAAAACAAACCAACTATTGTTGGTATATTTATTTTATTGCATATATATATCACAACAACCGAGATTGCAAAGATTATTAGTATATTAACAAAACTATCCATACATTACCAATGCGGTTATAATAGAAAGATAGATGTCTTGATCATAAACTTCTTTTTAAAATTAATTGCATTTCATCAGTTGTTGATGTAAAACCAGCTTTTTCATATATGCGTTTATCTTTGCCAATAGCGTGAAGTAATATTCTACCTGCTTTTCGTTCTTTGGCATGTTCTATAACCTTTTCCAGCAACTTTGAAGCAACACCTTTACCTCTGAAATCAGGTTCGGTATATACATTCATAATATATGCTTCAATACCATGAGGATTTTCATATAACGGGGGTCTTTCTAAAAATTGTATGCCAGTTGTAGCAATAATTGTATCATCTTTTACTGCACAGAATACCTTAAATTCACCTGTCTGGAATTTACGTATAAAAAAATCTCTGGTTAATGAACGTAATTTCCTTGTTCCATCTTCAGTTTCCAATTTCCCTAATTCAAAGAGCATTTTCATACGTATAGTAACGATATCATCAATATCACTTAATGTCGCTTCGCGAATTTCGTACATACAAATCCTCCAGCATTACGTAAATCTAAGATATTACATCCATTCAAATAATATCTATTCTATTAGTCAAATCATAAAGTGAGTTTTACAAGACTTCCAACATACATTATGTAGCTATTCCTGCATATACTACTTAAAAAATAATTAATCCGATCCTGTCATAGTATATACCAGAATTAGTTCAATGGTTGCTATGATATCACGTAACACTACTATAAGCACTGTATACCATGTGGCATGTGATACTATAACTGCTATCGTTAACCCCACTGAATAGGCAATATGGACATCCATCATGAATAATTGAATTGTAATATTAATGCTGTCGCCTATATAAAGCTTTAGTATATGAATGCTCAAAACAATTCCTATAAGTATTCCTGTTGATGCAACCAGGATTGGCGGATAAAAAAATATTGCTATATTCATCATATACAAAAGTTCTATATAATACCATACTGACACAAAACTTGCTACATGATGTGGATGATGCCATAAGTTATGTGAAATAGCATGTACTATTGTTGTCACATATCTACGTGAAAGATATTCCATCACATTCCCCATTAAAAATGATTTGACTAATGTTGACAAAACATTTTCTCTAATTCACTATGTGCATAATCACGTTCACTCATTAGACGAATAATATTACAATAATAATTAATTGCATTATCAGTATGTTAGTTCAGTATTTCAAGGCTTTTTTATGGTTAATGAAAACAATATAACACTAATTGTCCCTGAAGAATATGCCGGTACACGCATTGACATATTTATTTATAATGCATTAGAAGAGGAGCTATCGCGAAGCTTTATACAAAAACTTTTGAAACACAACCATATTACTATACACGGAATGCCTGTGAAACCAAATTATAAAGTAAAAGCAGACCAGCAAATCCTTATCATCATACCCCAGCCTGAAAAAACAACACTACAACCTCAAGATATTCCATTGAATATCCTTTATGAAGATGATGATATTGCTGTGATTCACAAACCGGCAGGCATGGTAGTGCATCCAGGAGCAGGCAATACCACACACACACTGGTCAATGCATTGCTGTATCATTTTAAAGGTCTTTCCTCTATTGGCGGTGTTGAACGTCCTGGAATTGTCCACAGACTTGATAAGGATACCGAAGGCCTTATGGTGATAGCAAAAAATGACAGTGCACATAACCTGCTTGCAAAAGAATTTCAAAGCAGAAACGTTGTAAAAAAATATGAGGCGATAGTTACCGGAAAACCATCCACACCAACCGATATAATAAACAGAGCTATCGACCGCCACCCACAATACGGCCATAAAATGACTGTACGCGATGATGGCAGAGAAGCTATCACCCACTATACATTAAAAGAAGTATGGCATACGCAGCAGGGTGTATTTTCACGTTTACACATTCGGATATTAACAGGCAGAACACACCAGATACGTGTTCATTTATCTTCCTTAGGGCTTCCGATAGTTGGTGATAAGCTGTATTCCAAAAAATGGGAAAAGTATAATGTTCCATACATGCTGCTTGCTTCAACGTATTTAGAATTTGCGCATCCTTCTACAGGACAGCATCTACAATTTTCTATTGACTTACCCCAGCATATGGAAGATTTTATAAAAAAGCTTAACACAATGGCATTTGAGCATATAAAAGCAGAATAATATGACACATACAACATATATCACACAATCACAGGAAGAAACATTTGGATTGGGCGTTGAGTTAGGTAAAAACGCACAACCCGGCGATATCTTTGCGCTGATTGGCCAGCTTGGCACCGGAAAAACCATCCTTGCCAAAGGTATTGCCAAAGGCCTTGGAATAGATGAAGAAATTACAAGCCCAACGTTTACACTGCTTGAAGTATATGAAGCACCTGTGCCGCTATATCATTTTGACCTATACCGCATTCAGGATGATAAAGAGCTTGAAAATCTATTTTTTGAAGAATACTGGTTTGGCGATGGCGTTTCAGTAATTGAATGGGCTGACAGAGCTATGAAGCGTCTTCCGGAAAACATATATATTATTACATTAGAATACATCGATAAAAATAGGAGGAAGATTAGCATTGAACATCCTGCTTCTTGATACAGCAACAAATATTGAAATTGTGGCGCTTCAGTATAACGGCACAATAGCAGATAAAACCACCAAAACAGAGCACTCACATTCGGTTACCCTGTTTGACACTATTGACAGTGCGTGCAAAGAGTTGGACACCACGATACACAGCGTTCAATGTATAGGTGTAGGCATTGGCCCGGGCTCATTTACAGGTATCAGAATAGCAGTAACCACCGCGCGCATGCTGGCACAAATTTTACAGGTACCACTTGTTGGCATACCAACCCATCTTCTCTATGCATGTGCCATAGCCCACAGTAATGCCCATTGTATCGTAGCATTTGATGCCAAAAAAAACAGAGTCTTTGCTGCACGCTACCATATAAAAACTGACTCCTTCCCACAAGAGATATTGCCGCCAGGTGACTACATAATAGAACAACTTTTCAGCATACACAGCAATCATCCGGTAATAGCAGTTGGCGATGGCAGCATAAAGTACCAGGATGCAATGAGTACGTTATGTAATAGTATTCTTTTTTATCCTGAATTTATACCACAGGCAAATAAAATGATACGGCTGGTGGAATCACTGTATTCACAAAATCCCACAGAATACACCGATTACCGCACGGTACTGCCGTATTATTCACGAAAATCAGATGCTGAAGTGATGAAGGAATTAAAAAATAAAAAAATTGAATAAATTTCCCTTGCGACAGCAAGGGGAAAATCACACATCCCCTTTCTTTTTTTGCCGCATCTCTTTAATAAGCCTGTTTTTGTACTCTAACTCCATTGGCTGTATGATTGAGTAAAAACGCTTCATCTCATCCTTACGTGAAGAATTACCAGCAAAATCAACTCCAATAATTAAATTATCCTCAGAATCAACATACGTATAGCGTATATCACCGTAAATAGTAATTGGTGCCTGGAGTTTAAAAACAATATCAAAAATGAATCCTTTGGATTTTAAGATATACTTCTTTAAATTATTATCAGTAATCTTTAACTTGGCACCGCCCCTGCTGATATCGAGTATCTCCTGATGAACAGCAATCATAAGTGTATTTGCATCACGTATCCTATCAACAAGCTTGAAAGCCAGATCCTGAATTTCCAGTACTTTATCCATTGATAAAGGCTTTTCTTTGGAAATATACTGAATATATGCAAATGGTATAAGCCGTTCATCATCTTCAATATATATAACCGGCGATATAATTATTGACCTATATCCACTATCAGTTAACTTTTTTATATATTGAGATGTTTGTTCCTGTAACGCTTCTTTTATGTCAATAAAGGCATCATTAACAGGCGTAAACGTTGCAGGATTATTCAAGTCTTCAATATATAACATTGATCTTGTTTTTTTAATGTGTGCCAGCAGAGCATCACGGTCATCCAGTATATCAACTTTTACAATATCAGCATTTCTGGAAATCTGACTTTGAAACTGTTCAATAATTACCTTTATGCCGGTAGGTATACTGTAATTTCGTATATCAATGGTATGCTTGGAAACCCTGAAATTGGTAGCAACAACCTTTTCCGGATTCATTTTAAACCGCAAATCACGTCTTCCGTGAGCAGCTTTTCGCGCACTCACCACTTTGCATTTAAAATAACCGGGCCCGGATACTTCAACAACATCACAATCTATCTCAATATACCTGTCTATCAGTCCATAAAGAATAATTTTATTATCAATAGGCACATAATCCGGATCAGTTACAAGCATTATTGTCCTATTATCAATGAATTCATTAATCTCAATTGTAGATTTTTCAAGTGTATATTTAATACCTAAGCGTTTCTGGAATTGTTCATCTTTTAACAACTCCATGATATCATCCAGAGTTGATACACTTTCAAAGGTTCGTTGTTTTCTTTGCTTTATATCTTTCAACTTCATCCTCAATATACAAACAAATATCACCTTGAAGATACTTTATTTTTCTTATCGAACAATTAATATATTTACTTCAGCATAAAACTGCAATTACTTTTTTACATAAAAAAGAGGTGGTTACCCACCTCTTTACATTAAATTTTATGATAGGCACATATAAATAACTTATTTCTTCTTTGCTGGCTTTTTAGCAGCTTTCTTCTTTTCTGCCTCTGCTTTTTTTGCTGCTGCAATAGCTTTTGCCAGTGCACTTAAGTCTTTCTTTGCTGCATTGAGCTCGGCGGTCAATTTTTTGACTTTGTCTTTCTTTCGTGCTTCTTCAGCCTGAAGCTGTTTTAATGACTTTTTCTGTTCCATCGATTACACCACCTCGATTTTAAAATTTTTCATGCATAGCGCATGGTAAAAAATATAAGCAATTAATCCTGATGATGAACGTATAACATACATATTTTAATATTGCAACAAAAAAATGATTTTGATATATGAAATTTAAAAATTTTTCTATTATCAATTTCTAATCGCTATTCTATGAATAAACTTTAAAATATGGTTTACACCCAAATCCAAAAGTGGATGTGCACTCAATTCATGAAAAATATTTTCTTATTTAAAAGTCGAATAAAACAACTAAAAACATTAGAAATTAATTTCCACGTTGCGTAAATAACTGTTGACATCTTTATATTCTTTATTTTTTACTATTTACCACTTTAATTTAAAGTATGCGCTTACCATCTTTTGTCTGCGTAAATGTATAGTGTGAATTAAAAATTTTCAAAAAACACTTTAGGATAATTACACATAAAATAAACATCGCGAGGGATGCTGTGAAGGAATTACCTGTTGTAACAATCGTGGGAAGACAGAATGTAGGCAAATCCACACTGTTTAATACTATAATTAAACAGCGCAAAGCAATTGTTGATGAACATCCCGGACTCACACGCGATATTGTTTCATATATGCTGCAGTACCGTGATGTTTCATTTATTATTAATGATACTCCGGGGCTTGATCTTGAACCCAATGCCACTTTATCTGATGATATCAAACAGGTGGCATTACATCATTTGCAGAGCACAGATGTGTTTGTTCTATTGTTTGAAAAACCCGATATTGCTTCATACGATTATGAGTTGCTTGAGCTAATTCGCAAATTCAATAAACCATATATCATTGCCATAAATAAAATAGATCATAAAGAGGATATGGAATGTCTGCCTAATTTTTATGAACTTGGACATGAATGTATCCCCATTTCGGCATTACACAAACGCAACATTGACCTGCTGCTTGATACCATTGTAACAAATCTTCCGCATAAAAAGAAAAAAACGTTTGAAATAGATTGTAAAATTGCCCTTGTCGGACGCCCAAATTCAGGCAAATCTACGCTATTAAACGCATTTTTAGGCTATCAGCGTGCGATAGTATCTGAAATACCCGGTACAACGCGCGATAGCATTGATGAAATATTCAAATTTTATGGCAAAACTATTATGATTATCGATACTGCCGGTATACGCAGGGAAAGCAGGATTGATAATACAATTGAATACTACGCTGTGGTCCGTTCCAGAGAAGCTATCGACAAAGCTGATATAGTTATTCATTTAATTGATGCAACCAGTGGAATTACCGAAACCGACAAAAAGATTGCGGACATCATTATGGAATCACATAAACCAACTGTGCTTGCCATCAATAAGTGGGATCTTATTGAAAAAGATCATACTACCTTTGAAAATTTCAAAGACAGGATACTCTTCAAATACTATCGTGCCACTGACTTTCCTATCATTTCTATATCTGCATTGCATAAACTGCGCATTCATAAATTGTTGCAGACAGCATTAGATATACATGCACGAGCTAAACATAAAGTTGAAACATCAAAGATTAATGTAATAATAGAAAATGTGCAAAAAAGACACGTCATGCCACTTTTAGGTGGACAGCTTAAGATATACTATGCCACACAAACCAATACATCACCACCAGTAATACGGCTTTTTGTAAATAAACCTGAATTATTCCGCAAAGATGTGTCACGATTTCTTGAAAAAACACTGCAGCAGGAACTTGACTGGCATGGAATTCCGATAGTGTTTGAAGTAAGTGGCAGAACATAGCTTACATTTCCCTCCTTCCGGTAATAGATTTTGCCAGTGTAGGAGCGTCAACAAACTCAAGGTCAGAACCAACTGGCAACCCGTGAGCAATGCGCATCACTTTTATACCAAGTGGTTTAAGAAGGGATGCAATATACAGCGCTGTTGCATCGCCTTCTATGGTTGGATTTGTGGCAATAATAACCTCCTTAATGCCACTTTTGCAGCGTTCCACAAGTTTATGAATGGACAGCTCTTCGGGTCCTATCCCATCCAGCGGAGAGATAACACCCCCAAGTACATGATACATGCCGTTAAATGCACCGGATTTTTCGATGCTAAGCATGTCTTCAGGCTCTTCAACAACACACAGGGTATTTCTGTCTCGTTCGTAATCACTGCATACACTGCATACCGCTTCATCAGATATTCCGCCACATACTTCACAATATCGTATGTTTTCCTTTAACTGCTGTATTGCACCAATCAAAGCATCAACATTAGCTTTTGGCGTTTTTAAAAGAAAAAATGCAATACGCGATGCACTCTTTGAGCCAATGCCTGGCAGTTTTGACAGCTCATGAATACAGTTTTCAAGAAATTTAGATGGCAGGTTCATAGTTACTTCATAAATTTTTTAAGTTCATTTGCCATGCCAAATATATCCATTTCACCTGTAAGTTTCATCATTTCTTTTGATGCCATTTCCTTTGCATCGTCCAATGCCTTGTTCACTGCTTCAATGATATTTCGTTCAAGTACTTTTATGCTACTGTTGTTAAACTTTTCCTCATTAATGATTATTGAAATAACCTCATTATCGCCATTAGCTGTTGCTGTTACCATCTCGTCACGGCTTGTGGCAGTAACTTCAGTTTTTTTAAGCCGCTTTTGAATCTTTTTTAACTCGCTCTGCGCCTTCATTAACTGTCCAATATCTTTAAAATTCATTGTCATGCTCCTTGTTATTTTATAATTTCACCATCAAAAATGGTTTTAATCTGCTCAACCAGTGGATGTGGCTTCTCTGGGTCCTCGGCATGGGGTAACATCACCGCATCAGGAAGCGGCACATCATTTGTAGCTGTCTCAACACGTATTGTCACCTTTCGTTTACTAAGTTTACACAGTTCGTCTTCAATCTGTTTTATTTCCTGTTTCGATAGTAACTGTTGATAAAATCCATTGGAACTATCGCCCGTAACCATAAGAACAAGCTGCCCGTTGTTATACGCAGCTTTTACATGATTAAGTTTAAAGAATATATACTGCTTGTGTTCACGAAATTGTTGCAGTAGTTGTGTCCATGCATGCATGATGATCTTTGCATCATCGTGAGGCGAGCTTTCTTTTTGCGTAATTTCATTCAGGTTTTTTTTTTGATCTGCGTGCGGACTTTCATCAAGCTGCTTTAAGATTGAAGCAAGAGTTGGCCTTTTAAGCATCTGCATGATATCAATGCAGAACATCTCCACCACCGCACGTTCATTGCCCGTAAACTTTAATTCTTTATGACAATCTAAAAGCATCGTGTAAAAAAGGCCCAACTGCTCGTCATGAAACTTTGCAGCAGTCTGTTGTAAAATCGACAGTTCCTCATCAGAGTAGCCTAACAATGCTCGCACATCGGTAACGCTGCACAGGCGCATTGCGTACACAACATCAGCAAAACCAGTAACAAAACGGGCAATATCAACACCAGCGGTGATAATATCCTCAATGAATTGAATAAGTGATGAAATATCAGCACGCAAGATAATTTCTATGCAATCACAATACTGCTTTAGAGAAACAATCCCCAGCAACGACAGTACATCATTTTCGGTAACCTCTTTGCCCCCAAACGAAATTACCTGATCCATAAGCGACTGCGCATCGCGCATGGAACCACCGCTTGCGCGGGCAATATGATATAATGCTTTCTGGTCAACGATATATCTTTCTTTTTCAGATATATGTAAAAGCTGCTGAACAATCTGTGCAACAGGGATGCGTTTGAAGATAAATTTCTGGCATCGGGATAGTATTGTTTCAGGTATCTGATGAATCTCAGTGGTTGCAAATATAAAGACAACATGCGCTGGTGGCTCCTCAAGTGTTTTAAGCAGTGCGTTAAATGCCGATTTGGACAGCATGTGCACTTCATCAATGATATACACCTTATAGCGTGATTTCAAAGGTGCTGAATGCACATTTTCACGCAATTCACGGATATTATCAACACCGGTATTGGATGCACCGTCTATTTCAATCACATCAAAGGAGTTGCCGTTTTTAATCT
Organism: uncultured bacterium; assembly: GCA_937920495.1. GTDB lineage: Bacteria > Spirochaetota > UBA4802 > UBA4802 > UB4802 > UBA4802. The sequence continues at coordinate 13,249 of CALEUQ010000069.1, read as the reverse complement.
CGGTGCAAAATTCGCACACTCCACATGGCTGGGCAGTGGGACCATGTATACAATTGAGCGATTTTGCCACGATTCGTGCCATGGTGGTTTTTCCCACACCCCGGGGACCGGCAAAAAGATAGGCATGGGAAATCCTGCCCTTGCTTATGCTATTTGCTATAGTTTTTGCAACATGTTCCTGAGCTACTACTTCACTGTAGGTTTGCGGGCGCCACTTTCGTGCAATTACCTGATATGACATATACCCTTCTACCAAACTTTTTTTCTTCGGAGAGAGGGGGATTCGAACCCCCGGTAGCTTTCGCTACACACGGTTTCCAACCGTGCTCTTTCGGCCTCTCAGACATCTCTCCATGAATTCTTTGCGTTATTACATAATTGTTTTGAAGCTTTATATTGTCAATTATGTTTGGTCATCACAATCTATAAATTATTTAATCTCATAATTTCATCTCTTATTTCATCAACTACTTCTATGTTATAAATTGCTTTTTTGTCACCGTCCTTTATTGAGATTATATAAAAAACCTTTCCACCATATTTTTGCTGAAATTTCTTATGCGTATCTTCTTGATTTTTCCTTTCATTTATTATTTGAGGAATAAAGGCATATCCAGCTGGTTTTATTTGCAATCCAATATAATTGTCCTTAATTTTGATGAAAAAATCAACATTATAAAGTCTATCCCATTCATCAGGCGCAGGTTCAATTTTAACATTTAACATATGTTGTAATTGTTCATATATTGTTTTCTTCTCTGTTATGTAACCATCAAAAGTTCTATTTATAACCAAATTGATTACATAATTAACACAATCTTCTTCAGTTATATCATCTATCTCAGCACGCATTACCTCAGAAATTTTAATATACAACCTTTTCCCAATGTCAACAAGATGTTCCTTTGGATATACCTTTGAATAATAATATAGCTTCCAATCTTGAATAGTTTTTGGAGAACACTTTCTTATTTCATCGGAAACAGCTCCAACCCATTTCTTTTTTTGCAATCCCCATCTATTGATTGCGCTATTTAAAATCCATTCTTTAGGCATTAATCTCAACCAACTAATTTTACAAATTTTTCTTTCATTTTGTAGTTAAGTGATGTATCAACATCAGCCAATCCGTTCTTTATTAAATGCATATTAATAAAAGTTTTGTTTTTTAAATACATATAGCAAAGCAAATTATTATTATGATCATATTTGATTGAATCATATCTCAAAAATATTTTGTTACATTTTACTTTTCTTTCTAACCATTGTATGGCTTCATTGTATTTACTCTGTTTACTCTTTACACCCAACAATTTTACTACAAGATCATTATTTAATAATAACAATTCAGGGCTTATTACCTTTTTTACACTAAAATATTCTTCATTTCTAGTATTTACATCCGCAATTCTTGAACCAAAAGATAACTTTCTGGGATCAACTTTTTTATCAATTTTTATAGGATCCTTGAATATATAAGGTAACTTTTCCCACTCATCTTTCCAGCTAATCTCTTTGCTCTCCTGTTGCATTATTGAAAATTCAGCATCTTTTATAAGAGTATTTTCATTGTATCCAATTTTCTCTTTGATTATTTCAATGTAATCCTTATTGATTTCATACCCAATTGAATTTCTGTTCAATTTTTTTGCAGCTAATGTCGTAGTGCCACTGCCTAAAAAAGGGTCCAGCACTGTATCCCCAATAAAACTAAACATTTTAATTAAACGTTTTGGTAATTCTTCAGGGAACATTGCTAAATGTTTATCCTGTTTTTCGCCATTAAAATTCCAATGGCCGGAAAAATATTCATTCCATTCATCTTTTGATAATACTGATTGTTGCTTAACTTCTTTTGATACTTTTGGCGGTTCACCCCATTTTTTAAAAATTAATATAAATTCATAATCTATTTTAATGATCCCATTTCGGGGATAAGGAAAACTTCCCATTACTGAAGCTCCACCTGTTGTATTCATAGTAGTGGGCTTTTGCCATATAATAGCACCCATGTAATCAAATCCAATAGTTTCGCAAAATTTAATTATTTCTGTTCTAATAGGAATTACTTTATACCTTCCATAATATACTGATCGCGCAAATTGATCCCCAATATTTATACACAAACGACATCCAGGATATAGTACTCTATGACATTCTTTCCAAACTAAATTTAAATTATTTATATATTCTTCATAACTATCATTAAAACCAATTTGATCTACAGATCCGTAATCTTTTAACTGCCAATAAGGAGGTGATGTAATAACCAGATGACACGATTCGTCATTAACTTCAGACATTTTTCGCGAATCACCAATTATTATTTTATGATTGGTTATCATATGCCAAACCAAAAAGTATTATTATGTAATACCTTATAATAAATAGTATCATTTAGCTAAATCCATCAAATTATCGTCTAAAATAGATAATATATAATATTTGCTAGATTAGTTTTAATTATTAATCACTAAACAATGTATATAATCGGAGAGAGAGGGATTCGAACCCTCGGTCCCGGTCACCCGGGACAACGGTTTTCGAGACCGCCCCTTTCGACCTCTCAGGCATCTCTCCCTATGAAGTAAAGACGCCCATCAAAGGCGTCTTTACAATTATATCACAGTATTTAAAAATATATTGGTTCATTTTGTAAAGAATTTTTTATTACACATGTAAACGCTGTACTATTGCATCAAATGTTTCCTGTGCATCAAGCGAAGGTACTGCAAAATATGCGTTATTATGCTGATAATAATCAATAAGAGGCTGTGTCTTTTCATAATATGTTTCCAGCCTTACCCTGATTGCTTCTTCTGTTTCATCGTCGCGTTGCACAAGTTTACTGCCACATTTATCGCATATACCGTCTTTTTTTGGCGGCATTGTATATATATTATAGATTGCCTGACAGCCTGGATTTGAGCAGGTTCTGCGGCTGGTAAGTCTTCGTAAAACCACATCCTCCGGCACTTCAAGATTTATGATTGCATCAATAGCCATGTTCTTTTTTGCAAATAATTTTGCAAGCTCTTCAGCCTGGGGTATGGTGCGCGGGAACCCATCAAATATAAAGCCTTTAGCACAATCTGGCTTTGCTATCCGCTCTTCAATTATGTCCATTATTATTGAATCCGGAACTAATTTGCCGGTATTCATATACTCTGCTGCTTTTTTACCAACTTCGGTTCCTTCTTTTACTGCCTGCCGTAAAATATCACCGGTAGATATCTGTACTATGCCATATTTCTCAACAAGCATCTTGGCGATAGTTCCTTTACCAGCCCCCGGTGCACCTAAAAGAATAATATGCATTAATATATCCTCCAGAATGTAATAATGTGAAAGAGCCAATAGCAATTTGCCCTTTCTCTATGCCCATACTTTTTTTGTGACTTTCTCAACAGTAATTTCCTTAACCGGATATATCACATCCACCAGCTCTTGAGGTTCAAACCACAACTTGATTTCTTTTTCCGCATCTTCAGGACTTGATGATGCATGTACCACATTTTCAAAAACACCGCTTGTTGTAATACGTCCGTATGCACCTCGTATGGTTACAGGATTTGCATTTTCAGGGTTTGTATCGCCAACAATATCTCGCACCTTCTGTATTGCATTCTCACCTTCATACACAAATGCCACAACGCGATGCGTCTTATGCAACTCACCCATAATGTACTGGATCAACTCTTCAAAAAATGGTTTATCTTTTAAATGTTCATAATGTTTTTCAGCTAGCTGTCTGCTAACTTTTACTGCCTTTGCACCAACAATTATTAATTTTGCTTCTGAAAGGCGGGTTAAGATATTACCTGTCAATGACTTGACAAGACCATCAGGTTTTATGATGACCAACGTCTGTTCTACTGCCATAGCCTTACCTCTGTTTAATATATTTAAGGATCCCTTCTTCTGTGTGTATGCCAGCACTATAGTATATATAGTGTCAGATCATTGACCACAGTTAGAAAGTGTAACTATGGCAGTGCTATTACTCTGAATAGCCTTAATTTTTCAAGAACTTTTTAGCTGAGCCAAAGGACTTTGCCAATCACAGCTAGAGCAGCGGATGTCTTTATATTTCAGTATTTCACCCTGCAAGGTCTTAATAACCGCTGCCATAACCAGTGACTGACACTTTGGGCAATGCTTGGCAATGAGCTCATACTCATTCTTTACATTGTACTCCAGCATAGATACGCCTCCGTTTATTTATAACAATAATCCCATTTTAATTTTTTTGTTTCTATAGCAATATATCATACAATTAAAAAATGTCAATCATTTTATCGATTTCGATTAAATTCATCTTCAAACAAAATTTTTCTAACTTGCATTCACCCCCTTAAAATATGCTCCTTAAAATATGCTACACATCATGTAATTAAAATATCGACATAATAAAGATAAAGCATAATATGAGTGATAACTCACTCATATTGAATATTCATAATTTTGTCAAGGTTTTTTTCATTTTTCAGGGCATAGACATCAAAATTTGACCATGAAATACGTACTGATACAAACCAGATACAACATAATGAAATGAGTAAATGCATATACATGTTTTTTTATTCAACCACTTCAGGATTTACGTCTGGTTATTATTTTTACCCATATATTACACCCGTGGTTATTAAAATTTAATCGCGTTACGATTACAGGTTGGTACATGTTTAAGAAAGTTTATTTTCAATGGAAACTCTTGATTTTGTACAATACGGTATAAACTTTGAACCCGCCATAGGGGCAAAAATAAGCCAGTCTGTGATAGGGACTCTTGGTGCACGTGTTGTATGGACTTCATATACAATTAAAAAAGATCATCCGCAAATGGATTTAAGCAAAGGTGATGTATGGGATGATTTTCTTTATGGTATTTTTGTAAGTATTGTGTATGTAATGTAAAATTTTCATAGTTTCAGGCTTCCTTCATTATTGTTGTACAGAATTCGTTGCACTTAGTATGTGATAGTGTTACTATGTATACACAATTACATTTACCATAAGCGCAAAGGATCATTCAACAATAATATAATTTACACACCATCTATTGTGCAACATTTCTTGCGGAAAAGATTTTTTTACAAAATCTGTTACAATATACTGTAATTTTTTTTGATAACTATCGCCATAAAATTAAAAAAATATTTTTTTGTTTTACATTTACTATGTAGTGATGTTATATTTAATTTGTTACATAACTGCGTAAATCATTACTGCAATTTTTGGAGGAACTATATGCGGTATAGCAAAAAACTTTTCAGTATGATGTTAGCAGTATTGCTTTCGTTTGTTTTTTCATGTTCTTCGCAGGATAAAGCAAAAACCCTGCGGGACACGCCCCGCGAATTAAGAAAAGGTCTTTTAATACTCAACTTCTACAACTCAACCCCCAAAAGCCGTGCCGCTGAATTTGAGCCATGGGAATACGGGCTTGCGTCAATGCTCATGACCGATATGGAGTCTATTGGTGTGTTTAATATTATTTCAAAAGAGGCTATGAAAGATGTCATTGCTGAGCAGGAGTTTCAACAAACAGGAATGATTGATCCCAAAACACTTGTTAAACTGGGTAATTTAGTTGGTGCACACTACATACTTAAAGGCTCATTCATTGAAATGAATGGCATGCTGCGCATTGAAACCCAGGTGTTTTCCGTGGAAAAAGGAATGCAGCTTCAGACTGCAGTTGTGAATGGCAAAACTGATGCATTCTTTGCACTGGAAAAAGAACTGGTAGATAAAATAACACAGATAGTTGATGTTGTACTTACCGAATCTGAAAAGAATGTGATCTTATCCAGGATTGAAACAAAATCAGTTGAGGCATCTCTTAAAAATTACAAAGGTGAGTTAACGGTTGAAGAAGCAAAGAAGTTGGCTCGGGAAGGCAAAAAGGAGGAAGCCAAAAAACTTATAGAAGAAGCAAAAAAAGATTTTAAAGAAGCTGTTGCCATAGACCCAAATTACGAAAAGGCAAAGAAGAACCTTTCAAAGATTTCAATGGCAATACCGGTAACGTTGTAGTGTTACATATATTTTAGTAGTATTATTGTTAATGTATGATTAAAGTTTATTGTAAACTCTTTTTTTAATATATAACATTATTATATTAAATTAAGGAGGTTTGCTATGAAAAGATTTGTATTTTGCATTGTAGTGGTGGCATTGGTTTTAGCCAGCAACCCTGCAAACTCTGAAACAATAGTAGGTGTAAAAGGCGGATACTTTATATGGGTGCCCTTCATTAGTGACTGGAAAGCCGTAATGTTTAATGGTATTGATCACGGTGATGGCGTTCTGGCAGGTCCTGTCATTGGTATCCCGATAGGGGATATGATGAGTATTTCGCTTTCAGGTCTTTTTGGGAAGCAATCAACCCACTGGTCATTACCGTATGATAATAGAATTTTTGATACAGGTCCAGCAATTCCATCCGAAGGAACATATATGTTTGATGAAATACGCTATGATATTGATGCTGCACTTAGTTTTAATGTGTTGGAACATGTTAAGATTTTTGCCGGTTATAAATATCAGTATTTAGATATTACATTTGAATTTACTGAAGTAAGATGGAAGCCCACTGCAAATATCAGTTATAACACTGTTAATGCAACATTCCCTTCGCATTGTATTGCAGCAGGAGTTGGATTAAACTACACTTTTTCCGACATATTTTTTGTCACAGGAAATCTATCGCTACTTTATGGATTACAATCAGAATTTGACATTACACTTAAATTAGAAGATCGAGATGATTCTGGCAGTTTAACACAATCTTTTAAAGAAAACAAAATATTTTCATTTAGATTGTGGGGGATAAATGCTGAACCTTCAATTGGTGCAAAAATTGGATCATCGCTTATTGGTACATTAGGAGCACGTTTTCAGTTTTTGCAGTATGAATCAGAAAGAACAGAAATCAATACTGGCATCAATAAAGGTGATAAGTTAAACGATTATTTATATGGCATATTTGTAGGAGTAATGTATCTGATTTAAATAACCTTTTGTATTCTGAATAGTACACCGCACCTGCTTTCCTGAAGGGATTAATGCATGATGCGTATATTTAATCTCTTTATCCTATCCCTTCAGGATTCCATTTCGATTATTACATGTTTGACACATAAATCCACATTTTTCCTTGATATAAATTAAATCTTGGTAATATTATATATTGTTAAAATTAAACACGATACTGTTAGCTTTTTTATAACCTATACTAAGTCTTTTAATCAAAAATAAATTAAAGTCATGAAACCTTAATCTTATGTTACAAATTACAAACATGTACAAACCTGTGTATGAAATAAATGAAGCATATTAGCTGTTATCCGAGTTATTACAAATACCTGCTTTACTGTAAAACTTTAAAAATTGCTTCAACACGTGATTTAGTAGTATTTGAAAATCTGTTTATTTTATTTCAACCATAATGTATATAATTAATATAAATATAGTAAAGAGTAACTTGTGTCAATTTTTGAATAACGATATTATAAATTATTGACACATATACATACAACTATATAACCATATTCAATCTTATACAAAGGTATAATACGTATGATTGCGTGGATTAATGGCTCATTAACTCCCATACATAATGCAAAGGTTTCGCTGCTTTCGCACAGTTTCAGCAGGGGCACAGCAATATTTGAAGTATTGGAGATAGTTACCAATAAAAATGGAACTGCACTGTTAGGATTGCATCAGCACTGCCAGCGTTTTTTCAACAGTGCCCGAGCAATGCACATTAATATACCATACAACGAAAATGAAATAAAAGAAGCGATAGTAACCTGCGCAAAAGCCAACAGTGTTGCAAATGGCCTTGTGAAATTCTTTGCCTACTTTGACGATGATATTGAGCTTACTATTATTCCGCATTTGCCAAAGGTTTCACTGGCGATATTCTGTATTGATTATGCACACCTGCATATCAACATTGAAGAGCTTTCCCAACCTTCCCGCGCGTGCATAAGTAGCTACAAGAAATTAGACCCATACACAGTACCCGTTCATGCAAAGGTTGCAGGCAATTATGTCAATAGCTATCTGGCACAGATGGAAGCACAACAAAAAGGTTTTACTGACGCTATCCTTGTTGATACTCAAGGGAATATAGCCGAGGCTGCAACCGCTAATATCTTCTTTGTGCGGGGTCAGAGCCTTTACACCCCTACCCTGCGCTCAATAATGCCCGGCATAACACGGATGATTGTGCTGGATATAGCTATGCACGATTCCATTTCTGTCCACGAATGCGATATCCCTGCGGATAGTATCAGAGAATATTCAGAAGCATTCTTCAGCGGCAGTGTTAATGTTATACAGCCTATTGAAAGCATTAATGAAATTACATTCAGGCCCGTTCCCGGAGCTATCACACACATAATACAGGATAAAGTGGCTGCAATTATACACGGCAACCACCCTCTTTCAGACAAATATCTTTACTACTTTTAATGGATGATTACATTATTTGGATGCGATTGTTTTGATAATGGTATTGAAAGAAATGATGTGGCTACCGGCGGTTTTTTGCTAATATACATCGTAGCGATGTGCAATGTCATAGATTTATACTGAATGTCTATAAAACCGTGCTTTTCCTGCATTGCAGATAATGTTACGGGATCAATAAATGTGTGTATGGTTTTTGACAGATACCGATATGCATGATAATTTTTTGCAATGATACCGCCCAAAAGTGGTAACAGTGTATAAAGATAAACAAAGTAGAATACGCGGAATATATTGTGCCGTGGACGAGTAAGTTCAAGAATAACAAATGTACCGCCAGGCCTCAATACCCTATACACCTCTTCAAGGAATACGTCAATGTCAGGGATATTGCGAATACCAAATGAAATACATACTTTTGTAAATATATTGTCTTTGAATGGCAATTTTGACGCATCGGCAACTGTTGCCAGTTCATCAATATTGCCTTTTTCCCTGCCTTTTGTAATCATGCCATATGAAAAATCAAGCGAAACTACATGAGCACCTGTTTCACGTATTAATGCTGAAAGGTCACCAGTACCGCAGCATAAATCCAGCACCACATCATTCTTTGTGCATTCACAATGCTCTACCACCTTTTTGCGCCACGATTGATCTATCCCAAAAGACAATATACGGTTTGCTCTGTCGTATCCTTTTGCAATGGAATCAAACATTGATCGTATTTTTGCCTTCCGAGCATGGGGATTATCATTGTCGATTGTGTACTTCATGCAAATCTCCTGATGGGTTTGTATTTAGAATCGCGTTGCAGAGGGATCTTCCCTGCATTAATAATTATATCACAAATTTCATTTATATTGGTAGTTGTGTTTACTCCGGTTGCTTTCACCACCTTTTCTTCCATAAGTATGCCACCCATATCGTTTGCACCCATCGCAAGCGCAATTTGTGCCAGTGCCATACCCTCAGTAAGCCATCCTGCATGCAAATATGGTATGTTGTCCAGAAAAATTCGTGCAATGGCGATAGTTTTCAGGTAATCGATGCCTGTTGCCGGAACAACATCATCCATATATGTTCCCTTTGGCTGAAATGACCATGGAATAAAACCCATGATGATACCGGTTTCATCCTGCATCTGTCGCACAACTGATAGATGCTCAACACGCTGTCCAAGTGTTTCGCCCATGCCGTAAGTCATGGTTGCGGTAGTGTGCATGCCGTGGCGCTTTATTGCACGTACCACGTCGCACCACTGTTGCACTGTTATTTTACGCGGGCTTACCCTTCTGCGAACATCGTCAACAAGTAAATCTGATGCCCCCGGTATGGAATCAAGCCCCGCTGATTGCAGTGCACCTACAACATCATCTATGCTGCAACCACTTTGCTGTGCAATATGTACTATCTCTGACGGTGAAAATGAATGAAGATATATGTGGGGAAAATGCTTCTTCATGGTTTTAACCATTTCAATATAGTGCGGTAATGTATATTCAGGATGAAGCCCGCCCTGAAGCATCACCTGCGTACCACCTATTGCAACAAGCTCTTCAATTTTCTGTAAAATCTCATCCATCGTCAGGTCATACGGTGGGATTTTACCTGCACGTGCATGAAATGCACAGAAATTGCACATTGCCACGCACCTGTTAGAATAATTAATAATGCGGTCAATGACAAATCCCACTTCATTGCCGGGGACAATTTTTTCACGGCAGCTATCAGCTAAACGTCCTAACGTAGCAATATCGTAATTGTACAGTAAAACGGCGTCATCGGGATCTATTCGCCTGTGATTAAGTATTGCGGTTATAATTTTATCAATGGATTTCATACACAGTAACTATCGCCCATAAAATTGTAATGATGAAACATGTGGCAACAACTGCAATGCGGCAGCAAGAGCATAATAATGTAACAGCGCTTCCTTGAGCTGCTGAGTAAACTCAAATTTAAGCAAAGAATAATAGTGTGCAATATCATACGCAATTTCAGGATAGCGCAGGCGTGCGTGTGCAATGAGTTGGGCAGGATTGGTATACAATGTTTCAAGCGAAGTACGGTATGATGTGCACACAGCATCAATAGTGCGCGAGTATGCTGGTATTGCATCATTGCGCACCGCAAAAACGGCAAACACCACAGGGTAGCCTGTTTTCTGAAGCCACAGGTCCCCAAGGTCATAGATATAGGGAACCGGTTCATCTTCGTGCATCATTGCCTCATTGCCAATCACAAGTTTGGCATCAAGGTTGTGCAGCGTTGCGTAGGGGTCAGAGCCTGCATATCGCGGCAGCACGCCATAATATTTTTGCAGAAGTATCTTCAGTAGCACCACCGACGTTTGTGATGCGCTTGAAAGGCCAACCGTGCAGTTATCAAGCATTTCAATTGGCTTTTTGCTGGCAAGTATCACTGAACGCACATATCCAATAGAGCTTAAACAAAAATCCGGTAAAAGCTGCAGTGTATCATTGCCTTCAGCATACGCTGCTGATGATATAGGGCTCATATCTAAAGTACCATTAATTATCATCTGGTTGAGCGTACTTGGATAGGCGGGCACCACTTCAACACCCGGCACCGGTGCAACATGAAACATATGATAGTAAAATGGGAAGCAGTTAAGATAATTGATATAGCCCAATCTCATACCAACCTTCACGCTGTGGTAACATAGCTTGCATTTACCCTCACCGGCGTAAATCCTGCATTGCGTATAAGGTGCTGCAAAAAAGGCTCTGACCCCCATGCAGGCGTTTTTGCTCCTGCACTGTGCACCACCTTTTCATCATAGTAAGTTGCACCAATGTCATCCACTCCACACTGCAGCAGCACCTGAGCAAGCTTTTCTCCCAGATACATCCACAGAGCTTTGATATGCGGCACATTGTAAAGGTAGATGCGTGCGGTAGCATACAGGCGGACTACATCAAAACCAGTTGGTTCTTTTCGTTTGGCTCTGACCCCTGTATGCTGCTCGTGAAACACCAGCGGCACAAACGTCTTAAATCCACCGGTTTTTTGCTGCAACGTGCGTACGTGTTTCATATGGTCAACGATGTGATGTGCATTTTCAATATGGTTGAAAAGCATCGTGGCATTGGTTTTGATGCCGTTTCTATGAGCTACTTCCATAACTTCAAGCCAACGCTGTCCACTAATCTTTTTTGGGGCGATAGTTTCCCTCACCTCAGGCGCAAAGATTTCAGCCCCACCACCGGGAATTGACCCAAGGCCTGCATGTTTCAAACGCTGAAAAAGCTCATCAAGTGGAATATTAAACTTTTTTGACAGATAATCGTATTCCACAGCAGTGAATGCCACAATATGGATAGAGGGACGTATAGATTTTATTGTCGTGAGCATATCTTCGTAATATGAAAACGGCAGGTCGGGATGAAGCCCACCAACGATGTGTACCTCATCGATATCGCTGGCGTTGTGTATCCTCTGGGCTATTTCCTCCAATGTAAGAAGATATGCATCATTGTCGTCTTTATTACGAGAAAATGCACACAGCGGGCAGCGCAATATGCATATATTGGTATAGTTAAGATTCATATTGACACCGTAAAAGACGCTGTTGCCGTGCAGTTTTGTTTTTACCTTATGTGCAATTGCAGCAAGGCCCATGATATCACTGGTTGTAAGCATATAGAGCGCATCATCTTCAGATACAGGGATTTCTTGTTCAACCTTATCGTTGATTGCAATTAATGTACTATCGCGCAGTATATTCATCGTTCCATCGCCCATAAAGATTGTGTTCAATATGCAAAAGGTCAAGTACTCTGCCAACTATAAAATTAATAACATCGTCGATAGTCTTTGGGAAATTATAAAATGCTGGCACAGGCATCACCACTGTAGCGCCATACAGTGCTAACGTATGTAAATTATGCAGGTGTATTCCGCTCATAGGTGTTTCGCGTGGCACTACAATAAGAGCGCGTTTTTCTTTTAGTGCGATATCACATACGCGATGTATCAGGTTGTCCGCATAACCGTAAGCGATAGCAGCTATTGATTTCATTGAAGCAGGTATCACAACTGCAGCTTCAAATGAATTGCTGCCGCTAGCCACAGGTGTAAAAAAATCATCAGGTGTATATTCGTTCAAATGTTGTAGCAATATATTGTGTATACTACGCTGCAGTAAAATATCCTTTATTGTGTGAGCATCAGTCTGCAATTCGTATTGAATAACAGGCCACGCATTATCTGAAACAATACATGCAATTTGTTTGTTTTTCTGCAATAATTCTTCTATCAGGCGTATGCCTAAAATTGATCCGCTAGCACCTGTTATGCATACAATTATCATAGATTAATTGTATCACAATACGTATATTCTTCTCAACTTATTTTTATATAATGCTCTGACCCTTTTTTTACATTTTTACACCCACCCCGCAATAGAATACCGCTTGCGGTAGATTTCATCATAGCGCAAGAATTTAGCTAATCTCTCAGCAAATGTCTTCCCTAACTGCATAAAATACTCATGATGGTCTATGGGTACGCCTACGTCTGCTTCTTGCTCTAAATACGCACGTATGCTGCTGTAGTGATATGTGGTGGGGTCAGAGCACAAACCCTTTCGCACCGGATTGTACGCTAAATACCACAATAACCACAACAAATAGTGAAACCCATCACGCGAAAACTGCACAATGCTATCCTTATAGCGCTCATTCCAGAATGGGCCAGTTCTACCGGTTATTTTGTTATACATTTCAGCAAACCGTGCCTT
>CALEUQ010000068.1 GCA_937920495.1 uncultured bacterium | reverse complement strand
TTATACCGATAACTATCGGTACTCAGGCTACACATTTAGCGTATATCGTGTATATGGTATAATATGTTGTAAATTTTTCTGGGGACCGGACCCCAAAATCATAAAAAAAGCCAAACAATTGGGCCACATATAGTATAATTTACAGCGCGTACCTTAAAAAACACATATCCATATGCGCAACCTGCCTGCATATACCAATAGTACTATGCACACCTGCATTTTAAAAAGTAAAAGTGCACATTGTTGTGTAAAAAAAGTGCCTGTACAATGCATGCAATATACCCGGACAAGTTTCCTTTTTGCACTTATAAGAATGCATATCCCCGCAGCGATAATCTTAAGCGCTTGCTGTGATGTTATTGTTTTTACAAGGCAATATCTACAAAGCCCGCTTTATCCGCATGTAATGCCTCACCTTCTTTTATAAAGGTTGGGAGATCTGACGGTTACCATTTAACATTTCCATGCATTAACACATTACCTGCTTCTAATCAATTAATTTATAAATTGTTGTTGACGTTGCTATTAATATTGCTTTATTTAGCATTATGATACATAGCCTATATCTCTGAGTAAATTTATTTTTAATGCTCACCATAATCATTTGGCTAATTGTTATTTTTTGCACTTTTTTAAATTTTGGATTTATCTGTTAAGCGCAATTAAGGTTTCACAACATTATAAATAAATATGAAGTTGTATAATCTTAATAACACTGACGGATGAAGGAGAATATATAGTTCATTAGTAAATGCGCATTGTAACTTCAAGAAATAAATGAGCATATATAAAAAGCTGTTGAAAGCTTACAGCGAATAATACACTACTCAGTAGTAAACCTTGCAGTTGAGGAAATATAATGGCAACAAAGAAAAAGGGCAAAACTACAAGAACAAAAAAGGTATCAACAAAGAAATCTACGACGGTTAGTTCTTCATCCCATGCTCTGTATATTCTCATTATTATGGCAATGGCGGCAGGGCTACTCTTTTTATTGTCATTGCAGAATGATTCTATCAGGAATCTGATACCAGAAAAAAATACTACAGTAGTAGAGAAACAAAGTAATACAAATATAAGCGATGTGAGCCAGGAAAAGAAAACAGTGGATAAAGAACATAAGGACAATGACAGCAAGAATGTAACTAAACAGGAACTATCGTACAAAGAAAAACACAGGGAAAAAGAAGTTGCTACTATACAGGCAAAGGTTTATTTCTTATTTTATAATGAAAAGGATGATAAAATTGAATTGCGGCCTGTTATACGTAATGTGAATACTACTGCTCCTGTGAAATCAGTACTTGAAGAACTAATAAAAGGACCAACAAAATCTGAAGAGAAGAAAGGGTATGTCACTGCCATACCGTCAACACTTAAAGTGATTGATGTGTCTATTATCAACAATATTGCGTTTATCAATTTCAGTGGAGCACTTGAAGAAGGTGCGGCGGGCAATATCATGCTTAACCGACTTGACCAGATTGTGTATACTGCAACACAGTTTGACAATGTTGATGGAATACATATTTTGATTAACGGTCAGCGCAAACGCTTCCTTGGCCCTGATGGCATATCGATTGCGGGGCCGCTGAAAAGACATTGAATAATGGAGGCTATGATGCTTGAAGTTGAAATAAAATCACGATGTGATGACCTGGATAAAATAAAACAGACAATTGTTGATATGGGTGGCACATTCATTTCTGCTGAACTTGAGGATGACTGTTATTTTAATCATCCCTGCCGAGATTTTGGAAAAACAGATGAGGCATTCAGAATCAGAAAAGTAAATGATACAATTTACTGTACATATAAGGGGCCAAAGCTGGGAGGTAAAACCAAGACGCGTTTTGAAAAAGAGGTAGAGATTTATGATGCCGATGCAATGCAGGAAATATTGCAAAATTTAGGATTTGTCCTCTATGGAAAAGTTCAGAAAAAGCGGGATGTATATTTACTGAATGAAGTTACCATCTGCTGTGATGATGTTAAGGATTTAGGGACATTTGTTGAATTGGAGATGATAAGCAATAACCGGCAGGAAGCCGAAAAAAGGCTCTTTGCGCTGGCTGAAACGTTGGGACTTTCTGAGTTTATTACTGCTTCATATTTAGAGATGGTGAAAGGGCAATAGTGAATTACAAATATTTTAACAAAGGAGTAACAATATCATGATAATGCGAAAAGTGGTATGTGTAGTAGCTTTTGTTATCATTTCCTGTAGCACTCAAGTTTTTGCCAATGAAGCATTGAAGCAAAAAATAATAACATTTGAACAATCTATTCCGTGGTCAGATGTGTATGATGGCTTTAAAACACGGCAGCGTTCGTGGCATCAGGATGTGATGAATGCTGCATCACCGCAGGAATTGGGGAAGCTACTTGTTGAGTTGCAGGGTTTCATTATTAAGGAAAAATTGGGCAGCCAGTGGGATAAGGTTAAGGACCAGTGGATAAGTAAAACTGCGAATGCAGCTTCATTTAATGTGGTTGAAGAAGGTTTACTACAGCTACAGGATTATTATTTTAAAAGAGCACAACAGGATGGCGGTGATGTAAAAAAGGATATTATTGCATTTGAGCAATATGTACCGTGGGAAGATGTGAAGGAAGGTTTTAAGACACGCCAGCAGGGATGGCATTACGATGTTATCAATGCAAAAACTCCGCAACAACTGGCAGCTTTGCTGATAGAATTTCATGACTGGATTTATACTGAAAAGTTTTCTGACTCATGGGCAGTACAAAAGAATGCCTGGGTTAAAAAAGCTAAGAACGCTTCAAACTGGCAGGATGTGAAAAACCTTTTGAAAGAGTTACAGTGGAATTACCGAAAAGGCAAGTAATTATATTTGTAAATAACTTTGATAAATAAATTTCTTATCACAAATGCAATAGTACATTATAGCTGCCTTTGGGGGCGATAGTATACTTCAATATTTATTAAATAATCCCACGATAATATAAGATTTCGTGGGATTATTATGGCGTAGATTGTATTGCTACTTTATTTTAAAGTATAGGATTCAAAATCGGGATATCCTTCAATGCCATGCTCGGCAATATCAAGGCCAATCAGTTCTTCTTCCCGTGATACACGTATTCCCATAGTTGAATTAATAATTACCCAGATAACCCAGGTTATGACAAAGACAAAGCTGCCAACAGCAACCACGCCAACAAGCTGATTGGCAAAAGAACCAATGCCGCCACCATAAAGCAATCCCAGAGGTGGCTGTCCATCTTTGCCTGCATACGGTGCAGCTGCAAAAAGCCCTACTGCCAGAGTGCCCCACACTCCATTCACAAGATGTACTGAAAGAGCGCCCACGGGGTCATCTATGCCCCAGCGGTCAAAGGCGCGAACAAATACTACCACCAGAACGCCTGCAATCCCACCAATGATTATTGATACACCGGGAGTTACCCACGCGCAGGGTGCGGTAATTGCAACCAGACCCGCTAATGCACCATTGAGTATCATTGACAGATCGGGTTTTTCCAATGCTAACCATGAAACAATGGTTGCAGATAGAGTTCCCGCTGCTGCTGCAAGATTGGTGGTAACTGCAATACGCCCAATATCACTGGCATTTGCTGCCATCGTTGACCCTGAATTAAACCCAAACCATCCAAACCACAGTACAAATACACCCAGCGTAGCAAGCGGAATGCTGTGTCCGGGTATTGAGTTGACGCTACCATCCGGGTTATATTTTCCAATGCGTGGGCCAAGTACCAGTGCACCTGTTAAAGCAGCCCAGCCGCCAATAGAATGCACTACTGTTGAACCGGCAAAATCCCAGAAGCCACGTTGCGTAAGCCATCCACCGCCCCATATCCAGTGGCCTGCAATAGGATATATTATACTTGTTAGGATGAATGAAAATACAATAAAGGCGATAAATTTTATTCTCCCACCTACAGCTCCTGATACTATAGTAGCAGCAGTTGCACAAAAAACCAGCTGGAAGAAAAATTTTGCAAAAAGCGGTACGCCTGTCCAGTTAAGGGCAGCATATACTCCCTGATAACTATCGCCCGTAACTGGACTGTTATCTGCACCACTCAGCATGAACATGCCTTTCCATCCCATAAAACCGTTGCCATCTCCAAACATTAAGCCCCAGCCAATAAACCAGAATGCAATTGAAGAGATAGCAAAAACAACAAAGTTCTTTGCCGATATATTGACTGCATTTTTAGCCTGTTGCAGACCGGCTTCCACCATCGCAAACCCTAAGTTCATGAAGAACACAAGGAATGCAGCAAAAAGCACCCACAATGTATCTGCAATAACAGCCATATTCACTGAATCTGCCTGAGCTTCAGCAGCTGTTTTACCTGATTCCTGTGCAAACAGTAATCCTGCGCACAGTAAAACTACGCCAATTATTCCTGATATTTTAAATAATCTCATGGATTCCTCCTAAATTTCATAGTAAAGTGCATATTCCCATGGATGTGGCCGTAACGCTATCTGATCTATTTCATAAAGCCTTTTGTATGTAATATAGCTTTCAATCAGATCAATAGTAAATACATTACCCTTCATTAAAAAAGAACAATCACGTTCCAGACCATCTATAACCTCTTTCAGCGTTCCTGGAGTATTCCTGATATTCTTTTTTTCATGGAGCGATAGTTCATAGATATCTTCATCGATGGGGGCAGGTGGCTCTATCATGTTTTCAATGCCATCCATTCCAGCCATGATAATAGCAGCAAATGCAAGATATGGATTGGCCGAAGGATCAGGGCACCTGAATTCAATGCGTTTTGCTTTTTCGCTGGTACTGTACATTGGTATTCTCACTGCAGCAGAGCGATTTCGTGCAGAATACACCAGATTTATTGGCGCTTCGTATCCGGGAACAAGTCGTCTGTACGAGTTAGTTGTAGGAGCACAAAATGCAAGTAATGCCTCGATGTGAGCAAAAATGCCTCCAATGAAATACCGAGCATAATCGCTTAAATCCGCATACCTGCCAGAATCATAGAAAACATTCCTGTTTTCCTTCCATAAGCTGACATGCACATGCATTCCGGAACCATTATCCATAAAGATTGGTTTTGGCATAAATGTAACGGTTTTGTTATACCGATGTGCAACATTCTTGATAATATACTTATAGTTAACCAGCGCATCAGCTTGCTTAACAAGTTCATCAACAACCAGCCCTATCTCAGTTTGACCTGCTGTTGCAACTTCATGATGATGAAGATTTACCTGAATACCACATGAGCGCAAAACTTCTACCATCTTTGAACGAAGGTTATGCAACTGGTCATGTGGTGAGGTAGGAAAATACCCCTGCTTATATGGTATTTTATATCCTAAGTTCTGTTCACCTCTGGCAGAGTTCCAGCTGGCTTCAGATGAGTCCACCTCATAATATGCCTTATTCTGAGTTTGTTCATATTGTACTTTGTCAAAGATAAAAAATTCAGGTTCTGGCCCAAAGTATGCCATGTCAGCAATACCGGTTGAACGGATATATTCAATTGCCTTTTCGCCAACATACCGCGAATCCTTTGTATAACGCTTGCGTGCCACGGGGTCTATAATATCGCACAAAAAAGATAATGTCCTGTGGTCAAAGAACGGATCAATAAATGCGGTATTGGGGTCAGGGCGCATGAGCATATCGCTTTCATGAATTGATTGGAAACCTCGTATTGAGGAACCATCAAAGCCTGTGCCAACAGCAAAAAGTTCTTCATCCGCCCTGTCAGCTGTAATAGTATAATGGTGAAGCCTGCCAAACAGGTCAGTAAACTTAAGATCCAGAAATTCAATATTACGTTCTTTTATTATCTTAAGTATATCTGATATGGAGGTATGCTCCTTATGACCATTAACCAGATAGATGGGGTCAAAAATAGCTTCCATAACTTACCTCCTTATTCTAACTCCTTTTTTACCGGCAAAGACTTCTTTTCTTCTAAAATCTTTGTTAAATCCATACCTGTGGCGGTTTTGATTTGCTCAATAAATGATACAACGGTAGAAGTGACATCTCCTACGTGTTTGGGTATGCCACCATCACCCATCACAACAAGTTTTTCAACCTTCAGATTGTCCTTGAGCACTGTGGACACGCTATCTACGATATTTGGCAGCAGGTGCAGCATGAACAATTCCTTTGTATTGCCGTTTTGCCATTCGGCACGCATCTTGCTTACAGCTTCAGCCATGGCAATACCCTGTTCTTTCAGGTATGAAGATTGACCAATAGCTTTTAATTCTTGAGCTTTCTTTTCAGCTTCTGCAGGGATTATCACTTCAGCTGTGTATTTATTTGTATTGACATCCTTCTTCAATTCTTCCAACTCACCAAGATATTTTAGTTCGGCCAGTTTCTTTGCATATTCTGCACGCACTTCTTTCTGGAATGTTGCTTCATTAAGAAGCGCTTTGCGTTCCCGGAAATTGTTTTCAAACTCTTCAATAGCAATCCTTGACTGAAATTCTACATCACTTGCTTTTTTCCTGGCATTATACTCAACAATCTTTGCTTCTGATTCGGCTTCAGCTTCTTTGATACGCGCATCACGCTTCACAATAGCATTTCGCTGACGGCCTACAGCATCAAGATATCCCTGTGAGTCCCTGATCTCTTCAATCTTGACTGAGTCTAAAGTGAATCCTAATTTCATTAGTTCGTCTTTAGCTATGTCATATACCTTTTTTTCCAGTTCAAGTCTCTGGTAGTTTGCTTCCTCAGGTGTAAATGTAGCAACGACACCTCGGAGAACACCTTCGATGGTATTCTTTGCAATAGTTTCAATTTCCGATGACGGCTTTCCAAGTAGCCTTTCAACTGCATTTTCCAGTCCACCGTTTTCTTTTGAAGCAATTTTCACATGAGCTATCGCCACAATGCTTAACGGTATCATTCCATTTGATAGAGCGCCTTCAATTTCAAGTGTAATAGGAATAATTGAAAGCGATAGCCGTGAAACGCGTTCTAAAAGAGGAACACGCAGGCCATAACCACCACGTATAACACGATATCCTACAATCTCTCCGCTGGGGAGTTTGCGCTTGCGTCCTGAGAAAATCAGAATCTCGTTTGGCTCGCAAATTTTAAGATTAGTTTTTATAAAGATAAGAATTGATGAAATTGCAATGATGATTATTGAAATGACCAGTGCCCAGTCAATATTTGCTAAATACATTTCCATTGTTTGCCTCCTTTAAAAATAATTAACCTATAGCCCGTGAGCCACGCTCACCAGTGCGGATACGAACACATTCCTCAATAGGAATGACAAAAATTTTGCCATCACCGATGTTACCAGTTTTTGCTCCTCGTGTTATAGCTTTTATGGTTGGTTCAACGTAATCGTCATTGACGGCAATCTGAATCTCGATTTTTTTTAAAAGGCGTATCTCGTGTTTTACGCCACGGTAGGTTTCAGGATATCCTTGCTGCCTGCCTGAACCTATTGAGTTAATAACTGTCATTAAATTAATGCTGGCTTCGTTTAACTCTTTTTTAACATCCGTTAATTTCTCGGGACGGATGATCGCGATAATTAATTTCATATAACCTCCTGAAGATTGTAATAAAAATTTGTAGATGTGGATTGCGGTATCGTTTTCCACATTCTACATTCCAGTACTGGTTATATATAGATTAGCTGTATATGGCGTATGCGGTCAATCTTTGGTTAAAATGAGACGGTAATTATCTTTTTATTTAACGTATGGGTAATCATTTCGTAACATGATTGAAACAATTATAAAAGCTATAATTTTTTGTTTTTTACTTGACAATTATGTCACATTGTGTCTATAAGTGGTAAAAAGTGGGGATTGGTGTTGAGTTGTAGAAATGTAAGGGGAAAGTATAGATAACTATGTTTATGGGTGAATACCGCCCAACGCTTGACGAAAAGTGTCGTGTTGCAATACCTATTAAACTTAGAAAAGCGTTTGGCGAGGACAACGTAATACACAAATTAATCATTACCCATGGTTTTGATAAATGCGTAATGGCTTTCAGGGAAATTGACTGGAAGGAGTTTGTGGAAACAAAGCTTGTACCCCTTTCACAGGCTGACCCCATGAATAGAATGCGCATAAGGTTTTTACTGGGTGGTGCAACGGAGTGCGAGCTGGATAAACAGGGAAGGATCCTTATCCCTGATTATTTGCTTGAGTATGCACAGATCACAAAGGATGTTGTGATGCTTGGGTTGTATAACCGTATTGAGATATGGAGCGCAGAAATCTATAAACAATACAAACCTGATGGCGAAGCGTTGAATCAGTTTGCACATGATTTAGGATTTTAAATATGAACGTTACTGTAATGTGACATAATATGGAAGAAGATACACAATACTATCACATCCCGGTCATGTCTCAGGAAGTGCTTGCTTTTCTTTCCGGCATTGAAGGGATAGAATCGTCTGTTGTGGTAGATTGTACTGTGGGTGAGGGTGGACATTCGGAATTGATCCTTAAAACCTGGAATGGGTTAACGTTATACGGTTTTGAACGGGATAAAGAAATATTGGCCATAGCTCAAAGGAGACTATCACCGTATGGAAGCAGAGTTGTGTTGATTAATGACAACTTTAAAAATCTCTGGCTGCACTGTAAAGGGAAGGAAAATTCCATTGCTGCTTTTTTATATGACTTTGGTATTTCTTCGTTCCATTTTGACGGCAGCAGCCGGGGTTTTGCATTTAGTAAAGAAGAAAAGCTGGATATGCGTCTGGATGATTCTAGTAAGCTATCTGCATACGATGTTATTAATAATTTCAGTGAAAATGAATTGACAGTAATTTTCAGCACGTATGGTCAGGAGCGCTGGTCACGTCGTATAGCGCGAAGGATAGTACAAAAAAGAGACGAAAAGCCTATTGAAACAACTCTTGAGCTTGCAGAAACAGTAGTGAAGGCAATTCCCAGGCAGTATAGAGTCAAAAATATTCATCCGGCAACAAGAGTTTTTCAAGCCTTACGGATAGTGGTTAATGATGAGCTGTCGGCAATCAATGCATCATTAAAAGATGCAATAAGGTTTCTGAAGCCAGGCGGAAGAATTATTGCCCTGTCATTTCATTCACTGGAGGATCGTATTGTGAAGGATAGATTCAGGCGATGGGCTAAGGGGTGCAGTTGTGATAATGATGGTGCGGTGTGCCAGTGTACGGGCACGCCACTTGTTACTGTGTTGACAAAAAAGCCGCTGCAGCCTAAAGAGACCGAAATTATGCAGAATCCACGTTCACGCAGTGCCAGATTACGGGTGTGCCAGAAGGTGTCATGAACATGAATACTTCAGAGCAAAAAAGCATCTTACAGTATAGTACCATTGTGATCATTGTTATATGTTTCATTATTGCATTTATATATCAGAATATTGAGTATATGCAGCTTAAGATGCACTACCACGCAATGAAAAATGAATATCATGCAATAATTGAAGAATATGAACGCGAAAAGTATCAGCTGTCTAAAGCTCTATCAATGGAACAGATTGAGGCATTTGCAAAAAATCATGGCATGGTGCCCATGACTAAAGAAAGCCTGGTAATAATAAAGGGCAAAAAAGGTATACAGTAATGGATATACGCACATATAACTCTTTTGATCTATATACACTGCTCAACGATACTGATGTCACAATTATAAAGGGTGATGAGGATATACGTATCAGCGCCATTGAATATGACTCGCGTAAGGTTGAAAAAGAGGCGTTGTTTGTTGCCATTGAAGGTATGGAAACCGATGGACATAAATTCATAAAAGATGCTGTTGAGAATAAGGCGTCATGCATACTATTACAGGAAAACAGGCTTGATGAATTTAACTTTTTGCTTGAGCAGGACATTGCAGTAGCCATAGCAAAAGATACCCGCAGGGCGCTGTCACACATTTCAGCCAGGTTTTATGGCCAACCTTCTTTGCAGGCTGTTGTGATTGGTGTTACAGGTACCAATGGCAAAACCACCACTACCTATATGCTTGAATCAATATTGTCACGTGCTGGTTTTACCTGTGGGGTTCTGGGTACTATTAACTATCGCTGGAAAGATAAAATTATTAGTGCGTCACATACCACGCCGGAGTCCAGGGACATACAGGAAATCATGTCAACAATGGTTCTGGATGGCGTTGACTGCATAATTATGGAAGTTTCTTCCCATGCACTATCGCTGTTGCGTGTTGATGATATACATTTTGATTGCTGCATTTTCACCAACCTTACGCGTGACCATTTAGATTATCACATCACGTTCAACGACTATTTTATGGCAAAGGTGCGTTTGTTTGAAATTTTACATAGAAGCCTTAAACAGAAAAAAGCAGCATTCATTAATGCTGACGATAATTATGGGAAGCAGATATTAAACTGGCGCGAGCGCTATGCCTACCCGCTATTCTCGTTTGGCATTAACAATCCTGCTGATTATCACGCCGTTGAATCGTCAATCCAGATTTCCATCAGAGGCACACAGTTTGCTACGGATATTCCATTTGCAAAGCAATTTACAATGAAGCTGGCAGGCAGATTCAATGTGTACAATGCATTAGGGGCAATTGGTGTTAGTGATTTCTTGAATGTGCCTGTGGGCAGGATAGTAACGGGATTATCGGTGCTTTCCAGCGTTCCTGGCAGGTTTGACACAATCCTATCGCCACAGGGTTTTGCCGTGGTAGTGGATTATGCACATACCAATGATGCACTGGAAAAATTATTGCTTTCAGTGCGTATGCTCAAACCTGAGCGCATTATAACAGTATTTGGCTGTGGTGGTAACAGGGATAAAACAAAACGGCCATTGATGGGTAAAGTCAGTGAGGATTATTCTGACTGGGTTATTGTGACCAGTGATAATCCACGAAAAGAAAATCCTGAGGCAATCATACGAGATATTACCGCAGGGATGAAGACAAACAAATATCAGGTGATAGTTAATCGTGAAGAAGCAATCAAGCATGCAATATACATGGCGCAAAAAGATGATGTCATTGTCATTGCAGGCAAGGGACATGAGGATTATCAAATTATAGGCACCAAAAAATATCACTTTGATGATAGGGAAATTGCTCGCAAGTATATACACGAGAGGATGGGGAAGTGATAGTACGGTTTGAAACAACATCACAAACCATTGCTGATGCCATTGGTGCAGTGCATTATGGCAGTGCACAGCCTGTGCAGTATATCACTACTGATTCACGGCTTGTTGAGGATAAAAGTCTTTTTGTGCCTATAGCTGGCAGCAAATTTGACGGGCATGATTTTATTGAAGATGTATGTAAAACTGGAAAATGCACCACGTTTCTGACGCATAAGCAGGATACAATACGCATTGCAGAACAATATCATGCAAGCGCTATCATGTGCACTGACACTTTGCAGGCGTATGCAGCAATAGCGCGGTGGCACAGGAAAAAATTTGACATACCGGTTATTGGTGTAACCGGCACTAACGGAAAGACAACCACAAAAGAGATGATTGCGCAGGTGCTGTCTGCTGAAGGTCAGTGTCTTAAAACTCAGAAAAATTATAATAATGAAATTGGTGTACCATTTACCATGCTGCATTTACGTGATACACACAGATATGCTGTTATTGAGATGGGTATGAACCATCCCGGTGAGATTTCGCGCCTTTCACAGGTTGCCATACCTACAATAGCTGTTATCACCAACATAGGTGAGGGGCATCTGGAATTTCTTGGTTCAACCAAAAATGTTGCGCACGCAAAAGCTGAGATTATG
This sequence comes from uncultured bacterium, assembly GCA_937920495.1. Classification (GTDB taxonomy): domain Bacteria; phylum Spirochaetota; class UBA4802; order UBA4802; family UB4802; genus UBA4802. The sequence continues at coordinate 18,195 of CALEUQ010000068.1, read as the reverse complement.
GATGGGATGGCTACGGGCAGTACTTGTATACTGAATAATGATACCCAGCATACTGATATTATAAAGAAGAAAGCGTATGAAAAGGATATACGGGTAATCACATTTGGGCTTTCAGGTGATATCGCACCATCGTCGTATGCATTGTTTCAGGATAAGACTGTAGTTACATGTAACGGTGTTGAAATTACCGTGCCTGCATATGGTTTTCATAATGTATATGCGGTCATAGCAACCGTTACTGTTGCCCGCATACTGGGAATACCACTGATAAAAGTAAAAGAAGCTTTGCATAATTTTACACCTGTGGCGATGCGCAGTGATATTAAAAAAGGGCGCTGCACAATTATCAACGATTGCTATAATGCCAATCCATTATCAATGGAATATGCATATAAGAGCGCGTCGATGGTATTCCCTGATAAAAGAAAGATTGCTGTAGTATCAGATATGAAAGAGCTGGGAAGTTTTTCAAAGGATTTGCATTTTGAAGCCGGGAAAAAATTACACGATTCAGGATTTTCTCAGGTTCTGGTATGGGGTAATGATGCACGGTATATTGCTGATGGTGCTATTGCCGGTGGATTAGATCATACGCAGGTTAAGGTCTTTGATTCCAAAGAAGAGCTTATTGCTTTTTTGCGTGATTTTGTAACGCATGATGATGTGGTGCTTGTGAAAGGTTCGCGTTCAATGAAGATGGAAGAAGTAGTACATGCATTAGAACAGTGAGGTAGCTATGTTGTATCATTTTATTTTGCCTTTACAGGAATATGTATCGTTTTTGCGATTGTTTCAATATATTACATTTCGTTCAGCGTATGCTGCATTGACGTCGCTTTTGATTGTACTTATATTTGGTGGTCTGGTCATACGGTGGCTCACGCACCTTCGCTTTAAAGAAGAAATTAGAACATTAGGTCCACAGACACATCAGAAAAAAGCAGGAACGCCCACAATGGGTGGAGTACTCATATTGGGTGCAGTGCTTATCTCTGTGTTTTTATGGGGCAATTTTAATAATCTGTATTTTATCCTGCTTGTCGTTATAACTGTGCTTTTAGGTGTACTTGGGTTTATTGATGATTACATCAAATCCATCTTAAAGAAGAAAGACGGCATCCCGGCACGGCTTAAGTTTTTACTGCAGTGTGTATGTGGACTCATCATTGCTTTGTGCATTTACTTTTTCCCATCAAATGCAAGGGAAGCAACCACACTGTATCTTCCGTTTATCAATAAAGCGGTGCTTGATTTATCCTGGGTGTGGATAATCTTTGCTATGCTTGTGATTGTGGGTAGTTCTAATGCTGTCAACCTTACTGATGGACTGGATGGCCTTGCAATCGGGACAGTGACTATTGTGGTAGGTGTTATGGCGGTTATGGCATATCTTACCGGCCATCAGCCAATTGCACAGTATTTGCGTATTCCGTATATCCCGCAGGCGGCGGAACTAACGGTGTATCTTTCTGCGTTAGGCGGTGCGGGTCTGGGATTTTTATGGTTTAACTCAAATCCAGCATCTGTATTTATGGGTGATACCGGTTCACTGGCACTGGGTGGTATTATTGGCACTGTTGCTATTATGATTAAAAAAGAATTTTTTCTGGTTATTGTTGGCGGCATTTTTGTTATTGAGGCACTGTCGGTTATGATTCAGGTTGCTTCGTATAAAATGAGGAAAAAACGTGTATTTAAAATGGCACCCATTCATCATCATTTTGAGCTATCAGGCTGGCCTGAACAGAAGGTGGTGGTGCGTATGTGGATTATTGGCATCATACTGGCAATACTGGGTCTTAGTTCGCTGAAGATTTTATAATTAGCAAGCGATAGTTACCATTAACTATCGCTCACATATGTAAGTCGTGATGTTTATGAAGGGTGGAAGCTGTGAAGCAGAGAAAGCAGATACTGGTGATTGGTGATAGTTTTAATAAACTATCGCTCACATATATAAGACGTTAAGTGTGTGAAGGGTGGAAGCTGTGAGGCAGAGAAAGCAGATACTGGTGATTGGTGATAGTTTTAATAAACTATCGCTCGCATATATAAGACGTTAAGTGTGTGAAGGGTGGAAGCTGTGAAGCAGAGAAAGCAGATACTGGTAGTTGGATTGGGTTATAGGACTGGAGTTGCGTCTGCAAACTTCCTTGCTAAAAAAGGGTATGCCGTGACGGTATGCGATATTAAATCACGTGAGGAACTTGCGCCCATTACACAAAAATTACATTCCGATGTTGTGGTCATAGCCGGCCATCAGGATCCTTGTATACTTTCATCAGGCTTTGATGAGATAGTGTTAAGCCCTGGTGTTCCGCAGAGCATACCACTGATACAGGAAGCAAAGAACAAAAGAATTCCTGTAATATCAGAAATTGAGCTTGCATATCGTTATGGTAGATCGCGTATTGTGGGCATCACAGGTACCGATGGCAAATCAACCACAACAATGCTCACTGCACATTGCCTGAAAGCTACAGGATTTGATGCACATCCGTGTGGTAATATTGGTATTCCGTATGTGTCGATAGTTGATGCATTACAAAAAGATTCTGTTGCTGTAATTGAACTTTCTTCGTTTCAGCTTGAAACTGTTGACACATTTAAACCGGATATTGCCATTCTTACTAACCTTACGCCAGATCATCTGGATAGGTACCATTCTTTAGATGACTATTTTAATGCAAAGATGAATATTACCAAAAATCAGGATAGCAGTGATTATTTTATTGTGAATGCTGATGATGAATTTATAGCTACACATTTGCCTGCATTACGAGCAGTGCAGTATTCGTTTTCACTGTACAAAGAAGCCCATTGCATGTATAAGGATGGCGCCATATACTGTGCACTGGATGACAAGCCACAATTAATTGCAAAGGCTGACAGATTAAAAATATTGGGTCTACATAATGTGCAGAACGCAATGGCAGCAGTTTTAGCAACGCTTTCACTGGCAAAAAAGCTAAACCGCGAAGTAAATCTACATGCACTTGAAGAAGCACTGTACAGCTTTGAAGGGCTGCCGCACAGGATACAGATGGTAGGCCGTTATGAGGGGAGAGCCTTTATTAATGATTCAAAGGCAACAACAGTTGGTGCAGTTATTATGGCATTAAAAAGTATACAGGGTGGTGTGATACTTATTTTGGGCGGAAGGGCAAAAGGCGATGATTACTTGCGGCTGAAAAGCTTTTTAAAAGGCAAGGTGAAGGCTCTGGTACTTATTGGCGAAACACAGGATGAATTTGCAGTGCTTTTTAGCGATATGCCGCACGTAAAAGCGCATAGTATGGAAGATGCACTGATAAAGGCAATGAAGCTCAGCGCAGAAGGTGATACAATACTGCTTTCACCGGCATGTGCGTCATTTGACATGTATAAGAATTATGAAGAGCGTGGAAATGATTTCATTGATGTTTATCACAGGCTGTCACGGGGGCAACTGCGGTGGATGTAAAGGCGGTTATTGATACACGCAGAAAAGCAGAGCCTGAGATGGGCCTGTTTATAGTGGCATTTATGCTTATCGGCATTGGTATTGCAATGACGTACAGCGCAAGTGCGCTTTTTGCAGAAAGGACGTTTGGCGATTCGCTGTATTTTTTAAAGCGTCAGCTTTTATGGAGTTGTGCTGGTTTTATAGTCATGATGTTTGTACAGCAGATTGATTACAGGAGCTATCAACACTACACAAAGATGATGCTTGTATTTACTCTGATTGCTCTGGTGCTTGTGCTTATACCAGGTGTGGGTATTGCTGTTAAAGGCTCATCACGCTGGCTGGGGTATGGATTGTTCAGATTTCAGCCGTCAGAACTTGTGAAATTATTTATTGTAATATATTTTGCAAAAGTATTTTCGTACGAACATCAGCGTGATGTGAATGTGTTACAGCTTCTGTTGCCTTTACTTGTTGTGGGTGTGTTCTTTTTGCTTATTATGTTGCAGCCAGATTTTGGCACAGCAATAGATGTTGCAATTATTTCGGTGGTGCTGCTGTTTGTTTCAGGATTCCCATTGATGTATATGGTGGGGCTTGCGGTATTAAGTGTACCAATGTTTTACCTGTTGATATATCAGGTGGAGTATAGACGCGAGCGCATAATGGCATTTTTAGATCCATGGTCGGACCGCTTTGGCAAGGGGTATCATATTATACAGTCGTTTATTGCGTTTAAACTGGGAGGTCTATTGGGCGCTGGCCTTGGTTCGGGTACTCAGAAGATAAAACGACTGCCTGAACCACATACCGATTTTATATTTGCTGTGATAGCTGAGGAAACAGGTCTGGTGGGGACATTTTGTGTGGTTATGCTTTATCTTGTGTTCTTTTATTTTGGTGTGAAGATTGCATTGCGCGCACCGGATGAGTATGGACGCTTGCTGGCTATGGGGTTAACATTGCTTGTCACCGTGCAGGCGTTTTTAAATATGAGTGTGGTGATTGGTGTGTTGCCAACAACAGGAATTCCATTACCCTTTATCAGCTATGGAGGATCGTCGCTGGTGATTACAATGGTGTGTACAGGAATTTTATTGAACATATCCAAATATCGCGAGGTGGTTGCCCGTGAGTTCAAATACAGTGGTGAGGTGTGGGTATGAAAGGGACGGTGTTAATAAGTGGTGGAGGCACAGGCGGTCATATTATGCCAGGGATTGCATTATATGAAGAATTTAAATCTAAGGGATATAATCCAGTATTACTTGTGGGAGAAGGCGATGTAAAATTTTCTTCATTACAAAGTATTGACAACGTGTATACGTATAATGCGCCCACGATGTGGAAGAATATTTTCAACCTTCCCGTTTTCACCGTACAATTTATTTCAGCCTTACTGTGGACCATGCGCTTTATAACAAAAAATAATGTTTCAGCTGTTATTGGTATGGGGGGATATGTTTCTGCACCTTCTTTAGTAGCAGCGCTATTGAAAAAGATACCTGTATATCTGTGCGAGCAGAATGTTATCCCCGGGATGGTGACAAATGTGTTTGCAAAAAGGGCAAAAGCTATATTTACTACGTTTGAAGCCACTTCGGGCTATCTAAAAAGTGAAAAAATCCATACAATACTTTGTACTGGCAATCCTGTCCGCAAGCAGGTATTACAGCATGTAGAAAGGGATGCCGCATTAAAGCGATTCAATATGATGCATTGCAAAAAAGTAATATTGGTGATAGGCGGAAGCCAGGGAGCGTTGAAACTTAATGAGCTTATGTATGATATGCTCACACAATTTCCTGAAAGTTTTGCTGATACCGGCATTATATGGAGTACCGGCACCTATTCGTATGAACAATTTAAGGATAAGCTACAGAATGTTACACACAGGGCATCTATTTTTCTTGCCCCATATATTCTAGATGTTGAAAATTCATATGCAGCGTGTGATATTGCAATCAGCAGAGCTGGTGCAGGAGTATTGATGGAGCTTGCTGCATGGGGTATTCCATCAATATTGATTCCCTATCCGTATGCTGCAAAAGATCATCAGAAGAAAAATGCTATGGAATTTGTAAAAGCCCAGGCAGCAGAGATTGTAGAAAATAGCCATGCAACAGCTCAAAAAGTGGCACCACTGCTGTTTGATCTTCTTGATAATGACACATTGCGTAACAAGATGTCGGCAAGGGCACGATCGCTGGCAAGGACTAATGCAGCAGAGGATATAGTTACTTACATTGCAAAAGATTGTGATTTGAAACAATAGGAGTGCGGGAAGTGTTTAGAAAGTCAAAAAAGATGCATTTTATTGGGATTGGCGGTATTGGTATGTCCGGTATTGCTGAGATATTAATTAATTTAGGCTATGAAGTATCAGGTTCAGATTTAAGAGAATCAGAACAGACTAAACGATTGCAACAATTGGGTGCAACCATATACATTGGACATTATCCCTCAAATATTAAAGACTATCATGTGGTTGTTACTTCAAGTGCAATTAGTAAAAACAATCCTGAACTTATTGAAGCAAAAAATCGCAAGATACCAATAATACACCGCTCGGAGATGCTTGCTGAGCTGGTGCGGTTGAAGCACGGCATTGGAGTAGCGGGAACACATGGCAAAACAACCACTTCATCTATGCTTTCGTACGTGCTCTATCATGGTGGTCTTAATCCCATGGCAGTTGTGGGCGGAAAAGTACTCAACTTTGAAAGCAATGCACGCGTAGGCCAGGGACAATATATAGTATTTGAAGCAGATGAATCCGATGGCTCATTCCTTAAACTTTTACCAACTATTGGTGTTGTTACCAATATTGACGCTGACCATCTGGACCATTACAAATATTTTGATGGAATCAAAGAAGCGTTTGTAACATATATGAATAATATTCCATTTTATGGATATTCAGTGGTGTGTATTGATGATCCTGTTGTCCTTGAACTTCTGCCACGAATAGAACGCCCCTTTGTAACATACGGGTTTACTACAAAAGCTGATTTCAGGGCAGGTGAAGTCAAACTGCTGAACGGTTCAACACGTTATAGTTGCTACTATAAAGAAGAAAAATTAGGAGAGATAGTCCTTACGCTACTTGGCAAACATAATGTTATTAATTCACTGGCCGTTGTTGCTGTTGCTCTGGAGCTGGATATTCCATTTAAAACAATTGCTGAAGCTATTGCTGCATTTAAAGGTGTGGGAAGGCGGCTTGAAAAAATTGGCCAGGCAAACGATATTCTGGTAGTAGATGACTACGGCCATCATCCAACAGAGATACGAGCAACGCTTGAGGCTGTGAAACAATTAGGGCGGCGTGTGGTGGTTATCTTTCAGCCACACCGTTATTCGCGGACACAGTATCTGTATGATGAGTTTGGGCAGGCATTTGCAATGGCCGATGAGTTGCTATTAACTGAAATATATCCTGCCGGCGAGGAGCCAATAGATGGAGTGAGCAGCAAGCTGATACAGCAGGCTGTAAAAAAGCATGAGGGAAGGGATGTTGAAATTATACCACACTTAGATGAAGTTCCTGATTATGTACAAAAAATAGCAAGAAAAGGCGATGTAATCCTGACACTTGGCGCTGGCGATATTTATAAAGTTGGTCCAAAGATTCTTACATTAATTGAGGATAGGGGTGTAAGCAGGTGAAAACTTTTTACACTGTTATGCTGATACTGCTGTGTATAGTTATGCCTGCATTAAGTTATGCAGATGTGGTGCAGGTTACTCAGGTAAAATTGCACGGATTGAAATATATAACACAACATGAAGTAGTGCAACATGGCGTGTTTGTTGAAGATGGAAAGATCTTTGTGGATGTTACTGCATTACATAAAGTGTTACAGAAGAATGCCATGATTCAATCGTATACTGTAAGTCTTGAAAAGAATATCTGTACAATTCAGATTACCGAAAAGGATATATTGGCTGTAGTGTTGGTTGACCGAGGAAATTCGCTTGTATGGGTTGAGGTGGATTCAAACCTTACTATTTTACCAACCAGTAGAGTTTATGCCTATGACAGGCCGATAATTAAAATAGGCCAGGCAGAGGTTATTCATAATAAACTATCGCCAAGAATTTTAAATATTCTTATTACTTTGAAAAAAATGATTCATACTAGTAGTGCTATTGTAAGCAGGATATCAGTTATTGATTGTACAAATCCAGAAGTGTCGTATGTGCAATTTCATGGTTTTACATCACAATGTATATGGGATGAAACATATAGTGGTCTTTCATTGCTTGATGCTGTTGTAGGATTATATGATAGTAAAAAGGCGTATCCTGGTAATGCCATGGCAACACAAAAACGAATGGTGGTATGGTGACATCTATGAAAGAAGATACCATATTGGATAACATTGTAGTGGGACTTGATATAGGCACAACAAAAACCTGTGCGGTTATTGGCTTTTTAAATGAAAATAAGCAGGTTGAGGTGGTAGGTGTTGGTGTTGCACCTTCCAGGGGATTGAAAAATGGCATTATAGTGAACATTGATAATACTGTTGCATCAATTGTTAAGGCGATAGAAGATGCAGAGTTAATGGCTGGCTGTGAAGTGAGCTCGGTGTTTGTTGGCGTCACAGGGCAGCATATAAAGGGCGAAAACTCACGAGGTGTTGTTGCTGTTGCAAACCGAAGCCGTACCATCACACCACTTGAAATGAAACGAGTAATTGAAGCTGCACAGGCAATAGTAATACCCATGGACAGAGAGATAATTCATGTACTTTCAAAAGAGTTTGCTGTTGATGACCAGACAGGGATTAAAGATCCAATAGGTATGAGCGGGGTACGGCTTGAAGCTGAAGTGCATATTATCACTGGCTCAACTACCAGCATTCAGAATCTGGTTAAGTCAATTAATAAAGCCGGGTTTACATGTAATGACATAGTATTTTCACCGCTGGCTTCTGCCGAGGCAACATTAAGTCGTGATGAAAAAGATTTAGGTGTGGCACTGGTAGATATTGGCGGGGGTACAACAGATATTATTGTATTTATTGAAGGCGGTGTGGCATATTCGGCGGTACTTGGGATAGGTGGCATCCATGTAACTAACGATATATCTATAGGATTGAGGACACCTATTGATTCAGCAGAGGTTATTAAGAAGAAATATGGCTGTGCAGTAGTTGATCTGGTTGATGCATCCGAAACAATTGAAGTGCCATCGGTTGGGGGAAGAGCACCACGGCGGCTCTTCAGGCATGAGCTGGCACAGATAATAGAACCGCGAATGATTGAGATAATGGAAATGGTTGATAATGAACTGGTGAAAAGTGGCAAAAAGGAGATACTTGCAGCAGGAGTGGTGTTAACAGGAGGAGGCAGCATGATAGAAGGCACCGTAGAAGCAGCCGAAAGGGTATTTGGCATGCCGGTACGGATAGGTGTGCCTGAAAATATTACCGGTTTGAAAGATGTGGTGGCAACACCTGTGTATGCCAATGGTGTTGGTTTATTAAAATACGGAGCAAAAATGAGTCATGTAAGGCAAACACGTAAAACTAAAAGTGCGTTTACAAGTTTTAAGGATAAGCTCAAGCAGATTTTTAATGATTATCTATAATAAAAGGCATTGGAGTATAAATTTTTATTAATTTTTTTTTTAAAATAATGCGACATAATTAAAAAGGAGGAAATAATGTTTAGATTTGAAGAAGAACCACAAATGAATACCATTATCAAGGTTGTTGGTGTTGGAGGTGCGGGCAACAATGCAGTAAACAGGATGATAGCCACTGGTCTTGAGGGCGTGGACTATATTGTTGTTAACACTGATGCTCAGCAGTTGAAAGCATCACTGGCACAGAACAGGATACAGATAGGAACAAAGCTTACAAGGGGGTTAGGTGCTGGTGCTGATCCATCAATTGGCAAGGAAGCTGCACTTGAAGACAGAGACAAGCTGGAAAAGGCATTAAAAGGTGCGGATATGGTATTCATCACTGCGGGTATGGGCGGTGGTACTGGAACAGGAGCTGCGCCAATTGTTGCTGAAGTGGCAAAAGAATGCGGTGCACTGGTTGTAGGCGTTGTTACCAAGCCATTCCGTGTTGAAGGGCGAAGAAGAATGCAGCATGCAGAGGAAGGAATTAAAAACCTTAAAGAAAAAGTTGATACCATAATTGTTATTCCCAATGACCTTCTGCTGAAAATTATTGATCGCAATACCCCAATAGATCAGGCATTTAAACTGGCAGATGATATATTGCGCCAGGGCGTGCAGGGCATTGCTGATATTATTATGGTAACGGGCCTTGTGAATGTTGATTTTGCCGATGTGAGGACTGTTATGAAAGAAACCGGTGATGCAATTATGGGAGTAGGTATTGGTGTTGGTGAAAACAGGGCAATTGAAGCAACACAGATGGCAATAAATAGCCCTTTACTTGAAGAGTCAGGTATTGACGGGGCAAAGGCAGTGTTGCTAAATATTGCCGGCGGTAATGATCTGTCATTACATGAGGTGAACGAAGTAACTGAAATCATCAATAAGCAGGTAGATCCTGATGCAAATATCATTTTTGGGGCAACTATCGATCCTGCACTTGATGATAAGATCAGGGTAACCGTGATTGCAACAGGATTTGATCGCAAGCTTAATATGCTAAACCGACCCAATGAACTAGACAGAGCAACCGGTACACCTTTGACAGTTATTGAAGGAAGAAATAATAAGGATAAGGTAGAGAAAAAAGTTCCTGTCCAGATGAAGTCATTTTCCCTGGATTATGAAAAACGACGTGTAAAAGATTATTCACATGAAGATCTGGATATCCCGGCATTTTTACGGCGCAGTGCAGAATCTCAATGATGATTACTGCATATCTTCAATAATTTTTAATGAGCTGGATTTTTTTGCATTTGGGTCTGATTCAAAAAGCAGAATAATTTCGGTACGCTTGCTGGGTTTTATAACAAAATAAAATTCAGAAGCTAATTTGCGCATGAGATCAATCCCGCGCCCGGTTTCTGATATTTTATCGCTGATATCTTCACCGGTTTGTGCTGCTTTAAGAATCAGCTGTTCCTGTTCAATTGCCTTATGAATGCTTTGCAGTATTTTTGCTTTTGTAAGAGTTCCCTGATAATCGGTTATGGATATTGCGTAGGTGGTTGCATTATGGCAGAAGGCAATATCAACATATTGTCCTTCTTTAAGTTGGATAGGTACACGCATTTCTTTTTCGCGTGTGTAACCATGTGAATGGTACACTGCATTGATAATCATTTCATTAAGTATTAGATATAAAATGCTTTTATTTTTGATAGCAAATCCCCAGGATTCGATAGTACCCAGAATCTTTTCAACAGCAGGCTGTATCTGCCAGGAAGCATTGATACGAATAGAGTCGGTATTAATTATGTTGTGTACATAATTTTCTATGCCAAAAATATTTTTTCGTGTGATAAGTTTATTAACAAGAGTCATAAATTCATTTACATTGACTGGTATCTTTAATAGATTACCTATGCCTTCAGTAAAGATTTTATCAAAAAAGGTATCCATGCTTTTTTCGGTAATCATAATTGCAGGTATATAGGTGTAGTGTTTTTGGAGATAGTTATACAGGTCAAAGGCATTGTCACCAGGTAATTCAACCTGTGAAATTACAAGGTCAATATCCTGCATATTTAATATTGCAATTGCATCAAACGCCGATTCGGCCATTACTACAGTATAATTGGGCGTGAGATATTTTTGTATTTCATATTTATAGTCTGTATGGTCTACTAACAGTATTGTATTCATAAGGTTTCAATATGTATTTAAGTCATCTAATATCACTGGATAAAAATTATGAATAAATTATCCAACAAAGCATATGAACGTTGTCTTTGTGGATAGATTCTTCTTGTAATTATCCTAAAAAAATAATTTACAGGAATTATTAGTGAAATATAAAATAAAATCATTGACATTCTTATATAAATATAGCGATAATACATAAAAATATCATGCCTTTAATAATATCGTCAAGAAAAGAGAGGTGCACAATGAAAAAAATAATGTTATTAACATTATGTATGATCTTTTCGTTTATTATTGTGTCTGATGGGAGCATGGCTCAGGATACAGCAAAGAAAAGTGCCAGGGAATATATAGCCGATCTTTCAAGCAATGATGAAGCTACAGTTGTAGCTGCCGAGGAATGGATTGCCAATAATAAAGAAAAATCAGCACTATCAAAATTACAGGAACTTCTTCGTAGCGATAACAGAGTGAAGGTCCGTTTATATGCAGCCATAGCATTGGGTGAGATAGCCGATGAAGAAAGTGCGGAAACTCTCAATAATGCATTACTCAATGATCCCAGTGCTGATGTACGGTACTCGGCTTTGCTGGGGATTGCACGAATTGGTTCAAAAAGCTCGTATGATGCAATACAGAAAGCACGTGAAAGTGAGCAGGATCCATTTATTAAGGATCTTATCAAAAAAATGGAAGATAAATTCAAAGGAAAATAATATTATTATGCAGTTTTAAATTAAAAGCATGTGGGGTAAAACTCACATGCATTTTTATTTTATCGATAGGGTAAAGAAAGTGGATTCAAAGGTTAAATATGTTGTTTTTGATATTGAGTCAGTGCCTGATGCAAACCTGATAAAGCAGGTAAAATATCCACATCTTTCAATAAATGAACATGATGCTGTAATTAAGTTTCAGGAAGAGATCTTAAACATATCAGATGGTTCCACATGGTTTATTCCGGTTACATTTCAATTGCCTGTCATAGTTTCAATGCTGGAGGTTGATGAGAAATTTTTTCCTGTACGGATGCGAACGCTTGATGAACCACAATTCAGGATTGAACAGATTGTGAGGCAATTCTGGGATGTTATTGAAGGTGAATATAATGACGCTTCATTTGTTACATTTAATGGGCGAGGGTTTGATTTCCCTTTAATGGAACTAATGGCTTTCAGGTTTGGTGTAACTGCTAAGAGGCATTTTAAAGATAAATTTGCATCCCGTTTCAGATTTGGAACCAAGCATATAGATCTGCATGACTGGTTATCCAACTACAGTGCAATAAAGATGCAGGGTGGATTAAACTTGCTTGCTAAGGTAATAGGTAAACCAGGCAAGGTTGAAATGACAGGTGATGATGTGTATGACCTTTATAAGGCAGGAAAGATTGCAGATATTCATGAGTACTGTATTTCGGATGTTCTTGACACATATTTTGTGTTTCTACGAACGCGTGTTATGATTGGCGAATTAAGCCCTGAACGAGAAAATACAATTGTGCAGCAAACCAGGCTTTTTCTTGAACAAAATAAAACATCTTCCAGAGGATTTGAGCAGTACTTAAAAAACTGGAACTCTATTAATTCCTGAATGATAAATTATAAATAACCCGGATTTAATGACTAATCGCAATTTATTTTCAAGCCTTTATCAAAGGTGATTGATTTTGGGATATGTGCAGGATGTCTTTTCAACATCCCTACCACAGCTCTTCTCATCAGTCGTGTTGTACATCTTTGTATTTTACGTATGATCACAATTTGTAGTTTCCTTTCTCATTGTACAACCAGAGCTGTTTTACTTTGATGTGAGATTACTGTATCAGGTATCAGCTTCCCTGTGGCCATGCTCGATGTTGCTATTTATTGCATCAAGCCTCTCACTGATCATCAGCCTATTGTGTATTTTTACTATTCTTTTACCCGGTTTAATTGAATGTTTTTGCAACTCTCGTTTATTTTTGACAAGATATTTAACCAATTCCGGGGCTTTATGGTAAATATACAAAATGAAATAGATTCATAATTTGTTTTAAGTCCTGCTTTGTGGATGCTATTTATCACTGCAAACTGTATGGAGGTGTATTCTTCCTTTAGCGTGCATGTAACATGTTTTTTTGATGTAATCGTCTTTCAGAGGAACTATGTTGATTGAATTTCATTTCTTTTCATCTGCTCGTAATTGTGTTCTGTCAGCTCGATATGTAGTATTGTTTACTGGTTATGAATTTCTATGTAGCTCTCGATATAGTTGACGGATGTCTTTGTAATAAGCAAGCGATATTCCTTTGGTTTTAATCCTTACTTGAGCATGCATGCAATTTCCTCACGCTCTTGAAACGAAATTTGTGAGTATACATTTTTAACAGCTTTTTGTATATTGTCCATATAAGGGATTCTCCTTTTGGTCAATGTGTGCTGAATCAACCAGAGGAGAATGTCCCTTACATTTAAACTACTTTTTAGTTAAAAAATTGCACTTCTCGATTGAAGTAGTGTGTAATAATAATTAATATTAATTGTGTAAGTTTATAAAAAATTATTATATTTACTAAGCCTCCGTTTCAGTCCGTTTCAGGCTGAGCCGTTTTCAGTTGATTTGGTTGCTGAGCTTCAAAAGATTCAAGCTTATTTTTAGCTAGCGTAGCAAATAAATCATTATCGCCCTGGCTTATTTCAACTAACTTTTGGTAACCATCTTTCCGTTCGTTCTCTTTTGTGGAAGAGAGCTGCTCAACCGCCTGCTCATATGATCTGGCCAGTAGAATTAGATTCTGGTCGGTTGAATAATTGGATTGATATCCACCCTGCACCCATTGCTCGGTTACCCAGGTATCGCCAATTTTTCCTGCATAAATCTTTACCCAGTTGGCTTGCTCGCCTACAACAAATGCTATTGTACCTTTGGGTATCTTGCAATGCATTTTGCTTCCCAAAGTAGGTCGCGCAAACACTGGGGTGTCTTCAAGGAAAACAATCACCTGATTAGCAAGATGACGTAATTCAACAAAGCCTTCAGAACCATCGGTTAGGCGAACTTTAGCAAGGATGTTTTTTTTGCCAGTTTTATCAACAACTTCAAGTTCCTGAATAAGATTAACATCCTCAGCCTTTTCAAGAAGTGCAGCAAACGTGGTGAGTTCTGGGTCTTTTTTAACAGCCACACGGTACTTTGCATATTTCTTTGTGAGAGAACTTTCATCTTGCTGTTCAGGTGCATCTTTTTTGCATGAAATCCCACCAAAGAGCAAAACTGCGCATAACAGAGCAATTGATTTTTTCATAGAAAACCTCCTCATGGTAACAAATAAAATAAAAAGAGATTATATTTGTAAGCCACATTTTGTATTTTACCAACAAATCATTTAATTTGTCAAATATATCATAGTCACGCTTAGTATACCTATATTTCATTTCTTTTAGGAAATTTTTATCTTTGATACCATATGATGTTTCAATAATCGTTCCCTGCTATAAGTCCTAAATCCTTCAATCCTATCAATATATACTTTGCCGTTTCCAAACCTTTTGCTATGATCTATTCGTTTATGTTTAAACCCCATCGCTACCAATTTATTATAACTTTTATACCTGTCAGTATAGATTATACTACCTCGTTTTAGTTTTTTAATTGCCAATGTCAACAATGTTTCTGTTGTTGCATCCTGTACAATTTCTATTTTTCTCTTACCATTGCGCTCTAATATACCAAATACCGGGATATTGTTAAATGCCCCCTTTCGTATTCCCAATTCCTTTTGGTATCGATAACATTTTAATTTTTGTCGTCTCACTTTCCCATGCTCTCTTCACCACAGAAGGGACAGCTTTCAAATTACTTTAATAATTTTTTTTCTTGAAGTTAGTGCACTGTTTTATTTGTGTCAAATATGATTTCTGAAATATCAAAAATTTGTATATATATATTCTTACCTCCTGATTATAGTATAGCACAGGTAATGTCCTAAAAAAGTGTGTACACGATGTTTGAAAAAAGCATTGTACTACTACCAGATAATATTAAATTTTAATTAACCAAAAAATTCATGATAAGGAAGAGCACAATACTACAACCAAAGTATAATAATGCAGAAAATAATTGCAACAACTATTTATTAGTAAATAGCTCTGAAGAAATTGTACAGCAGTATGAGTATCCACTAAAAGCAATGGTACACAGAAGTCTTGAAGTATGTACAAAACGAGCGATGGAACAAGAAAAACCATTGAAGTAGTAAATGATTTTTATGTTGCTGGTAGGAATACACAAATTTTGGACTTAACCAAAGAAATGTATCCACTTAATAACCATAAACCAGTAGTTATTCCACAATACAAATCTGTGAAAATACAGAATAAATCACACACCTGCTACTTTTGGGAGGTATATACACTACATAGTGGCGTTAGGCGATACGCCACTATGTAGTCAATAGATTAACTTTCAAATACTGCACCACGGTCGGCTGATGATACCATAAGGCTGTAGCGGTACATATAGCCAGTGGTAATTTTTGGCTTTGGAGCTTTCCATTTTGCCAGCCGTGCTTTAATTTCATTATCGTCAACTTTTAATGTGATCTTTTTTGCGGGGATATCTATCTCAATTATATCGCCATCTTTGACAATAGCCAGTGGCCCTCCTGCAGCAGCTTCAGGCGAAATGTGCCCAATTGAAGAGCCTCGTGTTGCACCGGAAAATCTTCCGTCGGTAATGAGCGCAACCTCTTTATCCATTCCCATGCCGGCAATAACAGATGTTGGTGTAAGCATCTCGCGCATACCGGGGCCTCCACGTGGGCCTTCGTAGCGGATAACTATGACATCACCTTTCTTAATCTGCCCTCCCATGATGGCTTTGACGGCTTCTTCTTCTGAATCAAAGACTTTTGCAGGACCGCTGTGTTTTAACATTGATGGATCAACAGCAGCCTGTTTCACAATACAACCGTCAGGTGCAAGGTTACCGGTTAATACTGCAAGCCCACCATCTTTGTGAACAGGCTTGGTAACCAGTCGGATAACGGATGTGTCAAAAATTGATTTATCTTTTACATTCTGTGCTATTGATTTCCCGGTTACTGTCATGCACGTACCATGAAGGAGTCCATGCTTTAGTAGTTCGTTCATCAAGGCAGGTATGCCGCCGGCATAATGCAGATCAATCATGTGATGCGGCCCTGATGGTGCGATGCTGCATAAGTGCGGTGTACGCTCAGAGATAGGCTGAATGTCTTTTAGTCTGATAGGGATTCCTGCATAATGAGCTATTGCCGGAATATGCAACGCTGTATTTGAAGAACCGCCTATAGCCATATCAACGGCAAGTGCATTTTCAATGGCTTTCTTAGTAACAATCTTACGGGGGGTTATCTGTTTTTTTACAAGTTCAATTATCTTTTTGCCACTTTCCTTGGCAAGGCGTATACGTTCTGCCATCACTGCAGGGATAGTGCCATTATAAGGAAGTGCAAGCCCTAATGCTTCAGTAAGACAGTTCATTGAATTTGCAGTGAAAAGTCCCGCGCATGATCCTGCACCAGGACATGCCGCACATTCTATTTCGTACAATTCTTCTTTTGAGATAGTTCCTTTTGCAGCTTTACCTACTGCCTCAAATACATTGTCCACTGCAATTGGTTTGCCTTTATACATGCCAGGAAGCATTGGCCCGCCTGATACAATGATGGTTGGTATATCCAGCTTTACAGCTGCAATAATCATACCAGGTACAATCTTATCGCAATTGGTTACCATTACAAGGCCGTCAAATGCATGGCCTTTGGCCATAATTTCAATTGAGTCGGCAATAAGCTCACGCGAACCAAGCGAATATTTCATACCGATATGGTTCATTGCAATGCCGTCACATACACCAATTGTGGGAAATTCAATTGGCGTGCCTCCGGCTGCAATGACACCTTTTTTAACTGCTTCAACAACATTTCGCAGATGTATATGTCCAGGAATTATCTCATTAAATGAGTTAACAACTCCAATTAATGGTTTTGCCAGTTCATCATCATTTAAGCCCAACGCTTTAAATAACGAACGATGGGGTGCTTTCTCAATCCCCTTTTTAACTCGATCACTAATCATATAATAGTCCTCCTTATAATAAATGGCTAAAAGATTAATGATTATTAATTTCTTACTATAAAATTGTAAATTAAAATTTTAAAAAAGTTTATCATAACACTATTGCAATCTATTAATCCATCGGAAATACAAAGATAATGAGAAAAATGTTATTAATTTTATGCCCACAGGTTGCGTGTGTCATAGCATAAGCCCAATATAAAAAAATAGGAGAATATGGCACAACGCAAATATGTGAGGTATGATACACAAAAGTATCTTTGCTGTGATCTATGATAAAAGTATTACAGGAAACAAGGTAAAGGTAATATTGTGGTATCACATTTTGATGAAAAAGATAAGGACACAATGTATTTACGGTGTACGTTTTTTTGAGAAGATATTCTCAGAGCAGATGGGGACAATATCTTACCGTATGAAGAAAAAGGACACGATAGTAACCATTATAGCTGCAATAACAGAGGGAATGTGTATACGAGCGGCAGCTTAAGTATTTATTGTGAATAAGAATATCAGGAATGTGCATCCTTGAAGTGCAGGAATGAAGCTTGTAAGAGTACATAGCACATACGCCTGGTGCAGGCACTTCTTTTACGCAACAATGTGCACTTTTACTTTTTAAGATGCAGGTGTGCATAGTTCTATTGGTATATGCAGACCGGGTGCGCATATGGATATGTGGGTTTTATAAATAAGCTCTGTAATTATGCTATATATGGCCCAATTGTTTGGCTTTTTTTATGATTTTGGGGTCTGGGCCCCAGAAAAATTTACAACATACTATACCATATACACGATATACGCTAAATGTGTAGCCTGAGTACCGATAGTTATCGGTATAATCATCTTCTCCCATGCTATCA
>CALEUQ010000067.1 GCA_937920495.1 uncultured bacterium | reverse complement strand
AAGCTGTACACGCAATTTCCTGGCCATAGTATTCCTCCATGTGTTACGTTTTTGTAATAGATTCTATGTATATACAACGCATCTGGTGGGAAAATTGTAAAAGGTTGTGGGAATTTTTTTAAAAATTTTGGGAAAATTTTTAAAATTTGGGGTCAGAGCCTGGTAATTAAAGATGACATACTTGCACAAGCGCAGGGTCAGAGCAAAAAAATTTATTGACGATTATGCACAATTAACACAAACATTATTTAATGTAACAAAACTAATCTAACAAACGAGGAAATAATTATGAACTATCGCGTAGTAAAACAATTCTGGGTCAATACTGTTGACAACTTCTTTAATTTCTTTTATAAGATAGTAGACTTTGTTAAAATTTGGGCTGATGTCTTCTGGGCATTTCTTGATATCTGGTATCACTTTTTTGCCATATTTGGAAACCTGTTTCTGTATATATATTACATTTTCTTATTCATTATTGACAAAACAACAGAATCCGGAACCAACATTGTGTTGACAAGCCGCCTTCCAAAACGTGTTCCCTTCAAACCACAAAAAGCGTATGTTAAGGATAGCTATAACCCAATTCCTGCAATGTATGGTGTGAAAAACGTTGCCGAATCAGTCACCTCAAGCATCACACCCATGCGAACAGCCCCAAAGGGAACCAGAACATCTATTATAAAAACTATTCTTTCCGCACTCCGTGATTTTGTTGATCTTATATTAGACTTATTTAGAAAACCAATAAAAGCCATAGGTGATGCTGCAGCACGGCGCATGAAACCCGTTAAGGAAGAGCATCATAAAACCGGCAGTCTAATAGAAGAGTATATGAAGGAATATGAGCAAAAGCGCAGATAATGCGCTTTTGCTTTTTATATTAATGCTTGAATGCTCTCTGACCAGTAAAGACCATTGCAACTTTTGGATTTGCTTCGTTGCAGGCAATAATACTTTCCCAATCTCGTATTGAGCCACCAGGCTGCACAATTGCAGTAATACCCTGCTTTATTCCCACATCAACTCCATCCCTGAATGGGAAGAATGCATCCGACACCATACTTGCACCAATAAGCCCGCCTTTAGCTGCTTTTGTTTCTTCATCAATTTCTATTTTGTCGCTTTCTTTGCGTAAACCTTTTTCTACTTCAAGTGCTAACTGATAGTATGAAATCCCGTATTTATCAAAGCAAAGAATATCAGCATATTTTGTATATGCCTTCTGCACCGCAATTTCAGCAACACCTACCCTGTCCTGTTCCCCGGTGCCAATACCAACTGTCACACCATCCTTAACATATAACACGGAATTGGAAGTAACACCCTGTTCCACAAACCATCCAAACAACAAATCTTCATATTCCTTTTCAGTAGGCAACCTGTCAATTTTGTAAAGCGTTCCCTTATACTCTGCCTGAGCTGGTTTAAGATCTTCCTTGGTATTAACAATATTAATTGGCGATTGCTGCACAATAATCCCGCCATCAATAAGCGACTTAAAATCAACAAATCGCAATGTCTTATACTCTTCAAGCCTGTCTATACGCTGTATCTGCACAATACGCAGATCCTTCTTTTTGGAAAGGATCTCCATCACCCCTGGTTCAAAATCAGGTGCCACCAATACTTCCAGGTAATTAGCTGAGATAAGCTGTGCAGTTTCTTTGTCGATACTTCGGTTAAATGCAACACAGCCACCAAATGCAGCAATCCTGTCAGCCCTGTTTGCCCTGTTGTAGGCATCAGCAATGGTTGAGCCATACGCAACGCCGCAGGGATTATTATGCTTCACAATAACTGCTGCTGGCTTTTTCATCAAATATTTTAAAATATTTAGCGCATTATCAATATCAGTAAGATTAATCTTGCCAGGGTGTTTGCCAAACTGAAGCATCATGGATTCATCAATACCACTTACCAGCGAATGCCCCGGTGTAATAAATGCACAATCACCTAACACCAAATTTCCGTTCACTAGCTCGTATAATGCTGCTTCCTGCCCGGGATTTTCGCCATACCGTAAACCCTTCTCAATTAATTGTCCTTCATCATTAATTTTCCATGTCCGCTTTTTATATACCAGTGTCTGGTTGCCAAAAGTAATGGTCATGGTATCAGGAAAATGGTCATCCATGATGGTGCGATATGCTTTCTTTAAGTCTTCCATATATAGATAATCCTCCAGATAAACATTATTCTTTGACCACACCCCCACCCCTCCTTATAAAGGAGAGGGGTGTTATCTATTTCCCCCCTTGACTCAGGAGAGAGATTAAGGGTGATGTATTCATTATCTACATTTTATATGCAGAGTTACATAAACTATTACCTTATACCGCTTCACCATAACGCTGCAAACACTCATTTTGTAAAGCTAAAATTCGCTGCCGCAAATCTTCCATTGCCTGCTCAATAGTATCAATGGTGTAATGTTCAGTTGGCATCTCTTTGCCAACAAGCACATATACCCTGCCCGGGTTGATATCACCAGACTCCGGTTTTAGCCTCTGGTAGGTACCGTGTATATAAATAGGAACTATCGGCACACCTGTTTCAATACACAAATAGAATAAACCCTTCTTAAACGGCTGTAATACTCCTGTTCTACTTCGTGTGCCTTCAGGAAAGATCATGATACGATTGCCCTTGCGTATCTTAATTGCTGCTTCCTTCATGCTGGCTATCGCACGCTCCCTATTTTTTCTATCAACAGGAATATACCCGCTCAACGTCATGTGCCATCCCATAAATGGTATTTTGAAAAGCTCTTTTTTTGCAGTCCAGCCAAACTTTACCGGAATAATAGCACTTAAAAGCCACACATCAAAGAAACTCTGATGATTGGATGCAAATATCTGAACTTTATCTTTTGTAATATTTTCAAGTCCTTCAACCTGATAGCGAATGCCGCAAAACCAGAGTATGTTTTTTGACCAGCTTTGCATGCAGAAGTGAGCAAGGTTACCCTTTGGACTTACAAACCAGGACAACAGGGAGATAGTTCCCCAGAACGCAGTATCAGCAGCAATAAAAAGCCATGCCAGATATGTGTAACCCTTGCGTATCACTGGATTCATAACGGCCTCCATAATTCAACATTTTTAAATAATTGAACATATATGGAAAAACGCAAGGATTACACTACACTTTGCGGTGGATGTCAACTACTAAATTACAATCCCATCATTCGTGATATAATCAACTTCATCACTTCAGATGTGCCCGCATAGATGGTTTGAATCCGTGCATCAACGTAATACCGTGAAATAGGATACTCTGTACAGTACCCATATCCGCCAAAAAGCTGAAGACAGCGGTCAGCAACCCGTTTGGCTGTTTCGCATATCCAGTACTTTGCCATACACGTTTCTTTCACCACATCTTCGCCTTTGATGTGATGCAGTATAAGATCATCAACAAAACTTCTGCCAACAGCAATTTCGGAAGCCAGCTCCGCAATGGTAAACTGCGTATTCTGGAATTTTGACAGTGGTTTCCCAAAGAGCTTTCGTTCTTTTACATAATCTATTGTGATTGCCAGACACGTTTCCATGGCAGCCTGTGAAGCAAGTGCACATACTAATCGTTCCTGCTGTAGCTTTTGCATAAGGTAAATAAACCCCATTCCTTCCTGTCCCAAAAGATTTTCTTTTGGTATGCGACAGTTATCAAAGAAAAGTTCTGCAGTGTCCTGAGCTTTAAGCCCTATCTTTTTTATAGCTTTTCCTTTTGTAAAACCCGGAGTGCCATTTTCCACCAGAAACAGACTTACAGCCTGATGGGCCGGAGCTTCTTTTGACGATTTTGCAGCTACCACAACCAGATCAGCTAATATGCCATTTGATATAAATGTCTTCTGGCCGCTTAGAACCCAGCTGTCACCATCACGTACTGCACTTGTTTTCATTGCTGCTAAATCCGAACCAGCCTCAGGCTCGGTCATGGCAACAGCTAGTATGATATCACCGGATGCACATCCCGGCAGATATTTCATCTTCTGTTCTTCAGTGCCATAGGAATAGATATATGGTGCCACAATATCATTATGCAGCGGTATCATGAATGAACTGGCACCACTATAGGCTAACTCCTCACTTACTATCACCGAATACAAAAAATCGCCACCAGGTCCACCATACTTTTCTTCAAGCCATGGCAAAAGTAACCCTAACTCTCCACACCGCTTCCACATATCCCGTGGTACTATGCCTTCCTCTTCCCATTTTTCGTAATGCGGCATAACCTCTGTTTCAAAAAATTTGCGCACTGTCTGCCTGAATATCTCATGCTCCTGGGTAAATTGTATAGAACGTTTCATTGGGCTCTCCTATAAAAAGAAATCTTATATAACCTCACCCCTACCCCTCTCCTTAGAAATGAGAGGAGTTTTATTCATTCAACCAGCAATAATTCTCCCTCGTACATGGCATCTATTGCTTCTTTATACCGCGCTATTATGTTTTTACGCTTTAATTTTAGCGTTGGTGTCAGCATATCATTCTCAACTGAAAAATCTTCAGGAATAATCGTAAACTTCTTAACCTGCTCAAAGCGTGCCAGATCTTTATTCAGGCGCTCTATTTCTTTGCCAATAAGTTCTTTCACCAGTGGCAAATCATGTAAATTCTGCTCATTAACAATACCTTTTTCCCTGCAATACTGCAACACATTCTCCCTATGACGTGCAAATGCCTGCAATAAATTAGGATACATAGCCAACCCCCATTACACTATCAGTCTTTATAAAAGCGCTTGCCAGTTTTTGCCATATCAACAAGTATCTGTGCCGGAGTAAAACGCTTCATTCCCTTATCATAATATTTCATCATGGTATCTACAATGGTTTTTACACCTTCACGGTCAATATGACGGAATACCCCTCCCCTGAAAGGCGGGAAGCCCAATCCTAAAATAGAACCAACATCACCATCGCGGGGCGAGGATATAATGCCTTCCTGCAAGCACAGGGCTGCTTCGTTTATCATCATAAGGCTTACACGTTCCTGTATTTCCTGCACATCTTTGTGCTGCAAAGTTACCTTTCCAATGACGTTATATATTTCCTCATTAGGTACACGCATGCCTTTCTTCTTGGGTTTACTATAGTCATAAAATCCTTTCTTATTCTTTTTGCCTTTAAACCCTTTGCTAAATAAAAGCGGCAACACATTGGAAGGCGCAGCACCCCTTGCTTTAAATTCCTGTCCAAGTTCTACTGCAACATGTGCTCCCACATCAATGCCAACCTCATCAATCAGAGCAACAGGTCCAATTGGGTAACCAAACAGTAGCATCGCCTTATCAATATCATTCATTGGCACACCTTCTTCAATCAGGAATACCGCTTCATTAAGGTATGGTGCAAGTATCCGCGTGGTGTAAAATCCCGGACCATCTTTGACTACGATACATGTTTTACCCTGCGCAATGCCAAATTTTAGAGCTGTGGCCACTACCCAATCAGCCGTCTTTGGTGTTTTTATAATTTCTAGAAGTGGCATTGCAGGAACCGGTGAAAAGTAATGCATGCCTATCATGTTCTGTGGTCGTTTTGACGTTCTGGCAATAAGGCTTATGGGAATTGCGGAAGTGTTTGAAGCAAAAATTGTGGTATCACCCGTGACTGCTTCAACCTCCTTCACCAGATTCTGTTTCAGTTGCAGGTCTTCAAACACTGCCTCAATGATAAGGTCTGTATTTTTGAAGTATGTGTAATCATCGCATGGCACAATTTTGCCCCATAGTATTTCTTTATCAAAATCCCTGATAGCGCCTGAGCCAGCACGTTTTTCCAGGCTCTTTCGTATCTGCGCCATGCTTCGGCTTACTGCATCAAGCGCCACATCCTTGACAAGCACCGTGTCGCATAACGGTAACGACACCTGTGCGATTCCTGTACCCATAAGGCCGGTGCCTATCACCGCTAACTTTGAAATATTCTTTGCTTTTTTCTCCAGTGGATTTTTTTTCAGATCAGTCATTGCAAAGAAAAGATTCACCAGCGACTTTGACTGATAGCTTTTTACTAAAGTCACAAAGCGCTCTATATCCTTCTGTATACCTTCTTTTACATTGGTTTTATACCCATATTCCACAGAATCTATTGCTGCAAGTGCAGCTGGATACAACCCACGTGTCTGCTTTGCCACCATCTTTCGTGCCTGTGAAAATATGATACTCCGACCCAGTGGATTTGACTCAAGCAGCCACTCAATAAATTTCCTCTTTCTTTTTATCTTGCGTTTGCCTTTTAACTGTAATGCTTTTTTAACACCTATCTCTTTTAAACCATACGGAATAACTATCTCATCAACAAGCCCAATACGCTTTGCCCTTTTTGGCCGCACATTGGACCCCTGCAAAATAAGAGGAAGCGCATTCTGCAAACCAATAAGTCGCGGCAGGCGCTGCGTACCACCGGCTGCAGGGATAAGCCCTAACTTAATTTCAGGCAGGCCCATTACTGTTTCAGTGGAATCAGTAGCTATGCGGTAATCTGTGACAAGTGTCAATTCCACTCCACCACCTAAGCAGTTGCCATTAATAATTGATACCGTGGGAAATGGAAGATTCTCTAATTTAAAGAGTATATCATTTGCTCTGGAAATATACTGTGTAATCTCTTCATCTGTTTTCATTGATTTCAGTTCATCTATATCAGCACCAACAACAAAGTTGTCCGGCTTTTCACTCAAGATGACCATACCTTTATATTTTTTACCCTGGTTCTCATCAATTATTGTTTCAATTTCATTCAAAAGATCACTGGAAACTTTGTTTACCTTGCCGGGACAATTGATACTGACCACCAGCACATCTTGTATCACTTCAGTTTTTAAAAACTGTAAATCTTTCATGGTCATTCCTCCTTTACGCACGCTCTAATATGATAGCATTGCCCACCGCACCGGCTGCGCAACCCGCAACCACGCCATACCGTGTGCCGGACTCCCGTAACCTGTTGGCACATGTAGTAACCAACCGTGCACCTGTTGCACCAAATGGATGCCCCAATGAAAGCGATCCACCATACACATTGAGTGCATCAATGGGTATTTCACCCAATTTTCCCGGCAGGCCCAACCGGTCCTTGCAAAACGCATCAGACGCAAGAGTTTTAATGACAGCAATCATCTGCGCACCAAACGCTTCATGAATTTCCCACACACCAATATCTTTAAACTTAAGCTTGCCCATGGCCAGCGCTCTGGGTATTGCAAAAGACGGGCCAAGCAATAACTCTTCCCACAAATCCTGCGCCGTAAACGCATACGACTTGATATACGCCAGTGGTTTTATACCCATCTTTTTTGCCATGGTTTCGCTCATAAGAAGAACCGCTGCGCCGCCATCAGTTAAAAATGATGAGTTCCCGGCTGTTACTGTGCCGTAACGTGTATCAAACGCAGGTCGCAGTCTGGCTAATTTTTCCGGGGTTGTATCCTTGCGGAATCCGTTGTCTTTTTCCACCAGTTTACCCTGCGGAGTAACCACCGGAATGACCTCTTTTTTTAAAATACCTTTTTCCCATGCAGTTGCAGCGCGGTTATGCGAAAGTGCAGCAAATTCATCCTGTTCACGCTGGCTTATACCTAATCTTTTTGCCAGCCGGTCAGCTGTATCTCCCATTCGTAGTTTTGTTGAAAATTCACCAATGGCCGGCTTCTCAGGTACTATAAAATCCTTAAAACTCATTCCTTTTAATAATTTAAGCTTTCCAATTAAACCCTTAGGGCGTTTAAACATGGTGAGATCTAAAATAAATCGGCGATAGTTTTTAGATATTTTTATGTCAGGGTCGGAAAAAGTCTCAACACCTCCTGCAACAATACAGTCCGCATTACCATTCACAATTAAATTGGCCCCACTGATAATAGCGGCATTTGCAGAGATGCACGCCACCGTACACGTATAGGCTGGTATTGTATACGGAAGTCCTGCTGCCAGCATAATCTCACGTGCAACGTTTGTAGTAGCAATATCATTTGCAACACCTCCCATGATGACATGATCCACCAGGTCATTAGGGATGCCGGTTTTTGCTATCAAGCCCCTCACCGCATGACGGCAGATCTCATAGGCCATCATATCCCTGTACTCTGTGCCGGAACGCAAAAAGGGAGTACGGCAACCATCAATTATTGCAACTCTATCACCCCTTGCCATTGAATCCTCCATACACATAAATAAAATTTTGTATATGCATAAATTTATTAATGCATATCTATAATGTATTACATTAATATTGTATTACATACCTACTGAACGGTCAACCAATTTTTATGGAGTTTATAAAAAAATTTTTGTGTAGTATAGTTATGAACAGATTTGGAATAATGTGCACTCCTGGCGCCAAAAGAGGCGGGAGTATTTACTTATTCTTTAATAAGACAATTTTGAGCAATAAATACTATTTTTAATTATCTTCTTGAAATAGCCTGTGAAAACTATTATTTTAATCCATAATTAAGACGTTATACCACCACGGAGGTAGCCATGAAGTTTAATGAATCTTTTTTTGACAATGAACACACACGCAAAGAATTTCTTAAAACCACGTCCATGCTCCTTATATCACTTTCAGCACTACCTTTGTTACAATGCTCTGAAAGTACGCCACAAAAACCTGAAAAGAATCTAAACTGGATTTCATCTAAACCAGAAAAGCGACCTGTAATGAACGTTGCATACTTACCATCACGTATCCTTTTTAAAAACGGCACTATCATTGATGGCACCGGCAGGCCACCTTTTACTGGCGATGTAATGGTAAACGGCACTACAATAGAAATTGTCACCCATAAGCAGATACACTTCAGTGGAACCACTATTGATTGCACCGATAAAATAATCTCACCTGGCTTTATAGATGCTCATTCACACATGGATTGGATTTTACCGCTTGATGGTCATCCTGAGCTAAAAAATCCCTTTATGGAACAGGGTATAACCACGCTGATTACCGGCAATTGCGGCTATGGTGTGGCAGGTTTTAAACCAAAAAGCCACTATCTTGCAATGATCAATAATATTGGCAGGGGGTTTTTTGGTGGCGATAGTTCCCTGGAAAATGACAACTTTGTTAAACAGGTTGCAGTGATGATGCCATCCATGCAGCAGTATCTACAGTATTGCACAAATCATGGCATACCCATGAATATGGCAAATTTAGCAGGACATGGAACAACACGAATATCTTTGCAAGGCTATGCACCACAACCACTCACAAAAGATGAGATGAAAACCATGCTGTATCTTCTGGAACAGGCAATGGATGAAGGCGCATACGGCGTTTCTTTTGGCCTGCAATATGAGCCAGGCATCTTTGCAACTAACGATGAAATAGCAGAAATCAGCAAGCTGGTAAAGAAGAAAGATAAAATTGTCACCTGCCACATGAAAGCGTATTCAGCACTTTCGGCAACCTATCCCCTTAAGCCCTTTGGCACACCACATAACATCATTGCCCTTGGTGAGATGCTTGATATTGCAAAACAAACAGATGTCCGATTAGAGCTATCGCATCTTATATTTGTGGGCACAAAGACATGGAAAACTCTACCGGATGCACTTTCCATTATTGACAGGGCAATTGACTCAGGACTTGATGTCATGTTTGATACCTATGCATACCATTGCGGTACATCAGTCATTAATGTATTTTTCCCGGGCTCATTTTTGGCACAAACCCCACAAATTTACAATGACAAAATAGCGCTTTTAAAGTTGCGTGCACAGCTAGAACTTATTGTTGCGTTGCTTGGTTTTGGCTACAACGATATTCAGATAATAAATGCACAAAACACTGAACTTGCAAAATTCAACGGCAAATTTTTAAAAGACATTGCAAAGGAACGGGGGCTTGGCCAGTTTGAAAATTTTATTGATTTTGCAAAGAAATCAAATGGGCGTGCACGGGTGCTCAATCACCGCTATTCAAGCTTTCAGAACGTACTGGATCTTATGAAGCATCGTGCGTCACTGTTTATGACCGATGCCACACCTTACTTGCAGGGTGCGCAGAATCCGGCTGCTTTTGGAAACTATGCCCGCTTCATTGAAATAGCCCGTGATTACCGGTTACTATCGCCACAGAGTTTAATACGGAAAATGACAGGTGCTGTTGCTGACCGCTTTAAAATCCACAAGCGCGGCTACCTGAAAGAAGGATTTATGGCTGATATCACAATTGTTGACTGGAAGAACGTAAAAGACAACAATACGTTGACCGAAACCAACAAACGACCATCAGGAATTGACTATGTGTTTATAAATGGCAAAAAAGTGGTGGACAAGGGAAAAGCAACTGGCATTTTAAATGCCGGTATGGTGGTGTAGGATTTTCTTAAATAAAAAAACATTGATTTTTAGATTTACTATCTCTATTATTGTAATTGTAACATATATAAAGTGGAGATAGCTTTTATGGAAAAAGGATTTCTGCTCACATTTATTTTGCTCATATCTTTGCTGAATATACCACTGTATGCTGCGAAAGAAATTGCATATACACAGGATGACCGCGACAGACTTATACGCATGGAAGAAGCCATAAAAGGTGTCAATTACCGAATTGATAGCATAGAAAAAAGAATTGATAGTTTAGAAAAAAGAATTGATTCTCTTGATAATAGAATTAATGATCTTCAGAGACTGATGTATGTTATAATCAGTGCAATTTTTGCTCAGATTATTGGTGTGGTTGGTTTTGTACTGTGGGATCGGCGTACGGCGCTTGCCCCAGCAATTTCCAAAAACAAAGAATTAGATGAAAAAACAGAAAAGTTAGAAAAAGCATTTAAGGAAATTGCAAAAACCGATAAGAAAACTTTAGATGCATTACGCAAAGTTGGGATTCTATAACATTATTCATGAAACAAAAAATAGGAATTATTGGTGCCGGTGCTTCAGGGCTTATTACAGCTTACTTTGCATCACAAAACCCACATAACGAAGTTCATATATTTGAAAAGCAGAATAAGATAGGCCGAAAAGTGTCAGCTACCGGTAATGGCCGATGCAATCTTACTAACATGAATATGGGGTCAGAGCATTACCACTGCAGTGATATACAGTTTGTTACTAAAGTGCTTCAGAGCTTTTCACTGCAAGACACTCTTGACTTCTTCCATTCTATTGGCATAATAACTACCACGCTGGAAAATGGCAAGGTGTATCCTGCATCACTGCAGGCATCTACTGTGGTAAAAGTGTTTGAACATGAACTATTGCACAACAATGTACAGATACATACTTCACGTAAAATTGAATCCCTGCAACCTGTGCATAATGGTTTTACAATCACTACTGCAGGAAAAGAAGAGCATTTCTTCCATAAAGTCATTCTTGCCTGTGGCAGTTGTGCGTATGGTTCACTGGGTGCTTCCAGGGATGGGTATGAACTTGCACAATCGTTAGGTCATACCATCATTGAGCCATTCCCGGCACTATTGCCGTTAAACATTGCCAACAAGCAGCTTCACACATTACAGGGAATTCGCTGGGATTGCACACTAAGCGTTGTGGTTGGCAACACCGTTGTACAGCAGGTAACCGATGAGGTGCTTTTCACAGCGTACGGCATCTCAGGACCAGCTGCGCTGGGTATCTCCCGTGCAGTAAATGAAGCAGTGTTACTCAACAAGGATGTGTACA
The DNA here is from genome assembly GCA_937920495.1 of uncultured bacterium. Classification (GTDB taxonomy): domain Bacteria; phylum Spirochaetota; class UBA4802; order UBA4802; family UB4802; genus UBA4802. Next base: position 32,330 of record CALEUQ010000067.1, on the reverse strand, counting down.
TACAGTGCAATATTTTTCCATACTATGATATTCACACGTTACATTCACTTTTTGACCAACTGCTTTCGCACCCAAAAAAATCGTTAGAATTTGCACTATATGGTATCATGAACAATAAAATGCCGCGGGTGTTTTTATCAATGGCTGGCATTCCGTATGACTGGCCTGCAGTTGAATCCTGTCATAACATTGATGCAATCATCAGCGCATTTACCAGCGCAATGCTGTATCCGGGGAAACCGCGCCCCTTTACCGAAGCAGTGGTTGCTGCTGGCGGTGTGGATGTGCAAGAGGTTAATCCTGCAACAATGGAATCGCAACTGCATAAAGGGCTTTTCATCACAGGAGAGCTTCTGGATGTGGATGGTGACAGCGGTGGGTATAATCTTCAGTTTGCATGGAGTACCGGAGCTATAGCCGGGAAAAATGCCTAAAACATAGTGATAAACCCTTCAATGTGTGCGATAGCATTGCACAATCTGTCGATATGTTCCGGTGTGCTAAACGTGGCTGTAATTGTATATGATATAAAGGTGCTTCGCGCACTTTCTTTCTGTGTGATGGTAATTTCAGTAGCATGTTCGCCGCATGCATTATGGATTATATCTTTTGTATACGGAAGGTTCTTGCAGATTACTTTAAATGTGATTTCCTGAGGGAATTCTTTTTCAGTGTTCATGTTTAATCCCTTAACGTTTTATTCCCATTATTTATATATCTCTTCCATTACACAGTTTACTCCAGTAAACCCATTGATGCTACATATACCATCATTCAATCGTGATTGTAACTTTTCATTAATGTAAACACCTTTTATCTTTTTTCCACTACAACCATATTTTTTGTGCCAGATTTATGTGTGGTACCTTATCCTTACGGCTTAAATGGCAACCCATAGTAATTGCTTCTCATTTCTGGCTTGCATCTTATAACTTTAGCATCTCATAGCCTTTTATTCTCTGCTCATCTCGCATTGCAATAAGCTCTTTCATTACTTCTTTATTTACCGGCACTCCTTTATCTTTACGCTCTAAATACACTAAATACTCTTTTTCACCAGCAGTGTAGATACGCTGTTGTCCCGGCATCTTCTGCGAATTGCGCAATTGACGCAATATATCACCTGCAATTGCTTTAAAAGAATTGATATCAGTAAACGCTTCAATATCTATTGCAATAAAGAAATGCCCTAAATGATACGGCACCTTATTGCCGTTAGCATCAAAGCCAGAGAGCATTTTTAAATAACTGCCTGCCTGCAATGCTGCCGATAAGATTTCCACCACCGTGCAGTATCCATAGCCTTTATAGCCGGCGCCTTCCTCGCCAATGCCGCCAAGTGGGGTCAGAGCCATGGTACCTTTAATAAGCCCATCCAGTACCTGGTGTGGATCGGTGCAGGTGTTCCCTTCATGATCAATTACCCATCCGGGGGGCAGTGGCTTATTCAGCCTGGCATACACTTCAACCTTACCGCGCTGGCTCAAACTGGTAGCACAATCAAGCAAAAATGGAAATTCTTCATCTGTTGGTATACCAAAAGTCAATGGGTTGGTACCTAACATATTCTCCACACCAAAGGTTGGTGCAACTGAGGGGCGCGCGTTGGTGCCGGTGATACCTATCATATTGTTGTCGGCTGCCATCTTTGCATAGTAGCCAGCAATCCCATAATGTGTAGAATTTCGTACAGCTATCATACCCATACCAAACTTTTTAGCTTTGTCGATAGCCATCTGCATTGAGCGGTAGGCTATTACCTGCCCCATGCCATCATGTCCATCAACAACTGCCGTGGTTGGCCCTTCCTTGATTATTTCAAAGTTAGTTACTGGCTTTTGTATGCCTTGCTTGATGCGGTCATAATATATTGGCTTCATCCGATTAACACCGTGCGAATCAATACCAAACTTATCGGCGGTAATCAGCACATCAGCACAAATTGCAGCATCTTCCTTTGGTACTCCTATACTGGTAAATACATCAATCATGTATTGGGTTGCAATATCAAATGGTATCCATGTTACATCGTTCATTTAAATTCTCCCAAAAATAAATATAGAACGTACAGGCTGCAGGAAAAGGTCAAGAGTATTTTTCAAAAAAAATTTCTTCTTTACAACTATCGCGCCTGTACAATACTTTGTACATATATAGTTAAATTTTTATTATACATAATGGGGGCATGGTATGTTGCAAAAAAAAGTAGAAGATAACGTGTACATTCTTACACTGAATGACGGCAAAATGAACGCACTTACTGACACAGTGTTACATGACCTTAGAACATATCTTAAAGAAGCAGCAGCTGATCCTTCAATTAAAGGTGTTATCTTAACCGGAGAAGGCAAAACTTTCTCATCGGGATTTAGCCTGCCTATGTTTTTAAGCTTTAAGGACGTAAATGAAGTGGTTAAATTTTTTGAGGTTGAAGAAGAAATTTTATTAGAGCTTTTTATGTTTGAAAAGCCAGTCATTGCAGCATTAAACGGCCACACTGTTGCAGGCGGTATGATCTTTGCAATGGCATGCGATTACCGCATAATGAAAAATCACCCCAAAATCAAGATGGGTATGAGCGAGATTAAGATTGGCCTGCCTTTATCTATTGCCCAGTGGAATGTAGTTCGCTTTGGCCTTGACAGTGACAAAAAGTTCCGTGATATTATGTATTTTGGAAATATGTATGGCCCGGAACAGGCGTTACAATTAGGACTGATTGATGAACTTGTTGATGAGGATAAATTATTAAGCAGGGCAAAGGAACTTATAAACCTTTGGAAGAATAATCCTGGCAATGCATTTACACCTCTTAAACTGTGTGTACGAAGAGAAACAGCAGAAAGGATACGAAAAGAATTACAGGAAGGCAATATGAAAAAGGAATTGCAGTGTTTCTTTGATGAAAATGTCCGCAAAACCTTAGAATTTGTACAGGCAGCAATGGGTAAGTAATTTTTATGTGCCATGGCTCCGATAATACAATAAAAGGAGCTGTGGTACCATACCTTTATTATGAATATAAAAGAAGCGGGATGGAAAATATTTTCACTGCGCAGTGAGGAAGTATCGTTCACCATTCCGCTTTTTTTTCTTTATTTGTTTTCTGGAATCTTCTTTGCAACCGGCCAGGTATATACCGAATCTTTATTTTTGCAAACGTACGGAGCATCAGGGCTTGCAAAATTTTTTGCAATCAATGGTATAGTATTATTTCTTTCAGGTTTTATATATACTTATTTTTTAGAATTATTTTCTTTAAAACGTGGATACATAATTCTCATCATCTTATTCTGCTTTATACCGGGTAGCACATTATTGCCTTCACACCGGGATTTGCATGATCCTCTTTACCTTTTTATAGGCAATTATATTGCAACATTTTATCTGGATGCTCATTTTATTAATTTTTCATTCCAGTATCTTACCCTGCAAAGCTCAAAACGGATATTCCCATTCTTAATGGCTGGCTCAAAATTAGGAGGAATACTCATTACTATTATAATTTCCATGCATAGTACTATCTTTATACAATATGCTGGGTATATATGGCTGGTAGCTGGCATTCTGATACTCATTCCATTTTTTGCTACTGCAACAATTAACCATAAGAGTACACATAACCGATCAGAACACAGTTTTGCAGATAAACTAACCACACTTTTTTCAAGTAGAATGTTTGTAGCCAGCGCTGTTGCCGTCTTTATTATGGCAATTGCCAATCAACACACAGAGTACTTTTTTGCCCGCATTGCAACACACATGTACCCCTCACAGGAAAAATTGGCTGTTTTTATAAGCAGATATACATTTATAACTGATTGTATCACCATGGCGATGCAGCTTTTTGTAACATCACGCATTATCAAAAAATTGAGTATTCCAACAACAAATCTGCTGTATCCCTCTTCGTACCTTCTGTTTATTATATATGCGGTGTTATTTCCCACATTGCTTGCAGCTGTAGCTTTGCGTTTTTTCAGAAAGAATATGAGCTACTTTATCCGCCAGCCTGTCAGCAACATAATGCTGTCTATCTATTCTTCTGACAGAGTAAACCAGGCTCGATCCATAATCAATAGCATCGTCAGCCCTTTAGGGATGATTGCGGGGGGATTACTCTTATCACTTTATGCTTCACTCCCCTTACAGATTATTATCATTATATCATTTACAATAGGACTGCTATTTGTTGCTATAACCATCAAACAGAACGCACTTTATAAAGAAGCAATCTATTTCAAATTACAACCCCAGCTACCTGGCACACTGCATATATCTGGCAGTGATATAATTGAGCTTGTAAAAGATCCATACATAGAAAACAAATCTGAATTTATTGATGCACTCTTGCAGCAGGGCATGTCAGCGGAGATGTTCCCCTTTATAGTCAAATACTATGATGAGCTATCTGAAAACACTAAGATTCAACTGCTTTCAATTATATATGACGCACCGCAAGAGCTTGCTACTGAAATAATCAAACAAGCAGTGAATGATGGATCGCCGATAGTACGGGTTTGGGCATATCGTGTTGTTGCGCAGTGTTCTTTAACCCAACGTGCGCTTATATTAAATAATCACTTACCTAAACTTACTATTGAAAATTTTATACATTCATTATTAATTAATACTAACGCAATCGATACCACCCAGATACAACACACCCTGAACCAGCTTGAACAAGATATCCTGAATAATAATGCGCATGCTGGTGTTGAATTTCTCATGCTGTGCAGTGTTATTGATCCTGGTTTTTTTATACACATCCTCTATCGTATAGCTATCACCACAGGCAATACCATGTTTTTTCAATTTATTACCCTTTATGCTGATAAGCTATCGCAATCCCAGATTACAAGAATACTCTACCGTTTTAGATATGCTCCGCTTCTTCAGCTGCAACATTTCCTGACAAAAGTGAGCATAAACCCAAAGCTTACGCTTATGCTTTGTGATTACAGGTTTGACCTTCCTGTTGAGATGCTTTCTTCTATATACAGCGCTCTCACTGACTGTTCTATTCTGGAAAACCGGCTAATTCAAAAACGGCCCTATTATAAAAAAGCAAACTATCTCAATATATTTATTGCATTGAATATACTACCTAGGGAAAATCTACCTCTTTTTATTAATTCATCTATTGCACGGATACATCAGCTATATCAGTGCCGTGCTGCCATTGCAACAGTAGAACTGGATAAACTTGCAAAAGACTTTATGGCAATAATCTTTAATGATGCAATATTGTATGAAAAAAACCTGCTTATAAAAGCGCTGGCACTGTCTACCGGTATACATGTTGACATTGCGTATGAGTCCAACGTGTTACTTAAAGATGTGGAGATAGAAAATTACATCATTGAATTTCTGACGCTGACACAGAAAGGCAAAAAATTAGCATTACTTGAAACCTATTCTGCAAAGGATGTTAGACACATTCCAATGACGCTTTTTATTAAAAACCTGAAATATCTGCGTTCATGTATACCTTCACTTTCTAAACAGCTTGACTATTGTATTGGATTGATACATAATAAACATCATAAGGAGGAATCAGTGGCACAGACAATACAAATACTTACGTTTTTAAAACAAAATGTGCTTTTTAAAGAAACACCTGTTGACCAGCTGGTTCAGCTTATACAGATAGTACGCACGCTTAAACTGGCCGAAAATACCGAATTCATAAAAGAGGGAGAAACTGGCGATGAGCTTTTCATCATTATGGAGGGCCAAGCCATGGTTACTAAGAGCGGGAAACAGCTGGCCCGCCTGGGAAAAGGCGATTGTATTGGTGAATTATCCATCATCGATAAAGAGCCTCGCAGCGCAACAGTAAAAACCACCACACAGTCATTATTGCTTTCTATTAAACGCAATGATTTTTTGTTAACGTTAAAATCAAATCCGGCGATAGCTATAAATGTAATGAAAGTTATTGCCGATCGCCTCAGATCAACATTATCGCAACACAATGTATGAATAAAAGCCAGTACATACTGTGTATCAAATATTTATAGATGTTGATGGAATATACATTCTACATTCTCAAAGTCACAAAGAGATATTTTGCACACGGGAAATGAATACCATAGGTATTTCAGGATATGATGGATAAATCTATACGATATATTATGGTTGTTTTAAGTATTGCCATCTCAATGGCACTTTTTGCTGAAGATAAACAAGCAGACAAGAGATCTTCTGTTGGCAAAACAATACAGAAAACCTTTGAAAAAATTGACAAACAAACATTATATAAAGAAAAAAAAGAACAGGAACTTGAAGAAAACAAACAAATACACACATACCAGCAGGCTGACTTTGATAAACTGAAAGATGCCACCCATGAAGATATATCAACCATTATAGTATTGCTGGGTGAGATACCACTGGAATCTAAAAATGCTATTTTTGCTCCTGCTGTACTCTATAATAAAAACAATATTTTTAACTGGAATACTGATTTTGCTTTTACATGGGTGGGTTTTAAAGCAACAGCAAAATTTACACAGAAAAAATTTATATGGGACAATGTGTCATTACAGGAAACATTCATTGGCTCATTTTTATATGCCAGTGGCACAAACTTTGGTTTTTTTGGTGAGCGTTTTAATGAAGATCTCCTGTTTTATACAAACTATATTTCACAGATAGTTACATTAAAAATTTCATTGCCGTTATATAACATCTTAGGTTTAACAATTGATTCCAGACAATACTTTTTTGTTGAGCGAGATACCCCTCCTGATTTCATTATGCCAAAAAACCATTACAACCTATTCCCGCGAATTGACTGGAATATTGAGCACTACACCGAACAGGGAATTGACCAGTTATTTGATGGCATTGCATTTCAAAACTGGATTGGGTATGGAAACCGCAATAAGTGGGATACATGGGGTGAGCCTGGAAATCTTCAAATGGGCAAGGAAGCAAAAACCTTTATTATTTATTCGTCAACATTAACTATTGGCACAGTCTTCAAGGAAAAGCAGAATGCCATTGTACGCCTACGACTGAAAGGCGGTATTGATAATGACTTTTTATCTCAACCACGCTTTGGGGGAACTATTGACAATGCCAAATTAGATGTGGTGCATGGCACAACAGTTGATCAGTTCAGGGTGGAGTCTTTTGCCCTGTGCAATCTACAATATGGATTTAACCTGATGCAACGCGTACGAATGAATCTCTTTTTTGATTATGCCCTTATTATAAACCCGGGATCACAAAAGATTGCAGGCAGTGGCTATGGCTTTAGAATTCTTGGCCCTGGTGGTCTTCCTATCTGGTTGACTCATGGCATAAGCAAAAACATGTCAAAAGCTGATAATCCAAGTCAGGTTGTTATGATAATGACCGCTGCAGGTTTTTAAAAAATAACTTGACGTAATAGAATATATTGAAACACACTTTGAAATGCATTACAATTATTATTAAGAACTATCGCCTTAACTAAAATTTAACATATACGCAGGTTAACCATGAATACAATTGAAGGGAAATTAGATGCATCCGGTTTGAAGGTTGCAATTATAGTTTCACGATTCAACGAATTCATAACCAATAAGCTTTTATCAGGGGCTCTGGATTGTCTTACACGGCACAATGCTGATGAAAAAAACATAACTGTTATATGGGTACCCGGTGCGTTTGAGATTCCTCCTGTTGCCATGAAAGTGGCTCAGAAGGGCGGTTTTGATGCAATCATCTGCCTGGGTGCGGTTATTCGTGGTGCAACGCCTCACTTTGATTATGTAGCAGCAGAAGTTTCAAAAGGTGTTGCGCTTGTATCGCTGCAATCACACATACCGGTTATCTATGGGGTGCTCACAACCGATACCATTGAACAGGCTGTTGAGCGTGCCGGAACAAAATCAGGCAATAAAGGCTTTGATGCCGCAATGGCAGCCATCGAGATGGCACAACTGTATAAAAAGATAAGCTGATGGGTCACAGAAGAAAAGCCCGTGAATATGCAATGCAGGCTCTGTACATGTACGAAACAGTTCGTACACCGTTACAGGAACTTGTTTCCCTACAATGGATAGACAGGGAAATCCCGGATGATATCAGGGAATTTGCCATCACCCTGATTGAAGGAACTATAACTAATATAGATTCAATTGATGACCTGATAAAACAATATTCAAAAAACTGGAAATTTGAAAGGATAAACCCTGTTGATAAGTCTATACTCAGAATTTCCATTTATGCCCTGTTATATTTAGATTCCATACCCCATGCAGTCACTATAGATGAAGGGATTGAACTTGGAAAAATCTACGGAAGTGAAAACTCAGGTCAGTTTATAAACGGAATCCTTGATGCAATACGGGTACATGAACTACAAACGAGGTGAAACATGCCTCCAGTAAAACAACACAGGTTCACCATCATTCCTGAAGAAAATCAGCCGGAAGGCATGCGCATCTTTAATATAGAAAATGAAGAACCTGAAAAAAAATTTACCATCTCAATACCAAAACAATACCATCCATTAATAGCATCACTGGCACTCATTCTTTTTGTTGTATTAGTTGTGGCGATAGTAACCGTCATAAAAAAACCATCCCCATTCCTTGACCACACACAAACCACTGCCCAGGATAGCACTGCATTGTTACCAGGCTTAAGCGACCAGAAGCTTGCCCCTGAGGATACATCGCAAAACCCGCACATCATCCGCGGCAAAACGTATTATTTTAAAAAGAACTACACCAGTGCTATCGATGAATTTAATGAGGTAGTTGCTTCTGATGCACCTGATAGCGACAAGGCACTGGCCCTTACCTATATTGGTATGATCTACGACGACAGGGGTGATTACAACAAAGCAATAGAAACATTTTTACGTGCATTAAAATATAAACCTAAAGACAGCAATATTTTAAAAAATTTAGCACTTGCCTACAGGCATAAAAAAGACTATCCCGATGCACTGGCAATAATTGAAAAAGCCATTGACATTGATGAAAACAATCCTGATTTACTTATCCTCAAAGGGAATATTCTCTTTGATATGGGAAGGTTCCCTGATGCAGTCAAAAGCTACACAAAAGCACTGGGCATTGCACCCAATAACCCACAAGCCTTATATAACACAGCGCTTACATTCTTAAAAACTGGTGACGAGCTATCTGCAGTGGAATACTTTAAAAAAGCAGCATCTTTTGATCCATCAGGAAACATTGCAAAATTAGCCTACAGCCGTTTAGGCGCATTTTATACAGGCAGGCGCGATTATGCAATGGCTGAAAAATACCTGACCATGGCCATACAGCTTGACCCCAATGAACCGGTTAACCACTATAATCTTGGCATAGTCTATATGCAGCGCCAGCAGTACGAAAAGGCATTGGCTGAATTCAAGGCTGCCGAATCATCCGGCGTGTATGAAGAAAAACTTCTGGAAGGCCTTTCTCAGGCGTATGCATCACTTGAACGCTATGATGAAAGCATCGCAGTGCTTGAACGCCTGCAGCCTGTACAAAATCGTAATGTTGCCATCATAGCGCGCCTGGCAGAATTGTATTACCGCAAAGGCGATCTGGACACCGCATTTGAATATTATAAGCAGATAACCGTATATGAGCCTGTTTCAGAAAATGCTCGCGTGGCCTATGCCAATATGGGCAATATCCGCGATGATCAGCACCGCTATGACGAAGCAATAGCCTTTTACAAAAAATCACTGGCAATTGATCCAAAAGACAGCTCCACATTGTACAATTTAGGGATTGCATATAAACATGCCGGAAAACCTGAGCTTGCTGTATCAGCATTTAACGAAGCTGCCCGGTACAATCCCGACAATCCTAAACCACGGCTTGCCATTGCCGACCTGTATTATGAAAAAGGATATTTAGACTTAGCACTGGATGAATACATCAAAGTGGTAAGGCTGTGGCCACATCTGCAGGAAGCCCAGTTTACACTTGGTATGCTCTACTACAGTAAAGGCAGACATGACTATGCACTTGAAGCTTTCAACAGAGTGATTGCAATTAACGGCAACAATGAATATGCAAAGAAAGCGTATGTAAATATTGGAATTATCTTATCCAGCTCAAAAGATGAAAAGCAGCAGGCGCAGGCAGTACAATCATTGCAAAAAGCTCTGCTCATATCACCTAATGAACCTGAAGCGTTGCTTGCTATGGGCACTATTGCCTACAATCAGCACAAATATGATAAAGCAATTGAGATCTTCTATCAGGTACTTGAAGCTTCCAATGAAGATAGCATCATTGCACAGGCATATCACAATATAGGGCGCTGCTACTATGCCAAACGTGAATATAAAAAGGCACTGCAGTTTTTAACAAAGGCTTCCGAGCTTGATCCAACCAACGAAGAGATCAGGCTCAACCGCAAGGTTGCATCGCAGGCGTATGAGAAGGAATTATCTTTAAAATAAAATTATTTCTGATGCACTTTCTTTTATCCAGGCGGCTACAAAAGAAAGTGCCAAAGAAAAAAGCCTTGAAACTTTGCCATATATTATTCCATTCATTGCGAGCTGCTCAAGTAGCATCCGTTCAGGTCCTTGCCCGCATCCCAATTTGCCTTTCATCCTTGAACGGCAAAACATTTTAATTATGATTTTTATTTTGTAGAAAAAAGCTCTAACTACTATAATAAATAACATCCATAATGCAGCACTATGTACTCTTTAATTTTCCCTTGATACTAGCAAAAAATTTTCCTTATAAAAAAAGTATATTATAATAAAGTATATTATAATATTGTATAGATGTGACTAAAATTAAAATTTAATGGGGGACTATCCATGCAGCAATTTCCTGATATTCCTGATGAAATTAAACAGTTACTATCGCAAGGCCAAAAAATTGATGAAATAAGGCTTGATGCTGAAGGTAACTGGTTTCATAACGGCCAGCCGTTCACCAACAAGCGCATTATTGATTTCTTTAATAAATCAATACACATAACCAGAGATGGCACATACGTGATACACTATGCACAATTCACCTACCCTATTGTGGTTGAAGATGCTCCGATTTTTGTGACCGGCGCGCGTTTTAAAGGCTTTGCCGATTTTGAAACAGTAATTCTGACACTGAGTACCGGACAGGAAGAAGAGCTGGATGTGTCAACTCTTCATGTTCGCAAAGGTAGGGAGCTTTACTGTTATGTACGTGATAACACCATGCTTGCAAAATTTAAACGTTCTGCATCGTTTACACTTCTTGACCGCCTTGAAGAAACTGATGATACTTTTTATCTTATAATTGGAGGCAAAAAGATAGTACTGGAAGAAAAGCTGTAATGTTCACAGTAGATCTAATGGATCAATATCTATCTCCAGATAGGTACCCTGCAGGTTGACATTCTTTTTGCATTGCGCTATTATGCCACTTAAGCTTTCAACATTGTTTGATTTCAACACAACATGATACCGATACTGTGAAGCTATTTTATACAGTGGCGCCTGTGAAGGACCAAGTATTGTTATATCTGGATATTGTGGTATACAGCTTAGCAATATATCCCTGCAGTGGTGTGCAACACGTGCTACAATATCTTCTTTTGTACCTCTGATCACAAGTCGTGCCATGCGAATATACGGTGGATACTGCAATGCCTTCCGTAATAAAAGTTCCTTATGGCAGAATCCCATATAGTCATGGTTTTTTAAAAAGTGAAAAAGATAATTATCAGGATTAATAGTCTGTACAATCACTTTGCCTGGTATTGTGCCTCGTCCGGAACGCCCCGCAACCTGTACAAGCAATGCAAATGTACGCTCCACAGCCCTGAAATCAGGAAGAAAAAGTCCAATATCGGCTAAAATAACGCCAACCAGCGATACATCAGGAAAATCAAAACCCTTGGCCACCATCTGAGTGCCTAAAAGGATGTCGATGTTTCCCTTCATCATGTCATTCACTACATGTGCAAGGAAGTTCTTTTTCCGTGCGGTATCCTGATCAACCCGCACAATACGAGCGTTGGGGAACATCCTGTGCAGCACCTCCTCAACTCTTTGTGTGCCACTGCCCACTAAAACTAAATTTTTTGAACCACAGTTGCTGCAAAATTCAGGCATAACAGTTTCAAAGTGGCAGTAATGACATAACAACTTCTTTTTATGATGCGTAAGGCTAATGCTGCAATGCGGGCACTGGATAGCATTACCGCAATCCTGGCACAGCACAACAGGGGCAAAACCTCGCCTGTTTAAAAGTAAAATGACCTGTTGTTTTGATTCAATTGCCTTTTTAATTGAAAAGAGCAATGTATTGGAAAACATTGAGCGTGTACCGGAAGCCTTTACAGGTACTATTGACAGTTCAGGCAGTAATGCATTGCCATAGCGTTTTTGTAGCTGGTGCAGTATAATAATATTGCGCTGTATTGCGTACAGTGTCTCAAGGGATGGTGTTGCCGAACCCAGCACAAGCATAGCACCTTCCTGCCGATGTCTGTACCAGGCAACGGTGCGTGCATGGTATCGTGGGCTGCTGTTTTCTTTATACGAGCTATCGTGCTCCTCATCAATGATGATAAGACCCAGCGATGGTGCCTGCATGAATATTGCCGAACGAGTACCAAGTGCAATCATTGCCTGTCCATTATAAAATCGCTTCCAGCTTACAAGCCGCTGGTTTGGATTCATCCCGCTATGGTACATTACCAGGGTATCGCCAAACACCGCGTTAAGGCGCTCAAACATCTGTGATGAAATGGAAATCTCGGGAACCAAATATAAAACCCCTTTTCCTTCCTGTATCATCTTCTTTGCCAGTGAGATATACACTTCGGTTTTACCGCTGCCGGTGATACCATAAATGCAGTGTGCTTTATGTGGCTGGGTGAGTATTGCTTCATAAATCTGTGCCTGCTCTGATGTAAGGATTACCTCTTTAGAACTATCGCCGCCAGTAAAAGGCTTTGTGCGTGTACTATACGATTTTCCTGACGGAAGAGCTGTGCCCAGGGCCTCACCAAAATAACACACATAATGGTCCGCAACAAATTGTGCCAGTGCACACAGGCGTTCATCAAAGATAGGTTGTGTATCAAGTACTTTAATTACAGGCTTAACTTCAAATTGAGGAGTGTTGTCATGGACTGCAAGAACGTATGCAGTGGTTGTACGGTTGTTAAAATCGACAACTACACGCGTTCCTTTTGTGACGGTAGTATCGTCAATGCTGTATGTAAAAACACCATCGATGGGGAATCCTACAGCAACATCAACAAACATATATTATTTACCATCCAGGGCAGCTTTAACAAGCTTTAGCGTATTCCAGGCTGTTTTTTTTAATTCAGGGTTTTTTATCAGGGTAATAGGATGTTCTATGTTAAACCACTGTATGCCACTGCTGTTTTTAACAATCCTCTGCAAGGGGCGCATCTCACCCATTACAATAATTATACCTGGCTTTACAAGTTCTATTTCCCGTAACAGAAGTTTCTGACACTGAGAAAACATGGTACCGGGAAGTTCATGCTGGCTTTCACACTTAATCATGTGTGTCACATAGCATGTATTTATATCAACATAAATGGCGTTCATCATCTTTTCAAGCATCGTGTCAACTTCAGGCTGCAGCACTTTCTTCTCTACAGAAGAAAGCATGGATGGCGGGTGTAATATAATCATAATTCCTGAGGACGCATCACCACCATATATTGTATTTTTTTCTGTATCCTTACATTTAGTGCACTGTGCCACTGCGTGCTGAACTTTTTCCTGTATTGTGTTTAATACTTTAGCTACAGCAATATTTTTTCTGTGTACAAGATAGCTGATTTCATCAGTATAGGCCAGTACCAGTGGCGTTCGCCTGCCATATCGTGTGTGTGTCATAATGGCTTCTTTAAGTAAATGATGCATAGAGAAGTACCTGTAGTAAACATTTAGGTTAATCTTAAAATACACACTGACATACTATAACCTGTCAATATTAATATGATACTGCCGTATTTTGCGGTGCAGATTGGTTCGCTCTATTCCTAAGGCTTTTGCTGTGGCTGATATGTTTTTATCATACTGTTTCAACGCTTTGATAATAAAATCTTTTTCAAACTGTTCACGCGCTTTTTTTAAACTTGACGTTTCCTTTGCGATAGTATCTTCATAATCATACGACTCAATATGTTTTGTAATATCCTGTACCTGTATTGTTTCAGATGGCACCATAATGGTAAGACGTTCAATGACATTCTTAAGTTCCCTGACATTACCTGGCCACGAATAATTGACAAGAAAATCCATAGCACTGTCGCTCATCTGTTTAATGCCCAAACCATGCTCGCGTGCAAATTTTTCAAGGAAGTAGTCAACAAGCAATGGTATATCTTCCCGTCGTTCTGAAAGAGGGGGGACATAAATGGGGATAACATTAAGACGATAATAAAGGTCTTCACGGAAGCGACCCTGCTCAATAGCTTCTTTCACATCCACATTGGTTGCTGCAATAACTCGCACATCAACTGTGATGACATCATTGCCACCCACACGTTCAAATTGCTGTTCCTGCAGCACACGCAGCACCTTAGCCTGAGCACTGGGGCTCATATCACAAATCTCATCCAGAAATATTGTTCCCTTATCAGCTAATTCAAATTTACCAAGCCGCCGGGCAACAGCTCCTGTAAATGAACCTTTTTCATGACCAAATAATTCACTTTCAATCAGTTCATCAGGTATTGCGGCACAGTTGACTTTAATGAAAGGCCTGTCATTGCGTTTTGATTTACGATAGATAGCCCGTGCAACCAGTTCCTTGCCTGTGCCATTTTCACCTGTTATAAATACCCTTGCATTGGTTGACGCAGCCGTATCGATGATTCGCTTAACCTCCTGCATTGAAGGCGAGTTGCCAATCATCTCATCTTCCATGGCAATGTTTTTCTTTAACAGGATGTTTTCCCTTTTAAGTTGAAGTTGCTCCACAGCATTGTTTAATGAGGTTATAACGCGCTCAATAGAAGGCGGTTTTTCTAAAAAATCATAGGCACCAAACCGTGTTGATTTTACTGCTATATCAATTGACCCATGTCCTGAAATCATTATAACAGCAACATCCTGCTTTATTTGTTTAATCCGTTGTAAAACCTCCAATCCATCAATGTCAGGAAGCCATACATCTAAAAACACAACATCACAGTCATTTGATTTAATAAACTGTACCGCATCATTACCATTTTCAACAGTATACACGGTATGGCCCTCATCCTGCAAAATGGCTTTCATGGTATTTAGAATGTTCTTTTCATCATCAACAACAAGTATTTTAGCCATACTCCTAACCCTTAATTTGAAACTGTACCACCAAATAGCATTTCATTCTTATAACCAATTATTGCAATGGTATGGTAATCGTAAATTGTGTACCCTGTCCAGCTGATTCACAGGTAATATTCCATTTGTGGTCAATAATAATTTTTTCAACTATCGCAAGCCCCAGACCCATACCGCTTTCTTTGGTTGAAAACGTTGGCTCAAAAATCTTATTTAAATTTTCTTCCGAAATCCCCACACCATTGTCCTTAAACACTATGGATATAAAACCCTTTGTTGCATCATATCTGCTGGCTATGCCAATCACAGTTGCTTTTGCTTCAATAGAATTTTGTATAATATTCAAAAAAGCCTGCCGTAATAATATTTTATCACACATAACCTGAGGGATAGCAGTATCCAGGTCCACATCAAATGTAATTGCATCATTACCCTGATAGATTGCAATGCAGTTTTCAAGTATGCTATTGATATTCTCATAAACAAGATTAATCTCCGGTAGACGAGCAAATTTTGAAAATTCAGACAGCATGTTCATTAAAATGTTTACTTCTTCAATGATGGTGCTGGTTGCATCTTTTAGAATAAGTGGAAATTCAGGGTGATGTTCTTCATACCTTCTATAAAGCCGTTCTGCAGACAGGCGTATGGGTGTTAAAGGGTTTTTTATTTCATGTATTAATTTTCGGGCTATATCACTCCATGCCTGCAATTTCTGTGTCTGATACATCATCTTCCTGCCATGATCAAGCTGTCTTGCCATCTGGTTAAATGATTCATATAGCACTGCTATCTCATCCTGCTCCTTTCTGGTAAGATGTACCAAAAAATCACCTTTTGCAATCTTTTGAGATGCTTCAACCAGCTCAAGCACAGGTCGTGTGATACTTTGCGATATCATGATGCTCAAAACGACTGCAAGTAAAATAATACCCAGCGAGAGCAATATTAATGCTATGCCAATGCCTGTCTGGAAATATGGTTTTAGAAATTCCTGCTTTTTATATTCACTATATGAAGTATTTAAAAAATCAGCAGTTGCAAACATATCTTTAGGTATCAATCTATACATTACAATACAGTACGGGCCGTATTGCATAAATGCAACAGAGTACAAATTATTTAATATTGATAATCTGCTGCAATGGGGCAGGCTGTTAATATGTGCCAGCTCCAGAAAAGTAACAAGGCTGGATACAATACCAGGATTGTCGTTACCTGGATACAGTAATGTAACTTTATTGTGCAATACACCTTTTGTTTCCAAAAGTGTGACAAAAAACGATGAATTGGTATACGCATATCGCTGACTGAAAGAAGGTTGTAATATATGTGCGATGTGTATATACTGATTGTTTAAATCATATCGCAGTTGATTCAATTGCTGCATAAGATTTTCTTCATTTTCAAGAATCTTTGTATTAGCCAGATCAACAGACTTTTCCAGCGCTGAAATAGTTTTTTCAGTAAAAAACTGATTAATGGTTGAATTCAGTATGTTGCTGGTGATAACAATAATTGGTATCGTTGGGACGGTGGCAATCACAATCAAGGCTAATGCAATTTTTGTTCTTATACTGCTGCTGTAGATAACTTCAGGATGAACTCTCAATCGAAACGATATTAATATAAAAAATACAGCACCTGCAAGAGGAACAATCATTACCAGATTTACAAAAAAACCCTCTCCTACCGAAGTGTTTTCACTTTGAGGAGGTAAAAGAAATGCAATGATAATTGCAAATATAAAAAATGCACCAATAAAAATCAGTGAATTTTTTATATTTTGTTTTGATACATATTCTTTTAAATAATCTTTTATGTGTAATAACATCATTTTACCTTATTCAGAATAAGGTATGCCCACTAATTTTGGGCCATAGTGCCAACCTGTATCAAAATCCCAGATACCTACAACATAATTAAATATAATATTCAGAGGAAAATATAATTTTACTGAGGTAAAGGTAACGCGAACACGGATTACATAATTTGATTTTCTGAATTTAAATCCCTCCTCAATAATTAACAACCTGTTAAAAAAGAGCTCATCTATAAGCGATTCATCACTGTAAAAGAAAGTTGGAACCTTTGCCTGTGAAACTACATAGGCTTTATTGAAAAAATCAAATTTTACTTTTTTCTTAACTGTAACGGATTTAATAATCTCCCTGGGCATGAGCGGCAATAGCGGGTCATCCACAATCTGAACAGTATATTCTATCTGGCCTTCAAGCCCTCGTTTCAACGCCTCAATAATATCATTTGTTTTAACATCAGTAACCGAAAATAACACATTGAGATTGTTAGCATTAAAATGCACATTTCCAAAAATAATATCCTGTGCAAAAACAGTGCTGGAATGTAATAACAACAAAATAGTTATAATTAATTTTTTCATTTAAAATTCACTGGATACGATACACTTACATGTAGTGATTTGTTTTCAGGCTCAAATGAAGTTTTAAAGCCCTGTTTGCTTTTCCAGTAAGGATAATAAATCATTCTGTTATACTCATGGGCTGAATTGACAGCATCCACTACAGAGAACACCCGTGTAAAAAAGATTGAGAAAAGAAGCCCCACAACAATAGTCTGGTCTTTCCTGCTTATATCTGACCATTTTACATCCTGATCGGTATCTGAATACCGGTCAGAAATATAAAATAGCATATATACAAGCAACCCTTTTTCAGCCAGATCAGCAAGCAGAAAGGCTGATCCCTTCTTATAGTTCTGAGTGTAGAACTGGCCCAATCCGCTCCATGACCATGACAACACACCAGCTATGAAAGGGTCTTTCCGCTCAGGCTCTTCAAAGATAATGGGTGGAACATTATTCTGGACAACAGCCTGATTGTTTTGCTTTATTTGTTTATCCTTCTGGGCAAATGCTGGCGAAAACATTGATACTATAATAAGTGCAATTAAAAATATGTTAGAAACCAGACGATAACCCAAAATACATACCTCCATTACCGTTATATCCCAGATTAAGTTGCGGGTACTTTTTGATTAATTCCTGCCGCTTTTCATGTAACGAATGATTAAATGACCCCGCGCTTTGCACTGCATCAATAATATTATAGACATGGATAACAGATAGCGTCGCAAGGGTTGCATAAAAAAGGTGTTTTCGCTTGGTACTGATAACACCCAGATTTGTGCGCTTTGCATCAATTCCCAGATTAAAGCCAGAATCACTACCAGCTTTAAAATTAAAATCAAGAAAATAAAAAAGTGATCCAACTATTATGGTATATTCCGTTACCAGGAAAAGAGCACCTTTTAATTTTTCATCGCTATAGAACTGCCCAAGACCTGGCATATAAAAAGAAAGAATACCTGCAAAAAGCGGATCCTTCTTCTTTTCAAAAAGTACCTTGATCTCGTCATCGGTGAGCGATAGTTCCTGTAAAGCGGCCTTTTTTGTGTTGGTCTGTGCATACAGAGGGCCTTGCGATACCATGATTGCTATTAATAGCCATAGTATACCATATATAGCATAGTTTTTCATTTTGAAGCTAACTCCGCAAAGTCATTTTCAATCAACGCTGATAATCTATCCACAGCTTCATCTTCCATTTCACCATTAGCCCGTATTGTCAGAGAACTACCCTTGGTTATGGCCAATCCCAGCACTGACATTATAGATTTGCCATTTGCTTCCATCTGGCCCTTAATGATATAAATATCACATGGGAATTTCATTGCTTCACGTACCAGTATTGATGCAGGGCGCGCATGAACACCTGCATCACTTTTCACCTTTACCTTCTTTTCCTTCATGTGTTCTTATTCTCCCTTGAAATCCACTCCTGAATTCTTTTATCAAGTTCCTGTGCAGAAAATACACCCATTTTTTTTAACCGTTGATTAAGCGCAGCAGTTTCTATGATAATAGGAATATTCCGACCCGGCCTTACTGGAACAATTATATAGGGAACCTCAATATCAAGTATGGTGTACACCTGCTCTTCTATACCCAGCCTGTCATAGTGAGTATTTGCATCCCACTCCTGTAATTCTGCAACAAGTTCAATACGCTTTCTATTCCTTACTGACCTGATACCAAATATATCACGAACATTTAAAATTCCAATTCCCCGTATTTCCATATGATGCCGTATAAGCTCTGAACCGCTTCCCATCAGCAATGATTCATCAATTTTCTTTATCTCAACCAGATCATCTGCAATCAGCCGGTGTCCCCGTTCTATCAATTCTAAAGCAGTCTCGCTTTTCCCAACTCCACTCTTGCCCATAAGCAATATCCCAATACCAAATACATCAACTAAAGTACCGTGCAAGGTTATCGATTCAGCAAACGCAGCCTCCACTATATGGGTTAACAGGCTTGTAAAGCGGGTAGTTGGATGTTGCGTTACAAAGGTTGGCACTTTGTGTTTTTTGGCATACTCAATAAAAACTTCGTCCGGATATTCATTATGTGTATATACACAGCAGATAATATCATAAGAAAAAAACCTTGCATATATTTCCTCACGCCTTTCACGAGATAATTGCTTGATATATGCCGTTTCACCCAGGCCAAAAATCTGAATACGGTCATAGGCAAAGTAATCAAAAAAACCTGCCAGGGTAAGGCCTGGCCGGTTGATCTCAATTGCGGTGATAGCCTTATCAAGGCCTTCTCTGCCGGCTATCAGAGTAAGCTGCAGATCAATCTTCTGTGTATTCTCTAAAATATCACGGATGCGCAGTTGCTTTTTCATTGTACCATTAAAATGCTGGCACCAGTAGTTCTAAACTCTTGCCACGTTTGTAAATAATATTGAGATAGTTGGTTTCAGTATTAAAAAATACCATAAATGGCGTATTATTCTTTGATATTTCGATAACCGCATCATTGACTGCCATCATTTTAACATTACATGATTTTTTCTTTTTAAACTTTATGTCAGGATTTACTGATGAATCGTTTTTAATCTCAAGGGAATATTCATTGAATTTAGATGGGTCAAATACATTCTGCTGTATCATTTCAAAAGGGATTTCTACCAGTGAATAGCCATCACCATCTTTATAAATTGCAGCATAGTTTTTATTCATATAATCAACTGCATCTTTAATTGATTTTTCGCCTTTCTTAAATAAGGTAAAATCAATGCCATCCAGTTTCATCTGCAGATATGCTTCCTTTTCGTCCACCGGTTTATTGCTCACCTGCCGTACAGTGATAGAACTCTGCTCACCCTTCACAGTAAACGTAGCAATATCTTCAAGCTCGCTTAATGGTGTAACCTTATGGCCTGAATGCCGTTCTTTGTATCGTACTATCTGCTGTTCTATCTTGTCAAGTAACAGGTCTATGGAAGAATACATATCGCCAGCTTTTTCTTTTGCATAAAACTGTACCCCATCCCCATTAATGGTAATTTCAGTTATATGGTCCTGTCTTTCAATCACCAGCCATACATGCATATCGATCAACTGATGGAAGTATTTAGTTAACTTTGACAACTTTTTCTGGGCATATTCGCGAATGCTATCGCTTACTTCAAAATTTCTGCCTGTAATTGTTAGATTCATGGTCACCCTCTTGTTTCATTAAATATAATTTTTTACGAATATGTGATGCAGGGATAGATAACAGGTCCCTGTATTTTGCAATAGTTCTGCGCGCAATACGGATACCCTCTGCCTTCAATATGTCAAGTATTTCCTCATCGCTCAAGGGATTTTGTTTTGATTCATTATTAATAAGTTCTTTCATGCGTTTCATAATGGTATCAGAAGACGTATCATCATTATGCACGGATTGAATTTTTTTTACAAAGAAATATTTAAACTCAAAAACCCCCCATCTGGTTTGGGCATATTTATTGGCCACCGCACGCGCAATTGTGGATTCATGAAATCCCAGATCAGATTCCAGGTCGGCATAAATCAGCGGTTTTAAATATCCCGGCCCTTTTTGTAAAAACTCTTTCTGCCTGTTCATTATGGCATAGGCAACAACAAGAAGTGTTTCATTCCGCCTGCTGATATTATTTATAAGATTCTTTGCTGCATTAACTTTATCATGTATAAATTCTCTTGTTTTTTCATCAACTTTTTTTTGTTTTAGCATTTCAATATATCGCGCATTGATATATAATTTTGGCATCCAGTCATCAAGCAAGTTAATAACAACCTCATCATCAATCAGCTGCACCTCAATATCAGGGCGCACATACAATGGTTTTCGTGTGAAAAAATGAGCGCCCGGGTAAGGTGTTAAATTGGTAAGCAATGTGGCTTTACCTTTTACCTCATCTGTGCTGACATTCAGTTGTTTGGCTACTTTATCATACTCATAGCGCTGAATATGCGGCAGGTAACCCATTATTATCTGCTGTAACAGCAGGTCATCAGGATAAAAGTATTGTGCCTGAATACGTAATGATTCAGTAACACTGTGTGCACCACAACCAACGGGATCCAGTGTGTGTAATATATGCAAGAGTTTTTCTATTTTTGAACTATCGCCACCTAATTCTTTATGCAAATCTTCAATGGGAACAGGCAAAAACCCATTGTCATCAAGGCTGGTAATCAGTTCCTCTAAAAGTGTCATCTCATCAGGTAACAGTGAAAGCATCCTTGCCTGCGACAACAAATGCTCCTGTAATGACTCAGCCTGTGAAACAATTTCCATTACATTCTTTTTTTCATATTCTAACGCAGGTGAATCTTCGCTTTCATATTCTACAGTATATTCTTCCTTAGGTGAAACCGTTCCCTCTATTTCATTTTTGGCAACAGCATCAAGCGATTCATACCCCTCGTCACGTGTATCATCGCACTCCAGTACAGGATTTTCTTCCAGTTCCTGTAATAGTATCTCTTCTAATTCAAGTGTAGGTATTTGTAACAGGTCTAACGATTGTCTAAGACTCTGGGTTAGGTGTAAACGCTGGGTTTGTACCACATCAAGCTTTAAAAAAGCCATTCACTCCCTCGCAACAATCTTCCTCGTTTCATTTGTCCCTGGCTATAATCACATGCTTATATCCAATATACAAAAATTACAAACCAATTGTCCATTTAAATTGCATTATTGCCCTGTATTTTCCAGAGAAGCCCGTATAAAATCCTTAAATAAAGGATGTGGCTTTACCGGCTTTGATTTAAATTCAGGGTGGAACTGAGTACAAATAAACCAGGGATGGTCTTTGTATTCGATAGTCTCCACCAGATTATTTTCAGGATAAAAGCCCGACAATACCATGCCATGATCCTCAAAGATCTGCTTAAATTTAAGAGTAAACTCAAAACGGTGCCTGTGACGTTCCATCGCGGAATCGGTATTGTAGATTGATTTAATCTTAGTGCCATCCTTAAATACACATAAATATGCCCCCAGCCGCATGGTACCGCCCAATTTATCAATCATTTCCTGCTCTTCCAGAAGCGAAATAACAGGATATGGCGTTGTGGGATCAAACTCTGTAGAATTTGCGTTTTCCATGCCACACACATGGCGGGCAAACTCAATGACAGCGCACTGCAACCCCAGGCAAATTCCAAACAGGGGAATCTTATTCACACGTGCATATTCAATCGTTGCTATCTTTCCTTCAATACCCCGGTTCCCAAATCCACCAGGTACCAATATGCCGCTAACCCCTTTGAAAAGTTCATCCAGTTTGCCCATGTATTTGCGTTCTATCTCTTCGGATTCAACCCGTACTATCTCAAGTTCTGCATTGTTGGCAACAGCACCGTGAGTGAGCGCTTCATATATTGAACGGTAGGAATCCTGTAATGAGATATATTTCCCTACGACAGCAATTGTTACCTTTTTCCTGGGATTCATCAGGGATTTGATAAATGCATCCCATTCGGGAAGATGTAGCGGTTTTACGGGAAGGCCAAAATGCTCCAGCACCACTTCATCATATTTATTTTCATGCAGCATATAGGGAATTTCGTAAATGGAATGGCTGATATCAACGGCTGATATAACATTTCGTTCGGAAACGTTACAAAATAATGCTATCTTGCTTTTCAAATCATCAGTAAGCGGACGTGATGAACGGCACAGAAGAATATCAGGTAATATTCCAAGTTCCATAAGTTCCTTTACTGAATGCTGGGTTGGTTTTGTTTTTTGCTCACCTGCTACTGTTATGGTTGGCACCAGCGTTAAGTGAACATTCAAAACCCTTGTTTTTCCCAGCTCCTGCCGTATCTGCCGTATTGCTTCAAGGAAAGGGATCGATTCAATATCGCCAACTGTTCCCCCAATCTCAACAAGCAAAAAATCAAGGTCATCTTCATTGGCAACATCGTAAATTCTTTTTTTGATTTCATTGGTGATATGCGGTATAACCTGTACAGTCCTTCCCAGATAATCGCCACGGCGCTCACGCATAATCACCTCATAGTATATCTGACCCGTGGACACAGAATTTTTGCGGGTAAGCTTAGCATTGGTCAGACGTTCATAGTACCCAAGGTCAAGATCGGTTTCGGCACCATCCTCGGTGACATAGACTTCACCATGCTGAAACGGACTCATGGTACCGGGATCAATATTAATGTATGGGTCCATCTTTATAATTGATAGCTTATATCCGTGCCCTTCAAGTAACAGCCCCAATGAAGCGGTTGATATCCCCTTACCCAATGAAGAACACACGCCGCCTGTCACAAAAATGAATTTAGTTTTTTTATCCTTCATATATCCTCTAACTGATAGTATACACTGTAATCTATGCCATAAACATCAGTGTCACAGCTCTGTCAAGAATTTGTAAATCTTTGCGTAAATTTTAAAACATAAAACAATATTCTTGACAAAACACTGAAGTTACTATAGAAAGAGTTTTGAGTTCTGTAAAGAAAAAATAAAAAAATTTTATTACACGGGAAAATACCATGACAGAAAAACGCCAGTTTGAACGCAAGGAATGTAACATTAAGACAAAATTTGATTATTTTGAAGGCGATCCAGAAAAAGTCACCACAAGTCAGAAGCCAACAATACAATCCAAAGGATACATTCTTAACATCAGCGTATCCGGTGCATTTATGGTGTGCAATAGTCGGGTCAGTGTACAGATGCCGGTAAAACTGTACTGTAAAATTAATAAAACAAAATTGGAATTAACAGGTGAAATTGTACGCACAGGGTTGATCCAGAACAATCCTTCTGAAGTGGCACAACGATATGCAGCAAAAAAAGTTAAGGGCGATAGTTACGTGGCCATACGCTTTGATGAGCTTTTACCTGAAGAAATAATAGCACAGGTATAAACTCTAATGAAAACACGTTTTATCCGTATTGACGACATATCACAGATTGATACATCCAAAATAAGTACGTTTGATTTAGCTAACCGCTATATTGACAAATATGGCAACATGTATGGACTGCGATATAACAAAGCCGAACGAAAGGTTGAAATTGTAAAGATCATGCGCACACCCCGAAAGCATGCTGCATATTTTTCGCAGAAGTTGCAACGAAAACCTGAAAAAGATGAAAGTGTGCATCAGGACGACTATCTGGGCCAAGTAATGGAATTTGACCCGGAAATGTGTATAACCCAAATTGTGGAAACAATAAAAATACATAAAGACCGGCTTAATGGAATTATCACAAGCATAGCAAATTCCAATATTATTTCAGATACTGACAAAATGACATGGAATACTATGAATGACTATTTCAGAAATCTTGATATGGATGGCATACAGGCACTTGAAAAAATCAATGACATTTACACCGAATTTAACAATTATCCCCGCTCAATTATCTACTATCAATCAAAACTGGACACAAAGCACCGCAGGATACTTGATGAAATACCGTCTGAGTCATCAAAGTTGAAGTATGTCAAGTATTATGAGATGTGGTATCAGGTCAGAGCTACATACAAAACTATTATAAAAATATTATCTGATATACGGTTTTTGCTGGAACAACAGCACATTGAAGAAAAACGCAATATTACACCATTTCAAAAACAGACATATTCTGATGCAATAATATCCATTGACAACACGCTTGCCGAAGCAAATAAAATCCTTTCTAACTGCTCCCTGATTGAAGACATTATAAATTCCAGCAAAGCCTTTGTGAAATAAACAATTATATGCCACTGGAGGTTGTAATGGTGTATTGTTTTATATATGGTTTACATGGTTATTTCTTTATACTGTATCCTGCTATCTTCTAATTGTTGTTTTACCTGTCGGTTGCCCACAACCACAATGATATACCCGGCGCCAATACGTTCAAACGACTGTGTAATGGCATCATCTGTTACGGACCTGATTCCATCAGGGTATTCGTGTATATAGGATACCGGAAGCTTGTTGTAATCCAGCCACATATAGTATTGTATAATATCACGCAGTGATTGAAACTCAAAGATATAGCTTTTGAGTAATGCTTCCTTTGCCCACTGCAACTGCTGTTGTGATGGTCCTGAAGTTTTATAACGTGTTAAAACATCTTTCATTATTTGGATGGTAGATAATGTGGTAGCAGATGAAGTTTGCGCATAGGCTAAAAACAAACCAATATTTTTCCGCATTCGTACAATTGATCCGGTGGAATACGCATAACCTCGTTTTACACGTATTTCATCCATAAGCCATGAATTGAATGAACCACCTCCCAGTATGTAATTGCCAACCTCCAGAGCGTAGCGATTGCTGCTGTGTATTGACGGCGCAATCGTGGCAATGACAATTGTTGATTGCGGGATATCTTTCTCAAAAAAATATAACTCATTGGCGCTAATAGCGTTCTTTGCTTTTTCTACATCAGCAGTGTAATCCAGTGCTACACCACCAGGCAAAGCAGCAGTCAATGGGGTTATATGCTTCACCACTGTTTCTTTATTCAGTGATGTTACAATACCAACGCGGACATTTTCCTTAACAACGTATCGCTTCCATAACTGCTGTAGATCACCAACGGTTATTGCATCCAGTGACTTGATGCTCATGACTGCTCCATAGCCACTATCGCCAAACACAATCTGGCGAGCTTTTTCCATAGCAATGGTCATTGGATCATCCTGCTTTTGCTGTATCTGTTGTTTACACATAAATCTGGCTGTTGCAGCAAGCTGTTCATTGAAAAGCGGATGGGCAATAATATCCGCAAGGATTGCAAAAGCTTTTGCGGCTTCATCCTGATGTACACGCATTGTGATAGTAACTGTTTCAAATGACGCAGTCACGGAATACCTTCCGCCTATTGAATCGATATATTCATTGATGTTGGGGTATTGTGTACTGCCACCCACTGACAGCACCTGCGCTGCCATCTGGCTTATGCCGGCATTGTGTGCATTCTCATACAGTGATCCTACTCCAATGGAAACAAATATTGTGCATTGTGGGACCATATCGTGTGCATAAAAAATATTTACACCGTTATGATTAATTGTCTCTATCTGCGGCAGTGTGACAAGGCCATTGCCTGATACAAATAATGGGATTAATAATAGGATTATTGTAAGCGCTGTGTTTATTGCTCTTTTCATTGCACTGCCTTTTGTAGTATTAAAATCTATTTACACCTTCCAAACCATGATTCTGAATCTAATTTGGAATCTACACATAAATTCATTTTGAACTTGATATGGAAGATCACGTCCACGATGACGCAATGTGGTAAATATTCTGCATCAAGCCTGCCCACATGCTAATCGGGATTCATGGTAACTATCGCCACACCAGATCCATATAATCACGGCTTCTTCAATATTGCCACAGTAGCCCATTCCTTTTTACAGTAGGTATTGATTACCCGCTGTACATCACTGCAGGTCACTTTTCTGATTTTATCGCTATAGGTAAGTACATAGCGCCAATCGCCTGTGATTGTCTGATAGTAACTGAGCAGACGTGCAATACCTACATTTGTATCAATATCAAAGATTAGCGCCGATTCCAGACGGCGCACGGCTGCATTAATTTCTTCCTGAGTACACGAAGTTCCCAGTGCATACAGCTGCCGATACAATAGCTCCTCTACCATTTCACATTGCGATGAATCTTTGGGGACAGCCTCAAGTATAAAAAGGTTGTCATACCGTGCACCAGGATAACCGTTATACGCGTTAACCTTTGAAACAATCTGCGCATCAAGCACCATCGTTTTATAAAGCCGAGAGCTTTTGCCACCTGCAAGGACTTCAGCAATTACATCAAATACATAATCATCAAAGTGCGGCATGGTGGGTTTATGCCATCCAATCAAAAGATACGGCGTGGCATCGGCATACGTAACAAGCCTTCGACTGTTTTTACTATCTTCCCTTATTGCAACAAAATCAACTGCTGGCTGCCCGGGTATTGAGCCAAAATACTGTTTAAGTATCTTCAACGTGTGTACAGTATCCTGCTTACCCACAACGGTAATAGTCATCTTTTGCGGCACATAATGCTCAAAATAAAATTTGCGTACCAGACTCAACGATAAAAAAGGAATATTTGACTTGTAGCCAATGGTTGGATGCCGGTAAGGATGTGCCATAAACGCAATACTTAAGAAATCCTCAAAAAGCTTGCTTTGTGGGTCGGACTCATAACGCATAAGGCGCTCTTCATATACGGTGTTACGCTCGGTGTAAAATTGCCTGAAGACCGGCTCCTTGATGCGCTCTGATTCCAGCTTTGCCCACAGCTCCAGTGCATCATTGGGAAGCTCAATGTAATATTGTGTCATGTCGCGCGATGTCCCCGCATTAAAATTTATACCGCCAGCCTGCGTATAGATGGCATCATACGCCGAGTTAACCACATACTCATTTGCTTTTTGTTGTAACGTCTTCAAGCGCTCCTGTAATACTGGCAATTGCACATTATCAGGATTAGTTAGCGCAATCCTGTCTATTGTTTCACCCAGTGCTTCAATCTGTTGCAATAATTTGTTTTCTTCTTCAAAATTTGTGGTGCCAATTGTTTTGGTGCCTTTAAACATCATGTGTTCCAGTAAATGCGCTGCACCTGCAGTCTGATAATGTTCATCAACGGAACCCACCTTAAATGAAATGATTAACGCCAGCGTTGGCGTATATCCACGGTTTACCAGCACACACGTGATGCCATTGGGCAGTGTATATTGTTCAACATTAATATTTTCAAACAAAGGGTTTGCATTAATGAGGCGATAGTTAACAGTAAACAGCACAAAGATAATAAGATAGACAGCTGGCAATAGTTTCTTGTTATATTTCATAGATTTCGATTTCCTTTATATAACACTATGGCATCAAACCCACAACTCTGGCAAGAAACTCCAGCGCATTTTGATTCAAAAATATTATGGCAAATAACAATACTGCAAAATATAAACTAAATCTTTTATCTAATTTTTCAATTCGTAGCGTGAGTTCCGCCTTATCTTTTTCTGTCTTTTCATATAATTGATTAATTTTTCCCAAAAGTTCTTCTCTATCCTGATTCATCTTACCCAAAAGCTCTGCTTTGTCCTGCTTCATTATTCCCAAAAGCTCTGCTTTGTCCTGCCTCATTATGCCTAAAAGCTCTGCTTTGTCCTTTTCTGTTTTTTCATACAGTTGATTAATTTTACCTAAAAGTTCTTCTTTATCCTGACTCATCCTACCTAAAAGCTCAGCTTTATCCTGTTTTATTATGCCTAAAAGCTCAGCTTTATCCTGTTTTATTATACCTAAAAGCTCAGCTTTATCCTGTTTCATTATGCCCAGAAGCTCTGCTTTATCCTGCCTCATTACACCCAAAATTTCAGTGCGCACCTGTTCCAGATCTTGCTTTGTTGCAAAATGGCTAAACACTTCAATTTTTAGTTCCTCTTTTGTTTTATACCAGGTGTCGTGTATTGTGCTCACTATTGCCTCTTCAATTGCAAACATAACTTTTTTTGCTTCATTTTTTCCCTGAAACGCCTTTTCAAAAATGTCATACACATCAGCTGAGAGATGCATGTTCATACAACAAATCTCCTTTTCTTATTAATAATGGTAACACACATGTGATGAAATGTCAAGCCTGATATGAGCAACTCATAATTGAATTCAGGCGCCCATATTTTTTTGGCTCTGTTATCATTCCATTTAGCGTGTTTATAAATATATATACGCTTTCAAATGAAAAAATTGAAAATTTTTAAAAAAAATTAATTAAAAAATGCCCCACCGTACCTGGCGGGGCATTTTTTCATTAACACTAATACATTAAAACACAATATTCACACCAGTCATGATGAAATGGCGCTGTGGACTACCAGATGGATATGCATCCCCTGGTAAGAACAATCCATAATTGGCAAAGAATGAAAAATCATAGTACACCGGCCAGCGCAGCATAACATCTACAGCCTGCCCCACAAATGATTTGGGTAGTGGTGCCTCACCGCCGCTGATTGGTGATTCTTTTGTGTCTTTCATATAATAGCTGTAGTACACAACAAGGTTCATTGCCTTTATGCGGTGGCCACCGTTATAGAATGGCGAAAATCCAGCACCGGGACGAATGACATGCAGGTTGCCTAACTGTGGCCGCAGCGCAAAGCCGCCTAAAAACGTACCAAAGTACATAAAGCGCGTATCATCATCAAGGGTATTGCCTGTTGCATTGCCATAGCTTGTTGCGTCTTTATCGCCAGTACCAAATGCATACTGTAGGTTGATAAGTGGCCGGTATGCAGCCTTCCAGAAGTAGCGCAGTCCTGCCAGTAGCGCCATTGCCTTGATATCGCTTTTTTGCTGAACACCTGGCATTATTGTTGCATACGATGTTCCCATCTGATACACATACTCAGCATAGTAGGATAATGAATCGCCTACCACACCTTTTACACCGGCACCAATATACTGCGCATCGTAGGCTGATTTTGTATTGGCATCCTCATCCTGCTTATCTATCTCCATAAGGCCATACAGGTACAGAGTATTGTTATACAAAAAATCCTTTGTGTACTGTGCTGAAGTAAATATGCGCTTTGCACCATCAGCTAAATCGCGTGAGCTCAGTCCATAAGGGTTGTCGTCCTTATTGAGCAATCCGGAATACATGCCAAATGCTTTCAGGTCGCCATACTTTGAGTACACCTGCACCTCGCCGCCATCACCGCGACCGTTGAGCACCAGCCCCGCTCCGGTAACATAGTACTTGCGTCCTGCAACAAGGCGCACCTTGTTTTTGATTATCGGAATGGTAACTGATGCAATGTCAAGGTCAAACACGTTGCTGGTATTGTCAATGTTGACATCCTGCTCGCGTATTACTGCAAGATAGCTATCCTTTACGCGCACATACACTGTTGCATTTGCCCACAGTGTGCTTGTAAGCCACAGGCGTGCTGTTGTTACCGATGTCATCAAATCGGTGTCAGCTGTGCGCTGGTCTATGACAACCGGCGTAATCCATCCACCGTAGCGCACTGTAAAGGGCACCACAGGTTTTGCGGCAACCGCTAAATCCGGATCAGCGGCAACATCAGGCAACGGTATATATTCATCCTGTGCATACAGCAGGGTGCACCAATTGACAGTTACTATCGCCAAAAATAATAGTATTATTTTTTTCATTCTTCACCTCCAAACCTGCCCATAACTTCCATTAGCTCCACGCCGCTTAATGTTACATTTTCCCCCGCATTGCCTGGCAGATACCCGGCCGCAATACACGCAAACACCGCATAGCGCTGGCTTTTAAAAATATTGAACATAAGGGAATGCCGTATATTGGCCTTTTTTGCCATCATGTAGGCAACAAGGCCCATGGTTGCCGGTGCCTGCGGATCATATACCTTTGGCAGTATACCTTTTTCGGCAAGTGCTGCGGCATCCTTTGCGTAGCCAGCACTTTTGCCATCAGTGGAGAGCATAAACAGCGTGACCGCATCCTCAACAGTGGCCACCGGTTTTTGCGATAGCTGTACCGCAAGCATGGCGCTCTGAGCAAAGCCCGCGGTTGCCATACACAATGTTACTATTGCTATTGTGATTGTTCGCATGCATCCTCCTTGTGATTTTTTTAATTCTATTTTCACTAACCAAGTAATATGCTAAAGACTCTGTAGATTAACATTTCTACCATGATCTTGATTTGCTTGTAAGGAGGCATTTAAACGCTAAATGCCCCCTTACCACCCCCCAAAGCGCGCCTTAAACGGCGGCGTGCCTTATTTGCAATATATTATTCCTTGCATTGTGGGCTGCGGAATAGCATCCGTTCAGGTCCTTGCCCGCAACCCAATTTGCCGTGCATCCCTGCACGGCAAAACTTTGAATTTTTGCTCTAAATATTCTCACCATTACTTGCTAAACAATATAGATACAAATCTCACCACGTATATAGCTACTATTTTAACCTTAGCTGGGACACAGGTTCAGGTTACGGCCCCACATTCCATTTTAAATTCACATTAACAATGGTAGAACCAATGGTAGAACCGCCTGCGTTATCCAGTATATCAGCTGGTGTCTGGGTGGAATCCACCAGCTGGTCAGCGTATTTTCCAAGCATATCCTTTTCTTCTGGTGTAAGATTTTCCGGAGCCATATTGCCTATGTAGGTATTCTGCATGCCCCGGGTAAGGTCGCCACTTCGGGGGTCATCTGATCCTTTGCTGTAGTCAAGGCTACCACCAACTTTTTTATTCTCGCCAGGGGATTGTACGGTAAGCTCCCCTTCAGGCACCTGCACCTGCATACCAAACCCCGGTCCATAGCTTGTGTTTTGCTCGGTACCCCGCACAGAAGATGTTGCCACCGGTGTGGTGATTAAAAAGCTGGTTTTTACCTGCGGAAGTTTTTTTACTTTTGCATTAATACTACCGTACTGTAATCCAATGCTATTTGTGGATTCATCCTTTTTGGCAATATTTTTGTACACCTTGATAAGTGTCAGGGGCTGTATTGTCACTATATGCCCGTCAATATCAAGCACCACTTTTGACTTTGCGCCGGTTTGTATTTTAGTGCCTTCTTTAAGCTGCATGCCCTTTTGCAGCGGCTTAAAGGCACCTGTATCAGTGTACAGCGCTTCGCCCTTGACGCTTACCACCGTAATTGCGGCAAATAAAGGA
>CALEUQ010000066.1 GCA_937920495.1 uncultured bacterium | reverse complement strand
CCAATTGCAACAGCGCGGTTTAACTCGCGATTGCTTTTAATAGTCATAAATCGCACAACTAGCTGCGGCTGGGCAAGTACTCCAATCCCAACACCCATAATAATGGTTGAAACAAGAGTCCACCATAAATCAGAGCCTAATGCTGGCATTGATGTCCATCCCATATGCCCTTTGGCAGCAAGTGGTGGCGGAGGTGTAAGCGCTGTCAATTCAGAATGAGAAGTAATAATACCACCCAGATCATAATATGTGAAAATGATGAGTGTTAACATTCCTATAGCCATTATACTGCCTTGAAACGCATCAGTATACATAACCCCTTTTAGTCCACCCATAATAACGTATACCGCTACAATTAATGTAAAAAACAAAAGAGCTGTTGAATAATCTATGGCAAACTGCTGTTCAATATATTTGGCAGCACCAATCAATACTACCCCTGCATACAGAGGCATAAACAGGAAGATAATTATTCCCGCAAATTTCTGAACAAACGGTGACTGAAAACGCCTTCCTAATAATTCAGGGAATGTATGGGCATCAAGATGATAACCCATACGGCGAGTGCGTTTGCCAAATAATATAAACGCAATGAATATCCCCACAAAAATATTTAAAAATGTAAGATATAGTAACCCCATACCAAAGACACCTGCAGCACCACCAAAACCAACGATTGCTGAAGTACTGATGAATGTGGCACCGTATGATAATGCCATTATGAAAGGATGTACCTTACGGCCTGCCACAAGATAATCTGATGCTCCTTTTGTGTGGCGGTATCCTAAATACCCTAAAAACGCGATAATTACAAGATATACAAATACCCAGAATATAGTCATGACGCACCTCTTTACATTAAAGTGTTTTTTCTATTTCGGCTTCTTCTTCAGCCCATTTTTTAGCCTCTTCAGTATAAGGCTCCTCGTCATCATTCCATTTTACAAAACCATATACTGCGCAAAGTATTGCACTTACAATACATAACAGGTATGCCATAAATACCCATACATCACCCAAGCCCAACATGCCAACCTCCTTAAAATAGATTTATAATTTTACTTTAAAAAGTATACATAAACGAAGCATCATGATACTTTTAAAATTTTTTTAGAAAAAGTGGTCATAATAGTACCATATAAACACACAATGTCAAGTGTTTATTACTATTACGCTATCATTTTTATAAATTGATTATATTACTGATTCCAGAAATCGCTTCTGTATTTGTATGTTTGTATTAAACATTTCTCCATCATACGGGTCAAAATGTCCACAGGGCAATACATGAAAATCAACCTTAGCTATCTTCTTTGCGGTTTTTTCCACAGCTTTTATAGGAATAAGTGAATCATTGCGCGCTGCAATAATACATACAGAACAGAGAATTTTATCAACCTTTGAAATTGGCCTGTACAAAGGAAGAGTCAAACACACCCGTGCAGGGCACCAGTTCTCATCACGTGCGTCCGGTGGTACCAGTTTTTGCCACTTTTAGGGGGGACTCTTGGAATACTACGATTTATATTTATGCACACAAATCCATTTAGCTTTTTTCATGTGTTACTGGATCTGGTAATTGTACCGTTTTGCTTGTATGCGCTTATGCAAAAAAAAGTGGAGCGATAGTTACTAAAGAAAAATTGCCCAAGGCCGGACTTGAACCGGCACGGACTTGAAAGTCCAAGGGATTTTAAGTCCCTTGTGTCTACCTGTTCCACCACTTGGGCTTTTAGGCGCCGAGCGGATTCGAACCGCTGCATAAAGGTTTTGCAGACCTCTCCCTTAGCCACTTGGGTACGGCGCCCTGTATCTGATTACATAATATACACATTCACCTATAGAAATTCATCTTTTTATTGTCAACTGAAAATTTTTTGTAATTTTCCTATTTTAGACTCATTTCGGTTGCTATCGCACATGAAAATTCAAACTATACTAACTGCACACATTGTGATAAATGCAGTATTAACATATTACTAATAGTGTATATTTTAATAATAATAATATAAATTTTATATACTGAAAATATTAAATTAATCCCTGATTTTTAATAATAAATATTGACAATTTAATTTGATATTTCATCATTGGACTAAGTTGTATATTTATGCAGGAGTATGCAAATTTTTATTTAATTATTACATCTCAGTAGGAGGTTCTTATGGTTAGAAGAATCGAAAAGGCAGCCGTTATAGGCTCCGGTATCATGGGTGGTGGTATCGCGGCTCTATTGGCTGACGCAGGTGTGGAAACTCTCCTCTTCGACATCGTTCCATTCAATTTAACAGATGAAGAGAAGAAGGATCCAAAAGCACGGTACCGCATTGTTCAGGCTGGTTTTGACAACATGATGAAGGCTAAACCAGCTCTTATTATGGACAAGAGCAATGCAGCGCGAATCAGTCTATGCAATCTTGAAGATGATTTTGACAAGTTAAAAGACTGTGATTTGATCGTGGAAGTTGTTGTTGAAAATCTTAAGATCAAGCAGGAATTGTTCCAAAAGATCGACAAGATTCGCAAACCAACTGCCGTTGTAACATCAAATACTTCAGGATTACCCTTAAAAGAAATGTCAAAGAATTGCAGCGATGCATTCAAAGAACATTTCATGGGCACTCACTTCTTTAACCCTGTTCGCTACATGCATCTGTTAGAGCTCATCCCAGGCGAAAAGACCAAGAAGGAAATTCTTGATTTTATTGCCGAATTTGGCGAAAAACGCCTTGGTAAAGGTATAGTGTGGGCAAAGGATACTCCAAACTTTATTGGTAACCGTATAGGCGTACACGAAATCATGACAGTTATGCAGTTATTAGACTCAGAAGGAATCAGCATTGACGAAGTTGATGCTATTATGGGGCCAGCAATGGGCCGTCCAAAAACTGCTGTGTTTAAACTGTCTGACATGGTTGGCCTTGACACTATTCATCATTTAGCAGAGAACTCATATCAGCTGCTCGAAAAAGATGAGCGCCGTGATGTGTATAAGGTTCCTGCATGGTTTAACAAGATGATTGAAAATAAGTGGCTTGGCGACAAGACCAAACAGGGTTTTTACAAGAAGGATAAAACCCCTGATGGGAAAAAACTTTCATTAGTTCTTGATCCTGCCAAAATGGAATACCGTGAAGCTCAAAAGCCAGAATTTGAATCAGTAGCAGCTGCAAAGAAGCTCCCAACCGCTGCAGAAAAGATCAAAGCTATAGTATGGGGTAATGACAAAGCAGCAAAATTTGCATGGAAGCTTACAGCATTAGGCGCAATCTATGCAGCTAACCGTATCCCTGAAATAGCAGATTCTATTGTTGAAATAGACAATGCTATGACATGGGGCTACAACTTAGAATTAGGTCCATTCCAGGCATGGGACGCTATCGGCGTAAAAGAGTCTGTTGAAAGAATGGAAAAAGAAGGAATGAAGGTTCCTGAAAACGTTAAGAAGATGTTAGCATCAGGCGCAACTTCATTCTACAAAGTTGAAAATGGCAAAAAATATTACTATGACCTGGTAAATGGTGGTTATAAAGAAGTAAAAACAAGCGCTGCTGCTATTTCATTAATTAACCTTAAAGGAGCTGGCAAGGAAATCAAGAAGAATGAATCAGTATCCCTTATTGACCTGGGCGATGATGTCTTCTGTATTGAATTCCACACCAAGATGAATGCAATCAATGGCCAGATAGTAGATTTCATGGCTGATGCTATTGACTTTGTTTTAAAGAATGGTGCTGGTGTTGTGATAGGAAACCAGGCTGGTGGTATGCCGGGTGCATTCTCAGCTGGTGGCGACTTGGCTTATATGGGTAGCCTTGCAAAAGAAAAGAAATGGTCCGAAATTGACAAGTTTATCGCTAACGTACACGCAGGTTTGATGAAGACAAAATATGCTCCAATACCTGTTGTTGCAGCTCCCTATGGCATGACTCTGGGTGGTGGATGCGAAGTGTGCTTAAATGCTGACCGTATAGTAGCACATTCTGAATTGTATATGGGCCTTGTTGAAATAGGTGCAGGATTGTTACCTGGTGGTTTGGGTATGCTCAACCTGTGGAAGAAATACATCAACTCAGTACCAAAAGCTGCTAAGATAACTGACCTTGCAGGATTATTCCTGCCATGCTTTATGGCAGTTGCACAGGCTCAGGTAACAATGTCAGCTTTTGAAGCCCAGAAGAAAGGCTTCCTGGGTGCAAAAGACCGTGTTGTATTCAACAGAGACCTGTTAATTGGTGAAGCTAAGAAAGAAGTACTCAGAATGATAGATGAAGGATATGCTCCACCCAAGAAAGAAAAGTTTGTAGTAATTGGCCGTGAAGCTATGGGTATGGTAGAAGCAGAAATGCTCAATATGAGGATAGGTATGTATATTACTCCTCATATGGAATTCATAGCCAAGAAGATTGCGTTTGTCATGTCAGGTGGTGATGTACCTAGCGGTACCGAAATTACCGAAGAACAGTGGATGAAACAAGAGCGAGAAGCCTTTGTTGAACTGTGGCAGACTGAAAATACCCAGAAGATGGCAGCGCATATCTTACAAACTGGCAAACCATTATTTATTTAGTCATATAAACTTTCGCAAACAGGAGGAAAATTTTTATGAGAGATGCATATATTGTACAGGCTGTCAGAACACCTGGGTGCCGTAGAGGCAAAGGTGCTTTTGCTCAGACCAGGCCTGAAGACCTGCTTGTTACTGCTCTTCAGGGTTTAATGGAAAGAGCAAAGGTTGACAAAAAAGTTGTTGAAGATGTTATGGTTGGTTGTGCATTCCCCGAAGCTGAACAGGGTTTAAACATTGGCCGCATTGCAGCACTTATGGCAGGATTCCCAATTGAAACCTGTGGTGCTACAGTCAACAGATTCTGTTCATCTGGTCTGGAATCTATAGCAATTTCAGCAGCACGTATTCAGGCAGGATGGGCTGATGTGGCCATTGGCGCAGGACTTGAGTCCATGTCAATAGTTCCTATGGGTGGCAATATGCCACGTCCTCACCCATACTGGGCAAAGCAGAAACCAGATGTCTATATCTCAATGGGTATAACCGCTGAGAATGTTGCAAATCGTTACAAAATTTCTCGCCAGGATCAGGATGAATTTGCATATCATTCCCAGATGAAAGCTGCTGAAGCTCAGAAAAACAAGATGTTTGATGAGATAGTTCCTACAAAAGCTGTTCGCTATGTACCACAGCCTGATGGAACACTCAAGAAAGAAGAGTTCATCCAGGACTTTGACGACGGCGTACGAGCTGACACTACTATTGAAGGGCTTGCAAAGCTTAAACCAGCTTTTGCTGCGTTTGGTTCAGTAACCGCAGGTAACTCTTCGCAGACAACTGACGGTGCAGCAGCTGTTCTCTTGATGAGTGAAGAAGCATGCCGAAAATATGGTGTAAAACCATTAGTAAAATTAGTTGCCTATGTTGTTGCAGGGTGCGAACCAGATGAAATGGGTATTGGACCTGCTGTTGCAATACCAAAACTTCTCAAGCTGACAGGCAAAGACATTAAGGATATTGGCCTGTTTGAAATTAACGAAGCATTTGCTTCCCAGGCTATTTACTGTGCACGCCAGTTAGGTATTGGCGACAAGAAAGAGTGGGCAGTTGACAGCAAAGACCGCCGCATCAACGTTAACGGTGGGGCAATTGCATTAGGACATCCACTGGGATGTACTGGTTCAAAATTAGCTTCACAGCTTGTTAATATGATGGTTAAGAAAGGTGTAAAATACGGTATCGAATCAATGTGTATTGGTGGCGGTATGGGCGCTGCAGCATTGTTTGAACTGGTAGAAAAATGGTAAGACACCATACCATTTAATTATAAAAGGCTGTTCTTAGCGGACAGCCTTTTTTTTATTTATTTAATTTATTTGCAGAATCTATAATCTTTAGTGTTATGGGTTATTTGCCCTGGTTTATATTTGCAGATATGATCTTGTTGAAAATGCAAGAAATAGTAATGTGTATACAATCTTATTTTCTTGACATTTTACAAGTTATGTTATTACATAAAATATAAAATATTCATTTATTTTATTCAGACATTCATTGGAAACTAATTGTAGTATTTATATGGAAATTATTGCAAAAACATTAAAAAAAATATTCCCTCTGGAAATAATAGTAGCTGTTGCTATAATTCTTATCATCAATATTCTTAAATATTCTGATGACATTGGTTTTCTATCTGTACATTATAATCCATACCTTTTTGTTATTATTTTCTTTACTTCGTTTTACGGCAAAAAATCCGGGCTTCTTACATTTTTCGTAACAGCAATAGGTATATGTTCATATATTATAGTGAGCGATCTCTACCTGTCAACCGATATATTGTTCACAACTATCACCACACCATCAATCCATCACACATTGTCATCGCTATTATTTCTATCGCTTATTGCAATTGTAGTTTTGGGCGAAATTCGTGATAATTTAGGCAGGATTATTCAAAATCAGAAAAATATCATCACCGAACTTGATGAGCAGACCTCCAAGCTTAGAAGAGAACTTGAAGCTGTTTCAATGGTTAATCAGGAATATCAGGATCGCATTTTAGGACAACAAAATTCACTCATCTCATTGTATTCAACCATCATTGCCTTAAATACATTAAATTTAGAAAATATTTTTCCAAATATCTTACATGCCGTGATTCAGTTTACCGGTGCAGAGCAATGTTCATTATGGCAGTATGACCGTGATAATAACTCAATACATCTGCTTGCATACAATGGTTGGACACAGGATAAAATTGATGCAACACCTACCAACCTTGATACGGAAAACCTTATAGGATGGTCTGTGAGAAACAATACCATGTTTTCCATTAAAATGCTGCAGAAATATCAAAACCTAAAAGCACTTGATGATGGCAATTCAATTATTATTGTACCCATAACAATTGATAATCAGGTGTGGGGCGCTCTCAATATTGAAAAAATTCCTTTTATAAAATATAATTTATATACAGAGCAATTACTGCTTATGATAGCCGATCTGGCAGCTCCAATCATCCGTAATGCTATCCGCTATAGTGCACTTGTTCATAAGGAAGTTGATCCTGTTACCGGTTTTAATTCAATCAGTGAATTTTATGAGGTGCTCAAAGAAGAATTTACCAATGCACGCCAAAACAAATTGAATCTATCACTACTGATAGTTGAATGTATCAATAGTTCTGCGATAGTTGAAAAATTCTCAATGCGGGATGCACTCCTGGTATTAAAAGAGATAGCGCAGCTGGTTCAGCAGCTGGCAAAAGGAAAAGTTTTTATATTCCAATATAAAGAAACATTTCAGTTTGCTGCCATTTTACCCAATATGGATTTTGATGGTACTGCCATGTTCAGCTTATCACTTATTGAACAAAACAGCAAAAAGACATATTATGTTAAGGGGCAGATTGTTAATCCTGAGATTGTAATTGGATATAGCAGCATGCGCCCCAATCATCAGTCTGAAGAAGACCTCATACTTTTGGCTGATAATCTACTACTTATGCAAAAAATATAGGTGATAGCATGAGCACACTATTGCCTCATGAAGATTTTATCTTTGATTATACAATATCAAAAGAAAATACAGATACCACTACCCTTTTTTCTTTTGAAAACCCTTTTGATTTTTTTAGACATGATGTTATTGAAAATCCTTACATTGTTAAAACTCAACATAAATTGCGGAAAGCTTTTTCAGAAGGTTTACTTGGAATTGAACATTATCTTATGGCAGCCACATCACTTCGTCCACTAATTGACGAAGCGCAAGATCTGGATGAAATAACACGGTTATTTTCACAGCAGAAATTAGCCATGCGCCCCAATCCTCACTCAGTGAAAATTTTACGGAATATGATTAAAGATCCCAATCCAGAGATTGCCCTGTATGCTGCTGAGGGACTGAACACTATTGAAAATGCATTTTTAACAAAGATTGAAAAAGTAAAGAAAAAGCTGGAAAAAGCCACCACTAATATTTTTATTTATCATTACTTACTTGGATGTTTATACACTCAGTTTGCATCGCTCTTAGAAAGCCAGAGATTAATCCAGAAATTTTATATCACTCAGGCAATTGAAAATCTTACTAAAGCACATACATTGAAACCAAAAAGCAAACGGATAAAAATAGCTTTAGCCGAAAGTTATTTGCTGAATGAGAATTTTGAATATGCACTATCGCTATATGCATATTGCTATTCCATACGCTATAAGCCGGTGTATTGTCTGCTAAAGATGACTCAATGCCATTATAATTTAAAAAATTATGATAGGATCAAGACAATTGCATCAATAATTGCACAATATGATGTCAGCGACATTGAATATGCCGAGGTGTTAATCTACCAATGGATTTTGTAGAAATTAATAAACCTGACCCAGGAAAAAAAACTATATGTATAATTGCTGAAGGGTCCTATCCATATACAACCGGTGGCGTTTCAGCGTGGATACAGGATATCATTTCAGGCCTTACCAACTATAATTTTATTATTTTTGCCATCTCAGCAGAAGAAGATGAGCCAAAATACAAATTTCCGTCCAATGTCATTGGATTGGTTAACAAACTTTTAACAAAACCTGTAGAAAAACCCTCAAAAAAGATTCATGAAACATTTTTTCCAGTAATAGAATCTTTTCATAATGATATGATGCAGAAGAAAGATTTTTCCAGGTTTGCTGAAATTTTCCGATATATACATACACATCACTACGATCCACCGTCGCTTCAACGACATATCCAAAGTTTTAAAATTGTCACTCACTATAACTCAATACGAAATCCTTTA
The DNA here is from genome assembly GCA_937920495.1 of uncultured bacterium. Lineage (GTDB taxonomy): Bacteria > Spirochaetota > UBA4802 > UBA4802 > UB4802 > UBA4802. The sequence goes on along the minus strand of CALEUQ010000066.1, from coordinate 16,348 downwards.
TATCCTTTTTCGGATTATTACTGGGCATGGCGGGCATCACACGAATACATGATGAAAATTATGACTTGGGAACTGCCACAGGCCGACCTTTACCATACCATATCAACCGGATATGCCGGTTTATGTGCGGCATGTGCAAAGATTAAATATAACAAACCTGTAATCCTGACAGAACATGGCCTTTACAACAAAGAACGTGAGATAGATATAAAACGTGCCACATGGGTTAAAGGATATCAGCGTGACATGTGGATAAATATTTTCAATGATTTAAGCACAATGACTTATGAGTATTCTGATTGCATTATATCGTTATTTGAAGTCAACCGAAATATTCAGATAGCACAGGGTGCAAAACGCGAAAAAACACTGGTTATACCTAATGGAATTGAGATTGAACGATATTTAGATTTGAAAACTGAAACGCGCACGGAATTCAGTGTAGGTATAGTTGCACGGGTTGTCCCAATAAAAGATGTAAAAAATTTTATCATCATGGCAAAAATCGTAGCAGAATCAATTCCCAATACTAAATTTTATATCATTGGTCCTACCGATGAAGATGAAAGTTACTACGAAGATTGCATTAAGCTAGTTGAAAATTTCAAGATACAGGATAAAGTTATATTTACCGGTAAAGCTGATGTACGCCAATACTACAGATTTCTTGATGTTGTGGTTCTTTCAAGCATTCGTGAAGCTCAACCCCTGGTAATACTTGAAGCATACGCAGCGGGAATACCTGTTGTGTCAACACGCGTGGGTAATGTTCCTGAAATGCTCGATTATAATGATATACTTCTGGCTGACCCAAAAGATTCAGAAAAACTGGCACAGGGTATTATTTATCTTTACAATAATCCTGATTATCGCCAAAAACTTGTAGCTGCCAACAAAAATAAGGTTATCCAGTTTTACAACAAAAAAGACCTTATTGCAGCATATGACAATCTTTATGCTAAATACATTGGGATGTACACATAATGAGGATATATGGCCGGGATAGGATTTGAGTTATATAAAATTTTACACAAAGGGACACTGTCATCAATTATACAGGCATTCTTTCTTGGCATCATTATTGTTGCTGGTCCCTGGATATTGTCCGTACTCACAATATATATAATTCAGACATACACATTTATGGCAATTGCTGACAATCCTGCTCTGTTTACTGTTTCGATAGTATACGTATATGCATTCTCACTGTTTTTATCGGGTGGATTTCATTATGTATTTTCACGCTATATTGCCGATCAGCTGTATATTGAAAACTATGAGACTATACCATCAGCGCTCTTTACCGCAATAATTCTTATAAGTGTACTATCCTTAGTACCTTCACTAATATTTGTTTTTTTTAACGATTTTTCTTTTCTACCTTACCACACTCTTTATGTACTATCGTTACTATCACTTTTTGTAGTTATTAATATACTCTGGATCATGCTGGTGTATATTGCCTTACTCAAAGCATATTATAAAATTTTCTTCAGCTATTTAGCAGGAACTATGGCCAGTATTTTGGGGGTCACCTATTTAGGCCAGCTTTATGGTGTTGCCGGTGCATTGTGCGGGTATACAGCTGGTCAGGCAATCATAGTTTTGCTTTTGTTAACTATCTCCCAATTTACATACCCTTTACAAAAATTTACAATAAATAAGGAATTCATTAGATCATTCATAGAACATAAACGCATTTTTTTAATGGGGTGGCTTTTTAATATAGCTATATGGTCTGATAAGATGCTGTACTGGTTTTTACAGGGGCAACATATTCCACACACATTATATTACTTTTACATACCTTACGATATACCAGTGTTTCTTGCATATTTAACCATGATACCCGGGCTGGTATACTTTTTAATTATTGCTGAAACAGACTTCCACAAAAAATTTTATGAGTTTATAGCGAATATACTTGAGGACCCTTTCAGGTACATACAGTCAAAAAAACTAAAAATGCTTCTGTCTCTTAAAAATGGCATCAAGGGGATTATGTTTTTCCAATCAATATGGACTGTGGGAATTTTAATTAAATTACCGGAAATTCTGGATTTTTTGGGGTATGCACACACAATCAATATACACATTATGAGAATTTTGCTCATTGCTGTATTTTTCCATATGCTCACACTTAATCTCATGATCTATCTTTTATATATGGAATTACAATTTGAAGCTGCTATGGCTGCGTGTATTTACATGGTAGTGAATATAGCAGCCACTTTATTTTCAATATTTTATGCCCAATGGCTACCCGGTACAAGCTATATGCTGGCATCACTTCTTACCACATTATACTGCACATATCATCTGTACAGAAAAGCTCCAATAATTGATTTTATTATTTTCAGCAGGACGTAATGAAAAGCATTTTAACCAATAAGTGATGTACTCATTTTATACAATTCGTCATTCTGTAAAGCATTCACTATCTCCCCTGTCAGATAGTCATAATCTTCCTTAGTGATATTTAATGCCTTGCTGAATGTGGCAAGCAATTCCCTATCATTTTCTGATAAATTTTCATTTTCAATAATTTTTGCAAACAAATTTGCCACCCCCACTATCTGAACAGTGGTTTTATATTTTGAGTCAACTTGCACTACATGATGCTGGGCCACAGCATCTATTAGCTCATTGGGGAAATTCCATTTTTCAAGTACTATCCTTCCAACCTCCTGATGATTGATTTCAAAGATCTTCTCTTCAATTTCGCGAATGTCTTTATAGGACATCTGGTTTAAATACGCAATATATTGTTCATATTTATCCTTAAAGCTTATCATCATGATAAGCCTTCCAATATCATGAAGCAAACCGGCAACAAATACATCCTCTTTTTTTTCATCATTTTTAATACGGGTAGCCACATATTTTGAAATGAATGCTGTTACAACTGAATGACGCCAGATCATGGCAGTTGATGTTTTGGTAACAGTGGCGGCGGTAGTCTGTTGCTGCGATTTTACATTTTTGCTGTAAATATTTGAAGCAGAGACCAGCAACACCAGGCTTTTTACCATTTTAAAACCAAGTAACGTTAAGGCCTGTTGCAGGTTTGTGATCTCACGTTGACGGGCATAAAGGGCTGAATTTGCCACTTTGAGTATTTTAGCAGTCAATGCCGGATCAAGCAATATGATGCTTTCAAGCTCTTTGAAACTGATGTCAATATTATCTTCCTGTATCTGCAAAATTTTAACTGCAACCTGTGGGAACACCGGTAAATCTTTTATGTCAAGGTTATCTTTGTTCATCTTTAATTCCTGCCATAAAATTAAAAAGTTTGGTCAACACAATTATTTAGCATTAGCATTAATTATCGGAATTATTCATTATAAATTAAATATAAATTAATTATACAGAACAATTAGCATAATTTAAAGCATTTTTATGTATTATATTATCACTAAGATTACCTTCTAAAAAAAATAATAAAAATAATAACGTAGTCAAATAATATTTCTTAATTAGTTTAACAAAAAATATTTATGAATCATAAAGTGCACACTACACTGCCAGATGCAGTTGTTTTAATATAAGTATACTTATATTTTAATCAAAAAAAATTTTTTTAAGTATACACAGATAGAATCTGTGATTCAAAATGTCTTAAAGATATAAAAATGAATGGTTGTAAAAAAAATTTTTTATTCTAAATAGAAACTTTATTTTTTACGACATATATAGTATAGCAGTTTAATCAAGGGGGGTATTATTATGATACAAAATAATTTTGATATGAAACGATGGAAACTTGAACAGATAAAGTACTTTAAAAAGTATCAAAGTACATTTCCAAAAAATTCAAAAGAGTACAAAATACTTGATGAGAGCATCAGAAAGCTTGAATCTACTCTTGAGTAAACTCTACGTACATATTCTCATCTGTTTTTGTAAATATTTTTTTTTCTACATGCAGTCTTTCAAGCAGAGATAATAGCGTATTCAAGTTGCTACAATCAAACCGTATTACCACCCCACAGTTATGCGATAGTTCCCGTGGGGTGGCTATTACATTCAAATTAACTCCTGCAGCAAGTAAAATCTTTTCTGCTTTCATCACATCATGTACAGATGGTAATAACAGCACGCAATAGCTCATCATCACACCTTTGTTATTCTTTCCACAGCCCTACATAACGTATCAATATCGCTATCCTTTGTAAACGCACTAACCGATACGCGTACAGTTCCATCTGGAAAACTACCCAATGTTTCATGTGCCAGGGGTGCGCAGTGCAATCCCACACGCACACAGATAGAAAATTCATCATTCAAGCGCTGTCCAATTTCACTGCATGGAATTTTTTCATGTGAAAATGAAATAACCCCTATTTGCCTATCAAGTGTATTACTCCAGTATAATCGTAACCCTTTTATATTTGATAACGATTCAGCAATCTTTTGTATGAATTGCAGTTCTTTTGCCCTAACTTCATGCATACGTGGTTGTATATACTCAATACCAGCCTGCAACCCTACAATGCCTGGAAGATTAAGTGTACCGCTTTCAAACTTATCAGGAAGGAACTCCGGCTGATACTGGCTTTCAGATTTGCTTCCTGTCCCTCCCATGATGAAAGGCTTCAATGACCTGGCAGTATTAATAATCAATCCACCTATACCCTGTGGGCCATACAAAGACTTATGTCCTGTAAATGCTATAAAATCACATCCTATTGTTTGAACATCTATTGGAATTACACCTGCACTCTGTGATGCATCAATTAACACTGCAACATCAGGATCATATGATTTAACCCTTTTTACAATAGAAGCAACATCCTGAACAACACCGTTTACATTTGATGCATGATTAATAACAACAAGTTTTGTATTTGTTTGCATCAAAGGGTGTATATCACTGTGTATAAAACCGTATTCATTACATGGTATTAACGACAAAGAAATAGTACCTTCTTTTTCTAAGTAGCGTAAAGGGCGCATCACTGCATTGTGTTCCATTGATGACACAATGACATGATCACCGTGTTCAAGTAATGATTCAAACACACAATTAATTGCCATCGTAGCGTTTGCAGTGAAAATAACATTGCGTGAATCTGTAACATTGAAGAATTCAGCAATTGTCTCACGAGCCTCAAAAACCTTGCGTGCAGCTTCTATTGCCAGCCTGTGCCCTGAACGCCCGGAATTGGCACAATACTCATTCAGGCACTGTGCAACCGACTGTATTACCGCTTGTGGCCTGGGAAACGTTGTAGCAGCATTATCAAGGTAAATCATACTGTAGATGGTAGCACTACTCAATGTATAGTTCAATTATTGCACAATCTTAAGCCTTACATCAAGCACCTGGCAACCTTCATCAAATACCCGTACCGGATTTACATCTAATTCTTTTATCTGCGGTGCCTGCGCCAGCAGATGTGAAAGCTTCCAGATTATATCCACATACGCATCAATATCCTTTGGTTTTTGCCCACGAGCCCCTTTCAGCAACGCATAGGATTTAAGCTTTGAAATTTTTTCTTTTATTTCATTTCTGGTTGCAGGACACAGTGAACAGGCAACATCCCCAAACACCTCAACATAGATACCGCCAAAACCATACAGAATCACCTGACCAAATGATTCATCATATTTGCTGCCAACAAACATATCCACACCACTATCAGCCATTTTTGAAATGCGCACGCCGTCAATTTTTGCGTCAGGTTTGTGCGATAGTACATTTGTATAAATTGTTGCAAATGCTTGCCTCACTGCATCATCGTTTGTCACATTCACAACCACACCGCCAACATCTGATTTGTGCAATATCTCTTGTGATACCAGTTTACACACTACCGGATAGCCAATGCTACGAGCTATGGTCACTGCCTCATTTTCCGTTGCGGCAATAGCTGCTGGTGGCACAGACACATTTATGGCTTTAAGAAGTTCCATTGCATCCTCACCAATTTCGCCGGTATGACGTGTAATCCACTGCAATGCACTGTCAAACGATACAGTGCATTGTTCTTCCTGCGCTTGACGTAGATGTCGCGTATAAAATTTCATCTGATACGAAAGCGCGCGCACCATCTCCTCGGGCGAATTAAATATTGGAAAATTGACTGCACGTTTTACCTGCGCCATCATGCGTGATAACCCAAACAGACATATACCTAAAGGTTTTGCCGAAGATACAATTGCTCCCCATGTTTCTTTTGAAAGATCAGCTAAAAACATCCGTGAAAACACACTTTCTCTATCAGGCATCTGCGGACGCTGGCTCACATACACAGCGCCATCCACATTTTCATTATGCATCACTGAATATACAACATGAGCAGTAAATGCAGGATCATAGATATCCCCAAGATCAAGCGGATTGGAAAAGTGTATAACTCCTGCATTTGCAAAGTTCTGCAGGCTTTTGTAAAATTCCTGGCCTGGATCTGCAAATTCAAAACCTGCCTGTTCGCATAGATCAGCGGTCATAACCGCAAAACCACCTGCAGGGCTCATAACCATAATGCGTTTGCCACGCATTGGTGGAAGCTTAAATGCTTTTGCTACTGCAAAGAAGTCATGATAATTATGTATGCGGATAATACCGGCCTTTTCAAAGGCTGCATTGAGTATATCTTCATCATTACTCATAGCAGCCGTATGGCTCATTGCAGCTTTTTTGCCTGCTTGAGTGGTGTTGGATTTATACACTACAATAGGCTTCTTTATTTTTTCGGCTACTTTTATCAAATCTGCTCCTCGTGGCACACTTTCCAGATACATACAGATAATTGACGTGGCAGGATCATTGCCTAAATATTCAAGGAAATCAACCTCATCCAGATCCAGTTTATTTCCAATGCTTGCAAACTTAGCTATACCAATATTTTCATCCATGATAATATTCCACATCATGATAGCAACGCCACCACTTTGCGATATTATTGACATTCCACCAAACTCAGGACGCAATAAAGGAACAAACGGAAGGCATAAACCATTTTCTACATTGGCTACAGTTAATCCGTTGGGGCCAACAAAACGTATGCCATACTTTTTTGCGGTACTTACTGTTTGCTCGGCAAGCTTTTTACCCTCCTCACTGTATTCTGCAAAACCACCACTTGGGATTGCCATCCATTTTACACCTTTTTTTCCACATTCATCAACTATACCGGGAACAAACTTTGCTGGAACCAGTGCGTACACAAGGTCCGGAATTTCAGGTAACGACTCTATAGATTTATACATCCTGATGCCATCAACCTGCTCATCATCGCTTCGTGGATTTACACCAAAAATGCGCCCCCGGTAACCCCAGCGCAGCATGTTTTCCAGTGTAAGTCGCGGGATGTTATTTGGTCGGGAAGATAATCCAACAATGGCAACTGATTCAGGATAAAACAGTGTATGCATCATAGTTATCACCTTTTGCGGTTAAAAATTATTTTGTATCTCATAATATTCCAGAATATACAAAGTATATATTTTATACAATTATTTTATCAAGTATTATTGCTAAACTATTATGTCAAGTAATGGTAAACACAACTTTATGAACAAAATGCTGAAAACGAGTATACACACGCCAAAAGCTTCATGCGTGGTATACATTTGATTTATAGTATTAACGCAGTATGTAAAATAACTACTATACCTGTCAATATTCTTGATTTTAATTATCTTTTAACTATCCCTTAAAATCTTTAATTCCATGATAAAGGGGGAATTGAGCCACAAATATCAACGTATATCGAAAAAGATACTCTTGCTAAAATAGAAAAAGCTAGAGCAAAAGAGTACATTTCCATATCAAAATGGATACTCAAGAATATTAATGTGTATCGTGCAATCTTTTAGAACCAGGCAACTATAAAAAAATTGTTTATTACTTTATAACTGTAATCCTAACACTAACTTCTTGTGTTTTATCTTTAATTGCAATCGTATGATGGCCTTCTACAAGTGTCCATACCAGCTCACTGCCAACACCTATAGGCGTGCCATCAATAAACCACCTAATATCTTTAGCTGCGACTGCTTTCAACGGTATTGCCTGAAGGTTTTTCCTTACTGTCTTTTCAATTTTAAAGACTGCCCCATCATGGGGAAATATAATCTTCAGGCTTTCTGATTGTGCATACGGTATCTTTTTTTCTTTTGCCCATTCGTTATATTCAACAGGGACAACCGTTTTATTTTTGAAGTGCCAGCTACATTTGGCAGCAGGAAAGTTATGTTCATCAAAGTATTCATTATAGCTGTTGGGGCAATGAGAGCCTGCAATCATACCGGAAAGTTTGCATATTTTAATTTCCTTTATAGTACCACAAGGCTTAAACGCAGGGAACGGGTACCCTTCATTCCATAAATACAGAAGCACGTCTTTTAATACTATCCCTGCACCGGATACTGCAGGCAAATCATACATTGACGCATTATAAAGATTACCCACCCATACTGCAATTGTAAAGTTATTATTGTAACCAGCAATAAAATTATCCCTGAAGTCCTTTGAAGTACCTGTTTTAACTGCAAAAGGAAATGGGAAATTAATTGCCGAATATGGTCCAAATGCATCAATTTTGTACTTATAGTCCGACAGTATATGTGAAATTAAAAAGCAGGTTGATGGTTTAAAGATACGCTTTGGAACCTGTTTTTGTATTGTATACTCATTCCCTTTTATATCTTTGATTTTAGTAATGGCTGTTGCTTTAGAAAAAACACCATTACGCGGGAAAACAGTATATGCGTTTGCTAGCTCAAGCAACGTAACATCAGCATTCCCAAGCACTATGCCTAAACCATAATGCGTGGGCGAACGCCGTAATGAATCAAATCCTATGTCTTTTAATAGATTATAGTAGGGCACAAGTCCCACTGTATTCACTACATGCACTGCCGGGATGTTATACGAACACCCCAGCGCTTTTGCAAATAGAACCGGGCCATGATACGAGTTGCTAAAATTCTTTGGGATATATGTTCCCACCTTTGATGGAAACTGAGTATAGATATCTGGTAATACACTTGATGTATGAAAATTTCTATTTTCAAGAGCCAGAGCATACGCAAACGGTTTCATAGTTGATGCAGCCTGTCTTTTTATCAGTGTTGCATCCACCTGCCCTTTACCATAATCAAAAAAATCCACTGAGCCAATCATTGCAACAATTTCCATAGACGTATTATCTATCATAACCAGTGCAGCGTGCAATGCATTGCGATCTTTTATTATGCCCACAGAGTTTTGCATAACAGATATTATATTTTTATAAAGGCGTGCATCAAGTGTGGTATAGATATGAGCAATTTCCTTATCCGGGAAAAGATTGCGCGCCTGTGACAGCACATACAAACAAAAAAGCGGTGCAGTAACAGTGCTGTCAGAGTATTGCAGAAATATTTTCTTTTGCATATACGTTTGCAGTTCAAAAGGCGTGATATGCAAATATCCTGACAAAACTGCATTCTGCAAAAGTTTCTTTGCACTCTGCACAATTTTTTCTGGATTTTTATACGGATTATATCGTTCAGGGGCCCTGACAATACTGATAAGAAACGCTGCTTCAAGAAGATTACAATCCGCAAATGATTTTCCAAAATAACACTGGCTTGCTTTTTCAAAACCATAGATATTGTTACCCAGGTATACTTCATTTATATAAGCAGCAAGTATCTCCCTTTTTGAAAAATGCAACTCCAAGCGCAAAGCCTCTATAACTTCCAGTAGCTTTGTCCACACAGTGTTTCTAAGAATTTCCCTTTTTGATTTTACAAGCTGCTGCGTAATGGTAGAGCCTCCGGATACAACGCGCATCGCTTTTATGTTCTGGTACAATGCCCGCATGATAGCAGAAGGGGAAACACCACAGTGTGAATAGAAATCCCTGTCCTCGGAGAACAAAAGAAGTGAAATACTCTCCTCTGGAACCTTCTTTAAATCAATATATTGAGCAAGGCCACTTTTATCTCTTGCTATCTCCATCAACACTGTGCCGTATCTGTCATAGATAGTAACTGGCAACCGGTTATGTGTGGCAAGGTGGTATTGACTATATGGAAGTGCTATATAGGTAACTATCGCCGCACAAATAAATCCAATTACTATTAGTATTATTGTAAGTGGGCGATAGTTACCGCGTATTTTTTCAAGATGCATACGCACTACTGCACTTTTACTTTGCTGCTATAGTATTGTATGCCAAATACCTCAGGATTGTACATCTCTTCAACCTTGCAGGCAGGCAGGGCAAACGTTCCTGTATTTGTTGCCCGAACTTTATACTTCACGGTGTGTGTGCCCTTGCGCAGGTAATCAGCATAATACACAACTCTGTCATTGTACTGCTCAAAGTGATTAAATGTTCCCCACGTGTAGTAGTCTTCATTTTCAGTGTCGGGTTTTTCTTCTGTTGCAAAGCTAATGTTCACGGGCTCAAGCCCTGCGGGAAGCTCGTCATCAAGCACCGTGATACCTCTTTCTTTTGGTGTATAGACCTCAATTTCAACAAAATATTCTGCACCTTTTTTAAATACGGTAACTTTATCTTTGGTTTTGACATCCCTGTAAATTTTTGTTACCTCAAAGCCCATATCCATTGATGTTGTGTTATCATATACCGGTATATACTGGTATTTGAGTGTATAATACAAAGTGCCGGCACCATTTTTGATAAACTGCAGCGACTGTGTGCCAGCATCAGATGGTGTAATGTAATAGTTAGTTGAATATGAAGTATCTGGATTTTGCACAAGCTGGGAAAGGAGCTCCTTAGCATTAAAGAGAACCTTTACGCTAAATTCCGGTTTTTCTTTTTCATACTTTTGTAAATACGTATTCAAAGCCCACCACACAAGCGCATTTGAATGTGTATTGCGCCAGGCATATCCTGTGCGCTGCTTTAAAAGGTAATTTACAACCTTAAAGTCATTTTCAAAATGCACATCTGATTCTAACAAAGCCTGTAATACAAGAGCTGTGGTAATTTCTTTATCGTAATAGAAGTATCTCCATTCTGTGTTATCATCAAAATACACATAGCCGGATTCTGTGCGCATTGATGCAAATAGCTTTTGTGATATCTCTTGTATCATTGCTTCTTTAAATGCTGACGCAGGATACAGTGCTAGTGTCTTGAGCAAAAATGCATAACCCGATTTTGTCTTGGAATAATCTTTGTTGAGCGTAGTGTACAGTAGCTTTAAGTCGTTCTGGCTGGTAATACCATTTACAGCAGCAACATAGTGAGCAAAAGATAATGTGAGATATTTATAATATGATGAATACTGGCTTTCTTCGTGTGTAAAAATAGCACCCTTTGTGACAAATCGTTTCACAGTTTCTAAAGCTTTCTTATAAACTTTGTCATCAATAGTATACCCGCGTTTTTTTGCCATTGTGAGCACAAACGTGGCATACACTGTTACATAACTTGAAGGATTTCCATAATCCGAAGTCCAGTATGAAAAGCCATCATCTTTAAAATATGATGGGAATTCAGCCAGTACTTTTGCCACGGTAGAGCGCAAATCCTGCTGTGATTTTACTTTCAGAAGATTTTTTTGTAATATAATATCCTGTCCAAGAATCAGGGGAAGTATCTTTGACGCTTTTTGTTCAAGACATCCATACGGATATTCAATAAGGTAATCCAGACTACCCTTTAATTCAGTAAATGCTGAAGGGCTCACAAATACATTCACAAAAGATAGATTTGGAATAATGTTTTTAGAAATATCCAATGTATGAGTTGTTGTATCAACCTGCTTTGTGATTCTTCCATACATGGCAACAGTTTCATAAATGTTTGGTGCTTTGACATCAAGCGTGTCAGTAATGCCATCGGTATATCCTCCCGCTTTTGCCTTCATTATGTACGTAGCACTGCGCTCATTGCTCACAACTATCGGGAAAAGCACCTCGGTGGATTGACCGTTTTTCAATGTTATTTCTTTTAGCTGCGATGACGCTCCATTAGTAAGCTTCATACCGCCTTTTAGTTCAATCCCCACTGCAATCTTCTGCTGTGTGCCAGTATAGTTAAATAGCAGTCCTCCCGCATTAAAAGAATCACCAACGCGGACAAATCTGGTAAAGGTTGGCAGCACCATCAATGGTTTTTTAACCTCAAATGTTGCATCCCCGTATCCAAATTTTGAATCACCCGTATGGACAACAACCATCGCCTTAAAGCTTGTAAGGTTATCAGGCAATTTAAATATAGCTTTTGCCTTACCATTTTCCACATTAACAGTTGCCCTGTAATATGCGGTAAATTTAATATTGGCACGCGGCACAATCATACCCATTGAAGCCAATCCCCCATCACCACCAATAAGCTCACCTTTTTCTTTTATATACCGCTGACCAAGAATTATCTGTCGCACATCAAATGTAGTAACCGCCAGCTTTCGTGGCTTATAGAAAAAGTCAAGTGGATTTGGCAACGTGTAATCCACCAGATTAAGCACACCTCTATCAGCTACTGAGATAGTTGCCTGTCCATTTACCGGTTGACCAAGATAATCCGTCACGGTGATATCAACAGTAGCAGTTTCACCTGGTTTATACTGCTTTTTATCCGTGTTGACAAGTATATTCAGCTTTTTCTGGCGGGGGATAACTTTAAGATTGGCATAGCCAATATAGCATTTTGGTTTTGCCAGATCCTCTCCATCTTTTACTTTGTCAAAGCCGCTTCTACCGGCATACAGCATCACGCTTACGTAGACATTGGGAATATACTCTTCAGTAATCTTTATGGGGATAGTCACAACACTTGTTGTTGCAGGAACTTCAAAGTAGTCATAAAAATTCTCGCGTTCAATGGTCACAAAGGCAACCGCATTTTCAAACGGATTTTTTACCAGTAGCATCGCAGTATCGCCAACCGAGTAGCTCTTTTTATCTATCTCTACATCAATTGTCTCATCATCATTTACACGCCATCCCGCCTCGCCTTTTCCTAATATATAGAAACTCTGTACCGCATACTGCTGCTGCCTGGTAGTATTATATATCTCGGCTGTGTAGTAGCCTGGCTCATTGAGAACTATCGGTACATCCTTTTTCCCAATGTTGTGATTCTGAGAGTACACATCTGTTTCAATTTTTTTATATTCCCACTGCAACCTGCCATTCACACCAGCTATCTGATATGAACGCCATTCATGTCGTTTGATAACAAGCACAACGTTATTATTTTGAACCACCGCATCATCGCTATTTACAGCTATAAGCTGCACAGTCACAGCATTACCTGCATAGTTAAAATACTGTGGCACCCTAATCCCATAGTGTACCGGTTGCAGTACCTGTATTCCTGATTTTGCACCAAATACCGGTGAATCATCAGAAAGATATGTTTTTGCTGTGACAAGAATTTCAGCATTTACAATCGCATCTTTTGCTCTCAGTGGCACATACAGCTTGCCAACTCCATTTTCATTTATCTTTGCTTTACCACTGGCAATCTCAGTAGGCGATGGATTATAGTGGTCATAGTCATCATAGTCGTATATTTTAGTGGAAAATGAAAACCCGGGATATTGCTGGCTTTTGTATACTATTGGTGTCATGGATACAGTATATTCAATATCTTGCAACACCGGTGCACCAAACAAATACCATCCCAGAAGATCAACTCCCAATACCTCACCCCATGTATATTTCAATTTATGTGGAGTAATCTTCATCTCGGCTCTTGCAGGTTTAAACTCTTCTACCTGAAAACGAACACTCTCATCAAATTTATATTCTTTAATATTGGAAGTTGCTTCAATCCTGTAATATCCGGTTGGACTATTTTTCTTTAATGTAATATCCAGCGAAATATCACCACTATCAGTTACTGTCTTTTTAAATGTTTCAATCTCATTATCCTTAGAATCAAATACCTTGATTACAATATTGTTAATAGAGTAGTTAAATGTTGGTATAAGGCTCCACTCGTCATTATTTCTGTATCTGAAAATCCCTTTAACATGAACTATATCCCCTGGTTTATATAAATATCTATCCGTAAAAAGGAGCATCCTTGGCATGTGGATATAGTAGCTTGAGCCCCAATGTCTTTTGGGAAGTGTTATATTGTTGTTACTATTATTATAATCATAACCATAGTCATAATCATACTCATATTCATCACTGTCATCAGTATTTTGATTTTGTGGTGTATAGTAAAAAATACTTTCGCCATACTTTACCACAAAAAGATTGCAATCCGAATTATCAAAAATAGTAACACCTTTATTATCAGTCGCTCCTCCAATATTATTTTTTTTGCTACAATACACCTGAGCACCTTCAAGCGGTTTATTATCAAGCAGCGAACGCACATGAACAAGCACAAGATTTTTTGTTTTTTTCACAGTTACCCCAATATCTGAGATCTGTAACACGCCACTGTAACTTTTTTTGTCTTTGCTATACGCATTTTCTTCTTTGGGAGTTATTGTATACACAAAAAGCCCATGCTTTGCAGTATGTAGCTTTGAAAAATCAAATTTGATTGTTTTATACACATCCCACGACCATTGTACCGAATATGTTTTTTCTTTTGCATGTCGTGCAAAGTACTCTTTTGGATTTTTTACATACTCTGCAATATCATTCACATCTACCAGCGACAGAAATTTACAGGTAAAAGAAGAAACATTCACCATTTTGATTGGGATAATTGTATCAAGATAGCTTTCCAGGATCATAAAACCTGTGGGGCAGGAAAAATATGAAAAGGCATGTTCAAACGTAATTGTTTTTTTGATAGCTTCTTCCAGTGTTTGCCCATATACATCTTTTAAATTTTTGGCGATAGTTACTGTGTATTTCTCTTTGCCAATGAAATTACCACTTATTGAAATTGTTGAGCCATAACAATTAATTTGCAGCCCGCCAGGATTGGGCGATACCGTCACATATGAAGCAATTGACTCATTTTCTTTTAATTGAATAGGATTGTTGAAAGTAAATTCCACGGGATAATCAGGATAAAAAGATGAATCGTCATTATACCTGCCGTATGATGATTGCACTTGCATTATGTCAAATGGATAAAATGTTTCGTACGTACAGGTAAACTTTGAATCCATTCCCAGTACACCGCCAATTGGTGTCATATTTTTTTGTATTTTTAATTTATATTGTGTGGCTTTCTTTTCATCTTTAGGTACTACAATCACAGTTTGCTTTGTTGTATCACTTTTATCGTAAACCAGATCAAAAGTAACATCAGGGCTAATGGTAATATTTTGCTTCAATGTTTCAAGCGCTACCGGAAAATTAAATCTTAGAGTAATAGGAGCATTCAGTAATTTGCTTTCACGATCCCATCCCATTACATTAAGAAGTGGCGTTACAAAATAATATTCCTTTTGCAAATCTATTTCTTTGTTATTCAATGTAATTATTACATCTTTTTGATCTACATCCTTAAGGGATATACTAAAGCGATACTCATTAGCAGGGAGTGGATTTAAAATTTCAATGATGCAATTACGTGTATCAAGGGGCTTGATACGGTACTCAATCTGTGGTGTAAAAGTAATTACAAGCTTGCGTGCAACATCCTTTTTCATTGAATCAACATCAGAAAGAATGAAAAGATCTTTGTTGCTTTGCAAGGTCATCTCAGCATATGGTCTAGGTACAGAATAATCAATATCAAGCTCTATCTTATTGTTAGCAACAAATGCTGCTACAATAACAATGCTTAAAAGAATAATACCAATAAGTGATGGTATAATTATTTTTGGTTTAAGCTTCATAGCGCTACCCTCCTGTATAAATGCTATCTGTTAATAATTTTGATTTTATTATTTTTTTTAATACTATGAGTCAAATCATGTCACTGTATGATTTAAACTATAAACTTAAAAACTCTGTGTTTAATGCATTAACAATTTTCATTTATTTTTGCCTATTATAGAGTATATAAAAATATTTGTAAAGATTTTTTTTGATAGTATAATGTTTCACACAAAATGAGAATTTTAAAGTACCTAAAGATAGAGAGTACTTTTCCCTTATGCAATTACATTCTTTGCGTGCTCTGCGGGCTTCTTTGCCCTCTCATCATACACTGCTTCAGAATTGCCCCTGTACCATTCATACGGCGTCATGTACCCCAATGACTGATGATACCGCTCATAGTTATAGTACTTACACGCTTCATCTGTTACCTTCACCAACTCTTCAAAACTTGCGGGGTCTTCCATCTCGTATAGTATCTCCTTAAACGTACGGTGCCATCGCTCTATGATCACATTCTCTGTGGGAATCGATGAATATAATGTTCTGTTTCTTATACTATTTAAGGAAATCATTCTCTATCTTTTTTCAATAAAAATTCTCTTTTTCGTGTGAAACTTTATG
>CALEUQ010000065.1 GCA_937920495.1 uncultured bacterium | reverse complement strand
TGAATGATTTTACCTCCTCCTTTTCCAATTGCGCGGCAAAGCTCACAAGTCCGGATAAAAATGTGCGTTGCGAGATATTGTAGTGCTTGGAATAAAACTTCATCAGTTCTAAATGTTTCACGGAAATACAGGTAGTAGTTTCAATGTTCATGGTTTCCTCCCATAGTAGTATGTATGTTTAGGTGAAGTATTGTAGATCAGTGTAAGTAATATGATAAAAGAAATGTCAAATAAAAAATTCAGGCTCATTCCGATATTTTTATAAAATTGTACAAAAGACGAAAAAATTTAATCTTAAAAAAAAATGATTGTTTCATAGCATAGTTCATATCTAAAGGAAAGTGAGATTTGAGACATTGTGCATTTTGCACCAGTAAAATAATATCTAAAGCAGAAGAGCTGCGGCGCCGTTATTTTTTGCCGAACCACCGCAGTACACGGCGAAAAAGGGGCGAGGACTGTCCGAACACCGATGAAATCGGTGTGAGTTCCTAAAGCCCCCGCCGTGTACGAGGAGCGCAGGGAATCCCGACTTTACAGAAGTCGGGACAAAAAAGATATGCGCCACGCCGGGGTAAGGGGATACGAAGGCAAAAGGGGCTGGCGCAAAGCCCCGTTCCCCTTTGGTACATTAAGCGATTATAATAAATGCGATACGAAATAATGATAAAAATAGTTTAGTAGAAATAATTAACGTATAAGTAAAATACTTTTTAAATATAGGCTCATTGTGTAATTTTGTGGAAATTACACAAAAAACGAAATAAAAAAGTAGGTGCTTTTAATTCCACTATAATGGTTATCTATAAATACGTGCCGTACAGGGATGTACGGCGTACTTCGATAAGCTCAGCAACCATGCTTCGACAAGCTCAGCAACCGTGCTTCGACAAGCTCAGCAACCATACTTCGACAAGCTCAGCAACCATGCTTCTATAAACTCAGTACGCCGCCTATGTTGCGGGCGTGCTTTGGCCGGGTTTGAAACAGCACGTGATAAGAAATGGATTACAAACGTGTGATAGACTAATGCATCCTTACATATCAGCTAACGTTGCGTTATTGTAGCAATACTGTCAACCTTTTCGGGAATTTTTGTTTTCAGGGATACATATAGTGAGCTATAACAACGACACACCCTCTGCGGATTTTTTATTAAAACAATCTTTTTATGCAATATTATTATTGCCAGACAATTACAAGACAAGTTTTTATGCATAAGGAGTTAGCGCAAATATGAAATACCTTTTTGATGAATAATCTTCATCTAAGAAATCCGGAAAGAGCAAAAAATGATTGTTTCATACCTTAGTTCATACATAAAGGGAAGTAAGATTGGAGACATTGTAAATTTTACACGAAAAAAATAATATCTAAATCAGAACAACTATGGCGCCATTATTTTTTGCCGAAGCAGCACATTACACGGCCAAAAAGGGGCACCGATGAAATCGGTCTGAGTTACTAAAGCCCCCGCCGTGTACCAGGAGCGCAGGGAATCCCAACTTTACAGAAGTCTGTACAAAAAGGATAGGCGCCACGCCAGGGAATGGTGCTTGCGAAAAGCCCCTTTCTCCTTTGGTAAACTATGCGATTATAATAAATTCGCTACGAAATAATGATATCAATAGTTTTGAACAATGAATTAAAGGAATGTTGAAGTCATTTTTTTGATATATTATCTTTTATCCAAACATCAAGAAACAAGGAAATTAATTATATATATAAAAGTCAATATCTAACTTCAGGCATTATGTTTATCAGTAAATACATAAAATCCACTTGACAAAATGAAAAATTTACGATTTCATACACTGATACTTACTTAAAAATATTTTGTTAATAAGACGGTGTACACCCCCGCCGCCTTAGGCGGGGGTGTGTACATTATGTTTATTATGTTCATAAATTTTATTTTTAAGGAATAAATCGTGGATTTCATCAGTAAATCTTATGTAATTTCAAAAACCTATGTTTAATCCATTTAAAATATTCAAAAATACTAAAGTAGGTCTGGCGCTTGGCAGTGGTGGTGCAAAAGGTGTGGCTCATATTGCGGTGCTTGATTATTGTGATAAAAAAGAAATTCCAATTTCAATGATTGCCGGATCAAGTATAGGTGCTGTGATTGGCTCGCTGTATGCCTATGGCGCATTGCCAGATTTTAAATTGTTTTTAAAATCAGTTAAAAGCAATGATCTGTTTGCATATTTTGATCCGGTGTTCCCTAAAACAGGCCTGATACAGGGTAAGCGTGCAATGGATCTTCTGGCACAATTTATTCCACGAAGTGTTAATATTGAAGATCTTAAAATCCCGGTTGCAATAGTTGCAACTGATTTTTATACTGGAAGGCCTGTGATTTTCAGAAAAGGCAATGTGCTTGATGCTATCAGGGCAAGCATCTCAATACCGGGAATTTTTGTTCCGGTTAAATATATGGATACGGTACTTATAGATGGCGGGGTATGTGATCCGTTGCCAATTGATGTGGTGAAAGGGATGGGCGCAGGCATTACAATGGCTGTTAACCTGCATCCAACAATTAAGATTAAACGGGCCATAGCCGCTGCCTTTGGCAAGCCTGAAAAATTGCCTGTCAAAGAAAATTCATCAAATGACATTGTTGAACACGTTGATACAGAATCCCTGGATACTGCTTCGGTTGTTACACAAACCAAAGGCTGGATGACACACGTGAAGAAGTGGTTGGGCATGAAGATTGACGGTGATAAAAAGATACATGAAGAGGTTATGCCAAATATATTTGAGATAGTAGCCGGGACAATTGACATCATGGAATATATGAACACAACACTTATGATTACTTATAATAAGCCTGATGTGCTTATTGAACCTGATCTGGTACATATTGGAACACTTGATTTTACAAAGGTTGACTTTCTTTTGAATGAAGGATATGCTGCATGCCTTAGAGTTGAGAAGGATATTACGCGCAAGGTATTGCGGTGGATATAATGGCACAGAGCAAGGCACAGTTATTAGAGGATTTACGCAATAATGTAATTGGCAATTGTACACGCTGCAAACTTCACGCAACACGCACAACTATTGTGTTTGGTGAAGGTAATCCTGAAGCAGACATCATGTTTATTGGCGAGGGACCGGGGAAGGATGAAGATGCTTTAGGGCGGCCATTTGTTGGCAAGGCTGGTCAGCTTTTGACTGCTGTGATTGAAAAGGGGATGAAGATTGCGCGCAGCGATGTGTATATTGCAAATGTTGTAAAATGCAGGCCAACAATAAATTTAGAATTGAAACGTGACCGCCCACCTGATGATGAAGAGACTGCAGCCTGTGGCCCTTTTTTAAAACGGCAGATAGAGATCATTAAGCCCAAAGTGATTGTTACTTTAGGGAATCCTTCTACAAAATTTTTAGTAAATCCCAAAGAAGGCATAACAAAAGTACACGGTGTATGGCATCTGTATAACAATATCCCTGTTATGCCCACATTTCATCCTTCGTATATTTTGCGAAATGGCGGTGATGCAAGTCCACTTAAACGTGTGCTATGGGAAGACATCAAGAAGGTTATTGCATATTGCAATGGTGAAATCACGTATGAAGATATTTTTGGCAAATCTGCAATTACTATAGATATCAGCATAGGCGTCACAAATGATGAAAAACGTGATGATGAGGTTCAGGGTAGTTTGTTTTAACACATGTGCGTACAGTGTCAGGTGGAGATTAGGGTAACTATCGCCTATAAATACTTTTTTAATTGATGGTAGTAATGTACTGTATCATCAATTATTGTATATATATTGGCTTTTATTTTAATCTTTTGTGGGGGTAATATGGCAACAATAGAGGTAAAAGAAATTGACATTACAAACAAAAAGTTGATGAAGCAGTTTATTATGCTTCCGTGGACAACCAGGATCTATGAAAATGATCCGGCATGGGTTCCGCCCATTATTGCTGATCAGAAAAAACTTTTTAATCCAAAGACAGGTTACTTTTATGAGATTGGCCAGGTGGCATATTTTATGGCCTATAAGGATGGTGTACCTGTGGGCAGGATCACGGCACACATTAACAGGATGTATGAAGAAAAATATAATAAGGAAACAGGCTTTTTTGGATTTTATGAAGCTATCGATGATCTTGATGTTGCAAAGGCTTTGTTTGCAGCTGCGGAAGAATGGTTAAAGAAAAAAGGGAAAACGCGTATTGAAGGGCCCCAGAGTTTTTCAATCTATGACTCGGTAGGGTTTGAAGTGCTTGGTGAGGATATCATGCCGGTTGTGGGGCTTTTTCATTTTGCGCCGTACTATAAAAATCATGCTGAGGCATGTGGCTATACTAAATGTATTGATTGGCATTGCTTTCTGGTAAAAAAAATTGATGACTTTAAGCCTTATTTAAAAGATGTGCGCGAAAACATAATGAAAAATCAGGATGTAAAATACATATACTACAGTCCCAAAGAGTTAAAAAAGCGTGCTAAAGAGATCCATGAGATTTTTAATAAAGCCTGGGATGGGAATTGGGGGCACCTGGATTTAACACAGAAACAGTTTGATATGCTTGTAGATGAATTGAAACTTGTTGCGGTGCCCGAACTTATTGTATTTGCTGAAAAGGATGGTAGAACTGTTGGATTTATTGTATCCCTCCCTGATATGAATCCAGCGCTGAAAATTCTAAACGGGCATCTCTATCCATGGCGCTTGATTAAGGCGTTGCGTGCAATCAAGAAAGTTAAAAAAATACGCACTATTATTATGGGTGTCTTGCCAGAGTATCGTGGGCAGAAGATTGATGATGTATTTTATCTCTATACTATTGAAAATGGCATCAGGCTGGGATATACTGAATCGGACTGCTCTTTAATAGTGGAAACCAATTATAAGATGATTGGTGCTTTAAAGCCGCTTAAGGGGCAGATTTATAAGACATATCGTATTTATGAAAAGAAGATATGATTAAAAATGCAACGTTGTTAGAACAATTTGAAAAAGATTTTGTTATAAAGCACCCTTTAAGCTATGAAGAGGCTCTTGCGTTACTTGATGGCATGTGGGAGTTAGGCATAAGCTTAGGGGTGCTCCCACCAAAAGATCCATTAGGAGGAATTGATGTTGATATTCGTGTAGCGAGGATACTGAATTGTTTAAAGAAGAGTTAAAAAGAATTTGTAATGCATTAAATAAAAATAAAATACCATACATGATAGTTGGCGGACAGGCTGTATTATTATATGGTGAACCGCGACTTACACGTGATATTGATATAACGTTGGGCATTGACGTTGATCGATTGGATGATATTTTAAATATTGTAAAAATATTAAATTTAAAAATTTTACCCGATAATATTGAAAATTTTGTTAAAGAAACAATGGTTTTACCTGTTTTGGGTACAAATGGAATTCGAATTGATTTTATTTTTTCTTTTACTGACTATGAACAAAACGCTATTAAAAGAGCAAAAAAAGTAATATCAGATGGTGTAGAAATATATTATGCATCACCTGAAGATGTAGTAATACAGAAAATATTTGCTGGAAGAGAAAGGGATATAGAAGATGCTAAAATTATTATTAAGAAGCAGAATGTTGATGATACGTATATAATAAAATGGCTGAAAGAGTTTGAGAAAGTGCTTGATAGAGATTTTGTTGACATATATGAGAAAATAAAAAATTAAAAAAATAAAGAAATATAAAAAATTATCTTTATATATTTATATATATAGAAAGAACAAGTGTATGAAACGTAATTATATTAGTGGTCAGACGAAACTTGAAGAAGTTGCAAATGCAGTAACTCATGGTTTAGGAGTTGCGTTAGGTATAGCAGGCCTTGCTATTCTGGTTGTATTTGCGTCAATGAAAGGTGATCCATGGAAAATTGTGTCGTTTTCAATCTATGGGGCTTCTATCATAATTCTTTACAGTGCTTCAACGGTCTATCACTCAATAAAGAATGTAACGTTAAAGAAAATATTCCAGATAGTTGACCACTCCTCAATTTTTATTCTTATTGCAGGGACCTATACACCATTTGTGCTGGTCAACATGCGGGGAGCATGGGGGTGGTCCCTATTTGGTGTTACATGGGGTTTTGCTATTGCAGGAATCATTATTAAAGCAATGTGTGGTACAGGTGGTGATAAGCTTTCAACTGTAATATATCTTGCCATGGGATGGATAATTGTTATTGCATTTAAAAAGATGATTGCAGCAATCCCGTTTATGGGTATAGTGTGGCTTGTTATAGGAGGGTTGTGTTATTCATTGGGTACTATCTTTTTTCTACTAGATAAAAGGCTTCCCTTTAATCATGCAATATGGCATGTATTTGTACTGGCAGGCAGTGTAACGCATTTTTTTGGGATACTTTTCTATGTATTGCCACATACACAATAGTATGTATATATCCAGAGAAGATTAGCTAAATCCCAACAGATGAAGCGGAATCCTTTTTATTAACGAACTGACGTTTTTGGGTATTCCATGATACAATACTACTTTTTCATCGTAATCTAATCCTTTAAATTGAGAATAACCCTTGTTTTTGCCTCCAATTTCAAGTAATATATTTTTATTTTCAAAGTGGATAATAAAATCAGGTGTTTTTCTTCCGCGAGTTGTTTTGCAATAATTAAAATCGATGCCATGCTGCTTCAAAGCAATTGCAAAAAAATCTTCTCGTAATTCACCAATACATTCATCAAAATTTTTATATAATAAACGGTATGGCAGAAATAAAAAGACCTTTGGTTCTTTTAATATATTGGTGCCTGCCGGAAAATTTAGTAAAATTATATATGCTCTCTCTAATAATGAAAGATACTTTTCGGATTTATATTTGGTAATATTATGGTTATGGGCAACTGATGAATAATTAATGCCATCTATTGGTGATTTGCCAATAAAGCTCACAATTTTTTTAATTATCGCTATTTCTTCAATGCGCATATCAGGATGTAAAGAAGGTATATCAGAATTAATTACTTCTTCTAATATAAATGAATGTTGTTGTAAGGTAATGCCTTTCTCTAAAAAATATGGGAACAAACCTCCTGATAGGTAGTCATTAAACCACTGACCTGTTTTTAGATACTCAGGGTTGTATTTTTGTTCTAATAATTGAGTAAAGTGTAATGGTTTAAATGAAATGTTGTATTTAAAATAAATATATTCTCTGAAACTGAATGGTAATAATTCTATTATTGTTACTCTTCGTGATAAGTCCCATGTACTTGCAAAAAGTGATAAAGATACAGAACTGGTAAACCATAATTTTATTTCATAAAAATCATATAATTCTTTAAATATTTGCTGATGATTTTTAATAAAATGGACCTCATCAATAAAAAATGATGTGATGGAATATTCCTGATATAACGTAATTAGTATTTTCTTAATATCGATTGCAGAATTAATTGTGTCAGCTGATATGTAAATACTTGCAGGGGTTACGCTTCTGAGTTGTCGGAATAATACTGTTTTGCCTACTCCTCGTGGACCTATTAGCCCAACAAACGGACGCCCTGTTGTTTTTTGTAATGTAGTGTATATAAATCTTTTTTTGGCATATTTCTGTATTAATTTTATAGCTTTGGCATCAAGATCAAACAGTGTATGTATAATTTCGATAGTATCCATGATAATAATACACTGTAATTATAGCATTTTGTCATATCATTTTACAAAATGTATATCATTTTGTAAAATGGTTGAACGAAATGATGGTTTGTAATAGCTTTGAATATCTAATTTCATTAGACACCATTAAATTTAGAATCGCAAAGCGTTTCAATTTCAATACCAAAAGATGAAATCTTTAGTTTGAAAATAAATAATTGGTTGCCAAAAAATGCTCTTATATATATATTATTTAACACTTTACAATAAAGGATATGCTACTATGAATTATCTCTTGCTTGCAGTGTTTGCAGCGCTGGTTATACTTATTATACTGGTGGTCATCCTTTTACTGCGCAACCAGCCCAATCTTTCCTCAGAGATTAATGCGCTACTGGCAAACCAATTTGTAACATTGCAATCAGCAATTAATAATGAACTGCGTTCTGCTCGTCAGGAAATAGCTGCTTCAAAGGATACTATCGCACAGCATACATTAAAGACGATTGAGACAATAAAAGAAATTGGGCAGACAATTCATGAACTAACAAAGCAGCAGGAAGAAGCACAACGGTTGGGACAGTCGCTTAAAGACCTGTTGCAGGCGCCAAAGCTTCGTGGCAATTACGGTGAAGCTGTCCTGGAAGAGATGCTGGAACGCGTGCTGCCACAAGGTATATGGGAAACACAGTATACAATAGATGGCAGGGAAAAGGTTGATGCTGTAGTTAAGATAAAAGATATGATTGTGCCCATCGATGCAAAATTTCCACGTGATAATTACCAGAAATACATGCAGGCACAGAATCCTGAAGAAAAGCGTAATTACTGGAACAAATATGTCGCTGATGTTAAAAATCAGATCAGGAGTATCAGGGATAAGTATATAAAACCGGAGAAGGGCACGGCGGAATTTGCGTTGATGTTTGTGCCGTCTGAGGCTATCTATTATGAAACTATCGCCGAAAAAAATTACTTAGGAATGCCTTCGGATTTGTATGAGTTTGCGCAGGACAGTAAAGTAATACCGGTAAGCCCCAATACGTTTTATGCGTTTTTGCAACTTGTTGTGGTTGGTTCAAGGAATCTGGAGATACTCAAAAGTGTTAAAAAAATTCAGAACGGTCTTTCTGAACTTGAACGGACATTTAATCAGTTCTATAGCAGATATGAAGAAATTGGGAAGAGTATTGAAAAAGCTGCTGAAAGTTACAGAGTGGGGGATGGCCACATAAAAAGATTCAAAACAAAGCTGGAAAGTACACTGGCCCTGGAAGAGCTTAAAACTGATGCTTTGCCGGAGAAAGAGTAAAAGAATGATGCTGTTGCAACGTTGTGCGATGTTAACAAGATGGTAATAATACACATCATCACCGCAATAGCTACAGGTATTCAATGATGAAGATTTGTAAAGGAATGTAGAATGGTGTTTCTCTCCACTTGAGGAGATAGGTATGTGACCTATTATTGCCAGTAGCGTTTTTTATGCATAAGGAATTAACGCAAATATGAAATACCTATTTGATGGATAATCGTATTTACAAAAAATCCGGAAAGAGGGAATCATTTCAAGTATTTACAATTTCATGTTATTTTCTTTTGTACCAAATTAACATCAATGCTTAATGATTCATTGAATATCGCTAAGATATTTTTTATTGATTGGGATATTTTGGATGCGTTTACCAGGTATGCATAAAACAGTATACTAAGGCGTGTCTTTGATGTTTGATCCTGTATGCGTCGTATTTGTTTTTTATCAAATTCAGAGATTAAATGTGCCAATTTAGCACATTTTTTTTCTACTCGAGAAATATCTGCTATTTTATCTTCTTTTAGTGATTGTGCAGTAAAATCAAGTAGATCTATTAAGCGTTCTATTACCTGTTCCAGTTCAGTGATTTGTATTTTAAGGAGTCCTTTATGATGATTTTCAACATGTAAATATGAACGAATCACTATATCTCGCTGGCTTTCTGCAATATCCTGTAAATTGCTTATTATCTGAGAATATCGCTGTGATACAGAAATATCCATTGTATGCAAAAGTCGTAAGGTTTTAAATGTATTAGCAATTATTATATTTGACCATTCCTGTATATTTTTAGAATCATTCCTTGCTATTTTGAGTTCAACACGATCATACAGCTTCAAACCGTTAAAACTTTTTTTGATTGATTTTGAAATTTCTTCAATAAGTTTCCCTGTTTGTTCAAATGTTGTTTTTATTGCTGGAATAGGATCTTTGATTTTACGTAAATTGTAGACTTCTATGGTATTTTCAACTATATTTTTTTCTTTGTGTTTAATATGATTTTTCCATAATACATATGCAGATAGTGATACTAACACCAGTATTCCAATAAATGTTAAATGAAAGAGAATCATTGCATATATGAAAGATATTGCAGATGCAACAAAAGCAGTAAAAAGCCATCCCCCAATCACTGTCATTACTCCAGATACTCTGTAGACGGCACTTTCTCTATCCCATGCTCCATCGGCCAGTGATGTGCCCATTGCAACCATAAATGTAACATAGGTAGTTGAGAGAGGAAGTTTGAGCGAAGTGGCAAACGCTATGAGTGCACTTGATACAACTAAATTTACGGATGCCCGAATAAGGTCAAATGATACTGGCTTGCCATCTTCTGATTGTCCCTGATAGAATGACAAGTCTTTTCTTTTGTTGATTTTGGCAATAATGATGGGAGGTATGAATTTTTTAATTCCATCAATGATATTGGTTGACATTCGTACCAGAATTCGGGCAAGAAAAAATGGTTCAAATCTTTCTAATCCTTCATCCTGTCTTCCTAAAGTTACTTCGGTTTTTGTTACAGTTCTTGCCTTTTTTGAAAACCATAATGTTGCAGCCATAATAGTGCCAGCAAACAGTAAAATGAAAGTATTTGTTTTAACTGGTTCATTAAGTGCATCCATTGAAGCGGTAAGAGGGTTATCAAACAACCTTGCATGTTCAAAAGCACTAAAACCGGCAAGTGGAGCTCCTATAAAATTTACCAAATCATTGCCAGCAAATGACATTGCCAGGGCAAAGGTACCTGCCAGTACAATTGGTTTAAGTATGTTTATTGAAAACAAGATAGCTATTAATTGAAATATTAAAGAACTGATGATAAATGTGTATAATAGTAGTAAATAACTATTAGTTTGTATCCAGTGTATTTGGTTGGTTGTTAAAAATGAAGATCCTTTAGCACCTTTAATCAATATAAAATACACAATCATTGATAACGCAAAACCACCCCATAGTGCACCATATCGTCTTAAACGCGGCATGAAATCAAATGTAAATATAACACGTACTATAAATTGTAAGATTACACCAGCGGTAAATGCAATAACAACGGATAAAAAAATACCTGATATAATTCCCAGAACTTTATCTGTGTTAATATATTCACCTAGAAGAGCATAGTTTTTGGTTGTGTTGGAAATCTTTATCAAAGATATGGCAACCGAAGCTCCCAGTAATTCAAATATTATGGATACTGTAGTTGACGTTGGAATTCCAAATGTATTGAAAAAATCTAATAAGATAATGTCTGCCAGCATTACTGATAGGAATATGATAATTAACTCATTAAGTACAAAGTTTGATGGATTAAATATGCCTTTGCGTGCTATTTCCATCATTCCACTGGAAAACGTTACACCTGCTAATATGCCCAGTGTTGCAACAAAAAGTATAGTTTTAATACTGGCAACTTTTGAGCCAATCGCTGAGTTGAAAAAATTTACAGCATCATTGGCAACGCCTACAACAAGATCGATGATAGCAAGAACAAATAAGATGATCAAAGAGATGAAAATGAGCTCCATAGCAGAACCGATATATTGTCAAGAATTTGTGGTACAATACTTTCTTCAGATGGCTGTGTAAAAATAT
This sequence comes from uncultured bacterium, assembly GCA_937920495.1. GTDB lineage: Bacteria > Spirochaetota > UBA4802 > UBA4802 > UB4802 > UBA4802. The sequence continues at coordinate 22,371 of CALEUQ010000065.1, read as the reverse complement.
ATTAAGGCTGCTTTTAAAAAAAGTTTAATTTTGACAACGACAAAATAGATACACCATTAGATTTTGGTCAACAAATATTTTTAAGAATAGCTATATAGTATAGGTTCAAAAGAATAAAAAATTCTTGATTTCATGATTTACTGTATGATAAAAGTGTTCGATGACTGGATTTATTATAATTAATAAAGATATATAAGTTGCCTATCATGAAAACACTGGATCACATAACATTAAAAGATAATGAACGGCAGGCCATTATTTCATTAAAAGAAGCTATTGCTGCGCGGTGTAAAGGTGCAGAGTTAATTTTGTTTGGATCCAAAGTGCGTGGAGATAGTAATGATGAATCAGATATTGATGTTCTTATATTGCTTGGTGAAAATATAGATGATTATCTTAGGGAGGAAATCTTTGATATTGCATATAAAATAGAATTAGCGTATGATGTTGTATTTGGTATAATTGTGCAGACAAAGTTGTTATGGTATTCTGATAACGCGCAAGATATTCCACTATATCAAAGTATCCAACGAGATGGTGTTATTGCACAATGAAAAATACATTACTTGAATTAATTGAATATAGAAAAAAACGAGCAATTGAAACATTGGAAGAAGCAAAGATTCTTTTTAATAATAATAAGCTTTTTGCAACAGTTAATAGGATATATTATTCATTGTTTTATTCCGTAATAGCATTATTGTTATTGAAAAATTTATCTTCGTCAAAACATGCTGGTGTTAAAGGATTATTTAACAAAGAATTTATTAAAACTGGGATTATCCCGGTTGTGTATGGTGAGTTTTATAATAAGATGTTTGAGTTTAGACAAAGAGGGGATTATGAAGATTTTGTTGAATTTAAAAAAGAAATGGTAGAACAATGGTTGAATATGGCAGAAAAATTTGTTACGGAAATTATTAAAACAATTGATTCTTTTAATTCTATTAATGATAACAAATAAAGGAACACCATATTACATCAAGAAAACACTAAATCACATAATACTAAAAGATAATGAACGGCAGGCAATCATCTCATTAAAAGAAGCTATTGCTGCACGGTGTAAAGGTGCAGAGTTAATACAAAGTGGATTGAAAGGCGCGTAATTTATAATGATTAAACTGTATGCAAGCAACAATCTTGAATACCTTGTAGCTCAATTAGGGAATCAACTCTTTAAACCTAAGCACAATATCCTGTCACCACATACCATTATTGTGCAAAGTTTGGGGATGCAGCGGTGGATCTCGCTACAGCTTGCTAAGCAGTATGGAGTGTTTTTAAATTGCAGATTCCCTTTTCCTGAAAACTTTGCTGAAGAAATTTATGCGGCAGCGATTCCTGACTATCAACTATCGCCGCTATATACTCATAAAGCCCTGGTGTGGCTGATTGCTTCACTATTGCCCAAATGTATAGATGAAAAACCGTTTGAGGAAGTAAAACAGTACCTTGTTGTTGATGGCACAATCAGCCAGATGAGATTATACCAGCTGGCACAAAAGCTTGCGTTTCTGTATGATGAGTATATTGTATATTTTTATAAGGATATACTTGAGTGGGATAAAAAACGATCAGATCTGTGGCAGGTGTTATTGTGGCGGTACATAAAAAATGCAATTGCAGTTGATACTAAAATTTGCCATAAAGCGCAGCTTCTGGAATATACAATAAAAGCAGTGAAGGATCCAAAAAATGCAAAGGCTCTGAAGGAAAAGTTAACAGATGAGATATTTGTATTTGGTATTACCGCATTGCCGGAATATTACATTAAACTACTGGATGCAATAAGCACTATTGTTTCTGTACATATATTTCAGCTTAATCCATCAAAAGAATACTGGTTTGATGTAAGTCCTGAAAAGACTATCCTGCGCATAAAACAAAAAATTAAGAAAAAGAACATTGACACAGACCTTCACTTTGATGTGGGCAATCCACTGCTTGCATCGCTGGGGAAAGTAGGGCAGGAATATATTAGTATGCTTCTGGATTATAATGTAGAAGAAGATATTAATAATAAAACGCATTATACATTTGACGTACACAATACACTTCTTGGACATATTCAAAGTGATATATGTCATTGCATTGAGCGCGGTAAAGGTGAGTACGCAAAGCTTGCAATACAACCTGATGATAGGTCCATCAGCATCCATTCGTGCCATTCACCACTTCGTGAGGTTGAGGTACTGCGGGATTATATCATTGATATACTGAACAGCACCACAATTGTTCCCAATGACATTGTCGTAATGGCCCCTGATATAGATGTGTATGTGCCATTCATCAAAGCTGTATTTGATGAACAGGTTTTGCAAAAGGAAGGGTTGCCTGCTCTGCCGTATTCTATTGCAGACCAGTCATATAGAAATACCAGCCGTTTTATCTCTGCATTTTCTGATTTGCTTGAAGTTATGACTGGCAGGCTTGAAGCAGATAAGATATGCGAGCTTCTGGATTATGATGAGATAGCTTTAAGGTTTGGGATAGAAAAACATAACGTGATTGCTTTTCATCAATGGGTGGAAAGCCTTAATGTAAAATGGGGAAAAGATGCCAACCACCGCACGCATTACACGCACACTGAAAGCGATGCGTTTACATGGCGGTATGCCATAAACCGTCTGCTTATGGGATATGCGGTGCCACAAACGGCAGGGCTTGTTGATGGAGTTATACCGTTTGACAGTGTTGAGGGGTCAGGTGCCCGGGTGCTGGGTTGTTGTATTAATTTTCTTGAAACGCTATTGTATTTTTTTGATGAAGCGCAGAAACCAAAATCCCTTGCAGCCTGGATTGAATATTTTGAAAATCTGATGCCTGCCATGCTTGATGTTGGCAGTCATCCACAGGATTATGAAAATATACAATCGTTATTTTCATCACTAGGGGCGATAGTTACCGACATTACGCTCAATGAAGATATGGAATTTATGGTTGTAAAAAGCTGGGTTGAAAATTTTCTTTCTGAGCAAAGAGCAAGCAGTAATTTTTTAAGCAAAGGCATAACCTTTTGCCAGCTTCTACCAATGCGAAGTATTCCATTTAAAGTGGTGTGTCTACTTGGTATGAATGATGGACAGTTCCCACGGCTTGATGAAAATATAAGCTTTGATATATTGCGCTATGAAATATACAAAGACAAATTGCCACCCTGTATTCGTTCCAGGCGAAATGATGACCGCTATTTATTCCTGGAAAGCATTATTTCAGCAAAAGAGTTTCTTTTTATAAGCTATCAGGGTCAGAGCCCCATTGATCTGAGCATAAAAGAGCCATCAATAGTGGTGAATGAACTGCTGGAATATATTCAACGTGGATTTTATGTGCAGGATCAAACTCAATCCATACGTGATTTTCTTGTTGTCACACACCATTTGTATCATTTTCATCCTTTATATTTTCAGGGGCATAGAAACTATTTTTCATATTCAAAGATGTGGTATGATGAAAGCAGAGCATTAACCGGGAAAAAACGGGATTACCGCCCATTTGTGTTGCAACCTATAGAAACAAAAAAGCATAATTCAGTAATAACAATGGATGAGTTCATAGAATTTTTTAACAATCCAGCCCGCTATTTTATTACAAAGATTTTAGGCATCTATTTACGTGATAGTGTAATAGATATTGATAGTGATGAGCTTTTAGGCATGGGGCGTGGGTTGGATGAGTACTTATTAAATAATGAGATAATTACTTGGCGAATTGCTAACAGGGATATTAACGATAATGATATACAACAGTTTGCGTATATAAAGAAAAAAGAGGGTAGCATACCGGATGGCATTTTAGGTGATGTTATTATTAAAAAAGCAAATGATGAAGTTGCCTTTTTTGTAGATACAGTGAAACGTTATTGCCAGGGTGAAAAATATATAGAAGAATTAGTATACACTTCAGTTAATAATATAGCACTGTATGGTGCACCTGAACTTTATAATAGTACACAGGTCTTTTACCGCTATGCTGAATTGAAACCAAAGGACAGCTTAAAAGCATTTTTGTGGCATATATTTGCTTGTGCCACGGTAGAGTCTGGTGTTACAACCTTTGTGATAGCAAGAGATAAAGATATACAATATAAAAATATATCCGCTGAAGATGCAAAAAAATATCTGGAAAAATGTATGGATGTATTCATTGAGGGCAACACTCGCATCATCCCATTTTTCCCCAGGATATCACATAAATACTATGAATCTATGAAGAATAAGGGTAGTAAATATATAATGTACCAGCTGGAAGATACATTTTATAATGATAATAATTCGGAATATTCTGATCCTTATATAAAACGCGCATTTTATAAAGTAAATATTTTTAATAATGAAGTACTCTTTGAAGAATTTGCATCTCTGGCACACATAATTTTTGATATGATAGACAGGTGTAGTGAGAAAATACCATGAGTAAAGCTATAGTTGTTAATGACTTTTCAGAATATTCTTTAGAAGGCATTAATTGTATTGAGGCAAGTGCAGGTACAGGAAAAACCTATACCATAAGCCATCTGTATTTGCGATTTATTATTGAAAAAAATCTTAGTATTGATAATATCCTTGTGGTTACATTTACCAATGCAGCAACTGATGAACTACGTTCACGGATACGCTCTTTGATAAAAATTGCACATGATATGCTTGAGGAAAGTGGTGATGAAGAAGTTAAAGAAAAATACAGAGAGCTGTATAACTACCTGCAGGGTAAATGTAATAGTGCCAATAATGGACAAACTAAAAAAAATATAAAAGATAGATTGAAGATAGCCTTGGACGAGATTGATAAAGCACATATATATACAATTCATAGCTTCTGCAGTCGTGCTTTGAGTGAGTTTGCTTTTGAGAGCCGCTCGCTTTTTGGTAGCCAGCTTATTGAAGATGAAACACCATTCATGCGAAGAGTAGTTGAGGATTTTTATTATACCACCATTGCGCCGCTTGGTGAAGAGTTCGTAGCGTTGTTTTTGCAGAAAAACAAAGACTTTGTCAGCTGGTTATTGAAAGTGTTGCACAAGTTGCCGGATGATCCCGATGTTGCAATATTACCTGACATAACCTTTGATGCTGAACGATTACAAAAACTGTTACAAAAGCTTACTCAGCGTATTGCTACTATACGTGAAAAGTTCAATAAAGAGTATGATAAAATAAAAGATAATTACTACAAAGCCCTGGCACAGGATGTGCTAAACAAAAATTCATTTGATGATACCAGTTTTCAGAAATTAAAAGAAGCCATACAGATGCTATCCATAAATACTGCATTACATAAAGATGTAACTAAAAATATAGAAAAATTCTCGCTTTCAAATCTTCTTTCTAAAATGAAAGGCGAATATAAAAAAGTTGAAAAACAATATACATGGGATGAGTTTTTTACTCTTCTGGATGATTGTAAAAAAACTCTTACTCAAATCAAGTTACAGATAATAGCTGCATATCGAGAATTTATCCAGTATAGCCAGACCCAATACTCACGTTTAAGGGATCGGTGGAATATTATTTCGTTCAGGGATATCCTTAAGGATATGCACAACGCATTACAGCAGGGATCTGATAGTAAACTGGCTGTGCGGATACGTGAGCGGTTTAAGGTAGCACTGATTGATGAATTTCAGGATACTGATCCCTTGCAGTACACTATTTTTACAACTATATTTAAAAAAGAGGGGTATTCACTCTACATCATTGGTGATCCCAAGCAGGCTATTTACAGTTTCAGGGGAGCAGATGTGTTTGCCTACATAAAGGCACGTCAGAGTTCAGATAATATTTATACCTTAAATAAAAGTTACAGGTCAACTCCATCACTTGCCAGGGCTATAAATCAAGTTTTTAGCCGTATAGAAAAACCATTTGTATTTAATAAGATATGTTATCATCCTGTTGAGTCCTGTGTAACGGAATCAAATTTTTCTGACGGTGCATTGAATATATGGTTTATAACACAGGATGACAATAGCAGAAAAGATATGAATATTGGTGTAGCACGTAAGATCATAGCTAAGAATATGGCTCGTGAAATCCAGAAGTTAGTACAAAGTTCCTGCATAATTGATGGGAAACCACTACAATATAGTGATATTGCTATTTTAGTGCGTAAACACCATGAAGCTGAGATGGTGCAGGATATTTTACGGCAGTATGGCATTCACAGCGTTTTGTATAGCAGAAAATCGGTATTTACCACACCTGAAGTATGGGAAGTATTGCATGTGCTGGAAGCAATAATAAACCCTGCATCAACAATGGATGTGAAACGTGCACTTACCACCAGCCTTTTTGGATATGACGTACATGATATCCTGGAAATGGAGCAGCATGGTTCATTAGATATAATCAAAATGAAGTATGCGGCATACCTTGAGACATGGAGATTGAAGGGTTTTCTTGTTATGCTGCAGCGACTTCTTTATGATGATGTAATAGTGAAAAAGAAACAAGATCATGACACAGTGGCTCAAAGGCTTTTACAATATAATGATGGTGAGAGGGTAATAACCAATATATTGCAGTGCGCTGAAATACTTGCCGATATTGAGCGAAGTAAAAAATTAGATCCGGTGGCATTGGTTGAGTGGTTGAAAAAAACAATGTCTGCAGATGCTGATGTGGAAGATAAAGAATTGCGCCTTGAATCCGATGCAAATGCTGTTAAGATAGTTACCATACATACAAGTAAGGGGCTGGAATACCCTATAGTTTTTTGCCCTTATCTTTTTGATGTTTCATCATTGGATGAAATCTTTGTCTTTCATGGTAATGCAGATACTAATTATAAAACTCATGTGTGTTTCAAGTTAAGTAAAGAAGAATCTGATGAAAAGGCTTTATTGTTCCCGGATAATGATTATGATACAATTGATTGCAGTGCAAAATGTGAACAGCTTTCTGAAGCTTTGCGCGTTGCCTATGTTGCAATGACTCGTGCAAAATATAAATGTTATGTGGGATGGGGAAAGATCAATAGAACAAATACCTCAGCATTACGCTATCTTTTCCATTTTCGCGGTAAAAATGATTCCCACTGTACACATGACTCCACAGTTTCAAATAATTACCCCTGTACTGATAATACCCCGATTACAGATGATTCCACCAGCATAGATGATGCAATAGTAAAATTCATTAATGGTGTTGAACGGTCATATGATGATCTGCTGAAAGATCTTAAAGAGATTGAATCTTCTTCACAAGGAGCTATAAGTGTTACAATTATTGAAGATATAAAAGTACAGGCACAGGAAGCTTTGCAGCCTGCATATCCTGATCCGCACCATGTTAAACAATTGATAAAGCCTATTGAGCCGGGATGGCAGCTTACAAGCTACACAGCGCTTACATACAGGCGTGAGGATGAAAAAAGTGATGAGCTGCAGCTTCCTGTTGTTACTAAAGAAGAAGTAAAAGAGCAATCTGTGTTTACATTTCCTGCAGGAAGTATTTCAGGTTTATGTATCCATAATATTTTTGAAACAATTGATTTTGCCTCAGATAACAGCACAATATCGCAGGTTGTCACCCAAACGCTAACAAAATATAATATTGATACTATCTGGTCTGATGTGCTAACCGCAATGGTTATGAATGTATTGAGGGTGCCATTGCAAGCAAATTTTGTTTCACTATCGCACATACAAAGAGATAAACGTCGACATGAAGTAGAGTTTTATTATCCTGTTGAACGTTGTAATAGCACACATCTGAAACAGCTTTTTGGCCAGCATAATCTTTTTACCATGCACTATGCACAGGCGTTGCAAAAGCTTTCATTTACTGATATCAGTGGATTTATGCATGGATATATTGATATGGTGTTTGAATATAATAAGGCCTACTATATAGTTGACTGGAAATCAAACCTGCTTGGCACATCCATAGCCGATTATCATCGAAGCAAACTGACTGATGTAATAGCCGGGCATCTGTATTTTTTGCAATATAGCATTTATGCGGTTGCCATTCATAGATATTTGCAGTTGATGCTGGGCAAAACGTACAACTATGATAAACATTTTGGCGGGATATTCTACATATTTGTACGTGGAGTTGATGCGTCTTGTGGATATGAATATGGGATTTTTTATGATAAGCCTGATGCTGCATTTATTAATAAGCTGGATAATCTGTTAGGTGTGGTGACAATATGAATTCACCTTATTCCAACACAACCATTCACCATCACTTTGCCAACTTCATATGCAGTACATACCATTGCCATGATGATGTGCTTAAAGCAATAATATTTTGTGTAAGCTATATGACTTCTATAGGGCATAGCTGCCTTTCACTGGAAACTATCGCACAAAAACAATTGCGTCAAATTATATATGATGATACCATTGATGTGGATGATGTAAAATTTCCTGATGCAAAGACTCTGGAAAAATATGTACTGCAATCCGATGCTTTTGCAAAGGTGCCCAAGCAGCCAAAGCCGCTTGTGTATCTTGATGGCAACTGCTACCTGTATCGTTACTTTAATTATGAAAATATAATTTTAAAATATTTTCAAAACGCATCACATCACAATATTGACCATGCACAAATATCAAAATTGCTCAATGCTATTGATGTATTACAGTCAAAAGGAATGAGATTTTCTTCTGAACAGATTCTATCCCAGTTGACAGCTTTGTTATATAAGCTCTGTGTGATTTCAGGTGGGCCGGGCACAGGCAAAACTACCGTGATTGCAGCAATAGTGTACCAGATGTTGCGTAGCAATCCAGATTACAAAATAGCATTGTGTGCACCAACGGGTAAAGCGGCATCGCGTTTGATGCAGGCGATAGTTAACTTTAAAGAAACGTATGTGGAAAAAAATTTTACTGAGTTTTTCCCGCAAGAAGCCTTCACCATTCATAGATTGCTTGGCTCTAAGAGGGGCCAGCTTGAATTTTACTACAATCAGGACAATCGTTTGCCGTATGATGTGGTGATAGTTGATGAGTGCTCTATGGTTGATATTCCTTTAATGGCAAAATTATGCAAAGCATTAAAAGATGATGCTCGCCTTATCCTGGTAGGTGATAAGGACCAGCTGTCTTCAGTTGAAGCTGGAGCATTTTTTGGCGATGTGTGTTATGGTGCATCAGTATATGCATATACTGATAATGGCAGTAAACTGTTGCAGTTGTGTAACTACAAGATGGATGAAATAAAGAAAGAAAAGCACCCATTACGGGATGCTATTGTAATATTGAACACCACATTCAGGTTTGAAGCCGATAGCGGTATAGCTGCGTTAGCCACAGCAATACGAACAAATGATGAACGCAAAGCACTGGAAGTACTTGAAAACAATTTTACAGATGTTGAGTTTAAGGAATATGATTCCATGGATTGGCTGTATGCTGAAATACAAAATTATGCACAATCATGGTATCGTACTATTGTAGATCAGTCAGATATAGCAAAAGCATTTGCACGGATTTCTGATCTGTGTATATTGTCACCTTTCAACAGGGGACCATGGGGTGTTGAGACATATAATGCAGTAATCGAAAATCAATTAAGGCCACCTGTAAGTGATGAATGGTATCATGGAAGGGTTATTATGGTAACTGCCAATGATTATAACCTTGAGATTTTTAATGGCGATACAGGTATTTACACTGGCAGTGATGATGCAGTGTATTTCCAATCAGCAGTTGGTTTAAGGAAGATAAATACATCACTATTATCAGACTATGTACCTGCGTACAGTATTACTGTGCACAAAAGTCAGGGTTCTGAGTTTAGCCACGTGGTATTGATATTGCCACATATTGATATTGGCAATAATGAACAGTGGAAGATGTTGTTGACACGCGAACTTCTTTACACAGCAGTTACCCGTGCTCGCAGTAAGCTTACTATTCTTGGAAACAAAACGATAGTGGAATATATGATAAAAAATCCTACCATGCGTACTTCAGGGCTACGCCAGCAATTGTGGCACATATAGTAGTCAGGTATAGAAAATTGGTAAATGCCAAAATAAAAAAATTGAAAAATACTTGGCAAAATTATAAAAATAGTAATATGTTATCTCAAAATAATTGCATTTTTTGACACTTCTTGAAAATTGTTCAGAATAGAAGGGTGTGTGATTCCGCCGACCTCACTATATGACATAAAAGTTCGAAAACATCCCCGCTGATAGGGGATCGTATTCTTACATATTTGGCTCGTGTACGGAACTGTTTCATACTATACCTCCTTTATATTACATTGAAGTTTCTTTTTTAATAAGTGCACGTAATTTCTGTACTGTAGTCATAGACATACGCTTCTTGAAATTTAAATAATCTTTTACATCTTTATGATAGTATTGTAATATGTCTGAAGTATTCCAGTTTCCACACTTAGGACACAACATGTTAGGTAATGTAAGTGTATGGCACTGTGGGCAATTACCTCCTCCATTATCTATAATAATAGGAAGTAATTCTCTATATGTGTTATAGATAAGACTACTCTCATACTTCCATGCTAATGGATCATCAGTACCTCTTTTTTCTCTAATGTACTTAATTCTTTTCTTCATCACATATCTAATTATTAAAACATTTCTGTAGGTCAAGAGTTTGACCCACAGTACACGTATATATGTTGGGACATATGTTAATAATAGTATAACTCCAATTATAACACCTATCTTTATAATATAGGCTAAAAGTATAAGAAGTGCTCCAAGAATTGAAAACATAGTATTACCTCCTATATAATTTCTAAAATCTTGTTACTATTAACTAACCAATAGCCTTACGAAACTTGTTCTTTTGAATAATTTTAGTTGCTTAATTCTAATGTCTGCTAAGATTGATCTTAGCTTATTACATCTTCCTTCAAATAATCTTGCACTCGTTATAAACCCCCTTTTTATGCCATCGTATTGTTATGCCCCGATGGCTGAGCAATTTGTGGCTTGTTCTCAATGTGCTTCATACTCTTGCCTTTTGAATAAAAAGAAAGGCAAAAAATATTTTTCTAAACCTTTGTACAGGCTTGTTATGCATATTACTATGTAGCATATCATATAGCTTTTACTACATATTTTAAAAATAAATATGCAACAAGTGCAATTCCAATTAAGTATCCTAAGAAATATCCCAATACTATTTCTAATATTCCTCTACCTACAACTTGCCCCATATACTTTTTAAATTCAGTTCTTTCTGATGCAAGGCGTTGTTTTTTGCGTTGTTCAAGGATGGGGTACAGAAATTTAAGATAGTAGTTTATTATTTCTTCTTTTGTCCATCCTTTAAAATGATCGGATTCATAAATATCACGGAGTTTTAAAAGTTGGTACATACTATACAAGGAACGTGCTGCGTAAGGACCAACTTGTGGTCCATATTTAAAGTTTTGTATTATACGCATAATTATCTCCTTTTGTGTATTTATTATAGGTATAATAACCTATTATATATAATTATGTAACTGAGTTTTTGAAAAAAATGGCTGCATTGAAAAGGGGGAGTATGCAGCCATATGGGTGTTTTACGAGGGCGTGTCAAAAGGCTGACTTTGTCGAGGACAGGCTACTACCCCGAAGGGACGCAATTCCGATTATGTTTTGCGCTGCGATTGTTTGCGATAGTCTTTTTAAATCAGAATGCGTTAGAATTTATTGCAAAGGTGCTGGGATTGCTACATTAATTGCCTTTCCCGATTTCCCGACTTCGTCGGGATTTCGTCGGGATTACAATGACACGCGCCCCGCCGTCATTGCGAGGAGTCCCGACTTCGTCGCGGACAGGCGAGTCCCGAATAACTCGGGACGACGAAGCAATCCCATTCTGTGCAAATAATGAGATTGCTTCTCCCGCCTTTGTCGGGATCGCAATGATAACAATCACTATAAACCATCCACAAAGATCCCTCGCTATCGCTGGGGATGACATTGGCGTAACGCTATCGCTCGGGATGACACGTGCACTGCCGTCATGACGCGGAGGCCATCGCGCTTGCGGAGAGATTTGCACCCCTTCGCTATCGCTTAAGGGATTGCAATGACTGATTACACACTTGCAGTAGGATGTACAGCGTGCTTCGACAAGCTCAGCAACCATGCTTCGGCAAGCTCAGCAACCTTACTTCGACAAGCTCAGTACGGCGTGCTTCGATGCACTCAGTACGGCGCCTGTGTTGCGGGCGTGCTTTGGCGGGGTTTGAAACAGCACATGATAAGAAATGGATTACAGTAACCGTTGATGGTTCTATGTGATTGGCTAAAAATGTCTTGAAAAAAAGAATATGTATTTACAACACTAGATAATATATGAATTGAAACAAAGAAGCTATTGCAATTATGTGAGGGTGATAGATGAACATACTGGTATATGGTGGCGGAGCAGTTGGATTGGGTTTGGCTCGTAGTCTCATTGATGCTGGCATTAACATAACTATTATTGATGTAGAGCCTACAGTGAGTGCCCTGAAAGAACATGGTATTGTTCAGACTGGTGTGTTGGGAACATTTTCCATAAGGCCAGAGCAGTTTGATGTATATGATTCACTGTCAAATATTAATTCAAAAGAGTTTGATTATATATGTGTATGTATCAAGTCGTATATGTCAGAAACTATCGCACAAATATTAAAGAAATACGAAAATAAAATAAACAATTGCCCCATAGTATTATTCCAGAATGGATGGGGGAATGCGGAAAAGTTTATACAGTATCTACCCAAAGATATAATTTTTAATGCCCGTGTGATGACGGGCTACATTAAACCTGCACTGCACCATGTTGATATTACTGTTCATGCCGATGCCATCCATATAGGCTCATTATTTGGTGGTGATATACAAAAGCTTAAACCCCTTGCAGATGCATTATCTAAAGGTGGCATGCCTGCTATTATCACCCAACATGTTGCAAAGGATATCTGGGCAAAGATGCTCTATAATTGTGCACTTAATCCATTGGGTGCTCTCTTTAATGTACCATACGGAGAATTGGGTAAATCACAGTACACCAGAGCCATTATGAATGATATATTTCATGAGATATTTGAAACAATGCATAAGGCAGGATACAGCACGCACTACAACAATGCACAAGAATATATTGATATTTTTTATTCAAAGTTGCTTCCATCAACAGGGGAGCACCGCTCATCCATGCTTCAGGATATTCAGGCAAAACGACGCACCGAGATAGACGCATTGAACGGAGCAGTTGTGGAACTTGCACGGCAATATAACATACAGGTGCCGGTTAATGAGGTGATTACGGGGTTGATTAAATTTATTGAGGGCATGTATGTATAAGAAACACTATCTATCTGAAAAGCAAAGAAAAAATTTGCTACAATATCTTATTTTAGCACGAAATGATGAGGTATTTACTATAGAACAACTGGAAGGATTTTTATTTTGTTGTGCTATCTCATCACCATTTATTTCGCTTGATGATATTCTGGCTTCAATTTTTGGAGATCCTGAACCTGAATTTGATTCACTTGTAGATGTAATGTTATTCAATCAGCACTTAATCGATGCCCAAAATGCGTATATTAAAGCTTTACAAAATAATACACTTACGTTTCCTTACACTGTGACTGAAGACAATCTATCAAATGAATTGATCATAGCAGTTCAGGATTGGTGTTATGGCTTTATGCGGGGAATATTTGTTGATTACAAATATTGGTTACCACCCGATAAGAAAATCATTAAAGAAATGCAAATTGACGATATGAAAATTTATATCTTCATTTACATTATATTTTTGATAACATACGCGTTGCATAAGGATAAATTGCCTGTAAATCCAAAATTTTTAGAAATGATGGATGCAGTTAGTTTGAAAGATGAAAATCTTAAAAAAAATATTTTAATTCTTCCTGATATCATAAAAGTGCTGATTCAATATGGAAGGAAATTAAGAGATAGTTATCTTAAAAAAGGCAGATTGATGCACAATAATCGAAATACTATAAAAAAAGAAATAGGACGCAATGATTTTTGCCCATGTGGCAGTGGTAAGAAATATAAGAAATGCTGTGGAAGAAATATATGAATGCAGCCATTACATCAGTGATTATATGTTCCATCATCACAAATTTTGTTCCTGCACGAAGCACTAAGGGTAAAGACTACATAATCTGTGGTAATAATACACAGCAAAAAATTTACTATGCCACAAGCAGCAATTTCAGTAAAAACCACAGAGGCGAAAAAGCACTGGATGATGATGGAGATACTTCGTGGATATCACAAAAGGGTGGTGATCAGTGGATTGAAATAGATTTTGGTGTTAAAAGGATTATGACTGATATTGAAGTCACTGCAGGCACCAAAGATAATTACAAAACAATTACATACTGTGTTTTACAGTTTATGTATGATGGTAAGTGGTTTGATTATTCCAGGGTTGATTTTTTACAAAAAGAAAAAAAAGGTTTTCTGGGAAAGAGTAATTATAAAAATACTGTGAAAGTAAACCTTGCAGGTATTGATGCCAGCACATTCAGAATATATATACCGCAGGATGCAGTCATTGATGGGTATGCAGCAATAGCAGAGATTGCAGTATATGCAGGAAGTGCCAGGTTGCAATATTTTGACAAGCGATTATATAATCTTTGTTTCCCAATAAAAAATGGCTTGTTTCCCGAACATGATTCCGGATATCCCAATGCACCACGGGGATATCGTGGTGGTACTCATTATGGACTGGATATTTTTTTTTATTTCAATGAAGATAACTTCCTGCCAATACCGGTTGACGAAACTACGCCGGTGCTGGCGTGTGCCGATGGAGTGGTGGTGAGGGCTGATACCAGCTATGTGCCTTTTACGGAAGAGCAATGGAAGCAGCTATCGCTCTACTATCAAAAAAATCCGGCAACATTTATTAAGCGCTCATTTGGGGGCAGGCAGGTGTGGATTGATCATAAAAATGGCGTGTTGTCTGCCTACAACCATCTTTCAAAGATTGATGCTAAGATTACAGTTGGTACAATTGTAAAAAAAGGGCAGCGTATCGGGTGGGTTGGTAACTCAGGCCTTTTAGGTGAGGCACAGGGTAAAACTTACGGCCAACATCTGCATTTTGAATTATGGGTGGATGGAATATATTTAGGCTATAACATGAGTCCTGTTGATATAAAGCGCTACCTGCGCTGGATATTTGCAATACGCGATATGGAGGAGTACAATGACTGACATAACAAAGCGTGCGTATCAGTTCATTATTCTTTTTGGCGTTATTAGTCTTCTTGGTGATATCATTTATGAAGGGGCGCGAAGTGTCAATGCACAGTATTTAAAAGAGCTTGGTGCAAGTGCACTGTGGGTTGGCGTTGTTGCGGGGTTGGGTGAGTTCATTGGGTATGCCATCAGGCTGGTTTCAGGGTATGTGAGCGATAGAACTAAAGCATACTGGTTGTTTACCTTTATAGGATATGGATTGCTTATTTCGGTGCCGCTTCTGGCGCTAACGGGAATATGGCAGGTAGCTGCCATTTTAATGGTTGCAGAGCGATTGGGGAAAGCTTTGCGTAGTCCTGCAAAGGATACTATCTTATCGCAGGTTACCACACAGGTTGGACGAGGCCTTGGCTTTGGTCTGCACGAAGCAGTGGATCAAATAGGGGCTATTGCAGGACCTTTAATCTTTACCGTAATCTTTGCATATATAGTTGATTACAATTTAGGCTACACCATTATGTGGATTCCATTTGTGCTTCTTATTGGTGTGCTGATTATTGCACGGTATCTTGTTCCACATCCTGAAAAATTTGAAACATCTAAAACTGCAAGTAACCTTCCTGATAAATTAACCACAACGTTCTGGGTTTACACTGCATTTTCAGCTTTTGCAATTATTGGATTTGCAAGCTTTCCTGTTGTTGCATATCACCTGAAAGCCAATGCTATTGTTAGTGATGCTGCTATCCCATTGCTGTATGCAGTGGCTATGGGTGTTGATGCAGTATGTGCGATAGTTATCGGTAAACTATATGACAAAAATGGATTGCAGGTACTTATAGTTATACCAGTACTTTCGGCCATAGTTCCGGTGCTGGCGTTTACTTTTAACTGGATAGCAGTGGTTATTGGTATTATCCTGTGGGGCGTTGTGATGGCCATACACGAAACTATAATGCGTGCAGCGATAGCAGATCTGACATCACTTAAAAAGCGCGGCACTGGCTACGGAATATTTAACACAGCCTATGGTGTCTTTATGTTTTTTGGTGCAAGCATAATGGGATGGTTATATGAAATGAATATTGCCTACATTATGGTGTTTGCAGTTGTTTCAGAAGTAATTGCATTAGTACTTTTTATATATATAATGCGGTTACAAAAACAACAATAAAACAAAACACTATACATATTGTACACCTCCGCTGCTTTCGGCGGTGGAGGTGTAAATCTTTAATGTGTAATCCTTTCACGGATGGTGTTCCCGAATAATATCATTTATAGCCACCTGTGATGATATATAAAAGTAAGGTTGCTGAGCTTGTCGAAGCAAGGTTGTACATCCCTGTACGGCACGTATTTATAGATAATCATTGCATTGGAATTAAAAGCACCTACTTTTTTTTGTATTTTGTATAATTTTCCCAAACTTACGAAATGAGCCTTTTAATATTATTGACAAACTTTATTAATTATACTATATTTGTTCCGGTAAATGTAGTAAAACTATTTCATTATAATAAATTACAATTTATCAACCTGTGGTGATTATTTTACTATGGCATTAGAACAGAAAGACATTGAATTTATTGAAAATTATTTAAAGGAAAATCTACCAAGGATACTGGCTGAGCAAAGTTATGCCAGGCCGCCTGTTGTGTACGAGATAGAACTGCGTGAACGTATGGTGCGTGTGGAAGAGGAGTTGAAGCATCAGCGGGAACTGATACAAAAGGGTTTCGAAATGATGGAAAAAGGTTTCCAGCTGATGGAGCGTCGTTTTGAGCAGGTAGATAAGCGTTTTGAACAGGTAGAAAAGCGTTTTGAGCAGGTAGATAAGCGTTTTGAGCAGGTAGATAAGCGTTTTGAGCAGGTAGATAAGCGTTTTGAGCAGGTAGACAAGCGTTTTGAGTTTCTGGAAAAACGTATGGAACTATTAGAGAACCGGTTTGATATGTTAACAAGAAGGCTCTTTCAATTTATGGTATGGACATTTGGTCTAATAGTATCAGCCACAACTATAATTATTGCGTTTATAAAATTATAATAAAAAAATGAAACTAAAGCTCATTTCATGGAATGTCAATGGCATAAGAGCAGTATACAAAAAAGGTTTTTATGAGTGGTTTGCATATGAAAAGCCGGATATCCTGTGCTTGCAGGAAACAAAGGCCACAGCTGACCAGTTTCCACCGGAACTTAAAAATATAAAAGGATATTATCAGTATTTTGCGGAAGCACAAAAAAAGGGTTACAGTGGTGTAGCAGTCTATTCTACAGTGCAACCACAAAAAATAGAAACAGGCTTTGGTATAGAACTCTTTGACACTGAGGGCAGGATATTAATTGCATATTATGATACATTTGTCCTGTATAATATCTATTTCCCTAACGGGAAAGCGTCAAAAGAGCGATTGCAATACAAAATGGAATTTTATGATGCGTTCCTGGATCATGCAGAACAACTACGTAAAAAAGGAAAAAGCATTGTAATGTGTGGCGATGTAAATACTGCGCACACTGAGATAGATTTGGCCCGCCCAAAGGAAAATGAAAATGTTTCAGGATTTTTGCCTATAGAAAGAGAATGGATAGACAAATTCATAGCCTGCGGCTATACAGATACTTTTCGCTTATTTGTTAAAGAGGGTGGACACTATTCCTGGTGGGATTATAAAACAAAAGCGCGTGAGCGCAACATTGGCTGGCGTATTGATTATTTTTTTGTAAGTAATGATTTAGTACCAAAAGTTAAGGATGCGTTCATCCTTGATAAAGTTGAAGGCTCGGATCATTGTCCCGTAGGAATTATTTTAGACATATAACTCAAAACAGCCCCTTATACATTCCACCATCAATGAGTATTGTTTGACCATTAATGTATCCCGCTTTTGGGGAAGCTAAAAATGCAACAAGTGCAGCAAACTCTTCCGGTGTTCCAATTCGTTGCAGAGGTATTTCTGCTGCAAAGCTGGAAAGTGCTTCTTCATACGTTGTATTTTCCTGCTGCGCTTTTAATTGGATCAGATGTTTCAGCCTGTCGGTGAGGATATATCCCGGTGCTACCGAGTTTGCTGTAATATTGTATGTGCCATATTGATTGGCTATGCTCTTTATAAACGCTACAACGCCAATTCGTGATACGTTGGACAACACCAGGTTATCCAGCGGTTGTTTTACTGTAATAGATGTTGATGCTATGATTCTTCCATACTGCTGTTTTTGCATGGCAGGCAAAAAAGCATGGATAAGATTTATAGCGCTTATTAAATTAAGTTCTATTGCCTTCTGATAATCTTCAGCTGAAAAATCCTTGATGCTTCCAGCGGGAGGTCCGCCAGCATTGGTGAAGAGTATGTCCACTGTGTTGTATCGGGTGAGTACTTCATCCTTAAGTTTATTAATTTCATCAGCATTGGTTACATCGCACGGTAGTGGCATGACTTTGTTTCCGGTTTGTGACATTATTTCATTCGCAGTGTGTTGTAACAGGTTACTATCGCGCGAGCAAATAACACATATTGCCCCTTCCTTTGATAATTCCAGTGCAACAGCTTTTCCCAGCCCTTTGCTTGCTGCAGTGATAACTGCTATTTTGTGTGTTAGCTGTAGATCCATAGCATCCTCCAGTTTGTAATTATGTTTGACTTTTTTTGAAATTCATACTATTGCCTTATTATTGTGTTGTTTTAAAACATTATACTATGGAGGTATTATGAAGCGTAAAGTTTTTTTTGTGGTTGCTGTAATTTTAGTTATCTCATCGCTGACGTACTCAATGGATGAGAAAAAGGGGATGATTTATCAGACATTCAAAGCATATCAGGGAACACCTGGTGATCCCTATACGTTGCTGTATCCGCTGGAAGTCACAGGGCCTGGAAAATTACGCGTGTATGTACAGGTAACAAAAGCACATCCAAAAGCAATGATACGCGTTTCTTTAGTTGATGCAAGGGTGTTTGACAAGGTTGAACCGGATCTATGGCAACAGTGGATAAATTTTGAAGATAAATACGTGCCTTCAATTCTTATGTTGCGTGTAAAAAATATTAAGAGTCTTATTGATAATCTAAAATACAATGTAAAGAAAGTGTTAGGCAAAAAGGATAAGCCGCCAAAATGGTATCATGGTGCTGATAATGCCTGGGATGGTAATAATGCTCGTATTGAACATGTTATAGATGATAAGGAACGCCTTGAAGTGGAAGGGAAGTATATTGTTATGATTGACAATGAGAATCCTTCTGAAATTGAGGGCACAATACTCATAGATTTTCCTGGTGAGATGTTTGATATTGAACGTAGCTTGTGGGAAAAGGATCCCAATAAGCCGGATCTTTTGATAAAGGATATAACGCTGGGGCGAGGCAACAAAATTATTGTTACAGTGGAAAAAGATAAAGGATTTTTCCCTGATGCGTTGTGGAAACAAACTGGAAGCAAGGCCGTTGTGTTGCAGGTGAAAGCTGGCGATAAAGTTGTTGAAGCTATATTGCCTCAATTTGATCCAGAGCGCAAGTTAAAATATGGTGAAGTGCAGTTTGCGGTACCTGATATTACCATCACTGAAGAAACAGCTGTCACTGCATTTATTGATGCAACAAATCAGATTGCGGAACGCTCAAAGGGGAACAATAAGAAAACAGTAACATTGAGTCCAAAAGAACAACAAGGTAGTGCACGGCAAAAACAATAGTTTTTGTTTACGGGCGATAGTTACTGTTAAATATGCGCGCACGTTGAGGCTCTTGAAACGTGCGCGCACACTGCTTGCATTGAAATACGCGCACACGCGTACACCTGGCACCTGGTTGCCACTGCGGTCATTGAATATGCATACTCGTCTTGATATGATTGCTGGCGTAATCACTCCACGAACGGGTGCCCATTATCATAGTGTTATTCTGATTAAAACTGGATGACGCAATTTACATGTAAAGAATGGAGGTTATCGGGTTCAAATTGAATAGGGATGAAATCGAGACAACGCAATGACGCTTTATCCACACTCTACGAACGGGTGTGATTGCTGGCAGAATGCCATAGTGTGTTCCCTGAGCCCAGCTCAAGGGGTATCCATGCCAGCGTTTATTAAATGTTCAGAATGGTAGCAAGGAATCTATGCTCATCGAATGCCTGTTGTGGCGTAACCGGATGGTTGCTAATTTACAATCATAAGGAGAAGTTAGCGTATGAAACGATGTATTGCTCTTGTGTGGGTCATAATCTTTACTACAACATTATGCAATGCAAAACCAGACTATCGCCAGAAGATGCGAGAGCTTGTTATTGCACTCAGTAAAGCAGCAAAAAAGCATAATCCTGAGTTTCTTGTTATTGGACAGAATGCACTTGAGCTTGTGACCATAAATGGCACACCAACAGGTAAGGTTGCACTGGATTATATGCATGCCCTTGATGCAACAGGTATTGAGGAGCTTTTCTATGGATATGAAAATAAAGATGGAGTAAAGACACCACCAAAGATCACACAGTATTTCTTATCGTATCTTACAATTTTTACACGTTATAAAAAACCTGTACTTGTTATTGATTATCCCAAAACTGCAACACAGGCGCAGGATTCGTTTAAAAGGTCATCTCAAAAGGGATTCATTTCGTTTCAAACAAATAGAGCCTGCTCAATAATACCGTCATGGATGTTTAACCAAAATGAAGATCCTGTACGGCGGCTATCGCACGCAAAGAATTTTTTGTATTTAATTAATCCTGAAAAATTCAAAAGCAAAGATGAATTTGTACAGTTACTATCGCACACATGGTATGATGTGCTGATTGTTGATGCCTTCTTCTGGGATGAAATGCTGACAAAAAAAGATGTTGCACAGCTACAAAAAAAACCAAACGGCGCGCGTCGTCTTGTAATTGCATATATGTCAATAGGTGAGGCTGAAGATTATCGCTATTACTGGAAAGATGAGTGGAAAAAAAACAAACCTGCCTTTCTTGAAAAAGAGAATCCTGAATGGAAAGGAAATTTCAAGGTGCGCTACTGGGATAAACAGTGGCATAAAATTGTGTATGGTGCGGGTGAAGAAGAGTTTGGCAATAGTTATTCAGGAAAAATTGTGAATGCAGGTTTTGATGGTGTGTATCTGGATGTACTGGATGCTGCAATGTATTTTGAAGAGAAGTGATAAATAATTATTTTTAAGACTTTACATATTAATTATTTTGTTGCATTTTATAATTGAATCAATTATAATCAATATACATATAAATGCTGTTTTAGATTACAACAGGAGGCATGTATGAATTCACTATCTGTATGGTGGAGAAATTTATCCATAAAGTATAAAATCGCTACCTTGGGGTTGGTGGTTATTATTGTGTTTGGTTTGGCGGTGTTTATGTACGCTATGCCAGCTGTTGAAGAATCATACTTAAACAAAAAGAAAGAGAAAGTAATGGATATAGTGGAGATTGCAATTCATATCATGCAGGAACTTGATAAAAAATCAAAGGATGGATTGCTAACGCAAGAAGATGCAAAACAACAGGCTATAACCATAATCAAAGCAATGCGGTATGGACCTGATAAAAAAGATTATCTGTGGATTAACGATTTTTATCCTGCTATGATTATGCATCCATACAGAAGCGATCTTGATGGCAAAGATATAAGCGATTATGCTGATCCCAATGGTAAACGCCTTTTTGTTGCAATGGTTAATGTGTGTAAAGAAAAAGGGGAAGGCTTTGTTGACTATATGTGGCAGTACAAAGATCAAAAGGATAAAATTGTTCCAAAAGTTAGCTTTGTAAAAGCGTATAATCCCTGGGGCTGGATAGTGGGTACCGGGATTTACATTGAGGATGTACGTAGTGAAATGAGGTCATTATATATAAAATCAATATTGTTGTTTATTGTTATGTTTATACTGGTAGCTATTATTACGTATTTTATAGCACGAACGATATCACGCCCTTTAAACAAAGTAGCAAATTTTTCACAATTGATTGCACAGGGTGATCTGAGTCAAAGAATAGATATTGATCAAGAAGACGAAATTGGTGTTATGGCACGTGCATTAAATAGTGCTACTGACAATCTTGAGAAGTTGGTTGCAGAGGTGAAGGTAGCGGTAAGTAATTTAACACAGGCAGTAAATGAGATAGCAAATGGGAATGAAAGCCTATCGCAGCGCACAAGTGAGCAGGCATCATCGCTGGAAGAGATAGCAG
>CALEUQ010000064.1 GCA_937920495.1 uncultured bacterium | reverse complement strand
AGGTCCACGATTAACATCGGGACAGGTCCACGATTAACATCGGGACAGGTCCACGATTAACATCGGGACAGGTCCAGTTAGGCATATATTTTATTCATAGCAACCAATTTGCCGTGATATTACTATTTTCTGTATTTCTGAAGTACCTTCACCAATAGTCAACAATTTATAATCCCTGTAAAAGCGCTCAACGTCATATTCTTTCATGAGCCCGTACCCGCCATGAATCTGTACTGCCTGATCCACCACACGCCCCATAACCTCAGAGCAGTAGAGTTTTGCCATGGCTGCATGTTTTGAGAAGGGAAGCCCGGCATCTTTTAACTTACAGGCTTTATACAATAAATTACGTGCAGCCTCAATTTCTGTTGCCATCTGGGCCAGTTTAAATGCAATTGCCTGAAACGTGGAAATGGGCTGCCCAAATTGTTTGCGCTGTTTAGCATATTTCAGGGCTAACTCGTAGGCTCCCTGTGCTCCACCAAGGCCCATAGCAGCTATTGCAAGCCTTCCATTATCAAGTGTTGATAACATCTGATGGAATCCTTCCCCTCGCTTTCCCAGTAAATTTTCTTCCGGCACTTTGCAGTCATCAAAAAAAAGCTCACCAGTATCAGATGCCCGCCACATCATCTTGCGGGTCATCTTCTTTGCGGTAAATCCGGGTGTGCCATTGGGCACCAGTATGCAGGATATTTCTTTCTTGCCGTCTTCACGCTTACCGGTGATTGCCTGTACCGTGCACACTCCTGCCATTGGTGATGTTGAGTTAGTAATAAATATTTTGCTGCCGTTTATAATCCACTGCCCATTTTCCAGACGGGCAGTGGTTTTGCTTGCTCCTGCATCAGAACCAGCGTCAGGCTCGGTGAGTCCAAATGATGCCAGAATTTCACCTTTGCACAATCGTGGCAGCCATTCCTGCTTTTGCTTCTCATTGCCAAAATAGTATATGGGGCCAATTCCCAAAGAATTGCCTGCAGCCACTGTTGCAGCCTGTGAACCATCGATGCGAGCTAACTCCTCAACAACTATCGCATATGATAAATAATCCATGCCTGCTCCACCATATTCAGGTGGAACCACAATCCCAAAGAGGCCCATGGAACCCATCTTTTTGGTAAGCTCTACTGAAAAAGTTTCTGTTTCATCAAGCTCCTGAGCTATAGGCTTTATTTCCTTTTCAGCAAACTCCCTCACATTCTGGCGCAAAAGCTTGTGTTCTTCAGTTAACCCAAAATCATACATGGCAAACCTCTTTCCCTAATATCCAATATAATGATAATATGTTATACTTATGATTTTTCAAAGTATAGAATATCTTCAAGAGTGCCGTTACGCTCTTTTGCCGGTTTTAGCTTTGCTTTTACTTTCATGCCGATGTGGACTTCTTTATCATCAATTCCCAATCGGTGAATTATTCCTCCTTTTATGCCCTCAAACCGTATCAAGCCAATAAGATGAGGTGTTTGGTATTCTTTACCCTGGTAGTCACGATAGCATTTGGTAAAAGAATACAATTCTCCTTCAAGACCAACAGGTACATATGTGTCGATGGCGCTAAAGCACTCTTCACAATAGATAAGCGGATAAATTGTTTTAACACCACAGGTTTTACATTCCGATGCAACAAATTGTCCTTCATTCATGAGAGTTTCAAAAAATTTTGTGCCTGCAATCCCAAGCGTGTACTGGTAATTTACCGGTATCTCACCTTCAAAATAACCTAGTTGTGTATTTAATTGAATTGACTCTTTAAATGACATCGGATTTTACCTCCCTTCAATATGGTTCAAAAAAACGAATATCTGTTATTGAACCTGTTCGTTCAGCAGCAGGTTTCCACACTGCTTTTACTTTCATACCTATTTTCACATTTGATGGCTCTACATTACCTAGAATATGCAATATCCCCTGTCCTTGTGAAGCCCCATCGATTTCAATGACTGCGGGTATATGGCGAGGCTCATCTGGCTTCAAACGGCTTGCATCCCAGTTAATATGGCAGATTGCGTATGTATTCACTACCCCGGTGTCCTTAACTGTCACATACCTGTCAGTTGGCCGCCAGCACATTTCGCAAAAGGCGCGTGCAGGTAACATTATCCTGCCACATTTCTGGCAATACGCAGCTAAGATCATGCCTTCTTTTAACGATGCAAGATACTTCCCAATACCAATACCGTTATCCCAGGCATATTGAAGTTGAGGTTTCCATGATATTTTAATCGCTTTTTCATACTCTTCACTGGTAAGGCCTTTCATTGGAACATTATTGATTATCATATCTACCTCCTACCGTCGTAATACTATTACAGTGCCAACCTGCATCAAATCCCCCCACGCCTGAGCAACACCCACGCGAGGTTTTCCTGGTATCTGACGCTTTCCTGCTTCTTCACGAAGCTGCAAAAATATTTCAATGACTTTCATCAACCCGGTTGCTGCAATTGGGTTGCCTACTCCAAGTGCACCACCTGAAGGACATGTTGGAAGATTGCCTGAGCGTGCCGTATAACCTTCAGCTGTTAAACGTGCTGCCTCGCCTCGCTCACAGAGCAATAATCCTTCCATGTGATGGAGTTCTTTGTAATCGAATGGATCATAGGGTTCTGCTACCTGTATTTGCTTATGTGGTTCTGTTATTCCTGCCATCTCATACGCCATACGGGCAGCTTTTTCAACATATCGGGGATAATAGAGATCTTTGGTAGCCCAGTATGAGGTATCTAAGTTCCATCCAACACCATCAATCCACACTGGTTTATCTGTCAATCGCTTTGCTACATCTTCGCTTGCAAGCACTACTGCAGCTGCACCATCAGATGCAGGGCTAATATCAAGGCGGTTAACAGGTTCAGCTAAAACTTCAGAATTTAATACATCTTCTAATGTAACTGCTTCTGCTACCTGAGCTGACGGATGATCAAGAGCATTGTTTTTATTTTTCACTGCAACCCTTGCTACATCAGCTTTAGATAAACCGTATGTTTCCATGTACCTTCTCATTTCAAGTGCAAAAATCCATATCAGTGTTGGTTTTAATGGCTGTTCGGTTGTATGGTCAAAGATTGTAAGAAATGCACCCTGAGGATGTGGATGGCACGAAGACATTTTTTCAGAACACACGACAAGGCACACATCGCATGCGCCGGATGCAACGTGGATCCAACCATGGATAGGCGCAAAAACGCCTGTACCACCACCAACAAAATTCCTAATATATGGTTTATTATTGCCTCCGGCACCACTCAATAGATATTCTCCTTTCATGTGCACGCCATCAAACGCATCAGGTGCTGATCCTAGTGTGATCATCTCCACATCTTTAAGTTTTAAACCAGCCTGATCGAGTGCCATTTTTGATGCAAGATATGCCATCTCGGGTCCGGTTTCTTGAGCACGCCGTACAAATTTAGTTATACCAGCGCCAACTATTGCAACTTTTCTATATCCCATATACACCTCCTGGATTATTCATTTGATAAAATGGCGACAGCTCCTGTAGCAGTTGGAACTCCTCGCCATGATTGAACCAAACCCCTGCAAGCATTAGGTATCTGCCTCATTCCAGCTTCGTGTCTTAGTTGCATAACAGCATCATATACCATAATTCCTGCAGCTGCTTCGAATGTATTACCAACACCTATTAAACCACCTGAAATATTAACAGGAAATATTCCATCAGCTAATGTAGCACCAGATTGAGTTAAAAAACCTGCCTCACCTTTGCGTGCAACACCTATTGATTCTAAATGTTGTAATTCCTTGTATGAGTATTCGTCGCTAATTTCTGCAAAATCAAGATCTTTTATAGGGTTTGAAATTCCGGCCATTTTATATGCTTTTTGTGCCGCTAATTGCGCATAATCAGCATACGCAAAAGTACGGCTCCAGGGATTGCCTTGCCCAGAAAACCAGCTTATGCCACATATCCAGATAGGTTTTTTACATAATGCTTTTGCCTCTTTTTCAGATGCCAATACCACCATCACTGCACCATCAGCTGCTTTTGCTGCGTCCAATTCTTTTAAAGGGTGGGATATTGGATTTGATGACAGTACGTCATCTACGGTTAATTTTGCTGCATGGGCTGCATGAGGATTTTTAAGAGCATTTGCTTTATTTTTAACAACTACGTGTGCGCATTGTTCTTCTGTGTTTCCTGTTTCGGTAAGAAAACGATTCATTTCTAGCCCGGCTAAGAAATCAGAGTTTTCCTTTAATGGCCTAATATAGACTGGATCAAGTGCAAATGCTTTCACTTCATCAAGCGTTTTTACATTTGATGCTTTGCTATGGGATTCTACTGCAATTATTCTGAATCTACCGGTATTAATCATCATCCATCCTATTCCAAGTGCTTGTAAAAAATCAGCTGTAACAGTTTGGACAGGCCGCATTACTGCCCCCATTTGATCGGGAACATACTCATCAAAGATGCTATAGCCTTCCATAAAGTCTTCGGAAGCTGTGATGAAAGAATCGATATCTTTAGGATGCAGACCTGCGTCTTCATATGCTTTAACTGCGGCGGTGTAGGTAAGCTCTTTGAAAGATAAGGAAGGGCTTACAGAAAAAAAACCAGTTACTCCAATACCAACAATTGCGACTCGTTCTTTCATATTTTCCTCCTTAGTTTAGTAATGATTAGTGTTTTGGTAAAATTATAACCATAGTTAATAGCTTGCATTCAACTTCTTAATGTATTCATGATAATAATCTACATTGTTCAATAAGTTCAGCACTAAATGAAAATACAAAAATCAAATAGTTCCTACCCACAAAGCAACAGCCACGGATTTTGAATTGTTGGTGATGTGTTGCTGGTCGGGTTGTGTAAAAAAGTGGGCGGCATCACCAGTGTTGAGTGTGATAAGCTGATTCTGGTAGGATAATTCCAGCGAACCTTTTATGACACAAAGGACTTCCTGACTGTTGCGAACCCCTTTACGGGCAGGAATACTTTTGCCCGGTTCAATAATTAATATTGCACTGTCTATTGTTCTCCGTGATTCCGGAGGGAAAAAACGTCTGGTAGCAAATCCAACATGTGGTATATCAACATCGGAAAGGTCGCTTCTTCTGATTACTGCAATACGCTCCTGATTTTGTGCTTTTTCAATGACTTCTGCAGCATTGCAACCTATTGCGTTACATATATTCATAAGAGTATCTACCGATGGTGAATTGACATTATTCTCAATCTGGCTTAAGAATCCTTCAGATATTCCGGCCTTTTCAGCTACGGTCTTTAATGTCATTTTCTTTTCCTTGCGTTTAAGCCTGAGCACAGAACCTAAATCCATAGTGTATCATGCCTTAGTTAATATTTATGTATGTTAATATGAGTTATTTATAAACATTTACTATTTGTTAAGTTTATATTTTTGTCAATCATTTTTTTGTAAAAATATGAAATGAAGTAGCTCTGTATCCTTTAACGGGGACTGCTTTTCTTTATTATTCATAACATAATTGTAAGGGATGATGTGATATGGCTAAGAAGCAATATTTACTAATTATAAAAGCTTTAGTCTTGCTAACCTATGCAGGTAGTATTGATGGCGATAGTAGTATTTGAATACACTACATCTGATAATTGCGCGAATAATTATGGATGTATTTTTTTTATTGATGTTACTGGAATGTTGTAGTTATATTTAAGGATTTAAAAGTGTGTTTGGGTGTGTAAAGGTATTATCGCCTTTATTTAATAATAAGAACTATCGCAATAAAAATAAGAAGCAGTAAAACAATCTTTTTAAATACTTCCTGATCAATCCTTTTATAAATTTTACTGCCGATGTATACGCCTGCAAAAATGGCAGGTAGAAGTGAAATAAAATAAAGTGCAACTTTGATTGTTAATAGCCCGCCTATTGTATGCATGGTAACAAGGGTAAAGCCTGAGAAAAGAAAATATGATGTTAAAGAGATGTTCATTTCGTCCTTAGACCAATGCTGGGATGTAATGTAGATAACGATTGGTGGGCCGTCAGTATTGAATGCACCGCCCAAACAACCTGCAAAAAAACCAAAAGCATATCCAGCTCTTTTTTTAATTCTGAATCTAGAATGTGTGTGTATAAGAGAATACACTGCATATCCCAGTATTACAATGGCAAGGATTGTTTTAATAATGCTTTCGGGCAAATTAACAAGTAAATATATTCCTGTTGGTATGCCAGGAATTGCTCCCAGAATTAACGGTTTAATTTTTTTGGGGTCAAAATGCTGATGAAGTCTGAAAAAATTCAGTGCAGTGATGCATGTACCATTAAGGGCTACAAGCGGCGTGACAAAATTCATGGAAAAAAGAAATGGCAGGAGTGACATTGAAACAAGGGCTGAGCCAAAACTGGTTATTGCCTGCACAAATGCAGAGATAAATACAATGATGAATGAAATGATATAGTGTTCTTGTGTCATGTGCGTGATATACAGGGAAGTTTAAAAATATGATGCAAATAATAACAATATATACCAATTACGTAAATTGATAAAATTTTTTGCATTAAATTTGTGAAAAGCGATTGTGGTTGCTATTGTAACAGCTTTGGCGGTGGTCCCCAGTAGAATTTGAGGCAATGGATGCCTTTTTCCCTATTTATCTATCATCATTTTATTTATATTTGATATTAGCATTATACATTGCTATATATTGGTAATCACTTAGCTGAATGTATTTCTCATCATACTCAATTTTTATTGTGATGTGTTGCATTACATTTATGAATTTGCCTTGCTGTAAGTTATGCAAAAAAAACGGGTGAATTTTTACGAACAATTGTAAAATGTCGGTAATTTTTTATGTCAGATAGTAACTGTTTATGAGAAAATGGTTTGACAAATATTCTTAGTATTGATAATTATAATAATTAACATGTGTTATGTTTTTGCGCAAAATAAAGAAATATTAACTACTTGTTTCAGAACGAAAGAATATAAATAAAATATGAAATATGCGTTCCCGCTACTGAAGGTGGCATAGGCATACATTTCATTGAGAGGGATAACCACATGGATGAAAAAATACTAAAAGCTATCGTAAAAGAGGCAATGCAGGAAGAATTAGAGCCAATGAAAAATGAGATAGCATCTATGAAAAATGAGATAGCTTCGATTAAACAAGAGATGCTCACCAGGGTAGAAGTGCGAGCTTTTGCAACAAAAGAAGATTTAAAAGCGTTTGCAACAAAAGAAGATTTAAAAGCGTTTGCAACAAAAGAGGATTTAAAAGCATTTGCAACAAAAGAGGATTTAAAAGCGTTTGCAACAAAAGAGGATTTAAAAGCGTTTGCAACAAAAGAGGATTTAAAAGCGTTTGCAACAAAAGAAGATTTCCTTAATTTTGAAGCACGTATGACTTCAGCGTTAGAAAATATCCGCGAAGGCGTGCGAATTTCGCTTTTTGAGGTTGAACAGGAATTACGTGAAATAAAGAGCAAGCAGCGATTTTATGACTTTGATTATATCACCAAGCAGAATGATGCGCTGATCAAGACATTAAAAGATTTATATGAAGAGAAAACGTTTATAGTTCATCGTATCAAAGAGCTTGATGAAAGAGTAACATTTATTGAGCAACAATCAAGAACGTAACGAAATTATAAAATGAAAAGGGCAAATAAAAAAGCAATTATACGTATACCACAAAAGGCAACGTCCTTTTTTCAAAAAGGAAATGGTAAAAGTGGTGTATTGTTACTTCACGGATTTACCGGTACCCCCGCTGAAATGCGGTATTTAGCTGAAAAACTAAATGAAGCCGGTGCAACTGTTTTTGTTCCACGCTACCCCGGGCATGGCACAAGCCTTATTGAAATGGCAAATTTGGATGTGAACGCATGGTTTACTGCAGCTCGCGAGGCATTGTTTGAGCTTATGGCGTATTGTGACAACGTATATATTGCCGGACTGTCAATGGGTGGCATATTTGCAATACTTTTAGCACGTGAGTTTGCTATTAAAAAAATTGCACTTATGTCGGTGCCCTGCACACTGAAAGAAAAGACCATCTATGCTGCGCCTGTTGCGGGCCTGTTTACCAAAATATTATGGGTTCCCAACAAAACAAAAGGTGTGTGTGATGAAGCCGCACGTAAAGAGCACATCTGCTATGATGATGGCATACCTGTCCGACAGTCGTGGCAGCTTTTTACAACTATAAAAAAAGCAATGAAATCTCTTCCCTTTATTGATTCAGAGGTTCTTATCATACAATCAAAGAATGATCAGGTCATCCCGCAGCACTCTGCTGAATATATTTACGCTCATTTAGGGTCAGAGCATAAAAAGATTGTGTGGCTGTTGCACAGTGATCATGCCATCACCGTTGACTACGAAAAGGATATTGTTGCAAAGCACTGTATTGATTTTTTCTTAACGCAATAGCATACTATCACGGTTACTATCGCCCTAAACAATTAACGCAATAACTGCACACACATCAATAGCTATAAGGGTGGGCGATAGTTCATTCCATTTACCTGTTGCAAGACAAATACACGTGTAGCTCAAAAAGCCCCACACAATCCCCTGCGTGATGCTGTAGCTCAGTGGAATCATAAGGCAGGTAACAAATGCAGGAAGGCTTTGCGAAATATCCTTCCAGTTGATATGCGATAGCGGATGCATCATAAAAAGTCCAATCAAGACAAGCACCGGCGCAGTTGCTACAGCAGGTATAAATGATAGTAGTGGGCTTAACCACATAAACGGCAGAAACAGTAATCCGGCAATAACTGCGGTTAATCCTGTCTTGCCCCCTTCTTCAACTCCTGCTGCACTTTCAATGTAGGTGGTGGCACTTGAAGTACCAAATATTCCTGAGATAAATGTTGCAAATCCGTCAACAAATAATGCTTTGCCCACATTGTGCGGCAGACCTGTTGTGCGGTCAATGAATCCACCAACTTCGGCAACTCCCACAAATGTTGAGATGCTGTCAAACATATCGGTAAAAAGAAGCGTGAAGATGGGCACTACAAGGCTAAGCGATAGGGCATCGCCAATGTTGAGGCTACAAAAAAGCGAAGTGTCCGGATATGCAACATATTCAGATGGTAGTGATGCAAATGGTGTAAGTCCTGTGAGCGCATAGATGTGGCTTGTGCCCCACATCGATACAGCAGTTGCTATAATGCCAATGATAAGCGCTCCTTTAATTTTACGATACACAAGTATACTGGTTATGATAAGACCAAAAGCAAAGAGCAATTGCTGTATACCAGGTCTGCCAAAGGTAACAAATGTTGCAGGATGTGATGTAATTACTCCTGCGTTTTTCAGTCCTATAAATCCCAGAAAAAGGCCAATACCTGCAGCAACAGCGTATCGCAGATGAAGTGGTATTGCTGCTACAATCTTTTCACGAATACCCCATGATGAAAGAATCATAAAGATAATCCCTGAAATACACACCGCACCTAATGCAACCTGCCACGGTGTGCCGCCACCAACCAGCGTATAGGTAAAGAATGCATTTATGCCCATACCTGGTGCCAGCGCAAAGGGAAGGTTTGCTACCACTCCCATGAGTATTGAGCTGATGCATGATACCATAACCGTTGCAAAGAGTACTCCATGAAATGGCATGCCAGCATCTTTTAAGATAAGTGGATTAACTACAATGATATATGCCATGGTTAAAAATGTGGCAATGCCAGCTCGTATTTCGGTTGCAATTGTGGTGTTGTTTTTTTGAATTTTAAAAATATTTTCTATAAAGCCTTTCATAAAAAATTTTATTTATTAGTGTTCGTGTTGATTGATGTAAAACATAATTGCAATAGCAGTTGATTCCATATTCGTTCGCGTAAGAGATAATTATTATTACTTTCAGAAAAGTTCATAGAATAAATTACCTGGTATCCTTTTTTTAATTTATAACTATACAAGTGAAGGCATAGCATTGCAGATTCAACGTTAGGTATGATGTCAGGACCTACTCCATATGATATAAATATTTTATCAGCTCCACACTTTTCATGAAATTCTTCTTTTTTTAACTCAACGGTAGTAAAATTTTTGTGTCTTTCGGTAAAAAATTTGTCATTGATAGCCTTTTCATGAAATTGTTTAAATGTGATATTTGTATAACGAATTACCATAAATACAAAAGAGTTGGTATCGCCGCCATAAATGAAATTTAAAACTTCCCTATTTAAATTATTTTTTTTAAATTGATCATTGTTTAGTATTACCGTCCTCCACTCATTTTCAAACATCACCAGCGTCAGTTCATCATCAAAAAAAGAAACTTCTTTTTGTAGAAATAGATTTATGTTTTCATCAAAATATTTGTTTTGGTAATTATATCGTAGTTTAGGATAACCCAGATCAACTGTTTTTTCTTCTTTTGCATTATATAGTCGTAATAGGGACATGGAAAAGTTATCCGAGAGATTATTTTTACGAATATATCCTTCTATTTTTTTGCGGACTCCCTTGTTTTTTGTGTATCGTAGATAAGATTCAAGTAAAAGGCTTTCGGGAAAATTTTTTCCGATGATGTCATTAAAAAATAGTTCAATAAGTTCAGCATTTAAGATGGAAGGGTCTTTCTCAATATTGAGAAGATCATAATACCTGGTAAAATAGTCCACAGTATTATCCTCTTTTAATGGATAAAAGAAGAAAAATCCTTTTTTTTCAGTATCAGGAAATAGCGGTTCAGTAGTTATAATCAGAAAACTAGCCATGAGCACACATAGTTTTTTATACTTGATCATATAACCTCCATAAAAATTAAATTAAATGTATTAAAGTATACGACACAATCACTTCTTGCCCCATCTTTGAATCTACCATCAAATTTCTGTATTTGTTTAGACGTAAAATATAATTCTTCTTTTAATAAAAAATTAATAAAAAATCTGTTGAGCCCTCTATATATATGACCGGTGTAGCCGTTTTACTTTGGTATTGCAATCCAGGGTTTATTCCAGAATACGTATTCTTTCTTTATTACATCTTTTATTAGCGTATTGACTTCTTCTATTTTCTTCTTTTTTAAGTATTGATGAACAAAGATATTTTTAAATGTTCCATACTTTTACTATATGACTGCACAGACTTTATATGTTATTGAATATATACAGCATGTAATATTCGTAAAAATTTTGTGCCTATATCATGTCATTAATATGTAACATTACAATAACTATATTGTGTTTTGTCAATATTTTTTTATTCACTAATTATTGCTTATAACTATTTTATACATAATGAATATGGTATTTCCAGTGTATTAACCGGTGAAGATGCACAGTATTTCTAATTTAAGCTTTCAGATTTTCTATAAATATTTTTATATAATATAATAATCGTGTGGAAGCGAATTTACAGTAATATCACAAGTGAAAGCCAATGTGATAAAAATTTTTGGACTTATGGGAAATAATTCTTTCTTGAGCAAAGGTAAAGAGGGTCATAAAAGCCCATTTCAGATATGACCGGTGAATGTTTTTTAATTTTGCTTTACATATATGATAGGATTGATTACTATAGCTGCAATGTAAATTAAGAATGATTGTTCACTTTCAACTATTCAATATTTTAGCTATAAAAGTGTTTGGCAACCATAGATGAAAAATGTAGGAAAGGTGTTATTCTAAACGTTGGGAAAGGCCAGGATTGTGAATTTTAGATTAATTAAATAAGGTAAGATTCCGAATTAAGTTCGGGATGATGGTATGAATATTGTAACTGAATTACTGAAAGAGCATAGTATAATAATATTTTAATGTAAGTAATATATTTTTACAAAAGCGAGGTGGTTATGGAATTACAGCAGGCAATTGTGGAAAGGAGAAGCATTCGCCGCTTTACTGATTATTATGTAACTGATGATGAGATTACCATGATACTTGAAGCTGCCCGAATGGCTCCATCATGGGCCAACACACAACCGTGGGAATTTATTGTAGTGCGGGATAAAACCGTAATAGAGAAGATAACCGATACATATTCGCCCAATAATCCTGCACGCAAATGTTCAATGTCCTGTACTGCTTTGATAGTTGTATGCGCAAAAAAGAATCTTTCCGGTTGCAAGGAAGGTAAGCAGGTTACTTGCCTGCCAAACTGGTATATGTTTGATGTTGGAATGGCTGTTCAAAATTTGTGTCTTAAAGCGCATGAGCTTGGCCTTGGTACAGTGGTTGTTGGATTTCTTGATCATGAAAAATGCAATGAAATTCTTGGTGTTCCGTCTGATACAACGGTTGTGGTAACAATTCCTGTTGGCAAACCTGAGGTAAGCGGTAAACAGGGGCCACCACGTAAAGAGCTTGCTGAATTTGTGTATCTGAACTCTTACGGCAATACATTTATCAGGTAAGGCTCATCATGGATATAAAAGATAAATGGATTTATTTAGCGGGACCACTATTCACTGCGGCTGAAAGGCGTTTTAATGAAGAGCTGGCTTTATATATAGAGCAGGCCGGTTTTGCTGTGTATTTACCGCAAAAGGAATGCAAGGATGTTGCAAAACCTCAGGATATTTTCCATACTTGCATAAAAGGGCTTGATAATGCGTGGTGTGTAGTTGCAGTGCTTGAGGGTGCTGATGCTGATTCGGGCACCTGTTTTGAGATGGGATATGCGTATGCAAAGGGAATTCCGGTGATAGGGGTGCGCACTGATTTTAGAAAAAGTGCAGATGATGGTTTTGTAAATCTTATGCTATCAAAAAGTGTACAAACGCTATGTGTTGTAAATAGCTTGGAAATAACGTCAATTGAAGAAATAGCAAAACGGCTAAAGGATGAAATCAATAAATTGCTAGTAGAAGTAATGAAAAAATGAATTATATTTAAAAAAGATATGTATAAGCGTTTAGAATATTTACCAAAAGCAGAAACTTTAAGTTATTCCAAACCATGAAAATAAGTAAAATTGATGTAAGTAATAAAGTTATATAGTTTAATAAAATAATTAACTTAACCTGTCTTTTTAAAAGAATAGAGGGGTGTGGAAATTAAGTATTATCACGGTAGAAATAATTGTGTTGCGGGCGAGGACCTGAACGGGAGCTTTTCCGCAGCCCGCTATAGAATGATTTATATGTAGCAAGTAAGGCGCGCCGCCACATGAAGCGCACTTTGGGGGTTGGTTAGGGGGTATTTAGTGTATAAATACCCCCTTACGAAAATCTTAAATTCTATTTTGGGGTGTCAATCATGAAAAAGATATTTATATATGTTTCAATATTTATTGGAGGAATAGTCGCATCTCTTTTAGTATTGCTTATATATGGATTATCGTTTTCACAAAATGTTGTCATACAGGATGTTGCAAAGCAATACTGCCATGCACGCAGGCTTGTTGTGTTTGGAAACGTGGCAATCGGTTTTATAAGCAATAGCTCCGCTGTCAATAAGAATCTTGAACAAATGCCTCACACTTTGAAAGTGCTTTCAACAGGTACTATCGCCACTATGTATTTTAATCCGTTTGAAAGCGTATATGTGCCGCCACAGTATCTTGGCACTTACCACATCAATGCGTCAGGCCATGAAGGAATACTGGTACTGCAGGTGAAGGATGGCAAGCTGTATGGTTCTGTGCGTTTCCCCAACTGGGCAAATGGCGTGTGGGAGCCATTAAAGGGTGTCAATATAAAAAATAATACACTCTTGTTTACGCGCTCGGTTACCAATGAACAGGAAAGGATAAAGACTGGTGCGCGGGAATATTTCACACAGTATTATGTGGGCACATATAAAGATAATGGGAAAAAGATTATTGGTTTTTATAAATCGCGTGGAGCAAAATATCTGTTTGAAGCATATAGAAAAAAATAGCTATCATTGGGCTATTACTACACAGTTGCGGCCGCGTTCTTTTGCAGTGTAGAGTGCTTCGTCTGCTTTTGAGCGCAGCAGATCTTTGTCAATGTCAGGGAATGGAGCAATTCCCATGCTAAGTGACAATCTAAAATTTTTCATTCCCAGTTGTGTGCAATCGATTGCATTTACGTTTTGCCGTGCTTTCTCTGCAAGCTCCTGTGCACGCATCACATCGTTGCCATCAAAAATAACAGCAAACTCATCGCCGCCATACCTGCACACTGCGTCATGCTCCCTGAATGTGTGCTTCAGCACATCAACTATGGCAAGTATTGCTTTATCGCCAACTGCGTGGCTGTATTCGTCATTAATTTTTCTGAAGTAATCCAGATCAACCATAATAAGACAGAAAGGCTTTTCCTGTGTCATCATTAGTGTGATAGTATCTTCAAAATAACTGCGGTTGTATATACCTGTGAATTCATCAATAATTGAACGCTTGCGTGCTGCCTCGCCCCATTGAATCATCTCAGTTAAAAATGATCCTGTTTTCATGAGACGTTGCGAAATTACGGTGAGCATATCGTACATAATCTTTATGGCAGCTGATGGATGGCTGTTTATGATTGTGAAAAAGTTGGAAGCGGTGAGTGAAAGCAGTGCGCAATCAGTTTGTGCAACACAGGTTGCAGAGCGCACATCATTCTCAAATATTGCCATATCGCCAAAGAAATCGCCGCTGCCAAAGTGTGCAACTTCGCGAAGACTACCGTCAGGCAATTTGATAAATGCAGCAACCTCACCACGTGCAACAATGTACAGCTCACTGCCGTAGGTTCCTTCATCAAAGATGATGCTGCCCTGAGTATAATCTTTTTGTGAAAGAAAAGGAACCAACTGCGCAATCTCATCCTGTGTAAGTTTTTTGAAGATAGTAACTTTTGAAAGCAATTCATCAAGCCCGTTCACCTGGCACCTTCCATTGCTATTGCATTTCCACCTTTATGGTATACTGACCACATGCGTTCATAGACACTATCGATAAGCTTTTGATCTAACATACCATTACCGGTACCAATGCTTGCAGTTATTGATGTAATCTGTCCGCTGGTAATTGCTGTCATATTAATTGATCGTATAGCTGCAAGTATTTGTTCTGCAATTAAGAATATATCTGCATTGGTTGTTGCAACAATAAATTCATCCCCTCGGTATCTGATATGAATTGCGTCGGGAGAAGCTTTACGTATTGTTTGTGCTAATGCAATAAGTGTTGCATCACCGGCTTTATGCCCGCAGGTGTCATTTATGGCTTTGAATTTATCAGGTTTGATAACGGCAATAGCGTATTCCTTATTCTCTTTGAGCAGTTCCTCACAATACTGTCTGTTATAAAGGCCCGTGAGTCGGTCAGTGTAAATGGCTTTTTTAAGTTCACTCACCCAGCCGTAGTTTTGTGAAATGAGCTTATTTGTCTCACGTATTCTGAATGATATGTTCGATAGTAACTGGTAAATGACTTTTGCACCAATATTGGCATGTTGTGTAACAAAATCCTCAAATGCAATTGTTGGGAAAAGAAGCACGCCGGATGGTTCCAGTGCTAAAGCCTGTGCATTGCCAGGTGCAATGCCACAGAGATTAAGCTCGCCAAAGCTTTCATTGGGCAGATAGCGGGCTATAAGTCGGTTGGAAGAACCATTGGAATAGATTGCAATGCTTCCTGAAGTTACGATGCATAGAAGCTTGAAATCTTCATCATAATCAAAAAGTTTTTCATTCTCACGGAGTTCCTGGTATCTGCAGTAATTCTGAATAATACGTAATTCGCTTTCATTGAGCGATGAGAACAACTGTACGGTTTTTAGTATTTCTTTGGTGTCCATTATATTGTATTATCGAACAATTTTAATTCATTTATTATAATATGCCGCTGCAAAAGACGCCGCCGATTAAAAATTTATATGATTGAGTACAATATTTCAAAATGCAGCTTGTAATGCAATAAAAAAAAGATATACATAAAATGAAACTCACGTACGTTAGACTCCCATGAGTTTATTGTTATTGTACACTAATTATTTCTCAAAGTTATTGTATGAATAATGAAAATTACACACATCATCGAAGGCGGAGGGTGTGTAAATTATTTAATATTTTGTTCATAAATTTGCGTTCAAGAAATAAATAGCGATCTTTAACAATGTTTTAACAAAACATTGTGAAAAGTGTAATTGTTCTATATTTTGTAAATTGTAAAATTCAGTGGATTGAAATCATCAAGAGCAATATCATTGTTTTATTACTCTGATGTTTTTCTTTTTTTCCTGCTATTGCGAATATACTTTTCAGCTTCAAGCCAGTCGCTTAACTGGTCACCTGGCAAATTATGGGTTAATCTGTTAAGATAATTATAGTATGCCTGCACCCTTACACTATCTTGCAACTGTTCATTTTGCAACATTTTTGTTGGTGGATGTTTTGTGGTTGGGTTGCGTTTAGTTATTCCAATATCTTTTGCAGCTTTCTTTACTTTTTGCAAGGCCATATCTGCCTCCTTTTAATACAGAATGTTAACTTACGTTATTGTGGACAATATTTGGATCCATTATTGCAGTAATCCCTTACTCAAATTCAGTATGACCGTTTATAAATTGTTGCCTGGTAAAAAGGAACCACCATACAATGTAATTAAAAAAAGCAGATATGTCAATAAACATTATTCAATAGATAACATCTATATGTTAATTAAATTTTATTCACTTAAAATATAGAATAGTATATACTTCCACCGGCTTTGATGGCGGAGGTATATACTCCATTTTTATTTTTTACAAAAATAATTTTAAGGAATAATTTGTTAAAATATGTAAGACTTAATTATTTTAAAACTTGAATGGCAAAACGATGTGTAGTATATTTTAATTGACATAATTGTCTCTTATTATATACTCATATAGAGCACAATTATTACAACCATATAGATAGTTTCCTAAAATTTAATAGTATACTCGTTACAGGTACACAATGCAAAAAATAGCAATAAACCTGCACCCTGACGATGAAGGGTCGCTTAAGATTATTAGCGCACTCATTAAAAAAGCTCATTCCAAAGGGATACAGGTGGTATTGCCAAATTATCCTGTTGTGCAAAAGAATTTTTCTTCTTTAATTGCAAAAAATGAGCATTATACCAATGTTGATATAGCCATTGCTATTGGTGGGGATGGAACATTTATACGCACTGCACGTATATTTGCAGCATCCCACGTTCCTATACTGGGTGTGAACAGAGGAAGGCTTGGTTTTTTAAATGAATTTTTGCCGCAAGAGGCACTGGATTATTTTGATGAGATTATTAATGGCAATTACACCTTTTCAGAAAGGAAGATGCTTAGGGCAAATATTATTCGTGATGGTCAGCATTACACGGCAGTAGATTATTTAAATGATGCTGTTATCACCAAGGGATCGTTTTCAAGGCCCATTAGAATACGGTTAGAACTCAACGATGAATTTGTTACTTGCTATTCCGGTGATGGCCTTATTATTGCCACAGCAACCGGTTCAACTGCATATTCGCTTTCAGCGGGGGGACCGATTGTGTTGCCAGATGATGAATCGGTGTTTATAGTAAATCCAATCTGTCCACATACGCTTGCTATCAGGCCTATGGTGGTGCCGGATTCCATGGTCCTGTCAGCACGGGTTATTACTACTATTGAGAATTTATTATTGACAGTTGATGGCCAGGAAGCTATTGCATTGCATGAAACGGATGTTGTGCATTTTTCACGTTCGTCGTATGTGGTACATATCATAAATCATCCTTCACGGCGCTATTTTGATGTGCTGCGCCAGAAATTAGGATGGGGAGCAAACAATACAGAGTAGGATATGCTGGTAGAACTTAAAATAAAGAATTTTATTCTGATAGATGAGCTGTCAGTAACTTTTGGTAATGGTTTAAACATCCTCACCGGTGAAACAGGTGCAGGTAAGTCTATCCTTATTGATGCACTTTCCGGGGTGCTGGGCGAAAAAATGTCAACTGACATGATCCGTTCAGGCTATGATAGGGCAGTGCTTGAAGGAGTATTTGATATTAGCAATCTCCCTCAGGTAAAACAGATTTTAGAGCTATCGGGCATTGATAATGAAGATGACACGCTCATCCTGCGCCGCGAAATCTATTCCAATGGCAAAGGAAGGTGTTTTGCAAATTCCGTCCAGATTCCACTTGCCAAACTTAAAGAGATTGCTGACTATCTGGTAGATATACATGGACAGAATGAGCATCAGAATATTGTGCAGGTTGCAAAGCACCGCGAGCTATTAGATAATTTTGGCAGATTGCAGCCGCTTGTACAAAATATGTCAGAGCTCTATAAACAATTACAGGAAATAAAAGAAAAGATTGAATCACTGCAGATAGATGAAAGGGAAAAGGCACGGCGCATTGATTATCTGACACATGCAATTGGTGAAATTGAACAGGCAAACCTGCAGGCAAATGAGGAAGAAGCGTTGAAGAATGAATCAAACGTATTAAGCAATGCAGAGAAGCTGTTTAATGAATTGAATACTGTTCAAGAACTCATGCAGGGTGACCGCGGTGTTGTCCAGAGCTTAAAAAAGATGGAGATGAGTTTAGGGCACATGGCCAATTATGACCCTAATCTATCGGGGTTAGTGGAAACAGTTCGTGAAGCGTATTATTCGCTTGAGGATGTGCATGCTTCGTTGCGTGATTATGCACGTTCAATAGATTTTTCACCTGAACGTATAAATCAGGTTGAGGAACGGCTTGCACTTATTGCTAGTTTAAAGAAAAAATATGGCGACACCATTCAGGATGTACTATCGTATGCACAGAACGCAAAGCGCGAACTTTCTACAATTACATCAACTGAAGAAGCGCTGGATAAACTGCAGCAAGAATATGATGTAACGTTACAAAAGGCGCGCCAGCTGGCATTGCAGCTTTCAGAAAAGCGGCTGGAAGCAGCTAAAAAATTAGAACAGATGGTAACTCAGGAGCTGTCCGAGCTGGGAATGCAGGGAACGATGTTTAGAGTATCCATAAAGCGCGAAATAAGTCCTGACGGACAGATAGAAGCCAATAACAAACGCTACATATTATATCCTCATGGACTTGACAGAGTTGAGTTTTTGCTCTCAGCCAACCAGGGCGAAGACTTACGGCAGTTGCGAAAGGTTGCCAGCGGTGGTGAGATGTCGCGTATTATGCTTGCACTAAAAAAATGTATACTGGATGCGGATATTGTAGATTCGCTGGTGTTTGATGAAGTGGACGCCGGTATTGGCGGAAAAACAGCAGAGGTTGTTGGCAAAAAGTTGAAAACTCTTGCAAGAGATCGCCAGGTGTTGGTTATTACTCACCTTCCACAGATTGCAGCAATGTCTGATAATCATTACATGGTTCAGAAAAAATCGGTTAATGCCCGCACTACAACTATTGTCGAAAAACTATCGCCCGATGAAAAAATAAAAGAGGTGGCACGCATGCTGGCAGGTGAGGTTGTAACTGAGCTTAGTGTAAAACATGCAAAAGAATTAATTGAACTGGCATCAAAGCAGTAATTATGGCTGGCGACTCTATTAACCTTTCAGATTTCATGACCTATGTACTATGTGATATAATCACTGCTACACCATTGTTTTCCCATATAGACATGAATCGTGTACTGGTGTGCAGTGCCTATAATAAAAAGATTACCGGTGGCGGAATTTTTGCCAAAGTTGTTCCCATGCGATTTGAAAACGGAGTGCCTATAAAAAAATTTAGAAATCAGTGGTATGCCCTCCCAAAACTTATGAACAATGGATTTGAAATTTTATACATTATATATTTTTATATCCCGCGATATTTTGACCTGCCGGCATATGAAAAACTCAATGTGGCTTTTCATGAACTATATCACATAAGCCCTGAGTTTAACGGTGATGTACGCAGAATGGGAAAGTATAAATTTTCACATGGATATTCAAAAGAACATTTTAACAATCAGTTTAAAGATGAACTATCGCATTACTATAACAAAATTAAGGATACGCCACTTGATACCATTCTTGAAATGAACTTTTCGCAAATCTCAGAGCACTTTGAAACAGTGTATACCCGTACTATGAAGGTACCACGTCCAGGAAAGATTAAGAATAATTAGAAGCGATAGTCGCCGCTAATTTTTCCCTGGTAATCAGAAGTATCCACTCTGCTGATTGAGCCGTAGAAACGAATGCCGTAGGGATTTGTCTTAAGAGCATGGATGAACGAATCAACTACTGAATCATCGTCTGTATCTAAAAGGACTTCAACCGTACCATCGTACAGGTTGGTTGCGCTGCCGTGAAGATTCATGCGCTTTGCAGTTTCGCTGCAATAGTAGCGGCAAAACACACCCTGTACAACACCATGAAGGATCAATCGCTTTGCCATTGTGAAATCCTCCAAAAATAATAGTATATGCAGAGGTGCATAAAAATACATCTCTGCATTGCATCAGTATCACCACGTTATGTAAAAGATATTTCAGAAATTTTCATAAACATTGGTTCCTGGTTAGATGATAGAATAAAACTTCCTTTTAACGATTCATCCTGTGTTGGATAATTGGTATTATAATGCAGACCACGACTTTCTTTGCGCAATAACGCGCTCTGGACTATAAGTTTTGCAGTAGTTATTAAATTCCGCAATTCAACCAGCCGTGATGTT
Source organism: uncultured bacterium (assembly GCA_937920495.1). Classification (GTDB taxonomy): domain Bacteria; phylum Spirochaetota; class UBA4802; order UBA4802; family UB4802; genus UBA4802. Next base: position 6,926 of record CALEUQ010000064.1, on the reverse strand, counting down.
ATGGTACTTCTTCTGTAGTAATCCTGAATTTCCTCTTCCAGAAGTGTTATACGACGCCATGCCCTTTCAAGCCTGCGATTTGAGCGGACAATACCAACGTAATCCCACATAACACGTTTGACATCTTCAATGTTGTGCTGAATCAAAATCCATTCTTCCAGATCAAACGTTCCCTTTTTATCCCACTGCGGGAACTGAGGTAATGCATCTTTGTGCTGTGGTGAAAAGATTTCTTTTATATGGCAAAAAGCCCTGTGGGAGAATACAATTCCTTCCAGTAAGGAATTGCTGGCAAGCCTGTTAGCACCATGGACGCCAGTGCATGCTGATTCGCCTGATACATAGAGATTACTAATAGATGTTCTTCCATTTAGATCCGAGATTATACCGCCACACAGATAGTGGGCAGCTGGCACTACAGGGATAGGTTCTTTACTTATGTCAATGCCAGCTTCCAGACAATAATTATAAATGGTTGGGAAGCGGGATGAAAGAAAATCCTTATCTTTAAACGATATATCAAGATATACGCATTGATCTCCAAGGCGCTTTAATTCCATGTCGATAGCTCTTGCAACAATGTCCCGTGGTGCCAGTTCTTTTAAAGGGTGAACCTTTTCCATGAAACGTTCACCACGGCTATTAAGCAAGATAGCTCCCTCGCCGCGAACTGCCTCGCTTATCAAAAATGCCCTTTCTTTCTGGCCTGGTTGATATAGTGATGTAGGATGAAACTGAATAAATTCCATATCGGCAATGAGGGCACCGGCGCGGTATGCCATTGCAATGCCGTCACCAGTTGCAATGGCAGGATTGGTGGTATGAAGATATACCTGACCAATGCCGCCGGTTGCAAGCAATGTGTACGGAGCTGTAAAAATATGTACAACCCCGGTGGTGTTATCAAGAATGTATGCCCCATAGCATGTAATGCTGTTATATGAATTTATGTGTTTACCGCTTAATCTGAGTTGATGTTGAGTGAGCAAATCTATTGCGGTATGATTTTCAAACACATGTATATTTTTTCTTCGCGCAATTTCATCAAGCAATGCCCGTTCAACTTCCTGCCCGGTAAGGTCCTGTGCATGAACAATTCTGTTATATGAATGCCCTCCCTCTCTTCCTAAATCAAGAGATAGTGTGCCGTTTGGATTTTGCTTTGTGCTGAAATGTGCTCCCCACTGTATAAGTTCTTGAACACGCTGTGGGCCACTCTCAGCCAGTATTCGCACTGCAGTTTCATTGCACAGTCCTGCTCCGGCAGTCAAAGTATCTTTGATGTGGGATTCAATTGAATCATGTGGGTCAAATACTGAGGCAATACCACCCTGCGCATAGTTTGTATTTGAGTCAAAATCCTTTTTTTTTGTTACAATATGTACAGTTCCAAGGTCAGAAGCTTTTATTGCAAATGTTAAGCCTGCAATGCCACTGCCTATCACTAAAAAATCTGATGTAAAAACTTCTATGCTCATTATAATGTCAATTAGTGTGTGTTGAGTAAATTGGAAAAGTTTTGTGCAATATTGTCAATACAATTTGCCAATGCAACTTTCTTCAATGAAGCAATAAACTGATAGGTATATATCACCAGACCGGGATGATTTGGTTTTCCTCTGTGAGGTACAGGAGTTAAAAATGGTGCATCGGTTTCTAAAAGCAGTCTATCTAAAGGAATAAAACGTGCAGCATCATGAAGATTGGTTGCATTTTTGTATGTTACATTTCCAGCAAAAGAGATATAAAGCCCAAGGTCCATAAAATTTCTTGCATCACCACTATCACCGGAAAAGCAATGAATAATGCCTTTTAGTGGTGAATATTGTTTCAGTATTGCATAGGTATCTTGCATTGCATCGCGTGAGTGTACAATCACCGGCAGGTCATGTTTTTTTGCCAGTTGTATCTGAGCATGAAATGATTCCTGCTGCATGGCTTTTGGCTGGCGCATGCGGTAATAGTCAAGTCCTGTTTCTCCAATACCAAATATTGTATCAGGCATGCGTGCAATGTAATGTTCTGTTGTGGTAATAAATTGCTGTAATGTTGTGCCATCGGCAACAGAAGAAGGATGAATGCCAAGCGCAAGGTAAATATTTTTGTATTTACTTGCAAAATCAACTCCCCACTGCAGCCCATCAAAGTCTATAACAACATGTACTGCGTGTGTTACCTGATTTTCAGCCATGTGTAACACAATGCTATCTGCAGTTGTGTGTAAGTCATCAGCACACAGGTCAAAGTGAGCATGTGAATCAATATACATAGTATACCTCTATATACTAATTAATGGTACATCCTAAAATTATTATTCATTGATGCAATATATTTTTTTATTTAAAACAAGTATACGTTGTTGACAATTTACATTGAAGAATCATATTAATGATATAGTACCTCAGATGATGGTGTGGTATATATAATATGTAAATCACTTATGGTGATAGTATCTTTATAAAGTAAAAACACGTAATAACGGAGGAACATAATGCATTTTCTTAAAAGTCATATAGATAGAACCAACAAACGTCTTTTTATTGTTGTAATAATTTACATTGTATTGTCATTGTCACAGTGTTCAAGTTATATAACAAAAGAAGAAAAGTTAAGCCTGAAAAATTATGAAGGTGAATATATCTTGTTACAGGATGCAGCACGCAATGATAGTAAAATTGCAAAAGGCCAGCGGGTAAGAATAAAAATCAATGCAACAGATGATTATATAAAAGTATACGCCATGCCTGCTAATGTAGAAATTGTGAAAGGTGAGTGGATTCTGATTCTCTATTTATTCCCGGATGATTTTGAGAAAGAACGATTTGATATAAAATATTTTGAAGACAGGCTCTACCAGATGGCAAAGCCTGTCAAATAATTGTTACACTGCAACAGTAGCTTCTTCTAATTCTTTTGCAGCAGTTATTGCCGCTATTGTGCCGTCAGCAACAGCTGTTGTTATCTGTCTGTATGGTTTATAGCGGATATCTCCCGCTGCAAACACGTCTGGAAGTGATGTGTGCATATATTCATCAGTGATGATGTATCCATTGTTGTTTTGCAAATCTTCGCTAAACATGTTAGGTTTCATGCCTGCAAATATGAATACGCCATCACATTTAATATGCTGTCTACTTCCTGTCTTCAGATTCTCCACTTCAATAGTTATACTGCCATCATCGTTTTTAATGAAGGCGCGAGGTTCATGGGAAAACATGAATGCAATTTTTTCGTTAGCAAACGCTTTCTCCTGTGCTTGCTTATTTGCCTGCAATGTATCAAACTGATGCACAATGGTTATACGGCTTGCAAATTTTGCAATAAACAATGATTCCTCAATAGCAGAGTTGCCTCCGCCTATCACCACCACATGCTTATCCTCATAATATTTGGCATCGCATGTTGCACAGTATGAAATTCCTTTCCCTTTATATTCGCTTTCACCGGGGACATTCAATTCACGGTAGCTACATCCAGTAGCAAGTATAATCTTTTGTGCGTGAATTGTTTCAATCCCATCTATTGTTATGTATTTTTCTTTAAGGTTTATATCGGTCACATCCACAGCCACACGATACTGACAACCGGCTTCTTTGGCCTGCTCGCTCATATAATGCATGAGCATAAATCCCTCAACCGGCTTTACAAATCCCGGATAATTTGACACCATGTGAGTGTTCTGCACCTGTCCCCCGGGAAGCTGCGTATCAACAATAATTGTTTTAAGCTTTGCCTGTGCAGCGTAAATGCCTGCGGTTAGTCCTGCAGGACCGGCACCTAATATAAGAATATCAGTATATGTTGTTATAGGTTGTATGGTCGATAGTAACTGTTCAAAGCGCTCTTCTGGTAACAGTAGCCTGATATTGTCAAGAAGCTCAGAGCGTTTTATGCTGCCTGAAAGGCGCGTACCAATTTCAGCACCGTTTTTATAAAACAGCACAGTTGGCGAAGAAAAAATACCTAACGATTGCGCAAGCTGGCGATTCTCTTGCCTGAAAATTTTTATAAATGTGATGTCATTGCCAAAAATTTCACTTAACGGTTCAAACTTTGCGGCAAGTGCTTCACAGGGTGGACATTCGGTTGAATAAAAATCTACAATGACATTACCACCTTGCAACACTTCCTTTTCATACCGGGACGCATTAATATACTTGATTTTTTCACTCATTGGGTTCTCCTATTATAAGTAAGTATTAAAAATTACATAGAGCAATTATAGCTAGAATTTGCTTCATTATTTTCATTTATGGGTATACCTTTTTCAAAATACAAAGAAATCCCCATTGAAAGCAACTGGTCAACCGGCCTGCAATCAGGCTTAAGTAGATTTCCGTGTTTATTTTTTGCCACAGCCGCACAACCACCGCCACACAGCAAGGATAACGAACAGTGCTGGCATTCATGTATTGATGTAATATCGCGTTTTTCCCATTCTTCTACTGCGGTAGTAGAAAGAGATATATTGGGGTAGAAGGTTCCAACTTCCTCACCTTGTTTGCCTACCATAGCAGTGCAGGGATAAATTTTGCCAGTGTAATCAAAAGCCCATTCTGTTTTGCAACCGGGGCATGCATCAAAAAGAGGTTGGGGTATTGTTCCTTGCTCAAATAAAAATTTGCTTATTGAATAGGCTGGTTTGTGAAATTGCAGAATATGAGGATGTTGTATAATCAGTTTGTAGATTTTTTCATACAGTGATGCTCTGCTCAAGAGTTTAGAGTTATCTGCCTGGCAGTAATGAAGCTCATAGTTACGTCCCAGCTGAGTTTTAAACAATGGATTGCGTGTCCAGCCTTTATCAATTGCAAATTGTGCAAGGTGTGGAAGGTCACTGATATTCTCTGCATCTATGACCACTCGTAAATTAATAGGAATATTTTGTGCCAGTGCATCGTCTATGCCGGTTACTATCGCATCAAATGTTGGTACATTTCCTTTTGCAAATCTGCGTGCGTTGTGTACATCTTTTGTGCCATCAAGGGTTACCTGTACTTCGCGGATGGATGCCTGCTTCAGTATGTCAATATACGAACCAAGGGTGAATCCATTAGTAACTATCGCCAATGATAAAGAGTGATCTTTTGCTTTTTCAATAAAGTGGGAAATTAATTTCCGTGCGGCAGGGTAATCAAGGAGCGGCTCACCGCCAAAAAGGGTAATGTATTTTGGTTTTGTGATATGAGTAGTGATATAGGCAAAGAATGCGTCGATGACTTCTTGTGTTAGCAAACCTTTGTTATCATAGCCTGCCTGGTAGCAGTAAGAGCACGCAAAGTTGCAGGCGTACCATGGAACAAAAAAGATTTGCACTTCTGAGTTATCCCGCCTATCAAGAAATTCTAAGTACGCATTACGGAAGAGCGATTTTTCCTCCTGTTCATCAAGTACATATCCTTTTTGCTTTAATATATTTATATCAAATTTTCCATTAGCTATTGCTTCCATTTCGCCGGGCACTATAATATCAGCCTGCCTGCTCAATGGATTGACCATTACGTAATTATCCGAATCATGTATTTTGCGTATGATTGTGTAGTGTGATAATTTCATATAGTGTATCCTGTAATGATATGCGCCACCTGTATAAACTATTACACAGGTGGCATTTGTAATTTAGTCGTGACAGCCAGCAACAATTGTAGAAATTTTTGCACAACACTGTGCTACCTGGGTTTTGCTGTCTTTTGGTGCAACAAGCGATTTCATACATTACCTCTTTGTAAAATAATTTATTGCTTTATTATTTTATACGTAAAGCTTGCAACATAAATAGCCCCCTTTTTATAGGGCTGGCTTTCTTCAATGATTTCAATATCAGTGAATCCTGCCCGTGCAATAGTTGCCAGGTACTCATCTTTTGTAATAGCACCTGCCCAGCACTCTGCCACTGCTACAGGATCATTTTTATATTTTAGCGGAACATCTTCAAGGGAATATATATCGCTTATAATACATCGTCCACCTGGTTTCAAGATGCGATATATTTCATTAAACACATTTTGCTTATTTTCTACATGGTTTATGGTGCAGTTAGAAATGATGAGATTGCAACTATTATCAGGTAGTGGTAATAGTTCAAGATTTGATTGTATAAAAGCAACGTTGGTATATCCAAATTTGTTCGATAGCTCCCTGGATTTTGCTATCATGCCATCAGATATATCAATGCCATATACAAATCCACTACTCCCCACTGCATCCGCCAGACGCAACACATCTGTACCACGTCCGCTTCCTAAATCAACACATATTTCACCGGGTTTGGGGTATGCATGATTAATAGATCCGCCACATGAAAGGCAGCAGCTTGTATGTGCAAGGTTGCTATAGCGAACATTAATAGCTTCAATAGTTGTTAGGTTTACATCCATATTCCTTTTTAAACTCTTAGAAAAAATATATATTTAATATATATTAAAATACTAAAATAATTATGGATCGTCAATAAAAATTACAAGAATTTTGAACAAAATGATCAACCAATTATGAAGTGTACACTATTGAATATTTGTTGATAAATTAAGGTTCAGGAATGGATAGTCAAAATGTTAAAAGAAGAGCTTTGTATGTAAAAATCACAGTGCGAAATCTGCACGCTTAAATACGACACAATCTAAAATTATATTGTATGTGATAATGTATTCTCGTTACAAATATTTTATTACCTGGACAATTTGAAGAATGCAACATTTTCAATTAATGTACCGGCGTTTTCCGCAAGCTTTTCTGAAATAAGTTGGATTGTTGTTGTTTCATCTGCAGTGTGTGAAGCTACTTCATTAATAGTATTTATGGCTTTTGTTAATTCTTCAATAGTAATTTGCTGCTCTTTGGATGTGGTATATATTTCATTTGCAAGATTAACCAGTCTTAAAATTTTTTCCTGAATTCCTGTATTCTGGTCATTAAGATGTTGGTTG
>CALEUQ010000063.1 GCA_937920495.1 uncultured bacterium | reverse complement strand
AAAGCACGGTTGCTGAGCTTGTCGAAGCATGGTTGCTGAGCCTGCCGAAGCACGCCGTACTGAGCTTGTCGAAGCACGATTGCTGAGCCTGCCGAAGCACGCCGTACTGAGCTTGTCGAAGTGCGCCGTACATCCCTGTACGGCGCGTGTATAATACCTTTTCTAACTATTAATCTTTGCATTGGAATTAAAAGCACTTTCATTGTTTTGTATTTTGTATATTTTTCCCAAAATTACACAATGAGCCTGATTTTTTATTTGACATTTCTTTTATCATATTACTTACACTGATCTACAATACTTCACCTACACATACATACTACTATGGGAGGAAACCATGAACATTGAAACCACTACATGTATTTCCGTGGAACACTTAGAACTGATGAAGTTTTATTCCAAGCACTACAATATCTCGCAACGCACATTTTTATCCGGACTTGTGAGCTTTGCCGCGCAATTGGAAAAGGAGGATGTAAAATCATTCAAACAGCTTTCCTATCGTAAAAAAGGAACAAACTGGAAGCGATTTCATCTGGTATTATTTGAGGATGAGTATGAGTTTTTTATGGATGTGAAGAAGCTGTGGAAGATGTCGCTTGCCAAGATTATTGCGTTTTGTTTGGATAATGTGCTGGATGAATTTTTAGCAGTGCTTGATGGTATGGGAGAAGATGATTATACCGATAACTATCGGTACTCAGGCTACACATTTAGCGTGTATCGTGTGTATGGTATAGTATGTTGCAAATTTTTCTGGGGACCAGACCCAAAAATCATAAAAAAAGCCAAACAATTGGGCCATATATAGCATAATTTCAGCGCTTATTTATAAAAATTACTACCCTTAAGCTACTTTCCTTCTTTTGTGCATATGTATATTTCCTGAATGTATAGTTTATGTTTCTTTGTTCGTTGTGATACATAAGTTCCCTTTAAAATTTAATTTTTAAAAGAGTGATTGTACCATAGTATAGTATTTTTCATGGTTCGTGATTGGAGGGTTCAATAAATCACATCTTATCTCATTTTTTTACGATATGTTATATGAATTACATCGTTATGGTAAGATGCAATTTTTTAATAACGTGTCTTTTTTTATTGAATTTTCCCAAAATTCAGGAATAAACCTTATTTTATTATAAATGAAGATAATTTTTGCGGTGCAGTATCAATTAGATTGTAGCGTGCTAATGCATTATATATGATGGTTGCAATTAATTGCTGGTAGGTAATGCCAGCCTTTGTACAGATTATAGGCAGGTCGGAATGTGTAGGGTGAAGTCCTGCCAGTGGGTTTACCTCAAGGAAATGCGGATTGCCAAAGCTATCGCACTTTATGTCAACACGCCCGGCATCACGACATCCCAATGCCTGCCACGCCTGCAGTGCAACATCTGCTGACTTTTGTGCCACAGCATCACTGGCAAGCTTGTATTCCACGCGTTCTTCGCACTTTTCCTTATTGATGTAGGAATACACATCCTTTTCGGCATTATCCAGTAGAATAATCTCAATAGTGCCAATAGCTTTAGCATTATGGCCACTGCCAACTATCCCAACGGTAAATTCCCTCCCCGGAAGATATTCCTCTACAAGCACTGGTTGTTTGTATTTATGGAGCAACAGTGTACATGTTGATGCAAGCTGGTCAATATCACGGATGATCGAAGAAGCAGTTATTCCTTTACCGGTTCCCTCAGCATACGGTTTAGCAAATAAAGGATACGTAAGGGTACACTGTTGTATATCCTCAATACCTTTAATAAGCATAAATGGCGGTGTGGGTATATTGCTGTCACGAATTATCTGCTTTGTCAAGGCTTTGTTCAATGTGAGTGCCATCACAAGGGGATCGGAAAAGGTGTACGGTATTGTGTATGCATCAAGCAGTGCAGGAATCTGAGCTTCGCGCGCAATACCGTGCATGCCTTCTGCTATATTGAAAACTATATCCCATCGCTGGCCACTGGCAAGGCAAGCAACAAGATGTTTAATGTGTCCAATCCTTTCAGTGGTAAAACCAAGTTGTTGCAGGGTAGTATCTATGGCATCAATAGTTTCTATACTGTCAAATTCGGCCACATCTTCTTCATCATAGCCCATTTGCCGGTAGTCGTCTCTTAAATCATAGGTAATACCAATGCGCATGGTCTTGCTGGTCACGTTGTTTCAGGATAGTAGAAATATTTATGTTCGTAATTTTTAAGGATGATGGTGTTCCCATCTATGCCCTGAAAATACTCAGGCAACAGTGGCACCTTACCTCCGCCCCCGGGTGCATCTATAACATAGTGAGGTACGGCAAGCCCGGTTGTGTGTCCTCGCAAACCTTCAATCATCTCAAGGCCTTTTGCAACGGAGGTGCGGAAATGCTGAGAACCTACGATGGGGTCGCACTGATACAGGTAATAGGGACGTACCCTGCATTGTAAAAGCAGATGGTAAAGTTTTTTAAGTGTTTCAACATCATCATTAATACCTTTCAGAAGCACCGTCTGGCTACCTAAAGGGATGCCTGCATTTGCAAGCCTGTTACATGCTTTCATTGCTTCAGGTGTTAACTCATCTGGGTGTGTAAAATGGATATTTATCCATAATGGATGATATTTTCTTAACATACTTACCAGGGAATGAGTAATGCGCTGTGGCAATACCGCAGGAACTTTGGTGCCAATACGGATTATCTCAACATGTGGGATGGCTCTGAGGCGGCCAAGAAGATACTCTATCATGGATTCATTCATTGTGAGAGGATCGCCACCTGAGAGCAATACATCACGTACTTTGGTGTGTTCAGCAATATATCGGAGTGCGGTATCCCAGTTTTTACTGGGTTGGGTGCAGTTTGAACGCCCAACAATACGCGAACGGGTACAATACCTACAATATGTTGAGCAGAAGTCAGTTACCAGGAATAAAACCCTGTCAGGGTAGCGATGCACAAGTCCTGAAACAGGGCTATCCGCATCCTCTGCAAGAGGGTCTTCGGATTCGCCATGGTGGTGTTTTAATTCATGTATAGTTGGAACAACACAACGGCGAATTGGATCATCAGGGTTATTGCGGTCAATAAGGCTTGCATAATACGGTGTTATGGACATGGGCAACTGAGTGTGGCTCATCAATGCATTTCGTTCACTTTCAGTTAGCTCAAGGATTACAGATAGCTCTTCATATGTACGTATTCTGTTGGCAATCTGCCACCGCCAGTCATTCCATTGTGAGTCAATGATGTCAGGATAAAAAAGCTTTCTGAAAATCTTTGTTTTGTTACTTGTTGTGGGTTTATGGACAACATGCCGGGAAGGCAGGATTGTTATCACATTTGGGATTGTATTACACGCCGAGGGAGGCTCATCAGTATTTGAAGTGGAAAAATCCGGAGGCTCTTGTGTTTCAGTATTTTGCAGTGATTCAATTGCTTCCATGTATTTGTCTACCTCACTTTAAAAAAAGTTTTTATTCTTAAATTTTTATTCTTAAATTAAAGAAGAAACTATTTCTTCCAAATATAAAAAATGTATTTTGTCAAGAAAAATACAGTATTATGTCGCAAAAAAAATTCATTTTTCTACTATAAAATTTATAGTATTTGAATCGGTATAAATACTAAAAATTAAAATGCAATTAAAAACAAATATACAGCAAGTAAAGAAAAAAAAATAAAAAATACAAAAAAAGCATCCCTGCTTTTGACAGGGATGAGTGTCCAAGAGGTCTCCCATTTTGGGGACGTGAGTCTGGGATCCATAAAAAATGGAGGATCGGCAATTATGGAAGTATTACATTCCAAATAACGCCCGCTAAAAACCTGCCTAAACATTGCAGGTAATAGCGCAGAAGTTACAGTACCATATATATCACATATATTTTAGTGCAACAAATTATTTTTATATTTATATATAAATTTTTATATTTTTATTAGGATTTGTTCCGGATGATAATTCCATCAATGTGACATAATAAGATATTGTACACCTGCACGGCCTTCGGCGGCGGGGGTGTACACTGTTGTATAAACAAAATATTTTTAAAGAATTATTAATATTTTTTTTCAATAATTGCTGAATTAATTCATTAAAAAAAACAGGTAATTCGATATTAATGAAAAGACTTTATCTTATTACAGGATATGAATATGGTAAAACCTGTTGTACTGGATTTTGACTATAAAGTACAGAATGCACATCCTATCAGGAATAGTGAACCAGAGTTATCATTTATTTCAATATTAAATAACACAATACAAAACAATGAAGAGCCCATAAATGGGGCATACACACAAAAAGATACTACCACAGCACGCAATGATACTACTGTGCCACTTAAGCAAATGAAGAACAATAATGACGATAGCAAGGATAATAAGGATAATAAGGATAATAAGGAAAAAAAGTATGATGCAGGGCAGGAAATATCACTCATTGCAGAAAGGATCATTGCAGACAGACGAAATGCAAAAAAGGATGATATGAATGCGGAAAAATCGGGTTTAATCCAATCGTTTTCTGGTGCATTATTACATAAAAATAAAAACAATATAATGGCGATAGTTACTGATAAAAATACACATACACCAAAACAACGCATATATAAAAAAGATGCGTTTCATACTCATAATCAGAGTGGTACATACAGTGATTACAAGCAAAACTTCATTACAGACTTAGCGATTACAAAGAAGACAGGGAAAGAAACAATTCAGGATAGTATTAATCAATTACAGAAAGGTACCAGTGTGCAGGATCTTTCAAAAAATTTGAAAAAAAGTGATCTGAAACAGCTGATTGCACGGCTTACTACATTTGAACACATAGATAAAAAGGATGTGCACAGTGCAATAATGACCAGGCCTTTGATGCAATATAAAGAGCTATTGGATAGTAAGAATAAAAAAGTAGTACGGAAAACCGATAATGACGCACAGCAAGTACATGCCAATAATACACTTCATAAAACAGTAAAAACTGAAATCAGCTTTCTTGATGCAGTGAAACAGAAAGAAAGGGCAGAAGATGCCCCAAAAATTGACAAAAAAGGAGCATCAGAACGCAATGACTCATTGATTGAGGTAAATACTAAGCCTGGAAATGCACGGACTAACGAAACTGTGGTAAAACCTGTAAACAATGACCAGTTGATGCAGCTTTTAAACAGAGCCAAAGTGATGCAAGAAGGTGAACGATTCAGCCTTTCACTGAAATTATATCCCGAAAGCCTGGGGAAACTTACCGTAAACCTGGGCCTGGAGCATGGAATTTTAAGTGGCCGTTTTATTGTAGAGAGTCAGGATGCTAAAGAGTTGTTGATGCAGCAACTAGAATTGGTTCGCTTTGAGCTTGAACAAAATGGTGTCCAGGTAGGTGAGTTTGAAGTCAACGTTAAAGAGCATCGCCAGCGTGAATTTACACAAATACAGGGATTATCACGTGCACAAAATATCGAAAATGCTGAATATGAAACAGCAAGCAACCGATATATATACCATGACGGATTATTGGATGTTATAATATAAGGAGAACACAATGCCAGATGCATTACGAATGTCAGGCGAAGATGTAGCTAAAGCACAATTTCAGGCAAATGAAGTAAATGCAAAGCTTAAAGCTAAGAAGGGTAAATTGCCTGCTGAACTTGATAAGGATTCGTTCTTGAAGCTTTTAGTTGCTGAACTGCGGCATCAGGATCCCACTCAGCCTATGAATGACCGCGAGTTCATAAGCCAGATGGCACAATTCTCTTCGCTTGAGCAGATGAGCAATATGAATCAGTCAATCGAGAGGCTGCTTGTGCGTTCACAGTCAGGTGAGGCATTTTCGCTTATCGGCAAAGAGGTGGAAGCGGTTGATTTTGCAAGTCAGCAGATTGTGCGGGGATTGGTAAGCGGTGTGGTGTATCGGCAGGATGGGATAAAGGTTATCGTTGGTTCTGCTGAAGTTTCACTGAATGATATACATGCGGTGTATTTGCCCGGTAACTATCGCACAGAACAAAATAATCAAGGTGCCACAAAAGCTGATGCAGCAGTAAAACCGGAAACAATAGAGGTACAGCAAAATCCCCTACATGCGGTCAATGAATATACAATGAACACCTTTAGCAAGGGTAGTTCATCACATATAGAACCAGTGAGAAATTAGAATAACAGGAGTTTTGCGATATGATGCGATCACTTTTTGCAGGTGTTTCAGGACTTAAAAACCATCAGACAAGGATGGATGTCATTGGCAACAATATCTCCAATGTAAATACCTATGGATTTAAGTATGGCAGGGTAACATTTCAGGATATGCTGTCGCAGACTATTTCAGGTGCTGCAAAGCCTGAAGAAAACCGTGGTGGAATAAATCCCCGACAGGTTGGCCTTGGTATGAATATTGCAGCTATTGACAAGATATTTACTCAGGGAAGCTTACAAACAACCGGTGTCAATACCGACATGGCAATATCAGGGGATGGATTCTTTATCGTTGCCGACGGGCAGAAGCACCTGTATACTAGAGCCGGCACATTTGCGCTTGATAAGGATGGAACTCTGGTAAATCCTGCAAACGGGCTTAAAGTTCAGGGGTGGATGGCCACAACCAATGCTGCTGGAGAAAAGGTTATTAATACATCCGGTACTGTTGAGGATATCATTGTGCCCATTTATGGGAAAATACCTGCAAAAGAAACCAATTATGTAAAATATAAATGTAATTTAGACTCAAAGCTGCCTGTAGTCCCTAATGATGCCAATGCAATGATGAGAACTTCTGCCGGAGTAACAACCAATATTGATATATATGATAAATTGGGTAATCCACACCGGTTAACGCTTAATTTCTGGAAGAGCGGAGTAAATGAATGGACGGCTTCTGCCGCCATCACTGATACGGAGCTTGTCACGCTGGATGTGCCCAATGGCGGCAATCAGCCAAATCAAATAAACGGGTCTACCAGGGTTGTGCTGAAATTCTCGCCTGAAGGTCGTATTGTGTCAGTTGCTGATGCAAACAGCCCGGATGAGATAAATCAGGGCAAACTTGAAGTAACTTTAGGCTATCGTGTGGCAGGCGATCCTACGTTGCGTAACATACGGCTTGATTTTGGCAGTTCAGGTCTTGTGGAAGGTATAACGCAGTTCTCATCGCCATCAACCACAAAGGCTGTTGAACAGGATGGATATGCCATGGGGTATATGGAATCATTCACTGTAGATAACTCCGGCATCATCACTGCTGTGTATTCCAATGGTACCAAGCAGATGGTTGGACAGGTGGCTACCGCAGTGTTTACCAATCCTCAAGGGTTAATTGCAACAGGCGATAATATGTTTGAGGTATCCAATAACTCAGGTCTTCCGTTAATAGGGCCAGCAGGTGAAGCAGGCAGAGGGAAGATTGTGGCTGGTACGCTTGAAATGTCAAACGTTGATCTTTCCGAGCAGTTCACTGATATGATCATCACACAGAGAGGCTTTCAGGCAAATTCCCGTACCATCACCACATCAGACCAGATGCTGCAGGAATTAATCAACCTGAAGCGGTAACATAGATTAAGATTAATGGGGTTTTTAGCAAAACCCCATTGTTATATTCAGATGCTGCAGGAATTAATCAATCTGAAGGGATAACATAGATTAAGATTAATGGGGTTTTTTTCAAAACCCCATTGTTATATTCAGATGCTGCAGGAATTAATCAATCTGAATGGATAACATAGATTAAGATTAATGGGGTTTTTTTCAAAACCCCATTGTTATATTCAGATGCTACAGGAATTAATAAATCTGAATTAGTAAGGTAGATTGGAATGAAATTTGTTCCTCTTCCCGTATTTTTGGGAAATAAGATTATTCATAAAAAAGGTATTTCGTGTTTGCGTTAATTACATATGCATAAAAATCTCTACTTAAACATAATATCGTTGCATAAAAAGATTGTTTCAATAAAAAACCCGCAGAGCGGATGGAATTGTTATAGCACAATATATATATCCCTTTACCCCCGGCTTGCTTCCTGTATTGGGTCATCCTTCCACGGCGGCGTACCTAAATGACATCATTTGTAGCTACCTGTGATGATATAAAAAAGCACGGTTGCTGAGCCCCGTCGAAGCACGCCGTACTGAGTTCATCGAAGTATGTAGTCCATCCCTGTACGACAGGCGTGTAATCAGTCATTTAAATCCCTTAAGCGATAGCGAAGGGGTGCAAATCTCTCCGCAAGCGCGATGGCCCCCAGGGAAGCGCGATTGGCTAATCGCGGTTCTGGAGGGGGGTTGACGCGTCATGACGGCAGTGTACGTGTCATCCCGAGAGATAGAGTTACGCCAATGTCATCCCGAGCGATAGCGAGGGATCTTTGTGGATGGTGGATAGTGATTGTTCCCGACGAAATCGGGAAAGGCAATTAATGTAGCAATCCCAGCACCTTTGCAATAAATTCTAACGCATTCTGATTTAAAAATACTATCGCAAACAATAGCAGCGCAAAATATAA
>CALEUQ010000062.1 GCA_937920495.1 uncultured bacterium | reverse complement strand
AATCCCTGTTCTACAACGATTTGGCTAACCAATTCGTGCAGTTTTTTACAGAAGCGGCATCCGGGTCCTATGACTTCTATGTGCATTATACTCATAATTTCAAATCCACCTTTTATTAAAATAAAGTATTTCATTTTCTCTTTCCGATGAGTATATGATCTCATCGCAAAAGTTGAATATGGTGACAATTACTATCATGAATAAGTAGCTACATCTTATGAACCCAGATAAGTAGTTACTTGCTTCATTATAGCTTATTGCTATTTATTGCCCTGCTGAATTTTACTTTGCAACTCTACGGCGGCCCTTGTCGCCATGGTAAGTACCGGACACCACACAGGCGGTATTTGAGGATCCTTCTCCCCGGCTGCAAGTCGTGCAAATCCCTTACGAAGCTTTCGCAAGTTGATTGCGCTGGCTCCAAACATGATGAGCATACCCCCCATAACCGATGCCAAGCCCAGGAAAAGCGCAGCCCCCCATCCAATAGTTTCGCTCGAGAAATAGCGCATGAGGAACGCGGATATCAAGGAAATGATTACCCAGATTCCCATGACCACAGTATAGGCAGAGATATTTTTTGATGAAAGTAAAGGGTATTTTGTTTTTAAATCCATATATACCTCCGGTTTTGTAATTTATTCTAGACTTGAACGATGGAATACATTGAATTACGACATGTCTTCTGCCTTTTTTTTGTTCAAGAGTGCGTATGCGTTTTTAGCTCTTGAACCCGGGATTGCCTTTTCCGCGAGATAGACAATATAATCAGCAATCGCCTCAAAATCCCCGAAAGGAAAACCCAGGACGGATTCATCATGGCTAATGTCCGTAGCGTCCCTGCAGCCATAACAGCCGTAACTCAGATTCATTTTCTGGGTTTTGTAGGGGATGATCGTGGCGTCAACACAGGTAGCCTGCAGGATGGCTGTAGAGCTTTCAATGCGCTTGCCACCTCTTGCGTTGATATAGGCAAGTGCAATCCACATGAGGGTCTCGATGCGGTCTTCCGCGATTACGATGTCCGGTTCAATGACCGCCGAATCCAGTGGAAAAAGATACAGTTCCTTTAATTCTCCCTGTTGTAAAACCGTCATGCCCTTGAACATCTCAATTCCTGTTTGCTCTTCTTTTGTAATGCCAAATCCTATAAGCCCCTTGCCGTTTTTGAGCCCTTCCGGAAGCGGTTTAAAGCCGAAAGCGGCCGCGGAGGCCGGACAGGAAATGCCTTCGGCGTCGAGAACAACGTGGTCGCCCCGCCTGGCCCGCATGAGAGCCTGGCAGTATCTGTGCCCCTTGAGCCTTACGGAATCATCGAAAACCATCTCTTCATCAGTAAAATGAAATTTAACTCCGACAGGGTAGGATGTAAGCCCTATATTTTTTCTTATTATCTCTGACATTTCGCGTATTTTCGCAATATCCATTTACATTTCCTCCATACGTTTCTTAGCTTAACCGCTGCACTCACCGCCGAGTGTGCATCCCTATAAGCTTAATTTTTTTCACGCTCCTTCTTTAGCAGTTCGTCCGAAAGTTTATAGATATCAGCTATAGGACGCTCTTTGACGCGTTTTGCAAGCTCTATTGCTTCAGCTATTTCATCAAGGGAACATCCCGCTTTAAGTGCTTCTGCAAAGTGGTACCTAAGGCAAGGCATGCAGTTGCCTGCGATGGATGCGCCCACAGCTATGAGTTCACGAGTTTTTGCATCCAATATATAATTGTTCTGTATCCCTACCTGTATCATTTTCATAATCCCCTTTTCTATTTCTACTTTTTTCTACTTTTTGCCAAACAGCTCTTCTTCAACCCATTGCAATTTATCAAGTCCGTTTATCTCTTCATCAAACAGCTTAATCTTGAACATCGGAAGCCCAAACTGCTTATCGGCCACTTTCAGATAGTGCTGTTGCATATTGTAGCGGCTTGTGAAGAATTCCGATTTTGGATTTTGTTCAAGGATGTTGTTTGCAATCACCGCCTGCACCTGGATGCCGGCGAGTTTCAAATCATCGAGCGACCTTTTGGCTTCGAATATAGGCGTATACTCCGGATAAAAAACAAGGAAGAACGTGCAGTAATCCCTGTTCTTAAGATTTGCCACAAGCTCTTCAAGCTTCTTTTTTGCTTCGCTGGTGAAGTGAGCGTCACCCTTCACGTTTACCATCATCTCAACCTGCTTGGCGTAATCGTACGGAAGTTCAAGCAGTCGCAGCGTATGGCCGGTGGGAGCGGTATCGAAGACTATATATTCGAAATTGCCGCTGCCGATGAGACGCGAAAACTCCTCGAACACCGCCATTTCCTCAGTGCAGGGCGATTCAAGTTCCTCTTTAAGTGCCAGTATCATATCGTCGGAATAGCCCGATTTTTCCGCATCGGCAAGTATTTTTGCCTTGTAGGTCTCCACAGATTTTTTCTGGTCGATACGGGCGGCAAAAAGTCCTGAAATACCCTTCATCGGAGTGATGGTATCGCTGATCTTTTCTTCAAGCACATATCCTATGTGTGCTGCTGGGTCGGTGGTAACCAGAAGTGTTTTATTTCCATCTTTTGCCAATCTAGATGCCAATGCGCACGCCACAACGGTTTTTCCTACGCCGCCCTTGCCGGTAACTATCACCACGCGGTGATTGAGCTTACGGGTGAGTATATCGCGAAGCGCCGCAGGGGAAGCAAAATTTTCAAATGGTTTTTCCTGGCGGAAAACGGTTCTAAGCTGGCCGCCTCCTTCATACACGATCTTAGAAAAGGCTCGAATGTTTTCAATGCCCTTTACCTCGCCGCTCTGCAGATACACTTTTCGCAATGGATACGGGAAAGCCTTGCCGATTGATTGTATATACAGCTTTTGTGCTTCAATGATTTTCATATACTTTCCATTTACGGCGTCTTCAGGGATAATCCCGTTGATAATGATTTCGTAATTTAAAATCCCAAGTTTTGAAAGCTCATCGTGCGCGCGTATTGCTTCGGCCAGAGATGTTTTCTCCGGCTTCATGACCATATAAAATCGGGTTTTTGCCGCGTCGCGCATCGCGCTGATGGCTTTGTCGTATTTTTCCTTTGCTCCCTGAATGGATGATACAGGCCCCAGACAGGTTTGGCCGCTACCTTTGGAACTAACCTCGATATGCTTTGACCAATCTATAGGAAGTTCCAGCAATCGAATGGTGTGTCCGGTGGGAGCGGTGTCAAATACAATCACATCAAAATCTTCATTTGTAAGGAAATCGGTAAAACGGTCAAAAGCTGCTATTTCGACGGTGCAAGCACTCCGGAACTGTTCTTCCATTACCTTCATGACATCCTCGGGAAGGATATTTCGCATGGGTCCGATGACTTTTTCCTTGTAATCCTCAGTTGCTGCGTCGGGATCTATCTCCATAGCGTAAAGATTATGCGTAATATCTATGATATTGTGTCCAATATTTTTTTCAAAAATATCGCCCAGGTTGCTTGCAGGATCGGTAGAGATAATCAGCGTTTTTTTGCCCTGATCTGCATTATATATAGCAGTGGATGCAGCCATGGTTGTTTTTCCAACACCGCCCTTGCCTGAAAAGAAGAGATATTTGCTCATAGTGGGTATCCTAACCTCTCTAAAAAAAATTGTTTGTGTTCAACAACAACCTGACTTTGGTAAACCAAGTATGGTAAAACCTTTACGAGGACCGTCTTCAATATAGTCTATTGTAGCATTAGAAAGGATATCCGATATTGCAGGGTCAATGTATATCTTCAAATCATATTTTTCCACAACATCATCGCCTTCATTTCCATTTTGTGAAATATCAAGACCAAATGTTGGACCACAACAACCACCCGGCGCTGCAAACACCCGTATACCTGCACCATCAGCATTTGCCTCACGTATAAATTTCTTAAACTCATTTACTGCTGCTTCAGTTACATCTAACATGTACATCCTCCAGTTAATTTATTAGTTTATTGGTTATTTAATCATCCCACCTGTAGAGTGATGGGTTTACTAAACTGCAATGGCTCGATGTTTAGCGCTTTACATATTTCTTCATATGATGGATAAACCCCGGATTTAAATATTTGGCCGTTTATTACAGTAATAGGAAGTGATTTTAATCCACTTTTGTGAATGAGCGCCATAACCAATGTATTATCTTTAATAGTCATATAATCGCTTTTAAGATTATAACGCTCAACCATTACCCCTTGCTTTTTCAATGCCAGTATGGTATCATTCATTTTTAAAAGATCCGGATCAATTGCCGGACCGCATAAGCCTGTAGGGCAGCACATCGGTGGATCGTATATTTGAACTTTCATAGAATGCTCCTTTTTTAGTATATTCTTATATGATTATATAATCATATTTTAATTACAAAAAAATTGTTATTTCCTTGTACACCTAACCATTACTGCTGTCTTTGATGAATTAATACTCATAGTAAGCTTTTGACTATCACGTTTAAACCCATCATCACTATTGAAAATTGATTCAAGATATTGTATTAGCACTTCATGCTGTTCACGAAAATTTTTGTTTATCATATAAAATACCCATTGTGCTTCTTTACGACTGTCAAGCAAACCTGATTGACTTAATTTGTTAAGATGACGCGACACGTTCGACTGTGACAACTCCAGTATTTCCTCAATATCACACACACATAATTCACATTTTAAAAGCAAATTTAGTATTCGTAGCCTGTTTCTATCAGCTAAAGCTTTTAATATTACTTCCAGTTTCATCATGTATATATTCAGATATATTCAGATATTAGCATGAATCCTCTTATTGTCAATATTTTTTGTTGTTTTAAAACCATTTATTGCAACAATTGCTGTCGTGAATGTAATTGGTGTCGGTTACACGACAACTTTCCTTTAGACTCAAGATTAGAATAAATCCTCCCTGTTTACCCATACATATACCGTTAGTAGCAGAACCAGCGTCAGAAAAGTAGAAGTAACCAGTCCCCCGATCACAACTGTAGCTTGGGACGCTGTAGTTCCGCACCCATGTCAGTATCAAGTGCCAGTTCTTTATATCTGCGCAGATAGTTTTTGATGAATACTATAGATCCGTCCACAAGAAGACCAAAATCCACAGCTCACAGACTCATGAAATTGCCAGATATGCTCAACACGATCATGATCTTTGAAATTATAAAAATGAGAAAAATAAATAAAATGTTTGTTGGTGATATGCTTTTAACACTGAAAAGGATGATGTGCTCCATAGGTGCTTCATCTTTGTCATGGGGTGTGAGTAAAAATGCTTTATTCTTCATTACACCAATCACCGCATGAAATTTCACGCGCGTTAATCTGGTCATCTTTTGTTCTTGGTGAATTACGATAGGCTGTTAATGCGGCTTGTAACATAGTATGGGCAATGGGCGTAAGTGTATCCTGAATCCTGAAAAATACCCATCTGCCCGACTTGCGGGATGAAACCAGCCCCGATTGTTTTAGTACCGCCAGGTGCCGTGACACTGTAGAGGGTGCAAGACCTAAATAACCAATGATATCACATGCACACAGCTCACCGTTTTGCAGCACATAGAGCACCTTGATCCTATGTTCTTCCGAAAGTGCTTTTGCGATAAGTATCAATTCTTCAAGCGAATCTATTTTCATTTAAAGAGTTCCCTGCAAGCTGATTCAATACGAAACTTTATCTCATCCCGCAAACTATTCATCTTTTCACGGATATCATCGTCACTTCCGGTAAAACGAGTTGGATCAGGAAGGCTCCACTTTTCACTTCGCTTAACAGGAAGGTCTACACATATTTCCTCATCACATAATGTTATGATAACATCAATCTTATCCAACGGCACATCGGAAATACGCTTTGGTTTCTGTGATGATATATCAATTCCAATTTCTGCCATTGTACGTAGAGCATACGGATTTATAGATGAAGCCGGATCTGATCCAGCGCTAAAAACATCTACACCCTCTGGAAAAATGCGTTTTGCAAACGCCTCGGCAATCTGACTGCGGGCGCTGTTGTGAACGCAAAGGAACAGGACTCCCCTTATGTAGGATTTATATGTTGCCAATGATTCTCTATGTCGAATATCTACTCCTCCGTACATATATATAATAAATTCGGAAATGTTCTTAATGTGGTCTCCAATTCGCTCAATGTTTTTTATTACAGACTGAATTAGCATCATCTCAAATGTTCTTGAAGCATTATTTTCTAATATTTTCAAAGCTTTACGAAATACTTCAGAATAGTGTGCATCAATAGTAGCATCCCGGGATATTATTTTTTCAGCAAGCGCTGTATCTCCTGTTATGAAGGCCACCTGAAAATCATCTATCATGGAAAGCAGAATGTTGCCCATGCATATAATGTCTTCTTTAACATCAGCATCAACACCAAGATTTTCAGCAGCTCGTTTGGCAACTGTCACAGCATGATCAGCTATTCTCTCAAGGTTAGGTACTAGTTTCAATACTGCCACCAGAAAACGTAGATCCGAAGCCACCGGTTGATGCTTTGCTAAAAGCGAAACGCACAAATCATCGATTTCTATCTCCAATGCATTTACTTCTTCTTCAACTATTACTGTGTTTTCTACCAGATTTGCATCAAGAGTTACAAAAGCACGAATCGCTTCATCAACCATCCCGCGGACTTTTTTGGCCATATTGACAACTCTGTCACGTAACATGTTCAGATTGGCCTGGTATTCTCTATCAGTGTGGAAGTATGTCATAAAAATTCTCCTTAAAAATTGATGATAGTCTTTTCATCATCCAAATTTTCCAGTGATGTAATCCTCAGTCCTTTTATTATGTGGATACTTAAACAGCGTATCAGTATCACAATATTCTATAAGCTCCCCCTGATAAAAGAAAGCCGTGTAGTCCGAAACCCTTGCAGCCTGCTGCATATTATGAGTAACGATAATAATAGTGATGCTTCCTTTTAGGGTATGAATGAGATCTTCTATTTTAGCAGTTGCGATTGGATCAAGAGCCGAACATGGTTCATCCATTAACAGTATTTCGGGTTCTACTGCAAGGGCCCGTGCAATACATAACCTCTGCTGCTGTCCTCCAGAAAGGCTCGATCCCGGTTTGTTGAGAACATCCTTAACCTCATCCCAGAGAGCAGCCTGCCGAAGAGCGCGCTCTACAATTTCATCGACATGAGCCAGATCTTTTCCCTGAAGTGGATATCCTGCTATAATGTTCTGTCTCACCGACATCATCGGAAAGGGATTGGGTTTTTGAAACACCATGCCGATTTTCCTTCTAAGCATTACGGGATTAATACTTTGATTATAAACGTTCTGGCCACGATATAACACTTTTCCTTCAACACGTGCACCTGGAATTTCTTCATGCATCCTGTTGAGTGTCCTTATAAAGGTGGATTTTCCACATCCAGAAGGCCCGATTATTGCAGTTACTTTTCTATCCGCGATAGGTATATCTATTCCTTTTAACGCCATCATTTCTCCAAACCACGCTTTCAGGTTCACTGTCCTGATTATGGTCTGGGATTCAGGTATATTAGAAAAATCACTCTGGGATTGATCCGTGTTTGTATTAGTATTACTAAAGGTTGCTTGGCCTATTGACATAGTTTCATATCCTCAATGTAATGACTATTGAATTCTTCGCTGTAATCGGTATCTAAGAATAATTGCAAGACTGTTCATTAAAAGCATCACCACAAGCAATACTATTATACCTGCTGCAGCATTGATATGGAATTCCGTCTGTGGACGCGAAATCCAGTTAAAAATCTGTACCGGAAGAGCCGTGAAAGGGCTCATAACTGAATCAGGAAGGAAAGCCACGTATGTGAGCGCCCCAATCGTGATGATAGGCGCTGTTTCACCTATTGCGCGGGCAAGGGAAAGTATTATTCCAGTTAGAATACCTGGCAAACTCATAGGGAGTACGATCTTCTTTATAGTCATCCACTTATCAGCACCCAGAGCATAAGCTGCCTCCCTAAGTTCGCGAGGTACAGAACGAATGGCTTCACGTGATGCGATTATGATCATTGGTAGCGCCATAAGTGATAGTGTCAAAGCGCCTGCCAGAAGACTACGCCCTAACTGCATGTAACGCACAAATAGCCCCAATCCAAGCAGGCCATAAATTATAGAGGGAACGCCGGCAAGATTGCTGATATTGATTTCAATAAAGGATGATAGTCGTGTTTTCCCTGCATATTCCTCAAGATATACTGCTGCTCCAATACCGACTGGAACTGCAAAAAGCGCAGTCAGAACCATGAGGATGCCACTTCCCACTAGTGGCGATAGAATTCCCGCTGACTCTGCAAATCGAGATGGAAAACTGGTAAGGAAATCCACATTCAATCGCCCCGAACCATCTATGAATGTATCAATAAGCAACATCACCATTATAACTAATGGTATGGTAACTGCAATAGCCATAATAGCAATAAAA
Organism: uncultured bacterium; assembly: GCA_937920495.1. Classification (GTDB taxonomy): domain Bacteria; phylum Spirochaetota; class UBA4802; order UBA4802; family UB4802; genus UBA4802. Next base: position 24,866 of record CALEUQ010000062.1, on the reverse strand, counting down.
GCTTTTTCAATTTTTCTATCAATAGAAATAAAAGTGAGATCATCGTTGTCATGTTGCTTCATTAGATATACCCCTTGAGAATCTTTTTGCGCAGGTAAAAGGAAATAAGGTTAAAGATCATAGTTATAATAAATAACATTGATCCTACAGCAAAAATAGTATTATATTCAAGCGTCCCATGAGGAGTATCCCCAAGACTAACCTGGACTATATACGCGGTCATCGTTTCAATTGGAACTCGTGGATCAAAAGTAAGAATAGGTTGTTGCCCGGCGGCTATTGCCACTATCATTGTTTCGCCCACAGCACGTGATATTCCCAGTATGAACGAGGCCGCTATCCCCGAGAACGCCGTTGGTAGTATTATATATCGAATTGCCCGCAGTCGCGTGGATCCTAATGCAAGCGCACCCTCACGAAGTGATGCTGGTACCGAATAGATTGCATCCTCGCTCAATGAAGCAACAATGGGTGTGATCATTATGCCCATTACAATACCAGGAGAAAGTGAATTAAAACCAGCCAGATCAGGTATAACCTTTTGGAGCAGTGGTGTTACAAAAGTCAGAGCAAAGTAACCATATACTACGGTGGGTATCCCTGCAAGTATTTCCACAATAGGCTTTAATATACGCCTCAACTGTTCGGGAGCATATTCGCTTAAAAAAATTGCAATTAAAAGACCCATAGGGATAGCAGTGATCATAGCAAAAAAACTGGTCAGCAATGTCCCTACAAATAATGGCCAGATACCAAAGTGTTTTTGAGCAAAAAGGGGTGTCCATTGTGTGTCCAGAAAAAACTGTCCAAAAGATACTTTGCTGAAAAATTCTTTTGTTTCAAACAAAAGAACCATGACAATTCCTGCTGTAACAGCAATGGATACCGCCGCGCATGCAAATAATACGGCGGATATCCATCGTTCTGTCAAGGTTCGTTTTGTAAACAATTCTTGTTGTTCAGTTTTCATCATCGCTGTAATGGTTATTTACTTAAAAGCTGTTCAATAGATACACCCACCTTGGATCCTGAAAACACAGTTCCAGTTTTGAGATTAGCAACTCGTTTTTCTACAAGCGCATAAACATTTTCTGGAAGAGGAATGTATCCAACCTGTTTGGATAATTTCCCAGCATGTTTCAGATAAAATTCAACAAAAGCCTTTACTTCGGGTTTCTTTTCAAGTGCATCTTTGCGTACATAAACAAAGAGTGGCCGTGAGAGTGGTTGGTAGGTTCCATTTTTCACAGTCTCAAGGCTTGGATAAACTGCTCCTTTCCCATTATCAATGGCCACAAGCTTAAGTTTATCTTTGTTTTCCTCATAATATGCCAAACCAAAAAAACCTAAGGCATATTTATCGCCTGCAATTCCCTGCACCAGCACATTATCATCCTCACTAGCAGTAAAATCACCTCTACTGGAATGTTCCTTCCCAACAATAGCTTCAGTGAAATAATCGTATGTGCCACTATCAACACCAGCTCCATATAATCTGATATTTTCATCTGGCCAACCTGCCCTGATCTGACTCCACTTAGTAATCTTTCCCTGTGCTTCCGGTGCCCAGAGTTTCTTAAGCTCGGCAACTGTCATACTTTTACACCAATCATTTTGAGGATTCACTACAACAGCCAGACCATCATACGCAACTGGTAGCTCAATAAATTCAATACCGTTTTTAGCACATTCCTCTTGTTCAATTTTCTTCATTGGTCGTGATGCTCCTGTAATGTCTATTTCACCACCATAAAATTTCTTAAATCCACCACCAGTGCCAGATATCCCAACAGTAACACGAATACCTTTGTTTTCCTTCTGGAATTCTTCTGCAACAGCCTCGGTAATGGGATATACTGTGCTTGAGCCATCTACTGTAACTGTTGTTACAGGCTTTGAACTACATGACAGTAAAAACAATGTTACTACCCCAATCAGTAGTATGGGAACAATAATTCTCAAAGAATCCTTCATGATACTACATCCTCCTGATAATTTATAGATTAGTACCATATTTTGCCAAATAACGAAATATGGTACTTTATCATTAAATTTACATAAGGTCAAGATTTTTTAAAGGGAATGTAAAGAAATAATAAAATATTAAAGCAACTATTCATAAACTTTTTTAAGAATAAATACGACTATCAAATTTATCAATATGTTTTCCATATTATGACACTTAAATCATATTGAATTACCAAAACTTTTTAAACAAAACAATGAAGCGATTTTTGATTTAATTGAAAAACTAATAGCATACAATTGCAAAGCCTGAACATAGACTAAACTGTTAAAGTTACAGTAGTTGCAAGGGACGGATTGATAAGCAGAGTAATACGTAGTTTAGAACAAAAAAGCCTAAAAAAATGGCAGAGAGTTATAACACAATGCCTTGAGTAGATGTCACTATGGCGGCAAAATGATAATCCACTATACTCATATTTTATATCTAATTATATCTAAAATAATTGTAATATTTAATTGACATAAAACATCCGCATCACTTCAATAAATAAGTCTCAACACAGGAGGAAATCCATGCACTACTGCATTATTGGTAATGGCGTTGCAGGAACTGAAGCAGCGTTAGCAATCCGTTCGCTGGACAGCTCTTCGGCAATAACTGTTATTACGCAATCAGCTCATCACATGTACTATCGCCCACGCCTTATAGAATACTTAGCGGGCGATATTAAGCCGGAGAATCTCTATATTTACAAGCCTGCAATGTATGACGAAAAACACATTGAAGTGTTGTTTAAAACAAATGTTATTGATATTGATACAAAGACCAAACACATCACATTACATCATGGCTCAAAGATCAGGTACGATAAACTTTGTATTGCCACCGGTGCAATTCCCACCATGCCATCAATACCGGGTATCACGTTACAGGGTGTGTTCAGTGTCCGAACCATTGATGATGCAGATGCTATCATTAATCACATCAACGCTACCACCAACAAACAGGTAGTAATAGTTGGTGGTGGTTTGTTAGGGCTTGAAACTGCATACAGTTTATACAAGCGTGGATGCAATGTAACGGTCATTGAGTTTTTTGACAGGCTTCTTCCCCGCCAGCTTGATAATGATGGTGCAGCAATTATTAAAAAGCTTCTTGAACAGAAGGGCTTACAGTTTGTATTGGCAGATTCGGTTACGGAAATTGTGGGCGATAGTTCCGTTGAAAAAGTCATCTGCAAATCAGGCACACAGCTTGAAGCAGGCACTGTGATATTTTCAATGGGAATTAAACCACAGGTTGAGCTTGCTAAAAATGCAGGCCTTGCAGTTAACCGCGGCATTATCATAAATAACCATCTTGAGACATCTAATCCCGATATTTTTGCTGCCGGTGATCCTACCGAGTACAATGGGATATGCTATGGGATATGGCCTGCCGCTCGTGAACAGGGCAAATTAGCAGGATTAAATATGGCTGGTGCCAGGCAGGAATATACGGGTACATTGCTTTCAGTGTTACTGAAAATAACAGGTATTGATCTATACTCAGCAGGTGACTTCAATAAAGATGGTACCAAATCCATAGTTCACAAAGCCGATAGTGTGTATGTAAAATTTTTATATTCTGAAAACGAACCCCTTGCCGCAATTGTTATCGGCGACATGAATATCATAAAACTTGCGCGCAATGTCATGGAACGCAAAGCTGAAATAAATGACCTTATCAAGTTGTTTGTGTAATTTTATTTATCTCTCTTTTAAATACTTTTCGATCCTGTTTAACCCTTCTTCAATATTTTCAAGTGACGTTGCATAGGAAAAACGAAGGAAGCCCTCGCCTGCACTGCCAAAGTCAATGCCTGGAGTAACGCCTACTTTTACTTTTTCTATAATATTAAATGCTTCTTTATACGAATCACTACAGAATGCACGGGCATCTGCAAACACATAGAACGCGCCTGTTGGTTCAACATGGATTGTAAACCCCATTTGCTTCAGGCGCTGTATCATGTATTCACGTCTTTCATTGTACGTGTGCCGCATTGTTTCAATATCCGGCTTTGCATACTTTAGTGCTGCAATTCCTGCCCATTGCACAAAGTTGTTAGCCGATATCATAAAGTTCTGATGAATCCGCTGCATTACTTTTGTAAATTCCTTTGGGAATATGCAATAGCCCAGCCTCCATCCCGTCATTGCATAGAGCTTGGAAAAACCATTTATGACAAATGCCTTATCAGTAAACTCTAAAATTGAATGCGCTCTGTCCTTATATACAAGCCCATGGTAAATTTCATCGGAAATAATAAATTGCTTTTCAAACTGAGCTATTGCCTGCAATGCTTCTTTGCTCATCACAATACCTGTAGGATTGCAGGGTGAATTTATGATAATAGCTTTTGTTTTTGGGGTAATTTTTTTCTTAATGTCATTTGGTCTGTACTGAAAACCTTCTTCCGGGTATGTCACTATCTCATTTACCACTCCACCTGCTGCAATGATAAAATTTTGATAACAGGGATAGCGTGGGTTTGACACAATAACATCCTCACCTGAATTTAGTATTGCAAGCATTACAAAAAGCAAAGCAGGAGATGTGCCTGTGGTAACAAGTATCTGGTCAGGTGACAGTAAAACTTTATACTCATCATAATAGTACTGGCAAATAGCCTGGCGCAATTCAAGTAATCCTAACGCATGTGTATATTTTATCTTTTGTTTTTTTAATGCTTCTATTGCAGCTTCTTCAATTACATGTGGAGTCATAAAATCAGGCTCGCCAACTTCCAGGTGAATGACATGTTCACCTTTTCGTTCTAACTCTTCGGCCTTTGCCATGACATCCATCACAATGAATGAGGTAAATTCATTTGCTCGCTTTGATACCATTGTGCGATAGTTCATGGAAGTACACGCTCACCATTACATAAAATTCTTGTTACACGAAAACATTAATTAAATTTTATGACAAGTCAATTTTACAGTTACTATCGCAAAAATATTGGGTAATGATTGACAAATATATACCTACGGATTATTTTATAAATAATGCATAGCACTCCGTTGCTCACTATGGCGGAGACAATTTGTAATATCTTGTTTTCAAATTTGCATTTAGAAATACATAGTGATGTATTTATATATCACTATGACTTTTACTGAATTTTGATGAGAGGTGTGCCATGGTTCAGATCTTGATTTTATATTACTCACGTTCAGGCAACACGCAGGAGCTTGCCAGAGCTATTGCTGATGGTGTTAAAAAGGTTGAAGGCGCACAATGTATTTTGCGCTCAACAGAAGAAGTAACCAAAGATGATTTTCTTAACTCGCATGGTATAATAGCAGGTTCCCCAGTATACTTTGGAACAATGGCAGCGGAATTGAAACGCCTCTTTGATGATTATGTTATCATTCGCAGAAAGATGGAAAACAAGATTGGTGCAGCATTTGCCACTTCAAGCGATCCTTCAGGTGGTAAAGAAACTACACTGCTCTCAATATTACAGGCTATGCTTATTTATGGCATGATAATCGTTGGTGATCCTATGGAAGCAACAGGTCACTATGGTGTATCCTGTAGCGGCACCCCCGACGAAAAGACAAAGAGGAATGCAGCACTCCTTGGAAAGCGTGTTGCAGAGTTAGCTAAAAAGATCTGGGAATTGCAGTGAAACATCATGCCATTATTGTAGCAGGTGGAATGGGGCAGCGTATGGGAAGTGCTGTCCCAAAACAATTTTTACAGCTTGGTACCAAACCACTCGTTGCATGGTCAATTGAAACATTTATCACATCAGGTGTGATAGAATCAATAATTATAGCCATTCATCCTGATTACACACAACAACTAAACCATATACTTCACAATTATTTTCCTGATAGTCACATTATTATTACAAACGGCGGGCAAACACGCCAGGAATCATGTTTCAATGCATTAAATGCCTATGATTTTGAAGCAAATGATATAGTATTAATTCATGATGCTGCCCGCCCATTCATAACTCATGCCATGATTCAACAGTGCATTGCAACAACACAACAGCATGGTGCATGTGGCATATATATACCCGTTAAGGAAACAATTGCACAAATTTCTGATAGTACAGTACTGGATGTGTTACCCCGTACATCACTTTTTACTGCACAAACACCACAGTGTTTCCGGTATTCAATCATTATTGATGCGCATACAAAAGCACTCCAGAAGAATATTACCAATGCAACTGATGATGTATCGTTAGTTATGATGGCAGGATATACAGTTAAGGCTATAACAGGTAATTTTTATACAAACATAAAAATAACCACAAATGAAGATATGGAATTAGCTAAATTATTAATTGAAAAACTACACAACAAATAAAACCAAACTTATGCAACTAATTACTCTTTGTTTTTTCAAAATATTTAACGTTCTTAAATTTTTTAAAATCTTTATCATGAGTCCATATTGTCGCTTTATATTCTTCAGCAGTAGCAAGTATTATACTATCAGCCATTGGTAAATTATATGTATTACTTATTCTTGCTGCAAATATAGCTAACTCAGGCGTTAGGGGAATTACATTTCCTTTCTGCATTGCTGTTATAGCCTGTATTGCACTATCCTCTCCAGCTTCCCTGAGTATCACTTTATAAACCTCATAAATAGTTATAACAGGGACTATAAGCAATTTTTCATTGCTCAAAGGCTCCGCAAAATATTTTGCTCCTGGTTCATCTGCAAAATATGCTAACCAACCAGATGAATCTACAATATTCAAAACCTATCCTCTTCTCTTTTAAATTCTGTTTTAATTCCTTTAACAAATCCTCGTAGTTCAGATAAGTCCTTTTCAAGAATAAGCTCAATGCGACCGTTGTATTCCAATATTTGCATTTTCTGTCCTGGTTTAATGTTTAATCTTTTCCTTATGTGCTTCGGTATAACAATTTGGAATTTAGGTGAAACAGTTATTATATTCATACTATAACCCGATCGATTTATTTTCTTAATACAATATAATCATCAAATATAATTTAGTCAACATTTTTCTTGAACATTATTAATTGATAAGGAAATTATATTCTTTTTTAAAGCATACTATAATAAGAAATTTTTTACATAAATGTCGTCTTATCTTGTATGAATATACTAATGTATAATCATCAATCTATCTTTATCTTTTTGATATAACCCAACTGTTTTATCTCATCAAACAGCATACGTATGCTGAAATCTTCATCCATACGACAATGAACAACCAGATCCAATGTGTGATTTTCCACATCTTCTGTAATTGATACCTGCCTGATGTCTATATCACCTGTGTGTGTCTTTATTGCGCCTAGAATCTGTTTTGCAGCTATCGCATCAGAATAATATGGTATTAATGACTGAATTCATGTAATTTTTCTTTTAATAATTTAATTTGATTTTCAATGCTTTCAAGAGAAGTGCTTCCATAGGACTTTTTTCGTTCTGTTGATTTTTCAGGATCAAGATATTCATACACATCAGCAGCAAATGCTTCAGAGAATGATTGTATCTCGTTAAGTGGTAATGTAAAAAAGTCTTTGTTATATTGCTCACAATATTTCACGATAGCACCAACAATTTCATGAGCCTGCCTGAAAGGAATGCCTTTCATAACCAGATAATCAGCGATATCTGTTGCAGTGGAAAAATTTTTATATATAGCTTTTCTCGTTACTTCATCATTTACTGATACATTGTCAATCATCTCAGCCATGGCTTCCAGTACAATCTTTACTGTATCAATAGAATCAAACAGCGGCTCTTTATCTTCCTGCAAATCGCGGTTATAAGTCATTGGTAATCCTTTCAATACTGTAAGCAGTGTGAATAAATTGCCATACAGTCTTCCTGTTTTTCCACGTATAAGTTCAGCCACATCAGGATTGCGTTTCTGCGGCATTATCGATGATCCTGTTGTCACTGAATCAGATAGCTTTATAAAATTAAATTCAGCAGTTGACCATACTATCAAATCTTCAGATAAGCGTGAAGAATGCATGCCAGCCATTGCAGCAAAGTACAAAAAGTCGGCAATAAAATCCCTGTCACTTACCGCGTCCATAGAATTATGTGCGACAGCTCCAAATTGAAGTTCGTCAGATAGATAGTGTCTGTCAGTGTCATAGTTAACACCTGCCAGTGCTCCGCTTCCTAAAGGAAGAACATCGGTAGCATTGTACGCATTGCGCAAGCGAGTAAGGTCACGCAGATATGCCCACGCATATACTAAGAGATGATGACTGAAGCGTACCGGCTGTGCAATCTGCATGTGTGTATATCCGGGCATAATAACGTGTGTATGTTCTTCAGCTTTTTTTATCAGTATCTGTATGAGATTAATACACAGCTTTTCTATTTCTTTAATTGCATCTTTTAAATACAGCCGCACATCTGTAACAACCTGATCATTACGTGAACGTGCGGTATGCAATTTTTTTCCTGCATCACCAATAAGCTCAGTTAATCTAGCTTCAATGTTCATGTGAATGTCTTCAAGCTTTTCGTTAAAAGGGAAAGTTCCTTCTTCAATCTCTTTCTGTATTGTTTGCAAGCCAGCAATAATAGCATTGCAATCTTCCTGTGAAATTATTCCATTCTTTGCAAGCATCCTGGCATGTGCAATAGAGCCCTGTATATCATGCCTGTATAAACGTACATCAAAATGTAATGATTTTGATATCTGTTCAGTTATGGTTGATGTAGTTTGGCTAAACCTGCCACCCCACAGTTTCTTGTTTTTCAATTGTGTTAACCCTTACATATAAAATTTAACTATACCTTCATTTTAAATCACTTTTAGCAACCATCGTCATTTTGAATTCCTGTTGCTTGCATTGTTATATCCAAACCTCCTGAGAAGTGAGAAATCTCGTTGGAAAAAAAATAAGATTTCGCATAACTTAAGTGGTCAGGATATCAATATTAATATTGTGCCCCTCCACACGGCATAATTAACACTTCGTTCCTGGAAATGATGGAAAGAATAGTATTTTCGTCCAAACGACAACTCATAATTTCATCATGCAATTATTACTGATTGTTAATAAGAATTTATTTCTGTCAAGTATAAAGGGGAATCTACGATTTTATCTGCTGCAACATTACGTCAATATAATTGTCTAATTCCCCAATCAGAGGTTTTAATTCATATTCAAGGATATCTGAGAGGCTGACTATATCATTATTTTCCATTATTTCAACAATTTCCGATAACATATCCTGTAATCTTATGTTCAATTCTTCCAGCGATTGATTATTGAGCACAATATCGGCCAGATGTATGCCAAATACCGGGGACACCTGATAGCAGGTTCGCATGTATAAATACAGAAAATCCACAAGTGTGTGAATTATTTCCAGTGCTTCATTATCTTTACCCTTTTGATACAGGCCGGCTATCGCCTCCAAATTATCCACCTGCTGTGGAACAAGAGTTTTTAAATCCAGTAGCGTCTTGAAAAGAACATCCGGCGAATCAACACTTTGTATAATAAGATTTTTAAGAGCATCACTGCAAAGAAGAACCCTGAACAATGTTGTTACATCATGAAACAGTTCGTTAATTTGATTAATATCACTTCTGGATTTATCATCCGCTATCATATGCTGGAATGACTTAATTGAATCTATAAATTGATGTACTGTCATATCTTTAAACCGCACATCTTCCCTTTCCATACCAAGCATATGCAATACTGATTGTAATACTGAGATTATCCATTCAATACCATACTGCAATTGAACAAACTCATCATCCGTCAATTGTGACAGGCTATCTTTGCCTTTTAAATACTCTTCTGCCCGATTACAATATGCAATACCCTCCTTTATGGAATCAATTACCACATCACCAACTGACTGAACATAGCAATTTATATTATTAATTTCATGTATTGGCATTTCAGGTGCTGAATCAGGTTGATACAAAACACCATCAACAATTGCACCGGAAAATATCAAACTTCGCTCTTGTGCCCAGTGATGTACTGAACTCATCACATCTTTTACCGTGCTCTCTTTTTCTATGGTAAAATCAACAGGATGGTCATTGATTAAAAGTTGCATTGTTTACCCCTTATGGTAATTGTTATTTTTCAGTTTGCTTTTGTAAATTTTTCATTTGCATATCAAGCCAATTGCTCTGTGATTTTGAGCCTGAAATTGCTTTTTCCATTGAAGCAAATTTTTGCCTGAGTTTTTGTTCATACGCTTTTAGATGCTCCTGTTTACGTTCAATCCGTTCATTCGTAGCTTTTATAGATGCATCTTCAAGATCCATTTTTGCCACTATAATGTTTTTGCCTGCACTGACATACGGATCAAGAATACGTTCCATTTTAAAAGCCAATCCGTTATCAATACGGTTATCACCATCATTATCCGACCCAAAAAAATCCTGAACACCTTCGGGATTTTCTGATAACACCTCAATCAGCTTTGCTTCATCAATAATGAGCTTACCTTCCCTGATTGTTTCCCACTTTGCATTGATTTCGCCTGTGGAAACACCAATCTGATACAGCATTTTAATGGGCTTTTCAACATTTGAAGGATATGCAGAGCTGATTGCTGTCTTTAAAGCATTCTGTAACCGCATCAAAGTCATATCGCCTATAAAAATACCGTTTTTATACTTATCCTTTTGATAATCACCTACTTTATCACTTTTCACAGCCTTTGTTAATTCATTATTAAATGCAAGATAGTCATTATACGCTTCAACAAATTTCTTTATCTTTTCCACTGCTGTTTCAGTGTTCTGTCGTATGGTGATAGTAACCGGTTTTGTTGACGTTGCCAATAAATTGAGAGTAACACCTTTTAACACATCATCTATACCTGTGTTTTTCTGCCTTACTATCTCCACACCATCGAGCTTTAGTTTTGCATCATTTGCCTCAGATATGACATTTTTGGGATCAAGTATCCCCTCTCCCTTCAACTCAGTTATCAGAGAAGCATCCTGAAAAGTAGCTTTACCATCATTGCAGTAAAACAGAATTTTTGTTATTTTCTTATCTGCAAAGTCCTGCCCAACGGGTATTTCCTGTTTCCCCTGTTTAGCAGGATCAAGAGTATATATTTTTTCAATTCGCTTGCCATCTTCAACCGAAACTACTCCAATTCCCAACACATCTGCAATTTCTTTTTTTGGCTTCTTTTCAAGAGGCCGTTCACGCGAAACATTATATCCTTTCAGTTCAATACCTTTAATAACAGTGGTTTCATCCGGGCCTATTTCTACTTTATATGGTATCACATCCTCTTCTGATTTTTCTTTTGAATATGAAACGCTTACCTCAAGAATTGATTGTTTTGCAGCTTTATACTCAACCGGTAAGATATATTCACGCCATAATCTGGCATCAATTGTTAAAGATTTTCCATCTTTATCAACTGTTAGAGTGCCATCTTCATCTTCTATAGGTTTTTCACCGGTATACCCCGTAAAATATTTTGTATCAAAGATTATACGTTGCGATTCCTTTGTAGCGCCTTTTTCACCTTTTACCAGCCCAATCTTTTTTAGATACTCTTCATCACCGCGTATTTTCAATTCGCCTTTTTTTCCGGGTACTTTGGATTCGATAGTTAATATGCTTTTATCATCGATAGTTTTAATTGTTGTTGCAGAGACAGAGTTTGATGCAATTTCATTAATTTTATCACTTAACGACTTAATGTTTCCTCCCCTGAATTTTATTGTATATGAATTTCCATCAACTTCAATGCTGAATGTCCCTGCTGGCAATATCTCATCTTCTTTAATTTGATCAGTGGATATTTTATGCGATGAAGCTAGATTCAATACTTCAAGTGTATGTGTCCCATTTTCTGCATGACGGGATGCCTGAGCCTGCAGAATCCCGGTATCAGAAATCTGAACTCCTTTTTCCTTAAACGGTGATCTGAACCCATATAAATCTTTAGTAGCATTGTTTAATGTGTTGAGCTTGGTTTGCAGTTGTCGTAATGCTTCTTTACGAAGTGTATATCTATCTTTCTCTTCCTGCCATTGAATAATGGGGCGAGCTTCTACCTCAACCAGCTTTTGAATTATCTGGTCGGTATCCATCCCTGATGCAACGCCGCCTAACGTGACTGGCATACATGTATCCCTTCATGTAAGATAATAGTAAAGATAGTAATGTATCCATACTATTTCAATACATTATCGGCAAAATTCACCAATCACTGAAGCGACATATTACAACAAAGTTATCGTGACTCATCGATAAACATGCCTATCATTTCCCTGATCTGCGCAGCCAGCCTGATAACCTCTTTAGGTGGTATTTCCCTGATCACTTCATTGTTATTAGCATCAAGAACACGCATAACAATCCTGTCAGTCTTTTCATCCACTGAAAAGGATATACGGTTATTGGCTGCTTTTGCCGCTGCATTCAGCATTTCAACCGCATCATTCAGATTTTCCCTTGAAAAACGCGGCTCTTCATATTTTCTTTCCTCATTTTTTGCCTCAGGCTGTTTAACCTTGAAAGCATTAAGAGGAACATTCCCTGAAACTTTGCTGATATCCATACAAATTACCTCCTTGTATACTAAAAACCTTCCCTGTGAAAAAATTTAAAAAAATTATTGCCCTCTCCTTGTTAATTTAAAGAGAGGGCAAATCCCGGCCGGCACTGCTGTAGCCGGATCTTTCCCCTCATCCTAATAAATGCAATACCAGCTGCGGCTTAAAATTAGCCTGAGCTAGCATCGCAACACCACTCTGGACAAGGATCTGGTCCTTTGTAAACTCAACCATTTCAGCTGCCATATCCGCATCCCGTATACGGGAATCAGCAGCCAGCATATTCTCGTAGGACATTGCCAGTGCTGTGATGGTATTTTCCATTCTGTTGTAGTAGCCACCAAGGTCTGCCCTTTGTCGATTCAGCTTATCCAATGCTGCATCGATATACCCTATCATGGCATTTGCCTGACCAACAGTGGAAATGGACCGTTTACGGTTACCATCGTATAGGTTTAAAGCCTTGGCACTCATTGTAGCAATGAAGGCTCTAATCCTTTGCCCCTGGTTTGGCCCAATATGGAAGAATATGCTTCCCACTCGCGAATTGCGCGCATATATGCCGGTGAGCATCTTCATACGGTTGAACTCAGCCGATGTTGAAATCCTATCGATTTCATCAATAAGCTGCGAAACTTCAACCTGAATCTGCGCACGATCGGCATTTGAATAAATTCCATTGGCAGCCTGTACCGATAGCATCCGGATCCTCTGCAAAATATCATTAATTTGCTGGAGTGATCCTTCAGCAACCTGAATAAACGAAAGCCCGTTTTCGGCATTTCGTTCAGCCTGGAACAAACCATTAATCTGTGTCCTCATTTTCTCAGACACAGCAAGCCCTGAAGCATCATCGCCAGCCCTGTTAATCTGCTGACCGGATGCCAACCGCTCAATGGACTTATCCATTCGCGATGAGACGATCTTAAGCTGCCTGTTAGCGAATATAGCGCTTAAGTTGTGATTGATTCTCATAAACTCTCCCTCCCTTGAACGTTTACAGGATATCTCAGTATTTCTTTTGAGATATCTCAGGTTTTTTCAGTATGTTCATCATGAACATACCGGGCCCTTTTAAAGGCCAGGGGTGTACTCCCCTATGTTGCCCGGACTGCCCATCATCCAGACATCATCAGCCGCCATAATTCTGGCAGCCGGTGACGCCCTCCCATCATCACCGGCCGCCAGAACAAGCAGCCGAATAGAAAGGACAGCCCCGGTACAATCGTCCAGGGAGAGTGAGAATCATCACAAAAGTTTTCAAAGAACCGTTAATAGCGTCCCCTGCTACATTACACAAGTAAACGTAACACCGATTGGGGTTGTAAATTAGCCTGTGCTAACATCGCAGTGCCTGATTGCACAAGGACTGTGTTCTTGGTAAAATCCACCATTTCTTCAGCCATATCAGTATCACGAATACGTGATTCTGAAGCCTGAACGTTTTCATAGGCGGTCATAAGTCCTTTTGCAGTGTGCTCAAGCCTGTTGTAATAAGCACCAAGGTCAGCACGCTGCTTGGAAAGCTTCTGCAATGCGGCATCCATTACGCCAATCGTAGCATTAGCACCGCCGGGAGATGTAAGCGTAATAGCTATTTTACCAGTAGCATCTTTCATCCTGAAAGCCTGAGCTGTCATGGTTCCAATGAAAACCCTGACACGCTGATTGGCGTTTGGTCCCATATGGAACCACATGCTAGACTTTGGATTAATCTTGGAGAACTCACCGGTCAATATCTTAAACCGGTTAAATTCTGCCTGTGATGCTATACGGTCCACTTCATCTACCAGCGCAGATACTTCAACCTGAATAAGCTGACGATCTGCATTGGTATAGATACCGTTTGCAGCCTGAACCGCCAGAACCCTTATTCTCTGGATAATCTGGGCAGTCTGTGCTAAATACCCTTCTGCAGTCTGAACAAACGACATACCATCTTCGGTATTTCGTTCAGCCTGACGCAAACCCTGTATCTGGGTCCTCATCTTTTCAGACACTGCCAAACCAGAAGCATCATCGCCGGCTCTGTTTATTCTTTCACCTGACGACAGCTTCTCCATACTCTTGTTCACATTCCACTGCGTGAACTTAAGTGTCCTGTTAGCATTAACAGCACTCATGTTGTGGTTGATAATCATTTTACACTCCTTTGCACATTAGTTTTGGCTTCCCTGCCATTGTATCACCACACCGGGCAGATAGTGCAGTGCAAATTTCAGGCAGCATAATTGCTGCCATGTTCCAGGCTTGTATCTGGGCTCATACAAGACCAGAACCGCTAAAGGCCAAGCCTGGAGTGCATATATCAAACCACATACCCCAATAGGTGTTTTCAAAGAGCTAAGTCAGGAGACACTACTCCCTGCTCGACTTTTCGTCACCGCAGGCAAAAAACATGAATATTGAAATTCATTATATATAGCTTATTATTAATGTTTATAGGTGATTATTATAAAATATGTTATAGATAGAACTTGTTTTCTCACTAATAATTCCTTAAAAATATTTTGTTAATAAAAAAATGTACACCCTGCTTATTATGTTCACAAATTTTACTTTAAGGAGTAAATCGTGCCATTTTCTATATTTTCATTATTTTTTACATTTTTATGATTTTTACACATATAGCAGATAATGATATCAAATAGCTAATGGAGCTCTTCCACAGCATTTTTTAAACTTTTTACCCGAGCCACAGGGACACATATCGTTGCGCTGCACATGATAAAACTGTCCTGATTGTACTGATTGCTGTAATTTATCTACTCTGTCCATCAATTCCTTTTCATATTGACTGTAAAGCTCAAAGAGCATTTTCCAGGCTACACACAATTTGCTTGTGCCTTGTTTTTGTACATCATTTGTAAACCTATATCGTATACAATCGCCCATGCAAAAATCTTTTATAGTGCAGTGTTTACATTCTTCTGCTATTCCCTTTTTCATATAAGCAAATTTGTTACGTAATGCATTTTCTAAAATTTCATTCAGGCGATAGTTCCTGATATTGCCCAGTTGCCAGTCAGGATATACAAAGAAATCACAGGGGTAACAGTCGCCATTATGCTCCACAACGATATACGAATTGCATTCGCCAAGCCAGCAACATGACGTTTTGATACCATAAGAATACATGAGAAGATCCTGAAAAAGGCGAATGGAAACAAAGGGGAAACCGTCATGATACCATGCATCAAAAAGTTCACAGTAATATGTACCTAAATCTTTGCCGCTAATACTGTATGGCAAACTATTCCCATGTTCATCATATTCTAAACAGGGTACAAACTGAAGATAGGCAAACTTATTCTGCCTGAAGAATGTATATATTTCATGTGCTTTTGTAACATTAGCATCGGTTATAAGTGTGAGAATATTATACTGCACCCCATATTCATTCATAAGAGCTATTGCCCTCATAACTTTATCAAAGGTGCCTTTGCCACCATAATCCTTGCGATAGGTATCATGAATTGCCTGTGGCCCATCCAGACTTATGCCAACCAGAAAATTGTTTTGTGATAAAAATTCACACCATTCATCATTGAGAAGAATCCCGTTTGTCTGAATAGAATTTTCTATTACCTGATAGTTTTTTTTAAAACGGTTTTGAACAGTAACTATCTCCCTGAAAAAATCAAGCCCCGCTAACGTTGGCTCACCACCCTGCCAGCAAAATGAAATATACCCAACACCGCTATCGGTTGCTGATTGTATTAATTGACTGACAACATCAAACGGCATGACCGTAATCTGCCCCGGATACAGTCCGCTAACTCGTTTGTAAAAACAGTATTGACAAGCCAGATTACAATGATACGATACGGGTTTCACCAAAAAAGATAATGTGTTCATACAATAAATAGTTGCCTACTTTTTAGTCACCTGCAGTTAGGTAGCATAACACTTACATCCTGTAATTGCAAGCAGAATGTCAGCATTTTTCTCCTATTTTAATTGCAATTTTTATGCCACAGAATCATACTCATAACTTCAATTTCTTCTATGTGAGGTAAATATTATATGTCTGTTACAATCGAGCATGTTGAAAATTCAAAGAATAGATTTTTCCCATACACATTATCAATCTTCCATACATGATTTACACAAATAACGATAAATGGGTCCCCTGGTTCCACAATGAAATGAAACTGATTTTATATAATTTTCAATTACTAATACATCGATTCATTTTGTAATGTATCTATCTGTATTTTATTTGACAAACCATTACCTATTGAAAATATTGCTTCAATTTTACATATATTACATAAGACAATGGAGATTGGCATGAAACAGGTAAAAGTATTTTGTACGATAGCCCTTGTTATTGTAGCACTGGTTATGCCCCTGGTGTATGCACAGGATGTATATGCAGAAGCAACACAACACGAACTTACAGCAGAAGCCGCTCAGGTTTCACACGGTGGGCATGACATTGGCACAGAACTGCCATTATGGTCGGTGTTGCCGTTTGCAGGGATTCTACTTTCAATAGCGCTTTTTCCTTTATTTGCCCCTCATTTCTGGCATCACCATTTCCCAAAGGTATCAGCGTTCTGGGCACTTGTATTTGCAATTCCGTTTGTTATTTATTACAAAGGAATAGCATTACATGAAATCCTTCATATCTATATCGTTGATTATATCCCATTTATTATATTGTTATGGGCTCTGTTTACTATTTCTGGCGGTATTTTAGTACGGGGAACACTAAAAGGCACTCCATTAGTAAACTCAACTATTTTAATCATAGGTTCATTACTGGCGTCATGGATTGGAACAACCGGCGCATCGATGCTGCTCATACGGCCAATTTTACGCTCCAACGCCTGGCGCAAACATAAAGTTCATACAATAGTGTTTTTTATATTTCTGGTAAGCAATATTGGTGGTTCTTTGACACCATTAGGTGATCCACCACTATTTTTGGGATTTTTACACGGCGTGCCATTCTTCTGGACATTACAGTATCTTATTCCGATATGGGGTTTTGCAGTGGTAATACTCCTGGCTATTTACTTTGCTATAGATACGTATTTCTACAGCAAAGAGGATAAATCAAAAGAGGAGTACGGTGAAAAGAAAGCCCTGAAAGTTGAAGGCTGGCACAATTTTATTTTTTTGGCCGGCGTAGTTGGTGGAGTTCTTTTTAGCGGTCTGGTTAAACTTGGCGAAGTAAATATACTGGGTGTACATCAAGCAATGGAGAATCTTATCAGGGATGCGGTACTGATCATTATGGGTTTATTATCACTCAAAACCACCACACAGCAGATTCGAAAAGACAATGAGTTTACATGGTTTCCTATTCAGGAGGTGGCGTATCTGTTTGCAGGGATATTCATGACCATCATCCCTGCCCTTGCAATATTAAAAGCCGGTGAGCATGGTGCATTAGCGTTTTTAATAAAAGCTGTGAAACAGCCAGCACATTATTTCTGGGCAACTGGTATACTTTCAAGCTTCCTGGATAATGCACCTACCTATTTAACTTTCTTCAATACTGCATTGGGAAGCTTTTTTGCCGGTATGCCTGAGATTGAAGGAGTACACAGGCTTATTGCTGAACAAAATATCTATTTAGAGGCAATCGCAGCAAGTGCAGTGTTTATGGGAGCCAATACCTACATTGGGAATGCTCCTAATTTTATGGTAAAATCAATTTCAGAAGAAGCCGGAATACGAATGCCAAGTTTCTTTGGCTATATGTTTAAATATTCAATTCCCATTCTGATTCCGGTTTTTATACTTGTAACATACGTATTCTTCAGATAAGATACATTCCATAGATAAAGGTAAATGATGTGCCTTTATATATCACCAATAACTATTAACAAGAGGTGTTATCATGGCAAAAACATTTTATGAGGTAGTACTGGAGGGGCATTATAATTTTGTATACGGTATGCTTGAAGGATATAAACTGGCTGCCGGGAAAAATTTTATTTACTATTTAAGCCAGCAGGTTAATGTTAAAGCAACAACACTCTCTGATGTACTGAAAGAATTCCTGACACTCAAAAGCAAACTGCAATACGTTATTATTGAAGCTAATTCGTGGAAAAAATTTGAAGGCGCTGTCAAAAAACAGCCCGACAATTCAGTCATTAATAAAAAGTACATTAAATCTGTTAAAAAGATTGAAAGCGCATCGTTTGAATTTAACTTTGAAGCATATGCAAAAAAATATGGCGATGAAATAAAGAAAATCCTTACATCATTGCCTAAATCAGTGAAGCTGGTTGATTATGCACCAAAAGAAGAAGTGCACAAAGATGCAAAAGGCACAGAGTTATATTCACCAGACCATGAATATTCATTTAAAGGAAAGGGCACGCTGGTAGGTGACATTGAAACAATAATTGCATTCAATAAAAAATTTGATGAACACCCGTTAATTGATGTAACACATATAAGTTTGCAGTTGAAATAATACCGCGTATACTCTTTTGCCGCCAAACGCGGTAAAAGAGTATACATTATTTTGCATTTTGTTCATAAATTTTCATTCAGGAATACCCTGTATACTCCGATACTCAATTATGATATACTTATACATTTAATTTTCTTGATGGATTAACAAATAAAACAATGAAGAAAGCATTTGTTATTATTATACTTAGCATTATATGTATTGCTTCTGCTGTGATGTTTTCAAAGTACAGGATGTCATCTTTTGAACCGCAATATATAGGATTTCTTACCGTTGAAAACAGCACTATTATAAAACAATTAGATACAACGTTACAAAAAACAAATATTGCAGGGATAAGAGGTGATAGCAACCTTGCAAAATGCCTGGAAGAACAGATTAAATCCTTACCACAGTTATCACTGATTGCAATTACAGATAATGAATATAGTGTTCTTATTGCAGCAAAAAAGGATAGAGTTATCAATCAAAAACTTTTTGATGCAATTGTTACCGATATTTCGCAAAAAAAGCTCCTGCCATCCACTACGTTTCCACAACTTACACGCTATTATAACAATAAGAAATTTTATTTTTTCATTTATAATGTATCGCAATATACTATCATCACTACATACAGTTTTGTGTTACCAAAAAATTTTATTATCAAATTAGGACTTGAAAACCTTCTCATAGTCATTATGTGTATCATCATTGGCACTGTTATAGTTATCACACTTCAAAAGAAAGATAAAGAACCAACTAAAACAGCAGAAAAAACGGAAACAAAACCACTCGCTTTAAATCCAGTGCAAAGTATGTGTCAGCAATTTTCTATTATCTCAGTAACTATCGCACAGCAAAATAAAAAAGGATTATTGAAAACCATTTATAGCTACCCTGACAAAAAACAACACATATACCTGCAACCGGAAATAATTGGTGAACTCATAAACGGTGCGCACATACTTGTAGA
This sequence comes from uncultured bacterium, assembly GCA_937920495.1. Taxonomy (GTDB): domain Bacteria; phylum Spirochaetota; class UBA4802; order UBA4802; family UB4802; genus UBA4802. The sequence goes on along the minus strand of CALEUQ010000062.1, from coordinate 4,936 downwards.
AAAAAATACGGTACTGATTTTTTATAACGCCACCACACAGCTATTTTTCAGGCTTGCAAAACATCAGGCGTTTAAAGGAAAGACTATAAATGAAATTGAAACATTTATTGACAACAACAAACATCAAATACGGGAATTTTTAAAAATTACGAAATAGATTTTTACGCACCGGCTGTCAACGTTTTGTAGCTACAATTGCATAATGATATTGTCCCGCCTGAAATATATTTACAATTTTGAATCCACGTTGATATAGTGTTGCAGTTGCCTGATCAACAGATAATTTTATATCCATAGATGGGCCGGGTATACCCTCCCGTTTATAAAAATCCAAAATCACCAGATACCCCTCATTCTTCAGTGATTTTACCACATTATGCATGACCATATCAATTTCATGATTGTATACCAAACCGTGTAATACATTGACCATAATGATTGCATCTGTTTTAAATGGAATGTCTTTTGTAACATCCCCAATTACTGGTGTTATATTTACACAATTACTATGATTAACAAAATCAGAAATTTTTTTTATCGATTCTTCATTATAATCCATGGCATAAATGACTGAATCGGGAAATATTTTTGAAAGCGCAACAGAAAAATATCCATCACCACACCCTGCATCAAGAATATGCATGCCGTTTACAAGTGGAAGTTTTACGATCACTTCTTCAGCATTAATATATGCACTGCTTGATTTCCCTTTGTGTTCGTGTTTTTGCATTGTGTGCTCCTTATACCAAATGATTATTTTTTAACCTCCCCCCCATCCCATCTCCTGAATAAAGGAGGGGGGATTCTAATTGTAATAAAATAATTGAATTGTAATAGATAGTGCTACAATAGTGCTCAAATCATATTTTGAAGATATCACCATAACCATGAAAATCTACAGAAATATTCCCATTATGTATGAAGACAATCATATAATTGTGGTTGAAAAACCTGCAGGGCTATTAAGCCAGAAAGACTTTACAAATACTGAATCACTGTTAGAAATTATTAAAGAATATATAAAAACAACGTATAATAAACCCGGTAATGTATTTTTAGGCCTGGTACACAGGCTTGATAAACAGGTTTCAGGAATCATGGTATATGCAAAGACATCCAGGGCTGCTTCACGCCTGTCATTGCAATTCAGAAGTCATGACGTTATCAAGATATACTCTGCTGCGGTCAAAACTCCCGTGTATGCTGATACACTATGGCATACAATTCATGATACAATTGTTCGAAACCATGACAAAACATTAGTTTCAAACAATGACCATCATACCATGCGTGCATCACTTAAATACAAAATCATTTATTCTGGAACCGCCTTCTCTCTTGCATTGATTCAACTGTATACCGGCAAAAAGCATCAGATACGCGCACAGCTATCACACCTTGGCATGCCCATAGCTAATGACACAAAGTATGGCGGGGAAAAGATATCAAACAAATCATCAATTGGACTCCATGCAGTGTATCTGCAATTTACTCATCCTGTTTCAAAAGAAATCATGTCATTTTATTCTTCACCAAATGAGATTTTTTCACTTGTCTTCAACACTATTGATATTGACAGCGTAATTACAAATGCACTACATAATGAATGTTATTCTTTTTAATAGTGGCGATAGTTACTATGATAATTAGTGCAAGCCGAAGAACAGATATTCCTGCATTTTATTCACAGTGGTTTATTGATTGCATACAAGAAGGCCGTTGTACAGTTACAAATCCATTTAACCCCACTCAGTCAAAAGAAGTGTCATTGCTACCATCAGATGTTGATGCAATAGTATTCTGGACGCGCTATCCAGCACCGTTACTGAAACATCTCGACAGGCTACATAATGCAGGATATCACTACATCTTTTTGTATACGATTACAGGCTATCCTGAATGGCTTGAACCAAATTCAATAAAACTATCGCACGCAATAAAAACATTTAAAGATGTAAGCACTTTGCTTGGACCACAAAAAGTAATATGGCGCTATGACCCAATAGTATTTTCACAGGATTTACATTTTGATTTTCATCTACAAAACTTTGAAGCAATAGCACGGCAATTATATGGATACACCCAAAGAGTGATTATAAGTATCATGGAACCATATTATAAAGTACAACGAAGACTTGCTGCCTTTAAAGAATACGATGTGATATTGAATCCACTTAATACTTTTAAACAGGAAAGTTTGTTAACATTTTTTTCATCATTATACAGCATCGCATCGTGTTATGCAATGCAAATCAAGAGCTGTTGCAGTAACCTATCCCGGTATAGCATTCCTAACGGAGCCTGCATTGACGCTCAACTTATACAATCAATTGTACACACCGATAAAATATTTGCAAAAGATTCACACCAAAGGAAAGATTGCCTTTGCGCAAAAAGCGTTGACATAGGAACATACAATACTTGCAAGTTTGGCTGTGTATACTGTTATGCAAATAGATAATAGAGTTATATCCCGGATAATATACGATAGTTACATCATAGACAGGGAAGCTCTTGAGCCAATGAATTACTATGGCTCACACAGGACTCCTTTTCTCTTTGTTATTGACTACCTGGGAAAACGGCCATTCATATGCCCCATAAAAGATATTCCTGATTCAATTTTTTTTGCATTTGGTGGATACTCCAATGCACCATTCACAGATATTGTGCCCCGTACACTTCATTTTGAGAAATATCCAGTTGGGTTTGATGAATATCTCCGTGCTTTTAATGTTGTTCAACACCATCTTAAAGAAGGAAATTCATATCTGGTTAATCTCACCTTCCCCACACCAATTGTAACCAATTACTCTCTGTACGAAATATTTTTACACAGCAATGCACCATACAAATTGTTATTTAATGATGAATTTGTGGTTTTTTCGCCTGAAACTTTTGTAACTATCGAACAAGGATATATCCATACTTTTCCAATGAAAGGCACTGTTGATGCTCATATACCCGATGCCGCAAATGTTCTTCTAAATGACCCCAAGGAATTTGCAGAACATATTACGGTTGTTGATCTACTTAGAAATGATTTAGCAAAAGTTGCATATAATATTGGTGTTGAAAAGTTCAGATATTGCAGTACTATAAAAACTCATACAAAAGAGATAATTCAAACAAGTTCTACAATAAAAGGTAAACTTTTTGCTAATTACCACGAGCATCTTGGGGATATATTTGCAGCACTATTGCCTGCAGGTTCGGTCACAGGTGCACCAAAGAAAAAAACAGTTGAAATAATAAAAGAAGCTGAAAATTATACACGAGGCTACTATACTGGAGTTTTTGGATATTTTGATGGTGAAAAACTTGTAAGTGCGGTAATGATACGTTTTATTGAAAATAATACGTCATTTTTTTATAAAAGCGGTGGCGGTATAACAATATACAGCAATCCAATTGATGAATACAATGAAATGATTGAGAAGGTATATGTCCCTATTAATTGAATCAATCTGCTGCGTTGATGGCATCATGAAAAATCTTGAGTACCACAATGCACGTATGAATAAAAGCCGATATGAACTGTTTGGTTGTAGCGATACAATAAATATCGGAGATATTATCACTGTACATCATTATGCAAAAACGGGAATATGGAAAATACGCGTACATTATGATGCAACAATTAATAACATTGAATATGAACTCTACAAAAGAAAATCTATTCAATCATTAAAGTTATTATATGATGATACAATAGATTACTCATTTAAGTATGCCGACCGATCACATCTAACAAGACTTTTTGAACAACGTGGCACAGCTGACGATATATTAATTATTAAAAACGGATGTGTTACCGATAGTTCATCGGCAAATGTTGCGTTCTTTGACGGTAAGCAGTGGTTTACACCCACAACACCGCTCTTACCAGGAACAAAGCGTGCTAAGCTTCTTGATGAAGGAATAATTAAGGAAAGATATATCACAGTAGATGATATCAGTTCATTTACACACATAAGCCTTATAAATGCGTTTTTAGATATCGGAGATATTATATTACCAACATTATCAATTACAATATAATATTGTTACGTTCAATAACATAACACATCTAAGAATTATTGATTTAAAAAATTTTATCAACAGTCTTTACTGTACATCAGATGAAGATCTGAAATATATTTAAAAAATTGTAACCGTCCAATCTTCTCACCTTGAAAAAAGTATGATACTGTTGCACAATCCTTTCTTAAAATTATCATTCGGAAGGATTCTATGCATCACAACGAACAAAGAAGTGCAAAACGTATATTCTTGAGAAAGATGTGTGTTCAACAGAAATAAAGCGGCTTACGCATCAAGAAATTTTGCACAGGGGAAAATCTTGCACCTGCAAGCATTTACTGGTGGAAAAAGCAACTTATAAGAAACGATGAATTTGTTAGTGTATCTGTATTTGAGGAAATTGAGGAAAAGGATGGTGTGCGCGCTTCACTAAAACTATTTACGATTATCGTTCCTGGAATGTGCATCATTAAAGTGCAGGAAGAAATCTTGTCCGAATATATTGCACGCATTGTACAGGCACTTTTTTTAGGCAACAACATACACTTTTACTTTTTAAAATGCAGGTGTGCATAGTACTAGTGGTATATGCAGACAGGTTGCGCATATGGATATGTGTTTTTTAAGGTACGCGCTGTAAATTATACTATATGTGGCCCAATTGTTTGGCTTTTTTTATGATTTTTGGGTCCGGGCCCCAGAAAAATTTACAACATATTATACCATACACTCTATACACGCTAAATGTGTAGCCTGAGTACCGATAGTTATCGGTATAATCATCTTCTCCCATGCTATCAAGTACTGCTAAAAATTCATCCAGCACATTATCCAAACAAAACGCAATAATCTTGGCAAGCGACATCTTCCACAGCTTCTTCACATCCATAAAAAACTCATACTCATCCTCAAA
>CALEUQ010000061.1 GCA_937920495.1 uncultured bacterium | reverse complement strand
CAAAAATCATAAAAAAAGCCAAACAATTGGGCCATATATAGTATAATTTGTAGCGCGTATCTTAAAACCCACATATCCATATGCGCAACCTGTCTGCATATACCAATAGAACTATGCACACCAGCATCTTAAAAAGTAAATGTGTATGTTGTTGCCTAAAAAAAGTGCCTGTACAATGCGTGCAATATATTCGGACAAGATTTCTTCCTGCACTTCAAGGATGCATATCCCCGCAGCGATAATCTTAAGCTCTTGCTGTATTGTTATTGTTTTTACGAAGCAATCTCTACAAAGCCCGCTTTATCCGCATGTAATGCCTCACCTTCTTTTAAGGTAGGATTATTTGGCGGTTACCTTACAACTATCCCTTTACCCCCGGCTTGTGTTCTGCAAGGATTCATCATTCCGCTGCAGGCGTTCCTGAATAACAGCATTTATGGCTACCTGTGAAGATATAAAAAACATGGTTGCTGAGCCCAGCCGAAGCACGACCGCAACACAGGCGCCGTATTGAGTTTATCGAAGTATGCCATACATCCTGCGGCACCTCTTTATAGATAATTATTGCATTTGATTTAAAAGCACCTGCATTATTTCGTTTTTTGTATAATTTTCTAAAAATTCTGCAATGAGTTTTTTTACATACCATAATGACATCAATCTACGTGTAGACATCTCCCCAACCCACCATTTTCCTCGATTTCTACTAATCCACATACACCTACAAATTCTTCGTTTCTCATAGCTCGCTTTTTCCATCAGTAAAAGCTTGCAGGCGCAAGTTATATCCCAGCGCAGAATCTCTTGATGCGTAATCCGCTTTCTTTCTATCGATCACACATCCTTCTCCAGAATGCACATTTTGCACTTCGTTGTTATTTGTACTACATGGTTCCCCCTGAAATATTATGTTTCAGGAGGGATTGTATCATAGCATGATATCTTTTCTAAGTTGAGAAGATTTGACTGTTACGTTATAAAATACTACTTAATTTAATAGTTATAAAATATACACATGTCTGTACACAGATATATTTATAAAAGCCAGGAATAATGCTGTCAGGTTAATATATATGGCTCAACTATAAAAATATGGATCAATAAAAAATGAAATAAATATTTACTAATTTGAATTGACTCATCCTTATCTTCTTGATATCATTTACGCGAACAGTTGAACGCGATCTGAATGTAACACTGATACAATTAAGAAACTGCGTTCTGCTAAATTTTAACACGGTTTGACTGATCGGCAAAGATAGGTCACGCTGACATTATTGATGATGCAAAACTGTTTTGTATTACACCAAAAGCTTTATGTACAGCAATCATTGTAACATGTTCAGTGTCACAGGAAGCCTTATATTTATATACGTTAATAAGTAATTATCAGGAACTATCGCCCATGAAATACTCTGATGAAAAAAGGCAAAAGCTGCTTTCAATGATATTCTGGGACTATATGCTGGATATCAAAGAAATCATTAAAACTATTGAGAATGATAATATTCCGATAGATAAAAAAAAGCATATTTTTGTACGATGCTTACAAAAGCTTCCATGGGACAATGTTGTGGGCATCTTTGGTTTTGAATCTGCAAGTAACCTGCTTACTGATGATGTAATTGCGCAAATATGGCCAGAGGAAAGGAGAGAGCGTTTTGCAACATTACAAAAACTATTACGAGGAGAACATCTACCCACTGCTAGATGGAATTCTGAACTGCGTGAAAAACTTAAATCTACCGTTTTATCTTACCGGTGGTACCGCTCTTTCTAGGGGATATTTTAACCATCGCTATTCTGATGATAGTGACTTGTTTTGTAATAGTAATCCTGATTTCAAATCCCATTCACAGCACATACTTACTGTAATATCTAACAATGGCTATACCATTGATTCATCATCAATTGTGGTGTCAAATAACTACATTTCTTTTTTTGTTACTCACCAGGACTTAAAAAGCATCACCCTTAAAATTTATTTAATAAATGATATTGCTCCACACTTTTGATCCATAATAGAAACGCCGGTATATTATAGAACAGATGACTGGTATAATATTTTAATAAATAAAATAACTGCTCTGTTACGACTTGAAATAAAAGATTTTGTTGATGTATGGATCATTGCAAAAAATAGACCATTTAACTGGAATGATGTGATACACAAAGCACGGGATAAGGAATTAGGACTTGATCCTGTAGTGTGCGCCGAGTTATTGAACACAGTCCCTGCTGAAGCCTTAAAAGATATCAAATGGACTAAATCTTATTCTTATCACGAATTCAAAAATGATATGAAGATCATTTCTCTTGATCTATTGAAATGCGCTGAAAATTCGCTCTATAGATAAAAAAATGCTATATAATTGAATATTTGTATGTCCATAACAAGGAGCTGGCACAACAATGTGTTTCCACAGTTTACGCAGCACATATAGACTTATTTTTAAAACAATTAAGAGATAATCATTCATCAGGAAATGAACTAACTGTTCTTTCACGGATACATATGAGTGTACGCATATATAGATTTGCATAATACAATAAAATTGTACATTATTAGTTGACTTTTTTTATGTATATGAATTACACTTGCACTTACTATAAATACTATAAAAGGGATTTGCTATGGCACTTTTTACCCCAAACGTAGATAAATTAAGAGAAAAAAATGACATTCAGGGATTACTTAAACTAACAAAACACCGCAAAGCCGAAGTTCGGCTTAATGCTCTGCTGGCTCTGGTAAAAATCCGTGACCAGTCTGTTATTGAAGATTTAAAAAAGCTTATTCACGACCCGGATCCAAGGGTAAGAACAATAGCAACTATAAAATTTGGCAATATTAAGGATCCTGTTATCATAGAAAACCTGCGGCAGATAATTATATCAGGCTCACAGCGTGATAAGATTGAAGCCCTGAGGGTGTTGAGTGAAATAGGTCCCACTGATGATATTGAGATATCAAAAATACTATATCTGGCATTTAAAGATAAAAAGATGATGGTATCCATTGAAGCCATTCGCACCATGGGATACCTTAAAGATAAATATGCCATTCCCCATCTGGTTGAGGCACTTGACAGCAAACATTATCAGGTACGTGTAGAAGCAACTCGCGCGCTTGGGATGATAGGTGGCGATCAGGCTGTTAGCCCACTCATTGGTTGTCTTGTTGATAATAATGCCGAGGTACGAAAAACTGCTCATGATGCCTTAAAGAAAATTGGTACTGAAAGAGCACTCAAAGCAATTACCGATGCACCCTTTATGCTGCTGGTCAAACGCATGACCGAAGGTGGCGCCCAGCGTGAAGAAACTGTAAAACAGATTGGCCAGTTTAAGATAAAAGAAGCTGCACCGCTTCTTATCAAAGCATGCAATGACGAATTTAAATCGGTGCGAATATCTGCTGCACGTTCCATTGGCATATTGCGCGAAAAAAGTGCGGTTAATGCGTTAGTCAAACTGCTGGATGATCCCTACTATGATGTTCGCCTGGAGGCTGTGCGTGCACTTGAGAAGATATTTGATCCACAGGCTCTTAAAGCAATAGAAAAAGCCATGAGCGACCCTAACAAAAATGTACGCGACGAGGCCCGGGTTGCATATTATTCGCTTAAATCTCGTCTGGAGAGGGTGTACGAATCTGAATAAAGAAGACCGCCCATGATTGCAGGCTTCAATATTGGCAATACGCATACCATCCTGGGACTGTATGCTGACGGCAACCCCCAACCTTTATACACATATAGGTATGCTACAAAACGAGATGTTACCGTACAGGAGCTATTTGACACCATTTCACGTGCCATTGGTGAATATGCTGTTCATACAGCTGATATTCAGGGCGCAATATATTCAAGTGTTGTCCCTCAATGTAATGATGCGTATGACATAACCTGTCAAAAACTTTTTTCAATTTCTGCTCACAGGATTACCCATCTTTCCAAAATGCCCATTACAATAGAATATGACAACCCAGCCCAGTTAGGTGTTGACCGCATTGTAAACGCTGTTGCTGCGTATAACGATTACAAAACCAACTGCATTATCGTTGATATTGGCACGGCCATAACGTTTTGCCTGCTTCAGGGCACCATCTTAAAAGGTGGGCTTATTGCACCAGGGGTAAAGGCAGCAATGAAAGGCCTGGCTCAAAGCACCGCTCAGCTTTTTGAGGTTCCCTTTGAAAAACCGCCACATATCATTGCACATAATACAAAAGATGCGCTTATTTCAGGTTTTTTTTACGGATGGGTGTCCCTCATTGAAGGAATTATACAAAAGATGTCAGAGGATCGATCTCATTATACCATCATCCTTACCGGTGGAATGGCAGAAATACTTTACCCGCATCTTTCCATTCCTGCACATATTGACATAACGCTTACCATGCGAGGATTATATTACCTATATGACATTAACAGGTAGTATGTAAAAAAGCCTGAAAAACAGTCTAATTATATTAATATTCACAAAGTTATCCACATTATCCACAATCACAACTTCTTATGACATTAATTTACTAAATTAATTGGCACACATTTAATTTTATTTTACTATGTCACATTAACGTATTCGTAATGTAGTAAATTTATTGAATAATGATACACTAAATGCTGATAAATCCAGTGTTTTTGCAGCAACACATTTTTAAAAAAATTTTTTCACTATAAATATAATTTTTTATCTAATGGCTAAAATCACTGATGTCCAAAAATTAATTTCTGTTAAAATTCACTATATTGTGGATAATACCTGGAATAAAAATTGCATTGTCATATTAAAAAATATGTTGTATTGCGTGCTGTGTCCTGTAATATAAATTTAGCAGGCATGTGTTGTATTATTTCACAAGTAAAAATATTAATGAATATTCAATAACCATCCTGTCGATAGAATTTTTTCAAAATAATACCATCCCAAAGTATTTTTTTGGTTGTCATGAAGCTTGATTATGTCTTATCATGTCATCGGTACTATAAATAAAGCCAGATTGTATATATTATAACCATGGTGGTGTTTGTACATGAACAATTATGATCGTTATACTAGAATATTAGCCCGTTCGGTTGACCATATTTTTAAAAATTTTCTACATGATCCTGATATTAAAGAAGTATTTCAAAGCCAATCCAATCAGCATGACCCTAAAGTAACCATTGAACTAGATGGTACCATGAAGGGTGAACTTATCATCAATTTTCCTGAATCCACATTACAGCAGCTTACAAAAAATTTCTTTGGAAACACCAAGAGCAATATAAAAAAGTACTACCCGGATGTTGCGGGTGAGATAGCAAACCTTATTGCCGGCACCTTCATTAATCAGCTTCAGTTTGTAAAACACAACCTTAAGCCATCCCCACCTGAATATAATGAAGAACAGATACCTTTGAAAACACTGTACGAAAACATAAATTTGTCATTTGAATCGCGTTTTGGCGGTTTTGACATAGATTTTTATTACAAGGACTTATTACATAGATAATGTCTATAATTGATTTCATTATCGTTGCTGCCTATTTGCTACTGAGCATAAGTATTGCCCTGGTGTACTCAAAACGGGCACGCACCAATACCCACGCCTTTTTCCTTTCCGGAAGGAATCTTCCCTGGTGGATAGCCGGCACTGCCATGGTGGCAACAACATTTGCTGCTGACACACCACTGGCCGTCACCGAGCTTGTACGCAGTGGTGGTATACCCGGCAACTGGTTATGGTGGAATATGGTTGCCGCAAACATCGTCACTGTGTTCTTCTTTGCCAGGCTGTGGCGGCGTGCCGGAATAACCACTGATATTGAATTCATTGAATTACGCTACAGCGGCAACGCAGCATCATTTTTACGGGGCTTTAAAGCCGTGTACCTTGGGCTTTTTGCCAACTGCATCATTATGGGTTGGGTCAACGTTGCACTTGCACAGATACTATCGCACCTGTGTGGCATCAGCCTATCGCACGTGTTTTTCATTGTGATTGCAATAATGATATTTGTGGGCATGTATGCCGCGGTGGGGGGATTGTGGGCAGTTGCTATCACCGATTTTGTGCAATTCATCATTGCTATGAGCGGATGCATTGTGTTATCCTTTGTTGTAACTTCCCACCCATCGATGAACGGTATTGAAGGCCTCATTACACAACTACCAGCACAGGCGCTCTCATTTATACCTTTTGGCGATAGCGCTTCGATTCCACTGGCCGCATTTTTATTATACATAGGTGTACAATGGTGGGCCTGCTGGTACCCTGGAGCAGAACCAGGTGGCGGCGGATATGTTGCACAGCGAATGATGTCATCTAAGGATGAAACACATTCACTCAAGGCAACATTATGGTTTACGATAGCTCATTTTGCACTGCGACCATGGCCATGGATTATCGTTGCCCTTGCCACCATTGTATTGTATCCTGCAGTGCCAGCTGACCAATCAAAAGCAACGTATATATTTGCCATCCGGGATTTCCTTCCAGCAGGGTTAAAAGGATTGCTTGTGGCAGCATTCCTGGCAGCATATATGTCAACTATCTCCACACACTTAAACTGGGGCAGTTCATATTTAGTCAATGACCTGTACCGGCGTTTTGTTGCCCCCCAAAAAAGTGAACGACATTATGTGGTAATTGCTCAGGTGTGCACTATTGCTCTGGTGATTATCTCCAGCGCGCTTATCTTTATTATTGATTCTATATCCGGGGCATGGGCTTTCATCATAGAGTGCGGTGCAGGTATTGGACCTGTACTTATGCTGCGATGGTACTGGTGGCGCATCAATGCATGGTCCGAAATTACTGCAATGGTTGCCCCCATACCTGCGGTCATTGTTTCACGGTTTGTGCTGGGGGTTACCTTCCCCTACAATCTTGCAATCATCGTGCCGTTTACAACTATATGCTGGCTGGCAGTAACATTTGTAACCAGGCCAGCTGATACCCACACACTACAGTCATTTTACACAACGGCCAGGCCTGAGTTTGGTTTTACGCCGTTACGGAAAGCCATGCAACATCCCACACACTACACTCTTTTATGGATGCGTGTAGCGCAAACACTTCTGGGTATTATTGCAACGTATTCACTACTGTTTGGCATTGGAGCTTTAATATTGCATAAAGACTACGCATATACATATATTTCAGTGTTTGTGGTAAGCTTTGCGGTTATAGTATACCTTCTTGGAAAAGAAAAATATTCCACGGTATCTATATAACACAATATTTGTTCTTTAGTATGACGTAGTGATAATGCCAGGGTATCTATCTATTTAAATATAATTTAATTTTTTTATTGACATGCTGGATATATTTTGATATCATTAAATAATAAGTCTAGACGGAATATATATTAAAATGAATAATCTTGATCGATTAATTGCAATTATAAGCCAGAACCTGAATCTGGATGAAACATTCATTGAAAAACTACAGCACTCCCTATCTATTGATGCACAGGATAAGGAATACATTACTAAGATTAATAAATTAATTAATAACGCCCCTGATAACCTATGGGAAAGGTTTCATTCTTATTTGATGGGTTTTGATAGTTTCAAGAAATTTTTTGATAACTATTCATTTATCAAAAACCACACACAGGCACTTAACGATTATTTTAAACGGTTTGCATCAGGTAACATTGATCATGATTATTTATTAAATAGATTCAAGACTTTTAGCACGCAACGGCGATGAGTTTTACATCATCTTCCCGTTCACTGATGACATGGAACTGAACAATTTTATTGATGACCTTAAAAAATTGTCAGCAAAGCCATTTGAAGATGTACACGATGATCTTATTGTTACATATTGCACCGGTATTGCCATGTTCCCGGCTGATGCAAACAATGCTGATGATATTATTCAAAAATCAAAAGTTGCGCTTGCCGAAGCCAAAAAGAAAGGCTATGGCACTGTATGCTATTATTCTGAACAACTATTTCAGAAAAATATTAGGAAGATTTCACTGGAACAAGAACTAAGAGCAGCATTAAAAATATTTCTGGCCAAAACGCTGATTATTTATTTACACGGTATTGCACTATATCACATTGCTGTTTGCTATTCTGTATTTTTCTAAATCCAATTATCCAGTTGCAATCCTTTTACTCTTTTAAATTCCTGTACATTATTGGTAACCAAAACCGCCTTTAACGATTTTGCATGTGCGGCAATGAAAAGATCATTAGAGCCAATTATTTTTCCTGATGCCTCCAATTCACTTCGAATAATTGCATATTCTATTGAAGCATTTATGTCAAAATTATAAATTACAAAATTGTCTATAAAATGTTCAATTACTGCAATAAGCAGTGGATTATCTTTCTTTTTTGCACCATATAGCAATTCAGCAACAACAATTATAGATAGCGCCAACGTATGCTCCTTTTCTAAAGCCTTTATTCTATCTTTGATATGAAATGGTTTTTCACGTATAATATAACCGCATATATTTGTATCTAACATATATATCATTTTATAATATTTTCCTTTTCTGAAGAGGTAATTGTTCCCTTTTTGTCATAAAATCAGATGTATCAATTTTCTCCAGTTCTTCAAAGAAGGAATCCCATTTATCGCTATATTTTGGGCGAATGATTAATAAATCCCCACTTTTTTCAATAAAAACCTCTTTTGTTTCAACTCTATACTCTTTGGGTATTCTAATTGCTTGACTTCTTCCATTTTTAAATACTTTCGAAATCTTTGCCATGTGTACCTCCTTGATATATATTATATGATATATATCATAGTAAAACATGTCAACACAATAATACCAGAATTTTTCGTTGACCTAATATACTTTAGTGTACTATTTATGGGTATATCTAAAACCGCTTATTTCCTTAAAATTTACAATAAAAAAAGCAGTTTTCCTATTTCAGTGTCTACAAGAGAATATCCTTAAAAATTAGTTTTTAGAAGTTCCCTTATTTTTTTAAGAAACTATGATACACTAATGATTCAATTCTTACATTCCCGCGGATGTGGCAGTATTAGACTTCACATACAACCAAACATCAATCTACTGTCGTTAGTATATAATTGTTGACGTATCCCATTTATAGAAATAATACTACACACATTCATAAAATTTTTCCGATTACCCATATGCGATATAATTCTACTATCTTTGTGGAACTACAATAGGAGGTACTATGACCATGATTACACCGGATGGAGCCATTGCCACTATCCTTACCCATGTAAAAACACTGCCTAACGAAAAAGTGCACTTTACCAATGCACTCAATCGCATCTGTGCCCAGGATATTATATCTAACGTTAATATACCATACCACACCAACTCGGCCATGGATGGCTATGCGATAGTAGCTGCGGATACAATTCATGCTTCAAAAGATAACCCTGTAACCTTACCAGTGGTTGGCGAATATCAGGCGGGTATCATTCCCACCCCCATACCAATCACAGCAGGACAGGCCATCCGCATCATGACGGGCGCACCAATTCCGCCAGGTGCAGATGCCATAGTGGAAAAAGAAGCAACAACAGAAGAGGAAAACCGCGTCACCATATTTAGACAGGTAAAAAAAGGTGAAAACATCCGCAAAGCAGGTGAGGACTTACAGCAGGGCGAGTGCATCATCACCAAAGGTACACGAATAACTGCTGCAATGGTTGGGCTACTTGCATCAATGGGCATTGTAACAGTAACTGTCGCACAACAACCACATGTGGCGGTGATAGCAACCGGCGATGAGATTGAAGAGCCAGGAACGCCGCTACAGGAAGGGCTGGTGATTAACTCCAACGCATACACATTGACATCACTGGTCAGAGAATATGGTGGAATACCACACTACATTGGAATTGCACGCGATACGTTAGAATCAAGCACTCACGCCATACAACAGGCATTATCGGCCAACATCATTATATCCTCAGGGGGAGTTTCTGAAGGAAAATATGATTTCATCATACAGGCATTACGCCAATCAGGATTCACCATCCTTGTTGAACGCATAGCAATGAAACCCGGTAAACCCTGTGTATTTGCCCACAGGGAAAACACCCTGTATTTTGGATTACCGGGAAATCCTGTATCATCGATGGTTTCGTTCATTGAGTTTGTACGGCCTGCAATGCTTGCCATGCAGGGAGCAAAAGTTTTACACAAACCAAAGATTACTGCTATATGCCAGGAACCCATTAAACGCAAAAATGACGGCCGCACACATTTTATCCGGGGGATTATGTCTTTTGAAAATGGGCAGGCGTTTGTGCGTATAACCGGGCCTCAAGGATCCGGCATTTTACGCTCAATGGCTCTTGCAAACTGTCTTATCATCCTGCCACCTGACAGGCTCACTGTTAACACAGGTGAGCACGTCTTAGTACAGCTTATCAATCACTCTGAAGTATGAAATGAGTACAAGGGCAATTGCACTATATTCCGGCGGACTTGACAGCCTTCTTGCTGCGGCAATTATTAAAAATCAGGGAATTGAAGTTATTGGGCTGTATTGCATACTGCCGTCTGTTGATCCAGAATTAAACCCTGATACACTTAAAGCATCACAGCTTGCAAAGCAGATTAACCTTCCACTTGTGTTTTATCGCTGCGATGATGAATATACACAGATTGTGGCACACCCCACACACGGATATGGCAAAAATGCCAATCCCTGCATCGATTGCAAGATCTTCTTTTTGCAGAAAGCAAAAGAATACATGCACACGCTCAACGCTTCTTTTGTCATAACAGGCGAGGTTGTTGGGCAGCGTCCTATGTCGCAGTATAAATCAATGCTCATACACATGGAAAAAGAAAGTGGGCTTGAAGGACTGATACTCAGGCCATTATCAGCAAAACTTTTATCGCCTACTATCCCCGAAATGGAAGGGATAGTTGACCGTGAAAAGCTGTATGCTATCTCAGGGCGTTCACGTGAGGCACAATTTGAACTTGCTAAAAAATTTGGTATAACACAATTTCAATCACCGGCAGGGGGATGTTTTTTAACCACACCACAGATTGCCTCGCGTGTCAAAGACCTTATTGCACACCCGCCATTTAGCTCACTGGACCTTTTTTTAGCCAACGTGGGCAGGCACTATCGCTTGCATGATACTGTAAAAATTATTGTTGCGCGAAATCAGAAAGAATGCAGCATACTTGAACGCTACAAACAGTCAGCAGATTTTTTTCTGGAACCTGCATTTAAAGGGCCTGTCATCTACGGGAAAGGAATTATTACGCCACGCGACTATCCTGTACTTGGTCAGATACTGGCACGATACGGCAAGCCATTGCCGGGCGAAAATAGTGTTGCAATATTTGTAAAGGGAAACCACAGTATAACAATAGTTGCACATAATCCAATTGATGACTCAACATTATCAAGGATGCGCATCTAATAATACAATTAAACTACATTGCAGTAGCTGTGTACCATATCAAATGCTTATAACGTTAATGAGGTCCCACATGAAAAAAACGGTATCATTTTTGGTTTCAGGACGCGGATCAAATTTCCATGCAGTTGCGCAGGCTATCATTAAAGGCCACATTCCTGCAACAATAGGTATTGTCATCTCTGACAAGCCAGGTGTAAAAGCCCTGGACATAGCGCACGAGCTTCTCATACCAGCTTTTTTTGTTAATCCAAAAGATTATTCCAGCCGTCAGGAACACGAAAAGGCCATGATAGAGCTTTTAAAAAAATATCATACCGACCTTGTAGTAACAGCAGGTTACATGCGCCTGTTAACGCCCTATTTTGTAAACCAATTTAAAAACAGGATTATCAATATACATCCCGCACTTCTTCCGTCATTTCCGGGCACTCACGCACAGAAGCAAGCACTTGAGTATGGTGTAAAAATTTCAGGATGCACTACACATTTCATTGACGAGGGCACTGATTCAGGCCCTATCATTATGCAGCGTGCTGTGCCCGTGTACGACGATGATACTGAAGACACACTTTCAGCCCGCATACTCAAAGAAGAACATCAGATACTGATTGAATCAGTAAAGCTTTTCTGTCAGGATAAACTAAAAGTAAAAGGAAGAAAAGTATATATTGTGCGATAGTTACTACTTAGCGCATGATTGCCATGTATTGTTCTGTGCAAATAAAATACTTGCATAAAATTACAGATTATGTATATAGTTAGTCATTCTAAAATTTAGAACTGATATTGAAATAGCTTTCATTTGGTAGAATCAAACAAAATATTACTGCAGCCATGGAAAGCAGAATGTGGCCTGGCAGTAATAATAGAACCAATTATAGGGGAGGAACGCTATGGGGTTACTATCTATCATTTTACTATGCATCTTTTATACCGCCCTCATTGTGATTGTGTATGAATATTATAAACTTTTCAATGCAAAGGATGAATATACCAAACAGGAATTACAACAGGTTGTTTTCCTTATTCCAGATCACTGGATACCATTATTATCGAAATTCAGATTATACCCGGTATATGCGCTTGTTTCCCTGGTCATTGGCATATTAATCCCTTTACTATCAACCAACTGGTTTTTTCAATCATCTGTATTTTGCATAATTCTATTCATCATCCTGCCACAGATACGACGGTCGTATGAACCAATGAAAGTAACTGTATCTGATTCTTTTATTGATACATTGGCTTCAGCAATTTCTGAATACTATGAGATTATCCTTTTTTTCTTTTCAATCGGCACTCTGTCTTCACTGACGTACACATGGGTTACTGAAAAAGAGCTTTCATTTCTATGGTTTATGTTCAATGTTATCATTATAAGTGCCATTATACTTTTCATGTTAGCATCTTTGGACAGGGAAAATGCATAAAAATTTTTTGCACTATTAGTCAAAATATTTGTATTATTAACAATGTAATGCATAATATACTAATGGAGACAGGGAATAAATACTTAAAAATTTATTTTTTTGAGTTGACGTTTATTTTTATTTTTATTATTATTTGCTCAAGTGCATGGTATTTACCTGTACTTTTTTAGTATATTATAATTAATATAACAAAGGGTTAAAACCCTATAGAGAAGGAGGAGCCGTTTATGAAAAAGCTTTTATTAGTTGCATTAATTGCTGTTGTAGCAATTAGCTTTACAGCATGCGGATCACAGAAGATGGGTGGTCAGGTAAAAGGTGAAACATTCATATCTGAAGGATGGGTAACACCTGATATTTTCAGAGTAACTGCTACCGGAGCTCCAAAGCCAGGATTGAAAAATAAAATCCAGAGACGCGGAACAGCAAAAGAAGCGGCTGTCATTATGGCTGAGAAGCGAATAATTGAAAAATTTGTTGGTGCCCGTCTGGAAGGTGCTGCAGGTGCTGCTGATTATGCATCTACAGGCGTTGCAGTTGCAAAAGAATTTGGCGGTCTTGTAAAAGGTGGAACCATTGTAAAAGAAACCTATGATGATGACGACAACTGTGAAATCGTCTATCAGGTTGAGAAAAAAGGTTTAAAGAAAGAAGTTGAAGGCGGAGCTTACGAGCGATAATTTTCAATTATGTAATTATTTCAAAGCAGGCGACTGCTCGCCTGCTTTTTTATTTGTACCATTATATCTCTCCTTTTTCCACCATGAATATAAAATTATTGCAGCAATTATTATCTGCACCAACGTTCTGTAATATTTTGTTGCATCAGGAATATCTAAGAATTCTCCAAAGAAATTTATACAGAAATGAAATAACACACCTGAGGCAATACTTCTATTTGTGTTATGATAAACCCAATCCATCATAATACTTAAAGGATAAAACTGGATCATGAAATCAAACATAAGATATGGGGAAGTTAGAAACAGATTATATTGATAAGTCCCTTTAATCAAAAATAAAGGCAAATGCCACATCATCCAGAAAAAGCCAAGTAATATACTTGCGTTGAAATGAGAATACTCTTTTTCCAGATGATCCAGCGCATAACCTCGCCATCCCAGCTCCTCGGGAATTGGACCAAAGAATAACATAAATACAGCTAATAATACAATATGTGATGGGTTATTTATGTATTTAATAAAAGAATCTAACCCGGGCCATTCACCGGTGAAAACAACATACAATAATAATCCTGTAATTGTTGTTGCCGGAATGATAGTAAATATAAAAATGAAAAATTTTTTGGTTATGAGTCGTATATCAATTGAACGCTTTAAAAAACTTCTCCAGTAACTATCGCCTTTTAACTTAGCTAAAATAATCCCTGTTGATGATGGTGCTATGCCGCCTACAATATACAACAACATGGCTGCCGGATGGGTAACGGGCCATCCTGATACAATAGGAACGGACCACGCTCCCCATGACCATAAAAAAGTAATAATAAAGAACGAGGTATGATTTTTCATAGAATAGTAATACCTATAAAGGATTTAACACACAATATCATTGTGCACTCCACTATAAGTCCTAAAATTTTAAAATTCTTTTTTTTTATTTCTTTAAAAATATATTTGATATTTCGTTATGCTTATATAGTATCTGCACAGCTTTATGATACAATATTTTAAAGACGGAATGACAATAAACGGCACACATGTATGACAAAGAAATTATTTGCTTCTATTATACTTCTTTTGGGAACACAAACAATTTCAACGGCATATTCAATTCTACCGGACACAATAAAATCCCAGAAACATTTTATTACAACAACCAGAGAACTTAGCCTTTCACCAACTCAAACAATAAAAGCATTTATTATTAAAAATGTACCCATAACAAAAAACAATATAACACTGGAAGCATGTTATACATTTAAAAAACCTGAAGGAATGAAAAATCCAATTACTGATGGTGATAGATTGTATATTATAAATGTTTTGCATTCGGTAAACTCAATGCAGGGTATTCAGTATTATTCGCATACAAGAAAAAAACTACGTACTCTTTTTGAAAAATCGTATATAATACAGTACCCTTCTTTGAAACAAGCCAATGACCCTGTTGTAAAAAATTTGCAGCAAACATATACCTTTTATATACTGCAAAAGGATAAAACATTTGGTGAGGTTCCATACCGTTATACTATATATCAGAAACCTGATTTCATTTTATTAAAGACAGAAAATGTAAGTACAATTAAATATTCAATGATACCTGTTGTTGATAAGCGTAAATTTAAATTCTTTATGTTTATTCTTGATAAGGGGGAGGACATTGCACTTTACTGTGTATATTCTATTGATATAATAGGAGATAAGGCTCTTCCTCTGCAAAAGGTCAAAGATTCACTTTATCATCGTTCTGATGCTATCATTGCATGGTTTTATACTAAGCTTACAACAAAATAGAAAACAGATACATTATTAAAATAATAATGCCACTCATTGCGGAGTGGCATTTAGTATATTATAATACCAATCCCGGCAGCGACCTACTTTCCCACACCGTTACCAGTGCAGTATCATCGGCGATGAGGGGCTTAACTTCTGTGTTCGGAATGGGAACAGGTGTTTCCCCCTCTCTATAACCACCGGGAAGAATTTACTTACCGTGTAAATGGACTTATAAAAAGATAGTCAAACTTTGTCAATAGAAATTAAAAAAAATTTTAAAAAAATAATAAAAAAAATAATAATAAAATCTTTTATTAAATTATCACAAACACCCTGGTGTTCAAAAAAAAGTTGAAATTTTCAAATAAAAAAATTAATATTATACCACGATTTATTCCTTAAATAAAATTTGTAAACATAATAAACATATTGTACACCCCCGCCGCCTTCGGCGGAGGGGGTGTACTCCTTTTTATTAACAAAATATACTATTTTTTAGCGAGGATATGCCATGAATCTTGAGACTACTACTTGTATTTCGTATGATCATTTATCCAAAATAAAATTTTATGCACAAAGATATGAACTATCTTTGAGTTCCTTTATAATCAGTTTGATTAACTACGTCCTGTCGTATAAGAGTATCAATACAAAACCATATTGCAGGTTATCGTATAGACCCAGATATTCAGGCAAATGGAAAAGGGTGCATATTATGTTGATTGAACACGAGTATGAGTTTATTATGGATGTGCGGAAGGTATATAAGGTATCGTTAGCAAAGATGATAGCCTTCTGCATTGACAATTATTTATATGACTTCATTGCTGCTTTAGAAAAAGTAGATAATACCGATAACTATCGTATTAGTGGCTACTCCTTCCAATTTTATTTAGAAGATGGTATACCTTGTTGCCAATTTTATTGGGGGCCACACCCCGATATATGGAAAAAAGCCATATATGAAACGGCCTAACGTAAGTTTTTTCACATACAACACACACTAATTCTACTTACATATTTGACTTGTTGAAAAATAATATTGAAGTATATTAAATAACAATACTGATATGTACTGACATCAATACGACATGGAAAAAGAGCGCGTTATATCAACCACAACACAAAAACTTATCTCCATTGTGCCTGATGGATCCAAGCCAATGCGCCTTGATGTATACCTTGCAGGGCGTTTTACCTACCTTTCCCGCTCACGATGGCAAAAAGAGATCAAAAGCGGGAAGATTTACGTAAATAATATACCGATAACTATCCCCCATTATATAGTATACCAGCAGTACGTAATTGAATATAAGCGCCAGCCTGTAGAAGAACCCTGTGTTGACCCCACATACACCATACTCTATGAAGACGACCACATCATCGCTGTCAATAAAAGCGGCAATCTGCCCACCCACCCTGCTGGCAAATATTTCCACAACACACTCACCATGCTGCTGTGGCAGCACATCGGCATACAGTGCATGCCGCTCAATCGTCTTGACCGCGAAACATCAGGTGTAGTGGTGCTTGCCAAAAGCGGCCGTATTGCCTCAGCATTTTTGCAATACCCGGAAACTATCGCCAAAACATATTATGCGATAGTTATCGGTAATTGTTCCTTTGACACACTTACAGTTGATACACCAATAGGAATATCACCAGACTCCCGCATCCGAAAGAAGCGCGCTGCGTATAATGACGCACAGTGGCACGCACTCACTCATTTTGCTGTAGTGAAGCGCTACAATGGCTACACGCTAGTCAAAGCAATGCCACAAACCGGGCGAACCCACCAGATACGTGTTCACTGTGAACATATAGGTCATCCAATTGCAGGCGATACATTATACTGTAAGAGCGATGACAATTTCATTGAATACATAAAAAATAAAGGTACCATTGCGCGCTTATTTCCACGCTGTGCTCTGCATGCACGCATGTACCGTTTATACCATCCATTTTTACAAAAGATGATTGCAATAAAAGCGCCACTGCCTCAGGATATGCGCACATTTCTTTTACAATTAGAGAGCAACAATGGCACAGCCAACCATACCACCTAAAGCCAAGCTTTTTATAGGGCTACTGACAGCTCGTGATGATGTATTGTTTCATGCAATTAATATTTTAGAAAAGAAATACGGCATCATCGATCTACAGTCCGATCCCATACCATTTTCGCACACTGACTATTACAGTAGCATGGGTAAAAATTTATATAAGGTATTCGTAAGCTTTGTAAAGCTCATCAACAGGGAAGATATTGCAAAGATAAAATTATTCACCAATAAGGTGGAACAAAAATTTTTACACAATGGCATCCGTACCATTAACATTGACCCGGGCTACCTTACGTTATCCAATGTGTTTTTAGCATCATGCAAGGATTATTTTCACCGCGTCTATGTAGGGAAAGGGGTGTACCTGGAAAATGAATATCGCTATGTTGCAAAACACTACCAGCCCTGGGAATGGACATATCCTGACTATCGCAAAAAGGAATATCTGCAGTTCTTTGAAACGTTGCGCATAATCTATTATGAACAGATACAAAAGCGGTGATTATTAATATAACAAAAATTCAGCAGGCGGATCAACAATAGTATACTGAAAATACTGTAGCAGTCGTACACCCACATCTTCCACATTTTCTACCGGTCCAAGTGCAGCCACCAGCATATCTTTTCCTGCCTGAGCATTCTTTTTAGCAACATTCAATGCCCCCAGTACCTTCGCAAAAATATCATTACTCTTTATTTTTAATCCACTGTTACATGCACGCAGCGATGCATCATAATCGCCTTTCAAAAAATATGCGTATGCCATTAACATTAATGCTTCAAAATGTTTATTGTTTTTCTTTATCACCGTGGCACAATCGGCACTGCAGGCATTAAAATTTTGTAGTGCCATATATGCACACGCCCTGTTAAAGTACACTCGATCTTCATCTAAACCCAATTGCAGCGCCCTGTTCCAGTATTCTACAGCTTCTTCATATTTTTGCTGCTTAAACATGCTGCACGCATACACATCACATGCACGTGCAAAGTTAGGCTTATCATCTATAGCTTTGCAAGCCCACGCCGCAGCATGCGCATAATTAATATTGGTGTAATGTACCAGCGCTATGTTGTAGCTAATAAACGCATTGTAGGTATTAGCTCTATGTGCAAGCAATAGGTGCGATAGTGACTGCTGCCATTGCCTGCGCATGGCATACACGTAACCAATAGCATTCAGTGCGCGCGAATACCTCGGTTCTAACGTTACTGCAATATACAGTGTATTGAGCGCATCATCATATTTTTTTGCATTAATAGACGATATTGCAGTAAAATATAATATTTCTTTTGTCAGGGGATATTGCTTTTTTTTATATTCTTCAATATATTTACCAATTAAATTATAATATCCATTAAGATACAGCGTATTGATAGTTGCCAGCAAATCCGTCATGCCTATGTGATCTATTGAAGTGGAAAGGGTTTTATTTTGTGATACAATAAGTGTGCTGTCACTACGCTTTGCAAACACAACTGTGTGTTGCACTACCAGCATACTCACCAGTGCGATAGTTACCAATATAAACATTATTCTGTATATATGCATTCGTTTACAGGAACACATAAATTAGCTTCACCCAAAAAAAATATTGCATACCATGATTACACACCTTATCCGTAATCTAATTCATCGTGGCATTAGTATACCCCACATCAAGCCTGCCATCACCACAATCGGGATGCAGAATAACACACCATGGCATCCAGCCTGCTTCAACAAAAGTTGGTAGCATTCCAGAGCTTGACCAGTAATCGTGTTAAGTCATTATATAAAAAAGGCTGTGCGTTGCACAGCCTTTTTTCCTGTAGTTGAGTATATAATTAGATTAAAATCTGGCACTGTACTGTCACCTGTTTGTTCTTGAAATTATCACTTTCGTCTTTTAACTGCTGTGCATATTCAACCTTAATATTAGCATTGTGTCCTTTAATGTAGTAGTTTAAACCACCGGCAATTTCAGAAATCTTATCCTTTCCACCAGAAACTTCAATTTCTTTATAGTAATAACGTGCAACTGGCTGCCATGTCCCGTTGATAAGGAAACCGCCTTCTGCAAAGTACATGGTAGCTTTTTCTGGTGTTCCTGCCATAAATGGGCTGTTCTTTACATTTACATACCCAGCCTGTAGTGTCAATACATTGTTTGCAGCAACGGGATGGTCAAAATATGCATCAACTGTCCATGCGGTATAGTCTTTTGCTTTTGTGCCAACTAAATACACATCCTGCTGATAATCAAGACCTGCGCCAAAGCTTATAATGCTCTTTTTGCCCAGGTAATTGCCGCTATAGAAAAAGCCTTCTTCGGCATCCTTCAGGTTAAATTGAATACGCCCAGTGTACCGTGGCATGTCATTTTTGTTGATAGTTCCCGCTGTATTTCTATCCTGTCCATCAAATACTCCAATGCGGTAATCAATCAAACCATTTGCAAGCAATCCCCTGAATTCAATACCGCTATCGCGCCATGCATTGCCACCCAGTGGGATCACCGCTGTGCTGTAATCAGCACACAACAGTGTTGCAGCTGACTGTCTGTCATAATGCATAAAGGGTAGCAGTATATGGCCAAATGCTATTTTAAATTCCTTTGCTATAGTGAAATCAATGTATGCATCCTGCGTTAATAAATTGGTTGCAGCATTACCTTCCTGGTTTGGTGCATCTGTTTCCATGAAAAACTCAACACCCTGTGCAGCCTGCCCCTTTACAATAACACGCGAACGGCGGATTTTAAAATCTTTTGCCCAATAATCATCTTGAGCGCCGCCATCTTTGTACATAGAATACCCCTGTACCTGCAACAGGTAATGCAATTCAAGATACTGGTCATCACCAAATGTAAATTTTGCAATGCCATCTGCAGCAAATGAAGGTGCTGCTAATCCAACAACCAGCGCAATCGCAACTAAAAGTTTTGAAAGCTTCATAAAAAAATCCTCCTTAAAGATTTTGTTGATAGTGTGTATAATTTTTGTTAAAAAAATGAAAATTTTTGCTTTTGTATTCTATGTATATTATTTTGCAATAATTTTTTTGTGTATATGTATTTTCTTGCAACTTCTCGTTATTTCTACTATTTTTATCACCCATCCAATTTTCCCAAAACTTAAGAATGCCCCTCGTATTATTAAGCTTTCCCCCAGCAATTAACATCATAATTTAATAGCAATCAAATACACACGTGTTATACTCTTCTTCACAATTGCTTTTACATTTTTGATATTCAAAACTACCAACAGTATACTTTGTTTTACAATCACGCTCACATTCTCCGTATCTGTCAGCACATAGTCTGGCACAGCTTTCATCATTGGGATCGGTATCACAGCATAATAATGAAAATAATAATCCAATCAAAACAAATATCGTGCCTGTATGTATCATTTTTATTCCTCAAAATTTCAATTATTCTTCCATAATCCCATGTAAGACTATTTCCATCATCTGTTCTATAAGTTCATCCACACTAAACCCCGTAAACCCGGTGCTCTTCTTTACCTCTAAAATGAGTACGCCATCTATCATACCCCACAGTGTCACCGCAGTTTTCATTGGATCAATTCTTTTAAATTCATTTGCGTGTATTCCTTCTTCGATGATACTGGCCACTATCCCAAGGATTTGTAATGTCCTGTCCTCTAATTCTCGCACCATTGCTGTATCATAAAAAAATTCTGTATTGCCCAAATGCAGTATTTCGGTTATATAAAAATATTGCTGATATTTCTTAAAAAAATTCACGTATGCATGCGCAATGGCATGGAGTTTGTCAATGGAACTGTCTTTAGAGTTTTGCAGAGCTTCCCGTATCAGCTTTTCTAAAATATCTATCCCATCTTTATTTAACTGACGGTAAATGGCAATCTTATTTGTAAAATACAGATAAAATGCCGCCGGGCTTAAAAGTGACTTTTTTGTTATCATTGCCACAGTGGTACTTTTAAATCCGTTTTTTGCAAACAACTGCAGTGCAGCTTTTTTAAGTTGCTCCTTACGATATTCTTTTTCACTTCCTGTTCGTGCACGCTGTTTGTTCATGTTTTATACACAACATAACATATATGAATTTTCATTTTAAATCCGGTTTAATCATGTACATCCCCACCGCCTTCGGTAGCGGGGATGTGCACCTCTTTATTAACAAAATATTTTCAAGTAGTTATTAGTGACTAACTACCATAAACTTTATGAGCACATCTATAACATTTTCATCAATAAAGTGTAATACAGGAAATTAGTGTTACGCTGCATGTATCGTAAATAATGAAATATCCTTGAAAAATCAATCATTAGAAGTTCCTTTGTTTTACTTTCTTTATGACACGAAGTGTACTTCATTTATTTTATGCCATTACCCATCCTGTCCACTCAACCAATACACTAAGTAAAAAATCAATACTATTTTTAAGGATAATAGTTGACAAAATAACTAAATATATATTTATTTATTTTTATCGTCAAATCATATTTATGCATATGTGGAGGCATCTCAAAAAGTTGTCGTGGTACACATTTCACAGCACATACTAATAAATGGTATCACAATTCGCCTAATGTATAATCAAATTCTTTAAGAATTGGCTCAACTACCAACTTTTTGGATAACGTTGCAATAATTAAGGAGATCCATCCTTGAAGGAGATAAACATGAAACTATCGTACACATTCAAAAAACGCCATATCCTGTACTTCATTATAATCGGTGCACTGTTATATTTCTTTTTTGCAATATATCATTCTGGCAGCCATGAAGCCTATCCCGATTTACTATCGCCACAAAAAGAAGGCATGTATAGCTACGACATACCACTTGACCCAGAAAGTCCCTGGCCAAAATTTAGGGCTAACAGTCTGCAGAACGGAAGAAGCACAGTAAAACCTGTATACAACAGCAAATTAAAACCGTGGACATTTAAAACAGGAAAAGGCATTTTTAGCTCACCGGTTGTTGATGCTGAAGGAACTGTGTACATTGGTTCAGCTGACCATTACTTTTACGCTATACGGCAGGATGGTTCCCTTAAATGGAAAATACAAACAGGTGAAATCATTGATTCATCAGCACTCCTTGATGATAAGGGGCTTGTGTATGTTGGTAGTGGCGATAGTTATGTGTATTGCATCAATAGAGAAACTGGCACCATTGTATGGAAAAGCAAAGCGCACAGTGTTCAGGAAGTGTGGCAGCAGTTTAAGATAAAAACATACAACGTCAATTGGTTTGAAGGCAATATAGGTATGCTGCCTGATGGCAGCCTCATAGCACCTAACGATAACTATCTTGTGTATCAGATTGATCGCACACGAGGAACACGTATCACACAGTATCCCGCTAATGAAATGATATGGTCACTTCCTGCTGTAAACACTAAAACGGGCAGGATGTTTTTTGGCACACAGTTTATGGCATTAAAGAATGTGTATTGCTATAACTATCGCACACAAAAGTGTGAATGGACAAACGGCGGGTTTGGCTCAAACGCTGCCTCCCCACTACTTACAAACAGCAGCCACACGGGTATGGTAATCGTTGGCGGATATGACGGCTACGTGCGCGCATATGCACAGGACAGTGGCACACAATTATGGAAACAGGGGCTGCGTGATCACATCTATGCAAGCCCATCGCAAACTTCAACCGGGCTTATCATTCAGCCCTGCGCTGACGGCACCATCTATGCACTGAACCCGGAAAACGGACAGATAGTGTGGGCGTTTGACACACTTGAGCCCATACGCTCTTCGGCAGCAATTGATGGCAACGACATCATCTACGTTGGTTCCGGTGAAGGCAGGCTATATGCACTTAATCCTGACGGCACATTACGGTGGTCATACCTGTGTATAGATGATGACCGCAATGATTTAAACAGCTCCCCTGCATTAGGTCCACACGGTGTGTACATAGGCGGTGAAAATGGCGGTGTGTTCTTTATACCGTATGATTATCCATTACATAATGCCGTACACGATGCAAAATGCTATGTTGCAAAAGGAGAGATCCTTCCCCACGATGGAGTCTTTTTAGTATATACCGATAAATTTGGTAAACTTTTGACACAGCCCCCTGCACATATTGATGCAAACCAACCGCTGGCATTTACGCTTTTTGTGCGAGAACACGGTGATACAGTAAAATCAGCCATTGACAGGGATTTGCTTGCTGTTATAATATCTGGCAATCCCAAACATCGCACCTTTGTTTCTGCCAACAAACAGTTCCTTGTCATAACCCCGCAGGAAACGTGGGTTGGTCAGGATGGTGGCACTGTTACCATCACCATAAAAGGCAATTACATAACCGACATGCACAGGTTTGGGCTTAAATTTTTTGGTGGTAGAAAATCCGGCAGCTTTAATGTTTCATATTCATTTGCGATAGTTCCTTACAAAGGGACATTGCCGTACAAACACCCACAGTTCACTGGTGATACACAAACCGTATTTGAATTTAAACGCTTAGCTGCACCCAATCCCACAATGCTTCCTTCGTGGAATCAGATTGGTTTTGATTCACTCCACTACCTGGGCGGAGTAGTAAGCACATGCGATAGTGGGATGGTGGTGTGGGTTGTTGGCGGGAAACTTTCCAGCGGCAAAACAGTGATAGACCCAACACTTGAAGCGCGATACCCCTTATACCTGCAGAGTGATGGAACGTGTGTTACTCTGTATAATTACGACGGATTCAAGATTAATTTTATTGGTTCATGGGATATGCCGTTTGGCATGTATCGCCTTTCCACCACAGCCGTCCCTGTTACAGGTACTATCGCAAAATCCCCTGCCCTTTTTGCCATTGCACTGGGTGATGAAATTGAATTTTACGGAAAATTCTTGAAGCTTATGGGAATGACCGAATTTGATACCGGGCATATGGCTGTGTTTGGTGGCCTCAACATGAATCTTCACGGCAGCGGTAGTGCAACACCACCACAAGGTGTGGGTATAGTGATCTTTAAAGCAGGTACAACATTTATAAAAGCCACGCTTAAAAATACTTTGTTAAAGAAAAATCAACATGTGTACAGCATTATGGTTGCCGATGCAAAAACAGGAAAGCCTCTGCCGCTGTATTACACCAAGCGTACCAAAGTGTATGATACAGATGGTACGGTACAGCACATCACCATTGAATTTGATGAAGGCCAGGTAAAAGGGAATGTTGTAGCGTATTGTATAGTGGATACGTATCCTGTTGCCTCACAACAATTGTCATTGTAAGTCCATTTATTATATGGGCGATAGTAACTGATTAAAAATTTTTAAGGCAGTACAATGTCAAATCATTGCCATGTAGTACGCATATTTGATAAGGCCCACATGACTGGTGATGCCCAATTTTGTCATGATATTTGATTTATGGTTACGGACAGTTTTTTCGCTTATATGTAACATGCGGGCTATTTCTTTTGTTGAATATTCCTTTGCAATGAGCTGCAACACTTCCTTTTCACGCTTTGATAGTGCGCACATCCTTTTAGATGTTCTGTTTTTCACCATTATATCTTCCAGCACTTCATCGGGAAACTGCGGCGCATAAAAACTGTTGTGAACCATAACATGGAATATAGCAGCTACTAAATGTGATATGGCAATAGATTTTGATAAAAAAGCACAAGCCCCTGCTGCCAGAGCATTTGCAGCAAGTGTTTCATTAAAATATCCTGAAAGAATAATTATTTTTACAGAAGGCATTACTTTTACTAACGTTTTGCTTGCTTCAATACCGTTTTCATCTTTAAGCCGCACATCTACAATAATGACATCGGGTTTAGCCATCTTAATATCTTCAAGCGATGATGATATATTATCCGATGAACCAACTACATTAATATTGTTCACAAGTTCAAGGCTTTGAGCAAGTGTATCCCGCACAAGGTTTTCGTCCTCTACTATAAAGACCCGTATAAGCTCTGGTACAATTGCCATATATTCATTCCGGTTTCTTTATATTTTGTATTTTATTATACATTATTCCCTTTTTTAGTCAATAGGCAAATGTCCTAAGTAAAAGATGTTTTTTTCTAAAAACAATTTATTTCATTGTTATCTATCACACATTATTTCTTACAATTGTTTTTTCAAATATAAATAATGAAGTGCCAATAACTGCCGTCTTTGTATGTATATAGCGCCCCTATTTTATATATAAATTTGTATAAAAGAATAAATGGCACATTAAGGATTCTTTTTGCTTGATTTTATCATCTTTTTTTTATATTAATTATACATTTATTTATTGTATTTATTGTTTATTCCGAAGCGAAAACCATGACACAATATGGACCAATGTAATTATAGCCGTATTCAGCAGCGATAGTTACATTTCCATTATTCCTTTAACAAAGGGAGCGTTAACGCTCCCTTTGTAATTTTAATTGAGAATTTTCACCAGTTACTATCGCTCAACTGTCACTGCCACTCCCTGTCCGCCGCCAATACATAGTGTAGCTAATCCCTTTTTTGCATTACGCTTCACCATCTCATGAATGAGTGTGGTAAAAATTCGTGCTCCACTTGCTCCTATTGGATGACCAATTGCTATCGCGCCACCATTCACGTTCACCTTTGATACATCCCAGCCCATCTCTTTATTCACAACAACAGCCTGTGCTGCAAATGCTTCATTAGCTTCAATTAAATCAAGGTCTTCTACTTTCCAGCCTGCCTTTGCCAGCGCTTTACGGCTGGCTGGTATTGGGCCTGTTCCCATGATTGCAGGTTCAACACCCGCAGACGCATACGAAGCAATACGGCATAGTGGAGTAATACCTAACTCTTTTGCCTTCTGTGCAGACATTACCACCGCAGCCGCAGCACCATCGTTAATCCCCGACGAATTACCAGCTGTTACAACACCATCTTTTTTAAATGCTGGTTTTAATTTTGACAGCGCTTCCATAGTTGTACCAAAGCGTGGGTGTTCATCGGTATCAAATAATGTTTCACCTTTTTTATCCTTAATTGGAACTGGAACTATTTCATCTTTAAATCTTCCTGATTTTATTGCGGCTTCAGCTTTTTGCTGGCTTGCCAATGCAAACTCATCAAGTTCTTCACGGGTAAGCTTCCAGCGCTCGGCAACATTTTCAGCGGTTATGCCCATATGGCACTGGTTGAATACATCCCATAAACCATCTTTTATCATAATGTCTATCAACACACCATCATTCATACGGTATCCCCAGCGGGCTTTCTGAAGGGCAAATGGAGCATTGCTCATGCTTTCAATTCCGCCAGCTATGATTATATCAGCGTCTCCGGCTTTGATAATCTGAGCGGCCAGACTAATAGCCCGCAATCCCGAACCACACACCTTGTTAATGGTCATGGCAGGCACTTCCTGTGGAATATCCGAATATATTAATACCTGTCGTGCTGGATTCATCCCTTGCGCAGCCTGCAGTACATTACCTAAAATGACATTTTCAACCTGCTCTGGAGTAATACCTGCCCGTTTTATGGCTTCCTTCACTGCCACAACCCCCAATTCCACAGCAGTCAAATCTTTTAAAGTACCCCCAAATGTACCAACGGGAGTCCGTACAATTGACGCTATCACCACATCCTTCATAATGACCTCTCTTATATTAATTTTTTCATAAAAATTATACTAAAATTTTAACTATAAAATGTTCAACTGATGTAATGTTAATAGATGACAGGTTACTTGTAAAGAAAAATAATGATTGACAGCATACTATTACTATGCTTAGAGTTAGTACTCACTCTTTTATTTCCATAGCGTCTAAAAGAAGCATATACCATAACTTATCCTGTCTACAGTTGCACACACGTTGTGTAGCAATATATTAAATTTCTATTTTTAAAGGAGTAGACATGAGAATAATAAAAATAACTGGTTTTATTATCCTTATTATCATCCTGGCTCTGACCCTTATTGTTGGGCTGTGGTATATTCGCCCAAACACTTCCTATGTTGACCCTTTGCTTAAGCTTGAAATATGGGAAGCAGTTCGCGACGGCATGCACAATTCCAATACCGATATGGCATATTGTAACAATTACTTTTACCTTGTTCATGCCTCTTCACCCTATCACTTTGCCACACCTGAGTGCAAACTGATTATATGGCGTTCTAAGGATTGCACACAATGGGAAAAACTATCAACTGTTCAGATACCCGGTGAAGATATACGCGACCCAAAATTTTTAGTGATAGGGAAAACGCTTATTCTTTTTGTACTCAAAAGCATCGAGTTCACTGCCGAGCCATACTCAACTGCATACCTATTGTCCAGCGATGGCATCAAGTGGAGCTCACTTCAGGAGATACCCCACAAAGGATGGTTATTCTGGCGACCAAAAACATTTGATGGGAAACGATGGTATGTTCCAGCGTACTGGCACGAGCATGGCAAGGCAATGCTTTTTACATCAACCGATGGCATTCACTGGGAGCCTGTCTCTGTAATCTACGAAGGAAACCGATGCGATGAAACCGCAATAGAATTTTTCCCCGATGGCACAATGATTAGCACACAACGTTTGGAATACTCAGATAACTGGCTTGGCGACAGCCGTGCATCCACCGGAATAAGAATTTCCACACCTCCCTACAAACAGTGGAGCGGTATTGAAGATTACAGCACGCGGCTTGATGGTCCTGCATTATTTTCGTACAAAGGTAAGGTGTATGCAATTGGCAGACGAAATCCATACACACCCGGACTGCTCAACAAATATGGCAGCATTTTAGCAAAAAAGCGCACATCACTGTGGATGGTAACGCCAGAAAAACTTGTGTGGCTTTCAGATGTGCCCAGTGCCGGGGATACAAGCTATGCAGGGTACGTACTACGCGGCAACACACTGTATTTTAGCTATTACACCAGTGATATCCATCACGATTATCCATGGATACTGGGAATGATAAAAGAAAGCCACATTATGATGGGAAAGCTTGATCTGGATTTATTGGAACAATTGGCAAAAAGTAAACTATAGTAAATACTTTCACATTTCAGGGCGATAGTTACCTTTAATCAGGAAGGCTGTGTATAGTGCCTTCCTGATTTAAAAAAATATTTTATTTATTATCCTTGATAAGTATTTCTTTTATTGCTGCAGCCAATATCCTTCCCGCTTTACCGTTGATATGGATGTTATCGGTCATATACGTTAAACCTCTTTCTTCTGAAATTGCATCCCAATCCTTGCCAAAAAGATAATGCGCTATAATAGCACTGTACATAAACCATATCCCTGTCTGGTACGGAGCAACATCTCGCTTGCCCTGTCGTATCAAATCACGTGTAAGGATTTCATTTAAGGGTATATAATCCAACTTTTCTTTTTTTGCAATATCTCTGATAATATCTGAATATTCAATACTTAGTTTAAAAGGAATGCTATCGATATTTTCTCCTAATGGTGGCAGCGAAATTAACACTATCTTTGCACTTGTTTGCGTTTTTAAGATACTTACCAGCTTTTTATAATTCTCTGTAAACCACTCTTTTGTTGGCTTTTGTGGCAATTTCCACAAATCGTTATAACGCTGGTACTCTTTATCGTTAAGCGAGCCTTTAAGGTCATTGGTTCCAATCCATACAAACACATGGTGCGGTTTTAGCGCAATAACATCATCCACCACCTGTAGTAGATTATACACCAGCCGTGAATTTATCCCTTCATTGACAAACACAAAATTTTGTAAATCCATATCGCGAGCAAGGAAACTCACATAATCAAAGCTCACTGTTGCATGTGTTAAACTGTCGCCAAAGAACACTACAATCTTTTTATCATTTGGCAATGTAGCGTTATGCATAGCCTGTGCATTATTGGCCGGAACCTTTGTTGCCTTATAATACACATAGCCATACACAGCACCCAGCACAACGAAGAGTAACACAATAAAAATAATAATCTTTTTCAACATATACTTTCCTCCTTTTGTTACTATATATTAGATGCAGCACACGCCCGATGTAAGCCGGCGATGCACTCTTTATATTAGTACAATACTTACATTTGATGTTCTAATTTTTGTACGTGCCCACTTATGAGAATATATGAAAAGATTACTCTCTTAAAGAAAATTACAAGGATAAAATAAATTTTTTAGGCCTGCCCCAACTTGCATCGGGGCAGGCCTGATTTTCATTGCGTGTTATCCTGGATCCCGATTGGCATCAGGACAGGCTCGGTGCCGGGATCTCATTGTAAGAATAGATTCCGAATCATGTTCGGAATGACACCAACGACAATCATCCTTTATCCCGACGTTCGTCGGGACAGACTCAACTCTATATCTAAAGATTCTGTACAACAATGCTCTCGGCAAATATTACAACGCATCATTAAGTGCTTCGATAATATCGTCGATATGTTCTATCCCTACAGACAATCGTATCAGGTCAGGCGTTATGCCTGCTTGCTTCTGTTGCTCTTCTGACAGCTGCGAATGCGATGTGCTTGCAGGATGTAGCACAAGACTTTTGGCATCGCCCACATTGGCCAGATGTGAAAAGAGTTTCACTGAATTTATAAATTTCACGGCGCTTTCATATCCACCTTTGATGCCAAAGACTACCATACCGCCAAAGCCGTGTGTAAAGTAGCGGGATGCCGTTTCATAGGAACTATCGCCCTGTAGTCCTGGATACCGAACCCATGCCACGTTTTTATGGCTTTGTAAAAATTGTGCCACCTTCAGGGCATTTTCACTGTGACGCTGCATCCGCAAAGGAAATGTCTCAAGCCCCTGCAAAAATATCCATGCATTATCAGGCGAGATGGCTGCACCTAAATTGCGCAGCGCAACAAGCCGCATTCTAAGTATAAACGCTAATGAATTAGCATCACCTAAATCATGCGCAAACCGCATACCATGATATCCTGCATCAGGCTCATTGTACAATGCAAACTTTTTATGGGTCCAGTCAAAGTTGCCCGCATCAACTACTATGCCACCAATGGCAGTGCCATGGCCACCTAACCATTTGGTAAGCGAATGAACCACAATATGTGCACCATGTGCAATAGGCTTGAAGTGATACGGCGTTGCAAAGGTATTATCCACAATGAGTGGCAGATGATGCTTCTGTGCAATGGCTGCAATCCTATCAAAATCAGGCACTGTAAGAGTGGGATTGCCAATTGATTCAATAAAGATGGCGCGTGTTTTTTCAGTTATTGCGCGCTCATACGCATTGTAATCATCATACGGCACCATTTTACAGGTGATGCCAAACTGCGGTAAAATTGCATCAAACATGGTGTAGGTGCCACCATATAGGTTGCTGGCACTCACAAACTCATCACCTGCTTTACACACATTGATGATTGCATAAAATATTGCTGATGTCCCTGATGCAAGTGCTAAAGCAGCTTTGCCGCCTTCAAGCATTGCCACACGTTCTTCCAGCACTTCCTGTGTTGGATTCATGATACGTGTATAGATGTACCCCTTTTGTCGTAACGCAAAAAGGTCAGCTCCATGCTCTGCTGAATCAAACACATACGAACTTGTACGATACACTGGCACTGCACGTGATTTTGTTAAGTCAATGCTCTGACCCCCATGAAGGGCAATTGTTTCTAAACGATAGTTACTTTTCATACAGCCTCCTATTGATTAGTCAAATAACCAGGTGCTCACGTAGCGCTCCCCTGAATCCGGAAGCACTACAACAACTGTTTTCCCTTTACTCCCGGGACGCGTAGCAATCTGTAATGCTGCCCACATGGCAGCACCAGCTGAAATACCGGCAAGTATCCCTTCCTGTTTTGCCAGTAGTTTGGCCATAGCTCCGGCATCCGCTTCATCAACAGTTACTATCTCATCAATAATATCACGATTCAAAACCTTTGGTATAAATCCTGCTCCAATGCCCTGAATCTTATGCGCACCGGGTTTGCCACCGGAAAGTACCGGCGATTTTGCAGGCTCTACAGCAACAATCTTTACTGAAGGCTTTTTTGCTTTTAAGACTTCTCCAACACCTGTGATGGTTCCACCTGTGCCAACACCAGCAACAAAGATATCAACGTTTCCATCAGTATCATTCCATATTTCAATTGCTGTGGTCTTGCGATGTATTTCAGGATTTGCAGGATTGTTAAACTGCTGTGGCATAAACGCATTGTTGGTTGCGGCAACTATCTCCTCAGCTTTTTCAACTGCACCACGCATGCCAAGCGCACCATCAGTAAGTACTATTTCCGCTCCAAGCATGGAAAGCAGCTTGCGGCGCTCAATGCTCATGGTATCCGGCATAGTGAGTATTAGCTTATATTTTTTTACGGCTGCAACAAACGCCAGTGCTATTCCCGTATTGCCGCTTGTTGGCTCTACAATTATTGAATCAGGATTAAGCAAGCCTCTGCGTTCGGCATCATCAATCATTGCATATCCAATGCGATCTTTTACACTTGACAATGGATTGCGCGATTCTACTTTTGCATACAGGGTCACACCATCAGGTGCAAGTGTATTAATCTTAACCAGTGGTGTATTGCCAATGCATTGTATGATGGTACTGTAGGGTGCCATAGTAATCTCCTATAATAAAATTCAGTTACACCATTTATTATTTTATTTACTAAAAATTTTTATATTACATATGTTCCTGACGATTGTCTATATTCATCTACCATATCCTGCAACGTAATGCCATCCAGCACTTTCATTATTGCCTCATCAGCCTTTTTCCAGATGGTTCGTGCCACGCAATCGATATTACGCTTGCATACACCGGGGTTTTCAGCACATTCAACAAGGGATACATCGCCTTCCAGTTTTTCTACTATCATACGTATGGTTATCTCTGATGGATGTTTTGCCAGCATATATCCACCATTAGCACCGCGCACTGACTGCAGCAATCCGGCAGATTTCAATGGAATCACCAGCTTGCTAAGATATTTGAACGATATCCCCTGAATTGTGGCCACATCTTTCAAAAATACTGGCCCTTGATTAAATTTAAGTGCAAACTCAAACATCATTCGCACGCCGTATCTGCTTCGTGTTGATAATCGCATCTTTCAATATCCCATTATTTACTACCTTTTTGACCTTTTTGGTAGTATTTCGCAATACATGTTTATTGTCAATATTTTTTTTAAAATTTTGAATCATTTTTTAAAATTAGGTTCAGAGCTTACCACTTTACACCCACCCTGCAATAGAATACCGCTTGCGGTACACTTCATCATACCACAAGAATTGCTTTACCCTTTGGGCAAAATCCTTACCCAGCTGCATAAAATACTCATGATGGTCTATGGGTACGCCTACATCTGCTTCTT
>CALEUQ010000060.1 GCA_937920495.1 uncultured bacterium | reverse complement strand
ATCCACACCACAGACGATGGTGCACCCATATCGCGAATAGTGCAGTACATTAAGGCACGGTTTGCTGAAATGTATAACAAAATAACCGGTAGAACTGGCCCATTCTGGAATGAGCGCTATAAGGATAGCATTGTGCAGTTTTCGCGTGATGGGTTTCACTATTTGTTGTGGTTATTGTGGTATTTAGCATATAA
The DNA here is from genome assembly GCA_937920495.1 of uncultured bacterium. Taxonomy (GTDB): domain Bacteria; phylum Spirochaetota; class UBA4802; order UBA4802; family UB4802; genus UBA4802. Next base: position 11,157 of record CALEUQ010000060.1, on the reverse strand, counting down.
TCCGGTGCGAAAGGGGTTATGCACTGACCCCACTCAATATCACTACAGCAGCATACGTGCGTATTTAGAGCAAGAAGCAGATGTAGGCGTACCCATAGACCATCATGAGTATTTTAACAAGCTGGGTAAGGATTTTGCCCAAAGGGTAAAGCGATTCTTGTGGTATGATGAAGTGTACCGCACGCGGTATTCTATTGCAGGGTGGGTGTAAAGTGGTAAGCTTTGATTCCTTTTTTTTACCACAAACCCCAAAGGTGTGACTTTATTTGGAGCATAAAAAAACGCAGGCGCATATAGGTATACGCCTGCGATATACAATTACAGAGTTGCTTTTGCCCCTATGTAAATGCTTCGTTGTGGCGTGTTGTAACCGTACACTTGCTGGTATTTCTTGTTGGTGATATTTTCAGCCTTTGCATGCAGTGTCAACTGTGGGGTCAGAGCATACTGTGCAGCAACGTCTGCTGTGAAATATCCTTTCAAGCTCAGCTTGACATTTGTAAACGTTGAGCTGTCATAATAAGTATCCAGGCGTTTGCCAACATACGTACCAATCAGTGATATATCAAATTTATCAATATGGACATTCACCGAGCCATGCCCCTGATGTTTGGGCCTGCGTAAAAGTTGTGTGTTAGTGCTTTCATCAATAGCCTTGCAATATGTGTAGCCTCCAGAAAGGGTCAGAGCCTTAAACGGATTTATTGACAATGAGCTTTCCCAGCCTTTTGTACTTACCCTGCCAATGTTGATGTATTTTCCCTGCCCGCTGCTTGAGTCATAATCTATCATATTGCGATAGTTATTTGAAAAATACATTACACTTAACGTAAGCACATTAAAAATCGGCTGTTCTATGCCGGCATCGTATCCAGTATTTTCTTCCGGTTGTAAATCTTTGTTTTGTGCCACAAAGTTACCACCGTCACCATAAATCTGATATAAGCTTGGAGTTTTGTACCCTTTACCCCAATTCCCTTTAAGTTTGGTTTTTACTACGGGCATCACAATAGCCGGTGACACCGTATAGCTTTTCTGCCAGCCAAAAAGTTGGTTTTTATCGGCTCTGACCCCGGCGGTAAGATAAAAAATATTGCCAGCATTGACATGATCCTGTACAAAAACGCCGATAACGCTGTTGTCATTTTTCAGTTTTGATGATGCTGCATAATCTTCTACTTTAGAATACTCTTTTTCATAACTTATACCGGCTGTAAGTGTGTTGAAATTATACACACTTAGTGTATGTAGCCATTCAGCATGTGCGATAGTTCCTGAGTATTGATTATCTGCCCCAAAATCAGAAAATCCTGAGCCATCATCGTCAAAGTCATCGTATGTGCGAATGGTCTTTGACAGGTGAGCGCTTACACTCTGCTTCCAGAATGTAGCGATTGTATGCTCAATCTGTGTGTAACCGGAAACTTCTTTTCGGTTTTCATACGAGTTGGCATCATCTGTTAACGCATAATCATCAAGGGCAAGGTCAGTTTCTTTTACGGAAAATCCTGCATCAATGGTCAACCTTTGTAATGGAGTTATTCCAAACTTGCCCATTGCATAACGCTGATAAAAACCATCGTTATCAAACGGGGTTGTGGCTGTGGAAGGCTTTGCAGCGCGGGAATACCCTTTAGCCGATACCTGCCCTGCAGTAAGTGAGTAATTGAAGGTACTATCGCCTGCTGAAACATTGCCTGAAAGTTGTGTGGTGTAGTATGAGCCACCGTACAGTGATAACGTTGCTTTTGGGGTGCTCTGACCCCGTTTTGTTACAATGTTGATGATGCCGCCGGTGGCGTCTGAACCGTACAATACGCTCTGAGGCCCTTTAATGATTTCAATGCGTTCAATGGAGTCGGTGGTAAGGGTGCCAAAGTCAAAAGTACGTTCGATAGTTGATGGGTCTAACACCTTTACTCCGTCAATGAGTACCACTGTGTTACCAGTCTTTGCCCCACGAATAAACACGCTTGCGGTACCACCTAACGTGCTGTTTTGCACAAGCGTGAGTCCTGGTACTGTTTGCAACACATCTGCTACAAATCTGTAGCCCCCTTGCTCTATGTCTTTGCTGGTGATAATACTTACAGAAGAACTTTGCCCGTGGGGAATACCACTTTTGTAAGCACTGATGACCACATCCTCAAGCGGGATTTCGTCAGTCTGGGCAAAGACTGCAGGGGTTATGGCCAAAAATACGCTTAAAAGAATTAATGTGACTTTGTACATAGAAAACCTCCTCAAAGTTAGCGATGTAATATACTGGAATGAGGAGGTGGGAAACCGGTAAGAAATGAAAACGCATGCTCGAGGGCATGCGGGATGTTAGAATCAAATTTCTTTGATGCTAACTGGTTCCCAAACCTCGAGGAATTCCAGCTAAAGGAGTATCTGGCTTATCCCGGTACACCGGGAATCACAGTTGCGGGTCAGCGCGGGATTTTCACCCAGCTTCCTCCTGCCACATAGCATGTGCTATGCAGTGATTATGATACAAGCGTTTAAGTAATGCAGTTGTCAATAATTTTTTTGGGGAATTCATATGAGGTGAATGGGGTAATGTACTAATTAACCAAAAAACATAATAATTCCTCGATAGACTATTGATGATCAGTAATACTGGCTTCCATTGTTTGTTGGTGTATGCAGTATCTTTTTATCATCGTGATAATAGTTCTCCAAAAAAAAATGGTTTTCTATCTGATTGCAATTCTTCCCCGCTTATTGTATGTAGTGTAATGCTGTATTCTTATTCACACCAAATACGTAAGCTGCCGCTCGTATACCCATTCCCTCTGTTATTGCAGCTATAAGGGTTGCTGTTGTGTTCTTCTTCTTACGTTAAAATATTGTCCCCTTATGCTCTTTAAAAACTCCCCCACAAACCGTATACCGCTTATACATTATGTCCTTATATTTTCCATCAAAATGTGATACCACAATATTACCTATAACTTGTTTTTTTGTAATACTTGCACAGCCAATCAGGAAAGAGGGTCAAAAAGTAATTGACATAATTCGCATAAGTTATATAATGAAAAGTCAGTAATTTTCGATGATTGTTGATTATGAAAAATATAATTACATTTATTTGTATATCTGTTCTTTTTTTTCAGGCATGCCAGCCGGAAACTATATCGCCGCTTGAAAATGATACCATCGGCATATCGGCGGATTCCATTACCATTGGAGTTTCCGCTGCATTGTCCGGGCCTGCTGAATTCCTTGGCAATGAACTCATCAAAGGTTCGCGACTGTATATTGATAAAATCAACAAAGAGGGTGGAATCCACGGCCGAAAAATCCGCCTTGTGGTGTATGATGATGCCTATGATCCAAAGCTTACCTTTGAGAATACCATGAAGCTTATTGAAACCGATAAGGTATTTATGCTCTTCGATTATGTGGGAACGCCAACGGCAAAGGTGGTTCTTCAAAAAATAAACGAAGCGAAAATTCCAATTGTAGGACTTTTCACCGGAGCGGAGTTTTTGCGCATACCCTTTCAGCCGTTCGTATTCAATGTGCGCGCGTCCTATTATGATGAAGTAATTGTGATGATCGACCGCTGGATATCGCAGGGAAAGAAGCGCTTCGCGCTTTTCAAACAAAACGATGCATTCGGAAATGCTGTTGAAGATGGTGCCGAGCTTGCGCTTGCGCGACATAATCTTACTATCATTGCATCTTCCAGTTACGAGCGAGGCAAGCTTCCTGATAATAAAAATGTGCGCACCATTGTTGATGCAAAGCCCGATGGCGTGATTATGGTGGGGACAAATCTTGCGTTAGCTACGTTTGTTGATATGGCAATAAAAGCCGGTTTGAAAGGAGCAGAATACTATACGGTTTCTTTTGTGGGGTCTGAAGCTTTTGCACGCAATTTAAAAGAGCTTGGGGTACCGGAAACAATACCGGTATATGTGACCCAGGTGGTACCTCCTCCCGACGACGAGCACAATGCCGCATCAAAGGAATTTTCTGAAGAGTTTTCAAAGGCATTCCCCGGGCAATCGAAAAGCTATGTGGCATTAGAAGGATATATCAATGCAAAGATTTTAGTCGAGGGCTTGAAGCGGTGTGGTAGAGAGCTTTCGCGCTCTCGGCTCATGTATCATCTTGAAAGGATGAGCGACTATGATCCCGGCACGGACGTGCCCCTTCGCATATCTCCGTCGTATCATTCTTTTTTCGACCATGTATGGATAACAAAATATAACAATGGGCGGTTTGAATTATAATGCATAAGTGTATGAGGCGATGAAACGATCGATTAAACGAAAGATTTTTATAGTATTTCTACTTGGAATCATCGGTGTGCTTGTTGCCGCTTCGGTATGTGCGTTTTTATATCAACGTCAAAATGCGAGCAGAATGAATGCGACTCTGGTGCTCTATGCAACGCGCTTTGTTGAAGCGTTGAGCAGAAGGACTCTTCAAGCGTACATATTGCAAAGAAGTGAAAATGATTTTTCCTTTGAGGTTGCAAACATCAATCTGGAAATAGCTCCAAGAATAGAGCGCTTAAAAGCCATACCGCAGATTATGGAAAGCGGAGGCGTGCTCTCCATAGAAAGAGATGAAATATTTTTCCCTCCACTGCCAAAAAAATTTTCACCGGAAATAAAAGAGATACGCCTGCTCACGAACGCCTATTTGAATATCAGCGAAAAGGCTTTTGCTCGTACTGAAAAAAATGGTGAATCGCGCTTGATGCTTTTGACGAGCATCATCAACAGGTTGAGCAATACATATAAATTGATGCACAAGCAGATTGAAAATCAATACATTCGTGACCGGATTTATCTTGTTGGCTGGATACTGCTGTTAAATACCCTTGCCATTGGCGTCTTTATCTTTTTTTACAGGCTGCTAAAAAAATCGCTACTAGTTCCGCTTGGCCAGATTGTTGAGATAACGGATGCAGTTACCCGGGGAAATCTTACTAGAAGAATTCCGCAACCACATTATATCCGATGCCGTGAGGCAAAGAATTGCACAAAGTCGGATTGTCCGGCGTACGATTCAAGGAATATGGCGTGCTGGCGTATTGAGGATACACTTTGCCATGAAAGGGGTTTGAGCCTGGATGAAAAAATGAATACCTGTCGCGAATGCGTGGTATATACAACTGCAGTACACGATGAAGTAACCAAGCTCATTGAATCCATCAATAACATGATTGCAACAATCCGCCGGATTGTACGAAATATAAAGGAAACATCCTCACAACTTTCAGAAAAATCGAAGATACTAAGCCAGTTTAGCGAACGGTTGAGCAATGATTCCGAGAGCCAGGCAGCAACATTTGAGCAAACAACGTCTTCGCATGAAGAGCTTATATCGAGCATTGAAAGCGTTGCGAATGCCGCCCAGACGCAGGCCGAACGGGTTTCTCAGACCGAAAAATCGATGAAAAATTTGCGTGAAATAATAGAGAAAGTGGGTGAAAATTCTCTAAATACCCGAAAAGTGATGTTTGCAACGACCGAAAACGCACGGAATACTGGCGATATGCTTTCAAAAACAACAAAGAGCATTTCCCAGATTTCGGATAGCTCGCGGCAGATCGTTGATATTATTTCAATTATCAATGATATTTCGGATCAGATAAACCTGCTTTCGCTTAACGCCGCAATTGAAGCGGCGCGTGCGGGCGAACAGGGTAGGGGCTTTGCGGTGGTGGCGGATGAGATATCAAAGCTTGCGGATGCAACGGCCCAGAGCACAAAGGAAATAGAACGGCTCATTGGCCAGAGTTTGAAGGACATAGAAAATGGTGCGAATTTAGTAAAGGAAACTACTATTGCCATTAGCGGAATGATAGAAAAAATTGAGAATGCGGCTATGCTCATCAATGAAATTGCACAGCTGGTTGAATCTCAAAACACTGCGAGTGATGATGTGATGAATAATATTGAAACTATCAAACAAATGGCAGATCAGGTCGCAACCGCCACAAGCGAACAGAAGCTTACCAGCACCGAACTACTTCGGGCAATCGGAGTGGTGAACGAATCCATCCAGCAAATGTCGCACATGTCGCAAAAACTATCAGAGATGTCGAATTCAATTGAAACACATACTTCACGCCTGGTAGGATACGTGGAGCGGTATACGCTATGAGCACAGTGTTGTAGGCCTGATACCGCCCGGCCTAAACATAGATGAAATTTTTGAACTTTATTATCAAATATTGTGATTATTATAAAGGCGCTTTAAAAAATAAAAAAAATATGTGATATAATTTCCCAATTAAGTATATAAAATTAGGTGATTATCTATTATAAGCCACCTTTTAATATTTTGATAACAAATCGATTAATTTGTCAAATATTTCATAGTTATGCTTAATATGCCTATATCACATTTCCTTTGTATACAAAGGAAATTTCTACTTTTACCTTATCATTGCGCTCGAATATATCAAATACCGGGATCTTGTTGAATGCTCACCTTTTGTATTCCCCATTCCTTTCGTCATCGATAACATTTTAATCTTTGTCGTCTCACTTTCCCTATACGTTCTCCATCACAATAGGGACAGCTTTAAAATTCCTTTAATAATCCTTTTTCTTGAAGAAAGTGAACTGTTTATTCTTGTCAGCAATGATTTTTGAAATTTCAATAATTTCAATATGTCTTCTTACCCCACCTTGACTGTATGATATCACAGGTGGTTTATTTTAGTCAATCACCTTAGTTTTTTTATTTGAGCTCATTGAAGTGTATAATAAATCACCATGATCCTTACTTTTTCACATGCTCAGGTACCGGATACACATACGGTCTCCCTGATATGGGATTTGTGTACACAAGACACACGCAATCAAACAGCGCTTCAATATTCTGGTATGTAATACACTCTTGCGGGTTTCCATCAAAAAAGATGGTGCCGTTTTTAATGCCAATTATCCTGCTACAGTATTCAGATGCAATGTTGATGTCATGCAGTATTGCAATGATGGTGCTGCCGCTTTCATTGAGCTTTTTTAAAATATCCATGATGGTATACGCATGATGAATATCCAGGTGCGATACCGGCTCGTCAAGCAAGATGCACTCTGTGCTCTGTGCCAGCGCACGTGCAATGTTAACTCGTTGCAGCTCGCCTGATGAAAGCTCTGTAAGCTTTTTATGTTGTATATGCGCAATGTTGCAATAGTGCATGGCTTGTTCTATGGCATCGTAATCGCGTGCATTCAAGCGTGCCACCGAAGCGTGGGGGAACCTTCCCAGTGCAACAAACGAGAAAACGGTGTAGGGAAGTACACGTTCAATGTCAATGACTGATGAAACCTGTGCGGCATACACGGCGTACGGTATAGATGCAATATCATTTTGTTTGTAGGCGATAGTTCCTGATAAGGGGGCAAGTATCCGTGCAAGAAGTTTTAGCAGCGTTGATTTGCCTGCACCGTTTGGTCCAATGATACCTATAAAATCACCGGTGTTGATTGTACAATAGGGAATATCCAGTACAGGAATTTTTCTGTAGCCAGCGGTTATGTTTTTGCATTCAAATAATGTCATAGGTTGTCCTTACGTGTTAAAAGCAGAATAAGGAAAAATATCCCGCCAAAGAAACCGGTGATAATCCCTGATGGTATTTCGTAGGGCATGACGATGCTTCGGCCAATGGTGTCGGCTATCACCAGTGTGGTGCCGCCCGCAATTGCCGATACAGGCAAAAGAAATGCGTGGTTTGCTTTTATGCTGCGAACCGCATGTGGCACAATAAGCCCCACAAATCCAATGATGCCAGTTGCGGCCACGGTGATGCTAGTTGCAAGGGATGCAATCCAGAAGAGTATGGCTATATGCACTGTGCCGATGCCGTGTGTTGTTGCAAAGCTTGTGCCAAACGAAATAATATCCAGATGCCGGTGAAAAAAAAGTGCAATGACTGTGAGCATCACTATGATTATAGCATACAATGGTAAATGCTGGTATTGAGCCATGGACAGGTCGCCAGACAGCCACATCAATGTTTTGTGGATGCTGTCGGGTTTTGCAAATGCAAATATCAGTAACACCGACGATGAAAGCACAAACCCAAGTGATATGCCAGCCAGAATAATTGCAGTGGGGTGGAATTGCATTGCTCTTGCAATGAAGAAAATTACTATAACGGTGCACACTCCCCCAACAAATGCATACAAAGAAACAGCGCCTGATGCAGTGATAATGGCTATGCTTGCACCACATGCGGCGCCACCGGAAACTCCCAATGTATACGGTTCGGCAAGGGGATTTTTTAAAAGTGCCTGAAATATACAGCCTGACACTGCCAGCGCACAGCCCACAACAAATGCCATAAGTACTCTCACAAGACGTAACATGATAATCTGTGTGACAACAGTGCGTGAGTCAGTGATAGCTGAAAGCAATGTCACATGCGATGCGCCAATAGAAAGAGCTATCGCAATGATGAATATGCAGCCTGCAGTAACTATAAGCATGATACTATGAGTGGAAAATTTTTTCATAACACTATTGGTATTGCATAAATATCACACATAACGTTTCTTTGTGTCAACATCTTAAATTGTGGCGATAGTTAATTGTAATTGATTATTGCCAAAAAATTTTTCACTGGCTGTATAACACACCAACTACGTGATGTAATGAATTACAGTAATGGAATGGTGTGTAAAGGTACAGCCCATCGTAAGGGATGCGAATAATTTTTTTTGCCTGTACCACAGCGTCTGGCACTGTGTCATTACACAGTACAACAATCATGTCCACATCTGAAGCAATGAGATATTCCTGTTGCACAATTGGATAGCGCGTTTTATTGTAATCAAGCGTATTTGCAATGCCCGCATCGGCAAAGATATTGCTGATATATGAACGACGCGAAACAGCAATAAGGGGGCTACCTGATAGCAGGATGATTGCATTGCCGGTTTTTGTATGCAATAGTTTGTCTCGCTTTTTTTTGTAGTGTGAAAGTTTGTACATGGCATAGTCTTTTTTATTCAGGATTTCAGCTATTGTAAGATAGTTACTGCATATAGCATCAAATGAATCTGCAGCAGGTAAACCGTAGAGAGTACAACCAGTATGCTGCAGCATTTCAATCTTTTGCGTTGCAGAATCTTCCTTTGAGTAGAGTATGATATCAGGCTCTAATCCTAAAATCACTTCACTATTGGGATTGGTGATGGTTCCCACTACCGGTATCTTTCGTGAAAGGGGTGGATGAAACTGCGTTACACCAACAAGCAGATGTTCGCATGCTAAATCCTGTATCATTGCAGTGATGGATGGTGATAGCGAGACTATGCGGGTGTAACGCTGTATGGGTTGATTGGCTGCTATAAGTATTATACTGTTAACTATCGCCCATATAATAATAAAAAAAATAATTGCGGTGGTGATGTTCTTGTAGTATGACATACGCCATGGTGATAGTGTGTGTGTGATGTTTGTCAAGGAATATGTTTCACTGGTGTATGAAAAATGTGTTGGCCCATTCAATTGCTTTACGGTAGGATTGGGCTATCTGTTCAGCTGGTAACTGAAGCTCTCCCGATACCCTGTTTACAAGCGCCCAGTTGCCTTTTTCATAGGCGGTAATAAATTGATATAGCTTTGCATAGGCTCCTTTTTGCTCTAAAATTGCGTTTTTTATGTCATCAGTAAGCGGTAATTGCTGAAAAATTTCTTTTTTTTCCCTATCAAAAAATGCGTCAACCAATGAAAATAAACCCATCAGGAAACATTCAGATGCCTGCGCTTTTAATTGTGATGAAGTGGCTAATAGCTCGGCAAATTTTGCACGGATTAGTGATGTGACAACCAGTTCCTGCGGTTTATCCTGTGCAATACTGTGCAGCACAACAAATGAAAGCCAGTTTTTAAATTCACGTATTCCAAGAAGTGACAGTGCATGTTTTATTGAACCAATCTGGCTGGCAAATCCAAAAGCAGCAGAGTTGATGAATTTAAGCAGTTTAAAGCTTAATGATACATCACGTTTTATTATCTCTTCAAGTTTGCCAAAGTCAACATCATCTTTATGTATCTGCTGTAATATTTCCAGATAATTGAGCTTATAGACGGGGATGTCTTTTGATTCAATTATCTCTGGTTTGCTGAAGAAATACCCTTGAAAATATGCGTACCCTAATGAAAGTGCTTCGTGGAAATCATCATAGGTCTCAATCTTCTCAGCCAGTAGCTTAATGTTGAGATGGGCTGTTTCATTATGTATCTGTAAACGCTCAAAGGTGGTTGTATTTAAAAAATCAACTTTTATGATATCCGCAAAGGGTAATAGTTCTCGATATTCATCGGTAAATACAAAATCATCAAGGGCAATCTTATAACCATGACTTTTGAGTTTTTTTGTGATAGTGATAATTTCATCTGTAATTGGAACAGTTTCAAGTATTTCTATTGTAAGAACTTCTTTTGGGAAAAAGTAGGCTAAGTTAGTTTTGAGAGTTGTTTCGGTAAAATTTATAAAAGCCCTTCTACCACCTGTTAATGAATCGGTGCCAATGACTAAAAAGCTGTTAATAAGGATTTTTGATGTTGAAGCATCAGCATCCAGCGCATTATAGAAATTTTCAAAGCCATTACGGAATAATATTTCATAACCAAATAATTCTTTATGCCTGTTAAATATTGGCTGCCTGGCAACAAAAATGGCAAAATTATATGGCTTTTGTGTTTGTTTCATAATATCATTGTAATGTAACGTTTATATCCCTCAAGACAGCGGGGATATATAATTCAATTCAGTAGTTATATACAGTTTTTTACGATATCAAAACTAATATTAAAAATATCATACAATACTTTTGTTTGCAAGTATTTTATTATAATAATAAATTTTTTAAGTGTGACTTTATTGTCAACAATATTTGTAAAGTGATGAGATGTGTATTCAGGATCACTCATTGAATGATCCTGGCATTCATAGGGAAATGCTAGAATCAATAATGTGTCATCTTGAACTAGATTCAGGATCTAAATTGACGATGGGAATAGATTGCAAATCAGGCTCAGAATGATCCCGATTAACATCGGGACAGGTCCACGATTAACATCGGGACAGGTCCACGATTAACATCGGGGCAGGTCCACGATTAACATCGGGACAGGTCCACGATTAACATCGGGACAGGTCCCCGATTAACA
>CALEUQ010000059.1 GCA_937920495.1 uncultured bacterium | reverse complement strand
TTTTTTTGTATTTTGTATAATTTTCTCAAAATTTCGGAATTAGCCAAAAAATCTAATGAAATAATATATATACTGGTGTGTATTTATAATTTTTTATAGAATACCAGTTTATCATCGCCATCAGCATAAAAGTCCTTAAATACTGCAATAATGCTGTAGCCAGCTTTAAGATAAAATGCGTGAGTGGGCTCATACAGTTTTCGGCCGGATGTTTCAATATAGAAATGTTTACCGCCTTCCATTCTTATTTTTTCTTCAGCCTGTGAGAGCAATGAATAACCAATTCCCATACCCTGAAAGTTGGGATTTACCGCAATCCAGTACACATCATACGCGGCTTTGGTCAACGGTATCTTGCCGTAGCATATATATCCAACCACAGTGTTTTCATATTCAGCAAATATGAACTGGTACGAACTGATTTCGGGATTGTTTATTTTTTCATTTACAAGTTCTAATGCGATATCTATCTCTTCAGGATAAAAAAAACCGGTAGCGTCAAGAATTGATACTACTGCATCGCAATCAGTAAGGACAGGGAAATCTCTGTACGTAGTATGGTTATTAATTATATGCTTCATCTTCTTCGCATATATATTTTTTTGCAATAACAGGATGTTTGATAATCATCTCAAGTGCCTGCGAAAAGGTGTAGCCATATTCTCTTACTGCAGCCATAAATCCACTGTAAATTGATATGCAGGGATTGGCGTTAACCTCCAGTACAAAAACCTCATTCCCCCTTACTCTAAAATCAATCCGTGCGTATCCATTAAGTGAAAATATATCCCATAATTTAAGCGATATTCTATCGATTGCATCCAATATGGGTTTATCCTCTTTAGAAAATTGAAAACTTCGGTTGGTATTTTCATACGCAAAGGAGTCCTGTAACCATTTTGCTTCATAATCAACAATTTTATACATATCAGGGGGATAATTGTCAAAATGTATTTCAGCATGGGGAAGGATCTGCACACCGTCATCGGTTAAAAGAAGTGAAATATTAAATTCCCTTCCGTCAATATATTCCTCTGCAAAAAGAATGGGTGATGATGCAAGTTTCTCTTTCAGTGCATGGAAATCACTCTGTGAATAAACTTTAACTATGGAATCCTGTGTAATGCTAATTGAAGCATGCGTGTTGTAGGGCTTGATAATATAGGTGCCATTTAAACTTTGGTGATACTCGCTATCGCTGGTGATATATGAAGGTGTAGGAATACCGTGGTGTAACATGAGTTTTTTGCTTTCAAGCTTGTGGCAGCTCAGTGCAATGGCAGAAGATCCTGAACCGGTAAATGGTATGCCATAGTGCTCAAGCATAAAAGGGACAAGAAACATAAGGTCATCACGGCCAAACAGGCTTTCACAAAGATTAAACACAATGCAGTTGCTGTGAGATAGCTCTTGTAATGACAATAAATCCAGATGAGATCGTATTGCTCTGGAGCGTATGGTATAGCCCATCTGGATGAATATTTCAGCAAGTTCATCGCGCTGCTCCAGCACATCTTTTTCATCAAATGGAGCATTGTCAGGCACGTATTGATGGATAAAAATTATCTCCATTGTCCCAACTTTAATTATAATTTGTAAATTTATGAATGATGAAGTACCACCTCACCATCTTCGGCAAGGAGGCACTATTTCATATAGTGTTAATACATTATGTGCAAAAATAATTTGTGAAATGTTATACTAATTATAACAAATTTTTTATGTTAATAGAATTGTGCAACTATTATTTTTTCCTCTTTATAGATTTTTGGAAATAAGATTATCCATCAAGAAGGTATTTCATATTTACGTTAATTCCTTATGAATAAAAAACTCTACTGGCAACAATAGTATTGCATAAAAAGATTGTTTCTATAAAAAGCCCGCAGTGCGGGTAGAATTGTTATAGCCCGCTATATGAATCCTTGAAAACAAAAATTCCCGTACAGGGTGACAGTATTGCTACAATAACGCAACGTTAGCTGAAAGGATGCGTCGGTAAATCACAAGTTTGTAATCCAATTCTTATAAAGTGCTGCTTCATGTTGTAAGTGCACGTATGCCGTACAATTATCATAAGGGAAACGGGGGATTCAGTCGCCATCTCCCGTTTCCCTTATGTATCCCTTTACCCCCGGCTTGTGTTCTGTATGGATTCATTATTCCACGGCGGGCGTTCCGACGGCCTCCTGCCTATTATCGTAACGCCCGCAACATAGACGCGCCGTACATCCCTGTACGGCACGTATTTATAGAAATCTTTTTTAACTATTAATCTTTGCATTGGAATTAGAAGCACTTACATTGTTTCGTATTTTGTATAATTTTTTCAAAATTACACAATGAACCTGAATTTTTATTTGACAACTCTTATATCCTACTCCATATAAAGTATTCTACTATGCTTCACCTACACATACATACTACTGTGGGAGGAAACCATGAATATTGAAACTACTACGTGTATTTCCGTGGAACATTTAGAACTGATGAAGTTTTATTCCGAGCACTACAATATCTCGCAACGCACATTTTTATCCGGACTTGTGAGCTTTGCTGCACAATTGGAAAAGGAGGAGGTAAAATCATTCAAGCAGCTTTCCTATCGTAAAAAAGGAACACACTGGAAGCGATTTCATCTGGTATTATTTGAGGATGAGTATGAGTTTTTTATGGATGTGAAGAAGCTGTGGAAGATGTCGCTTGC
>CALEUQ010000058.1 GCA_937920495.1 uncultured bacterium | reverse complement strand
CGGGCAACGGTTGCCCCTCCAGGACCAGTTCCAACTATAATTGCATCATATTCGTATGTTTTCATTGAGATATCAACCTCCAGTAAAATAATTTATTTATATCGAACGTCCGTTATAAATAAAAATTTGTCAATGATTTTTTTATAAAAAAATAAGGCTCATGCAACTACACGTTTGGAGTGAATCATTCATCCTCTTTTACAATAACCCTTTTTTATGTATACAGTATAACCTTCTTCATGAAAATCACTACACAAAGCTTTTACAGGCAAAGCTCAATTTACATTTTAAAAATTATGCGAGTTGATAAAGGAAATTATATAAACAATAGTTTGTGAAATCTTTATATTATATACAAAGTTTTACAAAAGGAGCCAGTGCAAAAGTAAAATCCCTTTTTATGGATGATTTTCACCACCAAAATCTGGAAGACATGAAATTTTATATATCAGATAAGCTTTTTAATCTATGAACCATACCGGCAAGATCCACTGAAAAATCTGATAGCTTTTGTGCACTGGCAGCGATATCCTGTATGGTATCATTAAATACATTTATACTTTTTGCAATTTCATCCAAAGCCTGTTTCTGTTCATTAGTTGCACCAAGGATATTCCTTGACTCATTGAGTAATTCTTGTAAGGAATTATGAGCTTGTCTGTTGAGTTTAAGGTCTTCATTAGCAAGCTTTACAACCTGATCAATACTTTCAGATAATTTTTCTATGTTGTATATCATGGAATTAAGAACATCTATAAATCCATCCAGCCGCTGTGATGCCTGAGTAATACTCAGATTACTTCTATTGAACATATCATTAATGATTTTCAGATTTGCCTGAGTATTATCAGCCAGTTTGCCAATTTCCTCAGCCACAACGGCAAATCCCCTGCCATATTCCCCTGCACGAGCAGCTTCGATGGCAGCGTTAAGCGATAAGAGATTGATCTTATCTGATATATCCTCAATAATTTCAACAGTATTCTTCATACGCTGAAATTCTGCAAGAGCATTATGCACTTCATGAAGTGTCAATTGTATTTCTGTTTTTGATTTATCCACCATATCATTAAGAATATTTCTAATTGCGATAGCTTCTTGAATTTTGCCGCCTACTTCAGTTACTATCTGATATAATAAATCCATATTGCTTTTTACAGTATCGCCCATACCAGATTGATGTTGCGACATAACAAGCACACCTTCACCAGTGGCAGTAACTTCTTCCACTGATGATGTTTTTTCTTCCAGTGTTGATGCCTGTGAGTGCGTTGTTTCTGAAAAATTATCGGTCATACCAACAAGTTTAGATGTGGAAATTGCCAAATCCTGTGAAATTTTATATGTCTGTTTTAAAATATCTTCAATCTTAGATTTACTTTCATGCACTTCATGTACTTTTTCAAGTATGATAAGATGCGATTTCATTTTCATTGTTATAAAGGCAACACATATAGCTCCAAATGCGCTCATTGCAATTATACCATCCTGCAACAGGTCAAGGAACTGTTTTTGGTTCAGAACACCTGCTGTGCGAAAATACACCGAATACAGTGCATGTGCCAAAACATTAAATGATGTAAACACAATGACCGAAAACCTGTTGCTAACAAGAGTGGCAGTTGCTATGACAGGGAAAACATAAAAAATTGAATCTATAACAGTAAGCGCATCATCTACCCCTGTTATGATCCATATAATATACCAGAGCACTATATTAAGCGGAAATAGCATAAAATAGCTTGCAGCAATGAATCTGCCTTTGTAATTCAGATATAAAGCCACAAATAAAACAATTTCGCATAATATAACACCTAAATGCGTTGGATGATATGTGCGATAAAGGATGAACATTGAAATACCCAATGCAACAAGACCGATAGCAAAGACAAAATAAAGAATAAATAATGCCTCAGCCTGTTATCAGGTTAAATAGTCTTTATCATCATAACCAGTCATCAGTTTCTTTAGTAGAGACATACACGTGTACCTCATAAAAATAGTATTTCATTCCAGACAAAAATATATATAATACATAATATTAATATTCAACCATAAATTGTTGAAATATAATACTTGATAGATTATTTTTTTAATGTAAGATTAATACTTACAGCATCTTTAAGTTAAATAATACTATGTTGATAGCTCATCAACATTTTTTGATGTCTATTTGGTATTGCTCCTTCATATAAATATAACGACATGTTTAAGATAACACCCTATTATCTTTTAAGCTACAGCCTCAATGAACCTGATGCAACAGCAAAAATTACCAATACAATGCTACCAGTTCCTATCGAATATAATATATCTACGGATAATGTAAGAGTTTCAATGGTAGGGTTGACACTTACCTTACTCACCAGCAAATCAGTAGCACTATCAATCAGTTTAGGTGGCTGGATACGCAATGAAACGTCTTGGTATAACAAAACGTTTTTAAATGGATTACAGATGAAATCAGCAATCGTGGTGATTAGTTTTAGCAATTAAATACTCTTATAAAAACAATATAAAAAGTGTTTGCATAAACCATATCACATGTGAGGGTATACTATATTGCATGGAAGTAGAATTTGCTTTTTTGCATTTGACGTTCTATTCTGATGCATGTTTTCTTTTGCAGTGAATTCATACAATCAAATTGCTAATATTTTAGAGAAGGAGGAATACCTTGATTGGTCCTGTCATTGATAAAAGCAAATGTACTCTATGTAGAAAATGCGTGGAGATATGCCCCAAGGAGGTATTATCATTACAAAACAAAGAGATTGTGATTGCAAATGATGGATGTATCTTGTGTTCACATTGTTACTGCGTATGTAAATTTGATGCCATACGTTTTAGCCAGCTCAGAGAGCCCGCTTTTTCCTTTGGACACACTGCAGTAATTACTAATGATATAAAACCTTTTGATATAATAAGCTTTATTCATTCACGAAGAAGTGTGCGAAGATTCAAAAACAATTCAATAGACAATCAAACAATACACGACTTAATAGAAGCGGCAGTACTTGCACCATCTGCAAGTAATTGTCAGCGCTGGCAATTTATTGTTATAAATGGAAGAGAAAAGGTGATTGCGCTTGCTGAGGATATTAAAAACTTTTTTATTACGCTAAATAAGATTGCCGGAAATCCATTTTTAAGATATGCATCGTTACTATTTGCAGGTAAAAAAATAATCAATTACTATCACAATAATTATGAATCGGTAAAACTGGGTCTTGAAAGAGCAAAAGAAGGTAACGATCTTTTATTTCACGGTGCTCCATGCGTAATTATTGTTCATAGTGATATGGAAGGGAGCATGCCTGTTGAGGATGGTCAGTATGCTGCGTATAATATAGCGCTTGTTGCCCACGCAATGGGTCTTGGGAGCTGCTTTATTGGCTATGCATCTGCAACGCTAAACAGTGCAAATTCCATAAAACAAAAATTGAATATACCAGAAGACAACAGGGTTCATGCCGTACTATCCCTTGGTTACCCGGATGTGGATTTTGTGAAAAATGCACTTCGAAAGGATTATGATGTGAGTATTATATAGTAATAACTTTGTATTCGTTTATTTAATGTGTTGTGAGAAGATCAGTTATTGGCCAGAAAGGTGTTTTTCCTATCCCTTTTTCTTCAATTCAATTTTTCCAAAATTGCGGAATGATGATAGTTTTTGGAAAGATAAACGTGATTCTACCTGCTTCAAGTTATTAAAAAACCGATAGTGTCCGAAAGGCGTATGTTATCCCCCTTTGGATTTGCATCGTGAAAGGCGCTATTCAACATTGCGTCATCCTTGATCCCTATTTACATCGGGACAGGCTTGATCCAGGATCTTTACCACATTACGTCATCCTGGGCTCGATCCATGATCTAAGATTCTGAATCAAGTTCAGAATGACTGTATACTATTATATTCAGACTCCTTCGGGACGACCTGGTGGTTTCACCTGGTCACGTTAACAAAAAAAGCCTATTGTTTCCAATAGACTCATGCTTCCCCGGTCCCGATTCTTTCGGGACGTCCTGGTGGTTATGCTCCCCCGGTCCCGACTCCTTCGGGACGACCTGGTGGTTTCACCTGGTCACGTTAACAAAAAAAGCCTATTGTTTCCAATAGACTCATGCTTCCCCGGTCCCGATTCTTTCGGGACGTCCTGGTGGTTATGCTCCCCCGG
>CALEUQ010000057.1 GCA_937920495.1 uncultured bacterium | reverse complement strand
GAAGATGTCGCTTGCCAAGATTATTGCGTTTTGTTTGGATAATGTGCTGGATGAATTTTTAGCAGTGCTTGATAGCATGGGAGAAGATGATTATACCGATAACTATCGGTACTCAGGCTACACATTTAGCGTGTATCGTGTGTATGGTATAATATGTTGCAAATTTTTCTGGGGCCCAGACCCAAAAATCATAAAAAAAGCCAAACAATTGGGCCACATATAGTATAATTTACAGCGCGTACCTTAAAAAACACATATCCATATGCGCAACCTTTCTGCATATAGCAATAGTACTATGCACACCAGCATTTTAAAAAGTAAAAGTGCACATTGTTGCGTAAAAGAAGTTCCTGCACCAGGCGTATGTGCTATGTACTCTTACAAGCTTCATTCCTGCACTTTAATGATGCACATTCCTGGAACGATAATCGTAAATAGTTTCAGTGAAGAGAGCACCCCTTCCTTTTCCTCAATTTCTACAAATTCACATACATCAGCAAATTCATCGTTTCTCACAAGTTGCTTTTTCCACCAGTAAATGCTTGCAGGTGCAAGATTTTCCCCCGTGCAAAATTTCTTGATGCGTAAGCCGCTTTCTTTTCATTGAGTAAAAATTTACTTCCAGAATGCACGTTTTGCACTTCTTTGTTCGTTGTGATGCATTTTTTTCACATCAAATTATAATTTTTCAGAAAGGATTGTCATATAGCACAGGATCTTTTCAAAGTGGCGGGATTCAATGATCCCAGCGTATATGTGGTGATGACAGGGATATTTCAAGAACAGAACAAGCGGCGGAATAAGAAAAGTCATTAGAGTAGTGAATGATTTTTATGTTGCTGATAGGATTATACACTATTTTGGACTTGATACTGTCAATTTTTTTAAAAAAATGTTTGCATTATATATATTACGATTGTATAATATCTCGCAATTACGAGTATTATTAACGTTAATCATTATTTTCTAATCATGAGAGCATTTTTATCCTTAATTGATAAAATAAATATATATTTTTTTTATATTTTTCATGATATAATTACTATTAGCCATAAAGTTTTTGGATACATATCGGGATGTAGCGCAGTCCGGTTAGCGCGCTTCGTTCGGGACGAAGAGGCCGGGAGTTCAAATCTCCCCATCCCGAAAGCCTTATTATTGTTACTGAGGAATTGATGTTTCATTCTAAGATAACTTTATTAAAAGCCAAATATCCTACAATCAAAGAAATACGAAGATCCATCGTAGACGATAT
Organism: uncultured bacterium; assembly: GCA_937920495.1. Lineage (GTDB taxonomy): Bacteria > Spirochaetota > UBA4802 > UBA4802 > UB4802 > UBA4802. The sequence continues at coordinate 12,148 of CALEUQ010000057.1, read as the reverse complement.
CATAACCGTGCTAGCTAAAAATAACATACATTTTGCTCTTGATAACCTTGAGCTGTATCTCATAATTGACGAAGCAGTAACCAATGCCATGGAACATGGCAATAAATGGAATCAGGATAAATATGTTCATATTGATGTTGCAAAGGATACAGATCAATTATATATTACAATCACCGATGAAGGCAAAGGTTTTACACATCATCCACATCCTGGTGACCATCTGCAACCCAGAGGAAGAGGTATTTTTATTATTAAACAATTTGCAAGAGTTTCATGGAATAGAAAAGGCAACAGCATTACCATGGCAATACCCATTTTACACACTGATACTCATTCCCAATAAACTATCGCACAAAATAGTATGAAACGATATAACAGCACACCAAATAGGCTTTCATATACTAAAGGCAAACACACGCCCCCTGCAAAAAAATATACCAGTGGCTATATACTGACAATTATAATTTTGGCGATAGTTACTGCGGTAATTGTCCTGGTGCATAGAAGCTGTAACAATACCACAACACATCAAACCACCGCACTACACGATCACGATAGCGAGAAAACCATAGATTCAACAGCCCAAAAGAAAAAACCAGCAAAGATTTTGCACAAAAAGCAGGAAATCATTGATACCACCCCACAGGATGAATTGCCGCCTGAAACAGATTTACGTATACTTACTGATTAACAGTAAAGCGTTTTTCTGGCAAATCTAATAGTAGTCTATCATATATGTATTTAAAAAATATGGAAAATCCTGTACCAGAATGCGTTTAAGGAAAATGCTATCCGTGTACTCATTCCTATTGCCAGTATCATGCATAGCATTCCTATGCTGTAGATGATAGTTACCACCTGCCTGTCTTTAATCCTTTCATGAAGACTTTCAGCATAATTCATCAATGGCGAGGTATACGCTGATTTAACACTTAGCGTGGTGAAACCGGGCGCACTCCATTTATAGACTGGCTTACCATTATGGTACTGTACATAACGCATCCGTGCTGTGATGGTATAATTTCCAGGTTTTATATTTGTGAGCATTACTTCACCAGTTGGATGAGTGATGATAAAAGGTGGCACTACCTTGTGCGGTGAAACAACCACTGAATATCCTTTCACCTGCTTTGATGCAATGTTTTTAGGCATTAATGAAAATTTATAAAATGAAGACGCATAGATTTCTTTAAACGGTATATTAAAAAGCACTGCGGGATACTGTAGTGCCATCTTTCCCGGTACCTTTTCCGGCAACTCTTCAGGTTGCAGCACACCTTGTGCTAATTTTTCATAATATGCTGCATCAGCTTTGCCAACATCTCCAATTACTATCTCATAGGTTGCCATCCTTCCTTTGAGATCAGTCATATCAACGGGGCGAATGCTAAAAAAGTATCTTCCTTTTGGCAGGTTTTCAAGAGTCACTGACCGGGCGGTAGTAAATGTGGTTGGTTCAACAATTGTATCTTTAGCAATTGCATAATAAAAACCTTTAAGCCTGTCCTTCTGTTCAATAGCCCACTGGATAACAACAACCGGATTATCCACCTGTGTAGCTTCAGGATGCGTTGGCGAACTTACCATTGGCATGGGCAGTGGCGTGCTTGAAACCATTAATGGATAATGTATGGTACGACTGTAATTGCCTGCTTTATCAATAGCACGGATGTGAAAATATGTTACTCCATCCTTCAGATCCGGAACAACATATTTCCTGATTGGACCTTCTACGTTCTGTACCGTGGGATCAAAAGCAGGAAGGTCGTTATATATAATAGCATACCCTGCAATACCCGATTCATCAGCTGGCGGGTCCCATTCAATAATGGCGTTTGTCTGTCGTGTCCATATATTTTCAGGATGAGTGCGTGAATACACTTTGGGCGGAAGCACTGAAATATCAGAAAATTTTGCCAGCAGGCGATCATTGCTATTCCAGAATAATAATACCTGCCTGTTAATCACAACCGGAAACTGGTCGTATGATGTGATATTTGCGTCTGATATCCGCACCTCTGCAGTGAGTGAATTATCAATGAGCGATAGTTTTCTTCCAAATACTGCAGGATAGCGTTCGCGCATATCATGCCATACAATCAACAATTCATCGTCAGACGCAGCTACTATGCGGGGGTTGTAACAATCAACGTTTATATCTGTTAAAGTAACCGGCTCTTCCCAATTCTTACCCCTGTTATACCCTTTTAAAAGCCTCACATCCCACTGTCGCTTTTCATTATTTTGATATACGCAATATATCACATCATTGTGCAGTATTATTGAAGGCGAAGAATCATTGGCTGGACTTGTGGTAATTCGTTTTGGTGATGAAAAACTTTTTCCAGCATTATTTGAATACACAAAGAACAGGTCGTCGGATAATATACCGGTAGATAATATCTTTGCCTGAAATACTATATATATTGAATCACCGTCAAATGCTACAGCAGGGAAGAATATCCCACGGTATTCTGTTGCGATATCTGCTATGGTATCTATCCGTATAAATTGCAGTTCATCTTTAGAATATGCATGATATAAAACCAAACGACCGCCAGCCGAACCATGATAAAATAAATGCAATCCGCCGGTGCTATCATAAAAAACTTGAGATAACATGGACTCATCAGTTAAAAGCGATAGCGCAACAGGGTTAGTCCAGGTGGCACCCAGATCATTTGAAACAGTAAGAAAAATTTTGCTTTTATTATCTATCAGGTCATGCCAGGTGCAGGCAATGTGCCCATTGTTAGATATTGCCACGTGGGGGCGTACCGCCACAGCAGGATCAATACTTGATAATTTATATGGTGGAAGGAAATCCTTCCCCCCATTAAGGGAAAGAATAACATAAATGCCATGCTCGTTTTTTTCGGTTGCCTCAAACGCCACCGCAACAACATTACCCTTAGATACAGCAAAAGGTGATTTCACTTTTAGGGTATAAGGTGTTACAACAACACTACGCTCCCACCCCACCGGATAGGTTACCACCTCCTGGTAAAAGAGATGGTAACCAGCATAGCATAGTAGACCAATAATAACAGCCCACACAATATATCGCAACCGTGGGAAACGGAATGCTAATTCAAAAATATATATAGAAAGCTTCATACTCCTATTATCGGAACATTATCCAGCATATTCTCCACGGCTTCGCAATTTTTCCTTCTCTTCTTCTTCCAGTACATTAAAAGCAATTTTCCCTACTTTTGTTTTGGGCAATTCATCTCTAAACTCAATTTCCCGTGGACAACTCCATTTTATCAGATGTTCCCTGCAATGTCCAATTAATTCTTCGGCCAGTGCATCACCTGCTTTATCCTTATATTCCGGTTTTACTACTATGAATGCTTTTACCCTTTCCACCTGTGCTTTATCCGGCACACCTATCACACAGGCCTGATCAACTGCAGGGTGTTTTCGCAACACATCTTCTACCTGAGAAGGGTACACATTAAACCCTGATGACTTAATCATCCTCTTCAAGCGTAATTTAAAATAGAAAAATCCATCCTCATCCATTGTACCTATATCACCGGTATGCAGCCACACCAACCCGTCATCGTGCTTGCGCAAAGTCTTAGCAGTTTCTTCCGGCTGATTGAGATACCCAAGCATCACAGCAGGTCCTGCCACACATATCTCACCTTCCTGCCCACATGGCGCTTCTTCGGTTGTACCCTGTTTCACAATCTTTGCCATCATATCGGGAAATGGAATGCCAATACTGCCTTCGCGATATTCATTCATTGGCATGGCCATGATTGCGGTTACAGCTTCGGTTAATCCATACCCTTCACGCAATTTTACATTGCCGCCCTGTCGTGCCACTACCTTTTCAAAATCCTCCTTGACTGCACGCGGCAGGGTATCTGCACCACTGAAGGCAGCTTTAATACATGATAAATCTGCAGAACCAAACACCTTATTTTTACTCAATGCCTCAAATAACGTTGGAACACCAATAAGGAAATTGGGTTTCTTCTGTTTAATAAGTTTTGCAACAATTACAGGATCAAACTGTGGTACCAGAATACTTTTTCCACCGCCCATAAAAAATGCATTGACGCACACACCAAGGCCAAATCCGTGAAATATTGGCAATATTGCCAGTATTGTGTCATCTTCGGACATTTTGCCCCATGCAGCAACCTGCATGCCCTCACTGATGAAATTCATATTTGAAAGCATGATGCCTTTGGGCATTCCGGTAGTGCCCCCACTGTATAATATAACCGCCATATCATCAGTTTTCATGCTGGATCCGGGAACGGTGCTTTTCTTTTTCATCATATCAGTCCACCACACCACACGCGGGTCTTTGGGTACTTTTGGTATCTTTCTGCCTTTGGTAATGTAAAAGCCAAATGCTTTGACAGCTGGCAGAAAATCTGAAATTTTAGTCAGTATCAAGGTCTTGCATGGCGTTTTATCCATGATTTCCTTGAACGCACCATAGAATGCATCAATGGTAAGGGCAAATTTACTATTGCTGATAGTAAGATAAAATTCAATTTCTTTGGGGGGCGATAGTGGATGTATCATACTAGCTATTGCCCCAATTTTATTAACCGCATAAAAACATATTATACCCTGTGGTGTCGTTGGCATGGAGATAGTTATGGTATCACCTTCTCTGAGCCCTAATGCATACAGGCCTTGAGCACACTGGTCGATAAGCTGTGCAAACTCTTTATATGTTGCAGTATACCCCATAAAATCCCAGGCGATAGCATCAGGTTTTTTCTGCACCGTTTGCATTAATGCTTCATACATGGTTACTTTTGGATAATTTAACGAATGAGGCACATCTCCATAAAATTTAAGCCATGGCTTTTTTTCGTACATATAATACCTCCCCTGAAAATTTATATGCTGTCCAGACGCATACTAATGCGTCTTGTGTAGATACAAATTGTCATTCATCTCTACCTTTTTTTATCTTTAATTATCTCCATAAAGGCCTCTATGCGGGTTAACACCTGGGCTTCGCTGAAATTGCGCTCATCTACCATATCTGCTTCTATAATGAGTGACGGTATGCCACGTTCTTTCTGCACAATGCGCTGGATATCGTACTGTCCCAATGAGTATGGTTTACAGCTTCGGTTAGAATGCATTACAAGGCCATCAACATCATATTTGTCAATCATGCCTATCACAGCTTTTGCCATCTGTTCTACCGAAATATTCAGATAGATTGCTGTATATCCTTCAATCATACTTTTTAAGAAGTCATTTTCATCAAGGTAATCCAGTTGCCTGCACCATGCAGTAGTGTACGTATCAGCCACCAAACATGCATCATGTGAAGCAAACGTATCCGAAAGCCATTTAGTTTTATACCACACAGGAAGGTTATCCCACAATAGCCTGTATTTTTCATTGGGGATTGCACTTATACCGTGTGCAATACGCTCTTTCATTTCGTTGAGCAATTCAGTGTAGTAATCCACCACAATCTGCGTACCACGCAGCGTAACAATTAGAGCTAAGTGGAAAAACGCATCAAATGCACTCATAGGTGCAGGCTTATGCATGGCAGTATCAAGCACAGCCTGCCACAAGCGCTGCCCTGCAACAGAAAGCTTTCCAACCTGGCTTGCCTTATCATAATCAAATTTTTTTCCGCAATGCTCTTCTAAAAAGCTGATATACTCAAGTATCTGTGCACCCACATAATCACGTGCTTCTTTTGTCATTTCACTGTGGCAAAATGGCGTATCAAAGATAAACAGTGGCACATTGAAGTAACGCGCCTGCACCTCGTACCACTTGAGCACCGTGCCACATATATTATTACAACACACTAAAAAGTCAGGCTTTGGCAATCCACCAATAGGCCCTCCATTGATAGGCGCGGCAGCAATATCCGAGCGTGCATACGAACAAAGATCACGGCAGTAACCCATCTCTTCTGCCTTCTGGCACAGATCTACGCCCATCTTTGAAGCACCAATCATTGCGCCATGATTTTCCGGATACACCGGAATAACATCCATAACCAGTAGGGGCTCAACTGGACCACCGCTGGTAATCCAGGCAACCTTTTTGTTGTTCTGCGCAGCAGTTTTTGCCTCTATATAGTAATTGGTCATTATCTCTTTCATCCGCTTCACGGATTTTATTCTGTTGTCCTTTTTTTCCTGTGATTCTGACATAGCTTCACCTCGCAAAAGTTAAATCATATCAATAAACGCTTCCAGTCGCGTTTTCATCTGCCCTTCTGACGGAAGTTGCTGTTCCAGTTCAACTAGCATTGAAGGAACACCAACCTCATCCAGAGCCTCTTTAAGATAGGGATAGTCAAACGAATGTGGATCACAAAATTTAAGATACAGGAATATTGCGCCCTGTACATTGTGTTCTTTTATCATTGCTTTAATCGTTTCAGCACGTGTGTAATAATCACGGTGTTTTGCCGGGCAAAGATTTCTTTCATAGTACCTGTTGGCTATTGCCGTGAGCGGATCTTCGTCGGTTGCTATCGCCCCCTCAAAATACCGCGACCCGGTGCACAGATCATCCCATACCACCACACCGCCACCAGATTCTATATAATCATAAATATCAGGATGATTGCAGATACCGCCAATGAGCATAATTCGTTTGCGTGTTTCTTTTTTTGGCGATAGTTGAATGGAAGGAATCAATGCCCTTAAATTGGCCACCACTTCATCGCGATCCATAATCATGGCAGCTTTTATAAGCGCATTCATCTGACTACCTGTAAGCGCGCTTTTATTGTCACTCTTCAATTGCCAGATAGTTTTTAAGAGCGAGCGGATTTCATTATAAGTTGTTATTGCGTGCTTCAATTTTTCATCAGTGATTTTCACCACAAAGCTCTGCTCCAGTTCACTGACAAAGCGCACAAGCACATCGTGCATATATTTGCGTGCGCTTTGGGTATTAAGCTTCACAGCCCACACTACATCAAAATGATGTTTCATACCGGCATTGAGTCGCCATATATCTGAAAGCCGCTGAATTGAGTCGCAGGTATGCGGAAACACTGCACCATCCACAAATGACAGCTTGCCCTGCAGTGCATCCTCAAGCGCACCTCGCACCAGTGAACAGCTATATGCCTGCAGATGTGCATCCGCCTTGGAGATTGCTTCCACCTGCCCAAAAATTCTGAATGGGTGTAAACCAGCAGCGTAGATTATCTCTTCCGGTGTATATGAACACATATATGCAAGCACCGGTTTACCTGTTGCCTTCTTTAAACTGGCAACATACTCATACGGATTACCAATCTCAAATTTTTTCAGTATATCCATTCTTCACCCCTGGAAAAAAGTAGTTGACAGTGTACGACAATATCGTACACTGTACGATATTATATTCAATATAAATTTGAATATGTAAACTGTCAATAACTTTTTGTTATATAGTATGACAATATGGTTTAGAGTAGATAAAAGGATATATCAATCGGTGATGGCCAGTTACTAAGGGATTATCTGTGGAAACAAAAAAACTTAAACATATTCAATCAATTACGCGTGCACATGCTATTTTATCACTGTTTATCAATGAAAAAAGATCATTAGGAATTAGCGATTTTGCCAGAGTATTAAAGTTGCCCAAAACCACTGTGCAGGGAATAGTACACACACTGTGCCATCTGGGATATCTTGAAAAAGATCCTGAAAACAACAAATACAGGCTTGGCCCGTATGTCTTTCAGCTTGGCATGAAATATGCCACCAACCTTGACCTGGTGAGCATTTCAAGGATATGGGCGGAACGACTTTGCGCACAATTTAAGCAACCTGTGAACATTGGTATGCTTGTGGGCAACAAAGTTGTCATCGTATTACGCATTGAACCCGAAAACAGATTTATGTCATACCCACAGGTTGGTTCAGTTATTCCCACACATACCACCTGTATAGGCAAATTGCTCTGTGCGTATATGGAAAAACAAAGATTAGATGAAATTTTGAAAGATTATACATTTCAGATGCTCACGCCCAATTCAATAACTACCAGAGAAGCATTTTTAAAGGAAATCAAAAAGGTGCGCCAGGAAGGAATAAGCTTTGATAACCAGGAATCAGTTATGGGTTTAGCCGGGATTGGCGGGCCCATTTTTAACTATACCGGTATTATTGCAGCTTTTGCTATTACCGGAAACGCAGATTTTATACTTGGGCACAAACAGGATATCATTCATGCAGTAAGAGATACGTCACTACAACTCTCACTACAGTTAGGATACAATCCCCATAGCTTTTAGAATAGTAAACACCCAAGCCTGCAGAGGCAACGATGGCGTATATTATGTAAAAAATTACTTGACGATATAATGAATTTTATGTATATTATTGTTAGCACTTATATTGGTAGAGTGCTAATGCAGGCTATACCAGAGTTTTAGCCCCTTTTTGGGGCTATTTTTTTAAAGTCCTCCACCATACAATGCTTCTCTGTATTTAACAATATCAATTGCAAAAGCCTTAATTTTTGAATTCCGCTCATCAACTATTGCTTCATACGATGGATCAGCCTTTATTATACTTTGCTTTAACAACTGGCAATAACGCTGAGTACCTGCAAGCAATGTATCCGTATAATAGTAATAGAACTTCCATTTTTTATTTGTCTTAGCCAGTGCAGCCATATACTCAATCATATACATTGATCTAAGCAAACGCTCATACATATATATTACATCCTTAGGGCTGGTGCTATATTGCTGAGCTATAAACGCATTAAATGCATCTATTTTTTTTGCATCCAATGGCTGATTGCTCCAGAACGTTACATATACTATCTCACGTATCTCATCATAACCCAGTGAAGCCTGTATTAAATCTGCCGAAGTCTTTATGGCAGATAACTGTGTTGTATTGAATATATACTGCAAATCAAGTGCACTGACAACTGTCGTACATGTCAAAAGCAAAACAATAATCAATCCGGCCCTTTTCATATCTATTTCCTTTAAGTTAAAGATTATTTTTAACAATATTAATTATTTATAGTATAGCGTACACCCTGCTATCTAAACTTGAAACTGTACTTCATCCATAGCTTGCGCATACATGCATTGTTGCATTACCACAACATGGTCCCATTCTGCCAGACATAGCATGCAACAAACCTCTGATTTTTTTGATTAATTGGCATTTGAAAAATACGTACTGACATCACATATATATTTTGTACATAGTGTCAATCATTATTGATTAAATCCAGCGCTTTTTGTATCTCCTCTTTTCTTCTGAAATCATTAGCCTCTTCTATAGTTTTAAAAAGAAAAATACCCTGCCTGCAGCGTGGTGGATATAATTTATTTGCTAACGCAAACAGATCTTTAACCAGTGCATAATACCTTTCATCAGGTTCAAAACTCCATAACGCCTTTTGTGCTTCATCAAAAGTCTTAAATTTATATATCATTGCGTTTTAATTACCTTTTTTTCTTTTTCAACAATTTATGCAAAAATATTTCATCCTGTTCCACATCATCTATATATATTGGCATATCTTTTTTAATTGCACGCTTTACTTTTTTTCCCACAATATTTTGTATTTTAAGTGGCGATAGGCCAACGCCGGGCCGCTTGACAATAATATCACTGTATTGTAACTGTGCCCCTGCCTGGATATCTCTTGCTGCAAAGATACTGCGTCGTGCCGAACGGGCACAGGCAACCTCATCTTCTTTATAATCAATGGATCCATCACCAAGCATTGCAACTGCAGCATTAATATCCTGAATATACACTTTAAACTCTTCCGGTGTAAGCGATACATCCTTATCTGCACAGTCATGGTTGTGAGATAATTTAAAATGTTTTTCAAACACCCGTGCACCCAATGCAGCAGCTATCATGGAAGCTCGCGTATCCTTTGCATGATCTGAAAATCCAACGGGCACATTGTACAGCTTTTGTAAACTTCTGATACGCAAAAGATTAACTGCATTGTGCGGAACAGGATACAATGACACACAGTGTAACAGCACAACATTGCAATTAGCTTTTTGTAAGAGCTCTATTGCATACGCTATCTCATGCTGTAATGAAATACCTGTGGAAACAATCACAGGCTTATGTGTGGAAGCAATATGGTGCAACAATGGCACATTGGTAATCTCTGACGAAGCTACTTTGTATAATGGCACAGCAAGGCTTTCCATCATTGCAAAGGAATCATCATCAAAACATGATGCAAAAAACACCACCCCATTTTCATGTGCAACCTGTTGCAAGGTTTTATAATCATTAAATGAAAGTTCAAACTGTTTAAAAAACTGTATGGTGCTATCATCATAATGCAGCTCTTCATTGTTAAGCAGTGATTGTGAATACACTGAGTAGAACTTCTCAGCGTTAAATATCTGAAACTTTACTAAATCAGCACCTGCCGCGGCTGCTTTTTTAACCAGTGCAACAGCTTCATCCAATCTGCCGTTATGGTTAAGACCAATCTCGGCAATAAAAACTGGAACATTATTGTGTAACTTATTTAGATATCTGGTAGTAAATAGATCCATGGTATAATGACCTTTTTATGTATGATGTGCAATAAAGGCTATTCATACAATTCAAAATTCAAAAATATATAAAAATTTTACTCACCTCACAGAATTGCAAATACACAATAGTTTGGCAAGATATTTTTAAAAAAAGGGGTAGAGCCTTATAATGCATGGCAGTTATGAGCCTTAATGCTGGAAATATTATATAATCACAGAGTAAAATTTTTATGTGTAGTGTGAGTTTAAATTCTGACAGGTGTATGTGCTATTTGTACGAAACAACGGAAAATTTACGCGCATTATTAGACGGCAAAGTTGAAAAAATATACGATGTGTTCCCAAAATCGTCTGATGCCCAGATGGTTGATATTGATAAAATATAAATCCGTCCGGTATAGTCGGAATCGATAGCAATATTATTGATTCCATCCGCATCAGTTCCTTCAAGCCAATGTATGCCATCATCACTAAAATACACGCGCAATTGAGTTAGCGCAAAAATTCTATTCCTATCTGCATGGAGAACACTACTGTTAGCCGGTGAGCCGGTAATGGCTGTGAAATTAATGCCGTCAGAAGATTTATAAATCGAATTTGATGCCTCATTCGATGAAAAATAAACCTCATCCTTAAAAGTAGCTATGTCCTGTACTACGAAACTGAAAGTGCCTATTAAATCGAAAGTCTGACCGCCGTTTAGTGAACGATATAATGTATAACTCGTTTGGTCGAAAATATACAAATTTGTTGTGCCGCGGAATCGCACGGCCCATATCTTCGATGGTATGGGACATTCTGCCACATATTGAATCGCGGGTGCACCGGGAGGAAGAATAAAAAGGCGATTTTGTCCACTCACATAAGCACAAAGATAGAATTCTCCATCAGGTCCGGCGGTAAGTGTTGATACATAATCAGGATCAATAAAATACCCTTTTTCTACAGGGTTCATTCCTGCAGTTCTGATCATTATTTTTTTAATATATTCCAATGAATTGTATTCAACAGTTAACATCTCATTGTGAGTGTTCACTGCCCATAATAGCGAGAATGTTGTACCTTGTGTGGGAGTAAGTTGGATGAAGCTTGTGCTCCTGTCTGGTAAATAGTAAATATTGGTGTTATCGTCATACACATAAACATCAACCTTTATATCCCCCAGGTCTTTGCCGCTGAAAAGCGCTATATCTTCAAACATCCCGCACTGAAAGAAACAGAGAACAGAAAGCAATAATGCTACAACCCCCGTTTTTGTGCGCATACATCCTCCTACCACATGCATTGAATGCCCAGAAGCAGCAAAAATCCTGTTTCAAGGCCATCATTCGTTTTTCCCGCATACCCATACACCTGCGCGAAAGGAGCTATAAAAAAATCCCACAGCGCAATGGGCACGCGAAGTCCCACGGTCATCACCGGATTGAGATACCACTTCATCGCGTTTTCTTCCCGAAGGGGATTTCCCTCAAGTAGAACAGGATCATTGCCGGTTTTGAGCATATCGATGCTTATGCCGATGCCTGTGAAAGGCTGCATCGTAAAAAAACCAGTATCAATGCGTATGCCGCCGTTGAGTGTCAAAGGCATAAAGAGCATATACTCAATAATATTTATATCATCGTTAAAAAGAAAATGGGGATCTGT
>CALEUQ010000056.1 GCA_937920495.1 uncultured bacterium | reverse complement strand
TGATAGCATGGGAGAAGATGATTATACCGATAACTATCGGTACTCAGGCTACACATTTAGCGTATATCGTGTATATGGTATAGTATGTTGTAAATTTTTCTGGGGCCCAGACCCCAAAATCATAAAAAAAGCCAAACAATTAGGCCATATATAGCATAATTTCAGCGCTTATTTATAAAATTCACATATCCATATGCGCAACCTGCCTGCATATACCAATAGTACTATGCACATCTGCATCTTAAAAAGTAAAAGTGCACATTGTTGTGTAAAAGGAAATGCCTGCACCATGCTCACTTCACAGATAGTAGCTTTCATTTTGTTGTGAAATCGAGGATTGATTTCTTTTATTTAATGTTTGTTACAAAAGGAGGCATACAATTATAACATCGTATATCACCTGTTTTCAAATTCTTAATTAGGAAAGAATTCCACTATTTTACTGAATACAGAGCAACAAAACTAATAGGATTTAAAGCAGCCACACGAATACAGGTGGCACTTCATGGAATGAAATTATAAATCTAACAGATTTTGATATTACTGAATGTACAGCATATTTTTTTAATATCATAGATATATATCATAACACATGTAAATATTTTCTGCTTATTAAAATGTTTATATGAAAAGGTCCCTTGTATGATAAATAATAACCTCATACCAAATATCTGAATTTAAATTAATAGAAATAACGCTGTTTAATTTAAGCTTAATAAATAAAAAGTACATTTTTCATTTGACTTTAGTATATTTGTACCATAAGCCAAAACAAAATATGCATGTTTCCAGACTTCTCACGACGTTTACCGGTTGTTGACCCTGATAACAGGGAGCTTTATATTAGCCTGGGATGTGCTCTGGAAAATCTCATAATAGCCGCAGAAAATATGGGCTATAGTACTGATGTTCAGTATTTCCCACAGGATGAACCTGAGGACTGCATCCGCATAAATCTTAAATCTTCCTCTTCAGCTTTACACATTAATCAACATCTCTTCAAGGCAATATCAACCAGGCAAAGTACTCGTTCAGAATACGATAGTAACCCTGTACCCGGTGCAGATTTAAAACAATTAGAAAATGTGAAAACCTCACGCAATATATCCATTCAATTATTCACAGACAATAATAAAATTAAGACATTAACTGAGTTTGTCACAGAAGGGAATTTAAAACAATATGATGATGAAAAATTTTTAAATGAGCTTATAAACTGGATACGCTTCAATGACGCTGAAGCTATAAAAACTATGGACGGCCTTCCAAGCCGTTGCTCAGGTAATCCATCAGTACCACGCTGGTTAGGCAAATTGTTTTTGAGCCTGACAGTGAGTGGAAAAAGTCAGGCTCAAATTGATCAGAAAAGAATCAAAACATCATCAGGATTAGCCTTGTTTATTTCTGAAAAGGATGATAAACAAGCCTGGATAGAAACAGGGCGTGCTTTTGAAAGATTTTCATTGATGGCAACAACCTTAAATATCAAAAATGCTCACCACAATCAGCCAATTGAAGTATCAGATCTGCGAAATCATCTAACAGAGCATCTAAGCCTTGGGTCCATGAAACCACAATTGCTCATCAGGTTTGGTTATGCAAAACCTTTGCCATATTCCTTAAGACGTCCTGTTAATGAAATAGTAACTTCGTAATGATATATATTGTGGCCATCAATAAATCTTCAATCTTCATAATATTCTTATAGTTTATTTATTTAATGGTTTAAGAAGAATCACATGTTATAAAATTACACGATGTATTCCGTAAAATAATTACATGAATGATTAAGTGTACACCCTCGTAGCCTAAGGCGGTGATGATGTACACTATTTTATATTTTGATATTAAAGTATGGTTTATGAATACATAGTGTTCAATTTATTAAAATAGAAATAGTTGTAAACCTCTTTTTTTTAATTGACATCACCCCTGTGCACTATAATAAAAAATGCCCATACACAAAAATTATTTAATGGGAGCCTTTAGTTATGAAAACAATCAGAATAGCCAGCCCAACACATGAAGGATATATTACTGTTCTAGACGGAATAGAGCGTAAAACTCTTGTATATGGAAATAACACCCTGATGACTGCATTCAGACTAAAAAAAGGTAAAACTCTGCCACTTCATACACACCCGCATGAACAAACAGGATATCTTATAAAAGGCCATATCATATTAATTATTGACGGACAAAAGTATGAAATGGGAACCGGTGGCAGCTGGTCAATACCGTCAAATATGGAACACGGTGCTTTAATACTTGAAGACTCAGAAGCAATTGAGGTGTTTTCTCCCGTCAGAGAAGATTATATACCACAATAAAATCTGGTGAATGCCGATAATTATCACAAAGTAAAGCCCGTATGAATATTCAGGATATAATAACAGCAATAGGTGGCATAGGCTTACTTCTATTAGGCATAGTTCTGATGTCCGAGGCAATACAAAGATTAGCCGGTCCACCATTCAGGAAAATGCTTGCCAATCTTACCGGTGGCAGAATGAAAGCATTATTTACCGGCATGTTAGTTACAACTGTTATTCAGGCATCAAGCGCAACAGCCATTGCCACAATAGGATTTGTAAGTGCAGGGCTTATCACCATTCCACAGGCGCTGGCAGTAATTTTTGGCGCCAATGTAGGCACCACCACAACTGCCTGGCTTGTAACAATCTTTGGTATTCAGTACAGCATTGGACAGTTTTCACTTTTATTTGTTGCCTGCGGTGTCATATTAAAAATCCTCTATACTGACCATCGTTCGGATATTGGTTCGCTTATAGCTGGCTTTGGCCTGCTTTTCTTTGGTATTACCATTATGCGCCAGGGACTTACGCAATTACCACACACAATTAATTTTACACTTATCGCAGGTCATTCTATTGCCAATAGATTAATTCTTTTTTCATTAGGTGCGTTATTAACAATACTCATGCAATCATCAAGCGCTGCTGTGGTGCTGGCACTGGTAGCGTTACACAGTCATACCATCAATCTTTATCAGGCTCAGATACTTGTCATAGGAATGAATGCAGGCAAATCCGTGCCAATACTGTTTGCTGCAATCGGTGCAACTCCTGATACTAAACGCATCATTGTTGCTGATGTCCTTTTTAACACAGTAACTGCATTAGTTTTATTTGTATTATTGCCACAACTATCGCCCCTACTATATTTTTTATGTAATTCTATGGGGGCGATAGCTCCTGAAACACAGCTTTCAGTGTTCCATACACTCTTTAATATAATTGGTGTGTTGCTGTTTTTCCCATTCATCACCCCGTTTGTGCGGTATTTAAAAAAATTATTTGCCGATACAACGTTTTACCTGACCCAGCATTTAGACGACGCTATAGCCACAGCACCAGCCATTGCGGTTGAAACCGCACGCCGCACAGTTGTAGACATAGCGTTGTATATTATCCAGATACTTAAAGATATGTTCCAGCAAAACGGTGCTGATATCGTACGTAAGCTTAAAACAGCATCAATTGCACTGGAAGAAACAAAACACTTTATGACCAAGGTAAAGACTCCTCATCAGCAAAAACAACTGTATGATGAGCACATCTCGGTGCTGCATGCAATTGACCATTTAACAAGCATTATTGAAGCCTGCCAGGAAGCGGATACCATCACAACACTAAAAAATAGCAACAACTTTGCTGATATGAAATGGAATTTTCATAACGAACTTATTGAATCTGAAAAGGCACTAAAGTTACAAAGTTCAATTGACAGTGTGGAAAAAATTCAGGAATTATCACAATATCTGGCAAATGCACGTAAATTAGAACGTATAGAGGTGCTGAAAAAAACGGCATCAGGGGATTTAGATTCGCATACTGCGCTTGATTACATTGAAGCAATACGGTTTATTGACAGGCTGGGTTACCATATATGGCGTGTGGTACGCCACTGCATAGCGCCCGGCGATAGTAACTATTAAAAAAATCTTTTGGGGATTAACCATGGAACATACTACCATCGCATTAGTGTTTATAGTAATACTTCTTGTATTAATAGCGTTCAAGCTCTTCTTTGCAAAAGGTAATACTCCCAATGAATTAGCAGTTCAATTAATTGATTTAAGGAATCAGATTGTTGAATTAAAAACCAAACAGCTAGAAGCGTATAATACAGCACTAGAAAATCAACAAAGAAACCTATCACAGCTTATTTCAACAGTGAACGAAATCCTTACTTCTACACAGAAAAACATTACACAGCAACTTAGCAACACCGATAAAGTAGTGAGCGATATACACACCAAATTAGGTTCTCTTGAGCAAACAGCACGCCATATACAGGAAATAGGGAAGGATATAGCCTCACTGCAGGATATACTTGCTGCACCAAAGTTACGCGGCAACCTGGGCGAGTACTTGCTTGAAGAATTATTAAAGCAATTTTTGCCTGCAAAAAACTACCAGATGCAATATACATTTAAAAATGGCACAAAAGTTGATGCAATTATACAGCTTGGTGATCAACTCATTCCAGTTGACTCTAAATTTCCCCTTGAAAGTTTCCAGAGAATTATAGATTCTAAATCAGATGATGAAAAGAACCGATACAAAAGGGAATTTATAAGGGCTGTAAAACAGCGAATAGACGAAATCAGTCAAAAATATATAAATACTGATGAAGGAACCTATGATTTTGCTCTTATGTACATACCGGCAGAAAATGTATTTTATGAAATAATTGTCAATGATACATTAAGCGATAAAGCTTATGAAATTTTCAACTATGCCCTTCATAGCAAAGTAATACCTGTATCACCTAATAGTTTTTATGCATATTTGATGGCTATAGCATATGGTTTAAAAGGACTTCAAATTGAACAAAAAGCTAAAGATATATTAAATGGCCTGGCAACAGTTCAAAATCAATTAAAAAACTTTGAAGATGAATATAGCATCACAGGGAAACATCTTCGCAATGCACTGACAAGCTATGAAAGAAGCCAGAGACAGGTAGAAAAAATAAATGATAAAATTGCTAGTTTTACAGGCAAGCACATCGATGTACTACCAGAATCATAATATGAATTAGACGTAATAAATAATAGCGGATAAAGGAATACTTATAAATACACAGGCGCTTACACCCATGAGCGCCTGTGTACAAGAAAACAATGATAGTTAAAACCCTGTTCAGGGAAAGTTATTTTTCCAGGCCCTGAAAGCAATGTGCAATATGTTTTTCAGAAAGTTTCTTGGTAAACAATGAAACAACTAAAGTCACAATAAGCGACGTGGGGAATGATATAAACATGGGATCAACCATTGACCACGGTGACGAAAGCAATGAGGCCTTCCCAAACAATACCTGGCACAGTCCTATTGCCATAGCTTCTTTTTCAAGAACAAATACCAGCCAGAAAAATGCAACAGAAAATCCCGACAGCATACCTGCAACTACACCAGCTTTAGTAATTCGTTTTAGATATAACGCACTGATATAGGCCGGTAAAAATGTCCCTGCACATAAGCCAAAGAATATAGAAGTCCCACGTGCTATGATGGCCTCGCCCTTTGAATATATTACCGGCAGGAAATATGCTAACACCAAACTAACCAGGATGGTAATGCCTATTCCCATCTTGTTGATAAAGACACTGCGTTCTTCTGCAGACTTTTTATCCTTAAGTATCTGTGTGTAGAAATCGCGCCCAATGGCGGTACCCATTGCATGAAACTGCGAACTCAGAGTTGACATGGCAGCAGCAAGCAGTGTCAGCATAAACAACACTGAAAACCAATGTGGCATAGCCTGC
>CALEUQ010000055.1 GCA_937920495.1 uncultured bacterium | reverse complement strand
AAGAATCCCAACTGTAGGATACATGTTTACAGTTTAAGCTGCCAATAGTGGGATTTAAAGCACTCATAGTCTGATCAATACCGGCATGATTTGGATCTGTTTAAGCTGCCAATAGTGGGATTTAAAGCCATCTCTATTATTTTACCAGATTGTACGGGTACGGTTTAAGCTGCCAATAGTGGGATTTAAAGGGAGTAGCTATGTTTTTAACCCCGTCGAATAACTTCTGGTTTAAGCTGCCAATAGTGGGATTTAAAGTACTATCAACTAATTACTTTTGTACCCGTCGAATTAACCCCATCTTTACAACAAAGAAAAAAGCAAGTATCTTCCAAAAATAGCAAGAAAAAACTAAATGCAAACAGGGATGATACAAACAGATGAAAGGGCATGCAGGCAACACGGAGAAAATGAGATTCTGGCAGCACCATGTACAACAGTGGCAGACGACGGGAACAAGTAAACGGGAATATTGCAGGGTACATGGATTAAGCTATGATCAATTTAAATGGTGGCATCGCAGAATAAAAGACGAAGAGGCAACGCAGGTAACGGGAGGATTTGTAGCCTTACCACGAATGAGTGACAGTGTGGCATCAGTGATCAGCATACACGCAGGAGGTATACGGATAGAGTATGCAGGGGTTATAGATAAGCAGACACTGGCAACGGTAATAGCTGCGTTGAAGGAAGGGGTATGCGCATAGAGTGGGACAGGGTGCATGTATACATAAAGCCAGGGTATACCGATATGCGCAAACAGCATTACGGACTCATGCATCTTGTGGGGAGTGCAATGCGGAAAAATATTTTTGATGGTGGTTTGTATGCGTTTTGCAATAGGAGTAAGACAACGATAAAAGTGGTGTATTGGGACAGGAATGGGTTATGTGTATGGTCAAAGCATCTGGAGCAGGGGCGTTTTCCATGGCCAAAGGATGTAATTAATTTTATACTCATATTGAACTGGACAAACTTAAAAAAAGATTTTTGACTATGATTTGCTGATGATCCCATAAAGATTATAAAAGTTTGATATGTCCTTTTGCCACAAAATAATCAAAAATTGATTCGACACATTCATAAATGGCATCTGGAGGAAGTTTTTGATACCTTTTTTTTCTCTGAAGTTTTGTGCCGATTTTATTCACAGAAACACTGCTAGTAGATTCAAACTCTTTAAGGATATCTGAGGTGAGGTGATCAAGATACTCTTCGGTATTATTGACGTATTGAGCAAGAACTTTCCAGAGTACTCTGCTGCATTGTTCCTGGTGCCTAGTGGGGGAATCTTTTTCCAGCGAATAGAACAAGGAAATATAATCCATCATTTTTATTATAATATATTCAAGGTTTAATACGGATAATTTTTTTCTGGAGAGTTCTTCTTTTACTTTATCGATGAGATAAACAAGCGGGATTTCTGGTGAGTCTGTTGATTCAATTGTTTTGGTGAGTGTAGTAAAAATAGTTTTGAGTATCTTCCGACTATATTTTTTAGATAATTCTTCGTTAAATGCTAAAAAGAATTCAAACATTGATGTCATATATTGCCTTCGTTTTTATAAGTATAAAAGCAGCTAAAGTAACTCACCATACGAATGTCTTGGATGGATTCAAAATAGAATGGATGCAGTAAAATAATTGGTGCAGTAAAAAAATTTAATTTTTTTGTGTTCATACTTTCTTTTTAAGTTCGTTAAACAACACCGCATCTATTTTAACGGGTAAACGGTTTTTCTAGTTAAACATTTCTTCTATCAGAAGAGATATATTCTATTAATAAAGTCAAGAAATTAAAAAATATTTCTATAAGATATTCTTTATAAAAAAGTGATTTAAAAAAACTATCTTATTAAAGATCCTGATACAAATTCTTCTATTTTTGCTTTTATCTGGTCACGGATAATTCTAATTTTGGCAAGCTTTTCTTCATCTGTGCCTGTAAAAGATGAGGGGTCTTCAAAGCTCCAGTGCAATCTGCGCGTCACGCCCGGGAAAATGGGACATCGTTGGGCTGATGCTTCATCGCATACTGTGATTACATACGCATAAAAATCCCCTTTTTTTATTAAGTCGAACACAGCTTTCGATTTGTTTGATGAAATGTCAATTCCAACTTCTGCCATAGCTTTGATTACAAGCGGATTTAATTCTCGTGGTTCAAACCCCGCGCTTTCTGCTTCAAATTTGTCTCCGGCAAGTGTATTTAAAAAAGCTTCAGCCATCTGACTGCGGGCAGAATTGTGTACACAAAGAAATAAAACTTTTGATTTTCTCATGATATATTCCTCAAAATTTCTTATATAATAGTTGCATTATATAAAAATAATGTTAAGAAAAAATATAGATTTTATGAATTTTGTTAAAAGACTTTTATTTATGATTATTTTTCATTATTGGTCTATAAAAATTGAAAATAATTATATAAAAAAATCAATAATAATTCCTTAAAAATATTTTGTTAATAAAAAGGTGTACGCCCCCGCTGCCAAAGTCTGCAGGGGTGTACACTATGTTTATTATGTTCACAAATCTTATTCAAGGAATAAATCGTGTAAAGAACTATTATTATGTATTGGGATGCTGTGATTTAAAACTGTACAGTCTATATGCACAATCAACAGATAAAAAAGTCTTTATAGTAAAATAGAAAAATTATTAAAAAATAGCAGGTGGGACATTATATGTCCCTGTACATTGTTATTTTTATTATCAAAAGATTGATTCTGGTAACTATGAAACACATTTAATGCTGTTCATTCTTTTTAAAGGAGGAAAAGCATGAATATACACATAAAGTTGCTTAATTTTATAAAATATCATTACGGGTTAGGGGAGTTGCTCACAATGGTAGGAGTGGCATTATATTTTATGATATTGCGTGAAAATATGCCATTGTGGATTGATCTGTTAATATATGCATATTTAATCTACAATATAATTTTAGAAAAGATATATGACTATCAATCTTATAAACGTTTATGGGACTGGATTTATGCTGACCTAATAGCTAAAAATGAAGTGGTAATTGATATTCATAAAATCATAGAACAAGTTGAATCCAATCAAGGTACAAAACAATAGAGCAATATGTTTATAAGCGATAATTGTATGAATCATTTTGCGGTGTGTTAGGAGATGAAAAGATAGTAATAAAAAAAAGCGTATGTAATAAAATTATGTAATCTATGGTGGAGGGTATAAACCATGTTAACATTACAAGATCTTCAACCAAAAAACTATGAAGAATATGCACTGGCTGAAAATGGAATTGTTAATGTGTTACTTGACAATACATTGTATATGTTATTTGTAATGGGAAATGGTGAAATTATAGAGAAGCCTATCATTAACAATATTACGTCATTTGCATATGTTTCTGGCAGCGGTAAATATGCGTATCTAACCACTAATGGCGAAGTGCATGTAGTGGACTATAGAGGGGATAGAATTTTACAAAAAGGTAATTTTATCAAATTAGAAACATCAAGCAACAGTACACTGTATGCATTTACAAAAACTGGTGCTGTTGTGTTCCACGAGGATGGCAGAAAAATTGAAATAGATTATGGGCTTAAAATAACAGACGTGAGGGTGTACCACGATGATCCAACTATAGTGGTATTTATGGCTGATGGTGACCTATACATTGGTCCGTATAACCTTAGAAAACGCTGGAATGTAACAACAAATGGGGTGTGGTATAAACGGTTTGGGAAGCATGGTGGTGCAATAACCGATGTAGGTGTGGTTATATGTGGTACGCATTATATACTTAAAGATGAGCCGTTACATTTAGTCTATTTGAAAAATGATCAATACGCTATTGTTCTTAAAGATTGCTTACTCATTCTTACAATTGACGGCCATGATTTTAGATTAACTCATTATCCTATTGATATTCCAGTATACGATATTGATTTTGTAAAAGATAGATTGCTGTTTAAGAGTGATGAAGGAGTAGGAGTTATTATTTTAGATAATCCACATTAATTTATACTTAATGCACCTTTACCTTCTTAAAAAGGATTTCTTTCAATTCATCTTCTGAAAAGTTATATTCCTTTTTACAAAATATACATGTAATATGTGCACCGTGATCTTTATGTATCATATCTTCCAGTTCCCTAATTTGTACCGATTCCAGTATGCCATATAACATTTCTTTGGAGCACCTGCACCTGTGTTGTAACTGTAGCCAGCCTATCTCTTTAATTTCCTTGCCAATGAGCTCTTCAATAACATCTTTAATATTGTTATCTGCTTCTAATTGTTTATCCAGTGAAAAGCTTTGTTGCAGTTGATTTTCTATCTTGTTGATTACATCAACTGGTGTATTGGGAAATGTCTGTATCAAAATACCACCTGAACGGGTAATAGCGCCTTCCTTGTTGCAATTAACAGCAAGAATAACAGCCGAAGGTATTTGTTCTGACTCAAGCAAATAATATGCAATGTCCTTTGCAATATCACCATATATGATTGGCGAAACACTTTTGTAAGGTTCCTTCAAGCCTAAATCGCGTGTCACTGTAATAACACCTGCGCCTAACGCCTTCGAAATGTTTAGCGTATCAAGTTGCAATTCCATATCAACCGCGGGATTACCAACATATCCACGCACATTGCCTTTGCCATCAACCTGTACAACAATCTCTTTTATAGGACCGCTGCAGTTAATGTTGATGCTGAATGTATCAGCTGAGTCAGGTTTAATTGAAGATGCGGCTAACAATATTGCAGCATTCAGTGTGCGTCCCATTGCTATCGTTGCGTGTGGCGTAGTATTGTGAATGCTCACAAGCTCCTGCAACAGTGTTTTTGTCAACGCTGCGTAAATACGTATGTTATATGCATCGCAGATGTATCGTATGCAACGATTATCTTCCATGGTTACTATCGCCCAAATTAAAATTCACGTAATGATTCATGTACACCTTTTGCAATTTCAAACCAGTAATTGTACGCGGCTTCTTGTGGATCATTATCAAATTTATTTATCCAGTGCAGTAATTCTTTATCATTAACTTTCTCCGTTTCATGAACTCGCTTAAGATAAAATTTAACAAAATCAATGTTGCGTGATGATTCCCAGTATATTGAAACATTGCGGCTGTTGATGCGGCTGGCTGTCATATCAAGACTGGTAATGAATTGTGTATGCATATTGTAAAGAGAATTCATGATCTCAGGTATCATGTCTTCTGCCCATAGCCTGTGAAAACGGCAGAAGCCAGCATTGTCAAGCATAAGTTCCTTAATCATGCGCTTTGCATTTTTGCGGCCAAGTTCCCGTGGCGGCAAAAAGTCATAGCCGTAGTACATGTAATACTTACCCATAATGGGCATGGGCGATAGTACCCCTGGAGTCCAGTATTGGTTGGGAACAATCCATCCCTTGCGCGCGTTTGCGTTGTACACAAAGCAATCTATGATGTCCTTACTTTTTTCACGTGTCAGTTTACGGGCAAATTTGCGCGCGCCCTCAGTAAAATCAAGAATCCCTTTTTTATGAATAATAGCATCCAGAAGCTGGCTCCCAATTTCAGCATTATGCTTTGAATCAGTCTCAACACTGAAATGTGCATGTGAAAATGCAGGCAGATGAGTTACTCCCACTTCCTCTGGTTTTAACAATTTACGGTCAAGGCATTCCATAAGCCATGAAAGCACACCGCCTGAAGAGATAGAATCAAATCCGTACATATCAGATTTATGTACCAGCATTTCGGCTGCTCTCTGATCAAACACGCCGCACAGGGGACCTAACGCCTGGTATGGTTCATAATCTTTTTTGTAGATATCGCGCATCTTTTTGCACACTGCTGCACATGGTTCACCACAGTGTTTCATATTCCTGGTGGCGATAGTTTCCTCATTAAATTGCTTAAGGTAATGATCAAGTATTAGCTTTTGATGAATTGCAAGCCTCTCTTCTTCGGTCATGTAGATTGAGCGATAGTTAAATGCTAAGAGTCTTCCGCCTATAGTTGCAAAGTTGACGCCAAATGTGCCACCGGTATTAAACTGCGGATCAAAGCGATATTTTGTGGTAGCTTCCAGATCTTTTGCGGCTAACTTTTTGCTGTACTTGTCTATAAACCACTCATCGGCAACTTTGCGGTCTCTGAAGTCTTCGTCGATGTAGGTACCACCGTAAATGATAGCGGCAATCCCGTGTTCACGCAAAAGCTTTGAGCCAAAACCACCACGCCCTGCCCAGGTATCTGCCCATGTCAGTGTTCCCTCTTTCACAGGTGCCGAGCACAGTCCACCAAAGTCGGTTGCGTATGCAGCAGGTCCTGTGGCAATTACGCGCGGGTCGGTTTCATATTTATCTGCGTACATTGAAAGCACTTCCTGCATCAGCGAATACACGCCACCGTGACCGCTTTCCCATATTTTAAACACATCAATGGGTTTGATCTCAATTTCTATCTCTTCGCCATGTACCCGGTTTAAGTATAATACGCTGGGAGTTGGGGCTTTTTTGGAAAGCGCAATCATGTTGATGCCAAGGTTGTCAAATACAAGGCCGGCGCCACCCATTGATGAGATAAAAAAGCTGTTCCAGCAGGGCGAATATCCATTAAAAAATAGCCTGTTTGAACCAGGAAAGATTGAGCCAGCTAAAACACCAACACCAATATTTGTAGTATAGTAACGCTGAGCAATGTGCAAACCTAAATCAACAGGACCAAAGAAATCGCCAATAGGGTAACGCGCCAGGCGATAGTAACCGGTTGAAAGGTCTATGAATAAAACTTTTTGATGATGTTGCATGGCTGTCTTCTCCTGTGAGTATTTTTGTTATTCTATTATACGTTCTACAACGCATTATGTCATCATGGATCCCAACTTTTGTTGGGACAGGCCCCGATTTATATCGGGACAGGCCCCGATTTACATCGGGACAGGCCCCGATTTACATCGGGAATTCAGCATCTCAAAAGAATTTACCCATAAATTACAGGCTGCTGAATATTAGCACTAATAAATTGCAAAGTAACAGTATTAAACATCTTGCGTAAAAAATCAATATTTTCTTTTTTAGGTCCATAGTATTCTGTAATAGCATTATAGGGTAAATGAATGGTAAGGGTGTGTGCACTGGTATTACGCTGCAAAAACTCCTTAATTTGATGTGTTAATTTATTTCTACAATACCGTGATTTTGCTAAGTACCCAAATGCAGGGTGATATGGTCCGGCAATGATGGTATCAGCAACTGTATCATCAAATGGATGTAATCCCATTCTGATTACCGTAATATTGTGAAGTGTAAAGAGATCATATAAGTGGGCACACAATTCAATAGCTGCATCAAGTGATAAAGGAACAAATTTCCCTTCTTTGTATAATTGTTCCAATTTTGTATCCTGTATTACAACAGTTGGGTATATGCGAACTCCATCAGGATGTAATGCAATAGTTTTATGTGCAGTTTCAATTGATTTTGCATAGGTATCCCCTGGCAAACCCGGCATAAGCTGAAGTATCATGTTAAATCCATATTCTTTGATAAGCTTTGCAGCATTGATGGTATCCCGCACTGTGTGTCCGCGCTGTGATTGTTGCAATATATCATCGTGCATGGATTGGGCGCCCAATTCAACAGTTGTCACTGCATATTCTTTAAGCAGTGACAGCGTTTCACGGTTTATGTAGTCAGGGCGAGTTGATAATCGTATGCCGTGAATGGCATGCAACCTGTAGTATCTATGAACTATCGCCAGATATTTTTTTTGTATTTCAAAATCCAGCCCGGTAAAGCTTCCACCAAAAAAAGCAACCTCAATGTGAGTTACAGTTGGTTTTATAGCTTGTAAAAAATGTTCAATTTTTTGAATAATAAATGCTTCATCGGGGAGATTACGTGTATTGCTTGTAAAAACCTGGTTGCAGAACACACATCGGTGCCTGCAACCAGAATGCGGTATAAAGAAAGGTATTGTTACATGTGTTTTTGGCATGTATGTAGTGTGTTATTATTTAAAATATATGTCAAATACAACTATCTCCGGCCTGCTAGTGGTGCGTATAGGTGGTCCCCATGTTCCGTATCCACTTGATACATATACATGCGTGGTATTTATCTTTTTGTATCCATGGCTTATTTCATACAGTTTTGATGTGATGAAGTTAAACGGGAACAGCTGACCATGATGCGAATGTCCTGAAAGAAGAAGGTCAACCTGATACGATGCAGTGTGAGACAGTGCAAATGGCTGATGGTCAATGACAATGACCGGCTTTGCAACATCAACCTGTTGTAACAGTGTATTTAATGATAGGCGTCTGGAACCGGTAAAAGCAATTTTACTTCTGTCATCGCGCCCAATTATCTGGATATCGCCAATGGTATACACTTCATCCTTGAGAATTCGTATGTTATGATTCTTAATATACTCAATAGCATTTTGTATTCCGCCAATATATTCATGATTACCGGGTACTGCAATAACGCCATATTGAGCTTTGAGTTGCACTAAAAGCTCTCCTAAATTATTTTCTATAACGGGTTTAATATCTTCATCCAGTATATCACCACCAAAAATGATGAGATCCGGTTGTGCATTATTAATGAGTGTCACCAACTTTTGCAGGCGTGAGTTTGCTATGATTGATCCTAAATGTATATCACTGGCATACGCAATTTTTATGTGCTTTATTGATGAAGGTTTATCAATATGAATGGTTATTTCTTTCATATATGGTATGCGAGCGTTGATAAATCCAGCAAAAGTGATACCAATAGTGGCGATAGTAACCAGCACGCAGGCTGTCGAGTGGAAATTAATTGCCTTTGTAAACAGATGAACTATTCCCTGTATACTATCGGTGATAATAAATCCCAAAAACAGATATATAAACATACCCAGCCATAACGCCCCAATCCAGATGAGGAAATCGCTGACTGCACATACTGTGTAGCGTTCAAGTATTCTACCAACCAGAAATGAAAGGGCAAGTATGCTTATTAGCGTCGCGGTAAGATATTTATAGTGATGGGGTACCAATTTTTGTATCCGGTGAAGTATGTAAAGATTTGCCATAAGATACAAAACAAGAATAGCTGTAAAGATGATGTAGAACGTTGAACTTCGCATAGAGTTGATTCCGTTACCATGGTATAGTGATAATAATAGCACAATTCACGTAAAAGGTATATATTTAAGCAGTAAAATTATTTATAAAAAATTTTTTATTGTTGACTTTGTTATTTATGTAAAATACAATACTTATTGAGTAAGCCTGTAAATTATATAAATTGGGGTTAGTATTATGAAACATAAAAATAAAAATCTGGCTTTATTATGTATCCCGGTACTTATCCTATGCTTTTATGTTACCTATCTTTATTCTCAGCAAATCTTTAAAAGCAATGAATTTATTCAAACAGATATATCTCCGGACCGTCTGCAGTTTATGCCTGTTACTGAAGATTTTAGAAATTATTTTGTGTTACAGTGTATAGGCACTACAGTATCTATTTTAATAGGCGATTTTACCGGTACCGAAAAGCTTATAAGCCTTGCAAAAGATAAAAATGGAGATGGTAAGGCTGATGAAGTGTATGAATATTTCCCGGAAGTAAAAAAGCTGACAACACCATTGAAGCCAACAACAGGATTCTACAAAAATATTGATGAGTTGAAAAAAGAAATTATATTGGGTGATATTTTTACAGTAAATTATTCATATAAAATGAATTCTTTACCATTGTTAAAGGCAAAACTTAAAACAGGGCGGGATGTGTACCGTTCTAAACACGGATATTCTGTTAAAATGTATGATCCTGATGCGCCCACAACAATTGCAGGAGAGTATTTCTTTGGTAAAAAAGAAGGTAAATATGATCTGATTTTTACTACGTATTACTATAAGCTTTATAGAACAAAGATAGTACCCCCATTGAGTTATTCAGTGTACTGTAAAGATACAACAGATAAGTATATAGTGGATATAGTTGAAGAGCTTTTAAAAATGGTGGAATAAATATTTATTTGCGTGATAGCATGCAAAAACTCCTGCTATAGTAGCAGGAGTTTTTATTATTATACTATTTACCTTCAAGTCTGGATCGTATGGTATTGACCATCTTAATAAATAATGCATAAAAATCCTGTAATTCGTCATTTTTGCGCAATGGGCGTGGGTTAGGTATATTACCATTTATAATATCATTAAAGTAGTTAGACATGACGTAAATTGGACCCGCAATCTTGTGTGTTTTGCGGATTAATACAAAATATAATATTATTCCCTGAAGAATTACAAAAGCAATGATGATGATTAATAGTATATTGTTTAATTCAATGATCTGCTTTATTGTATTAATATTATTTACGTGATCATTGGCAATATTCTGTATTGCTAATTTTTGCTCCGAATCGTGTGGTGATTGGGAGTAAGCAATTAACGCTTCAACAATATTGTCCTGTATCTGGATAATATGTATTAGGCGCTTATTATTTGCTGCAGCGTTGACACCTATCGCAGCAATAATTATAGCAACAATGACAAAAATAATCGCAATGATAGAAAAAGTTGTTTTAAGCTGAAATTTTTTGTTTATGATGTATTGTTTTCTCTGCTTCATAGTATATTACCTTTTTTTAAATTTTAAATTCAATGAGTATAAATAATAATCCATTTTTATAATATGTCAATCTTAAAATTTTAAATTACTTCAATTTTTATTTATAACCAAAAATTTATTAACTAAATATGGAATATGGTACAACTTAGCCTAAGGCGCAGGTGTACTCTATATTAAAAATTATATGAAAAATATTTTTATTATTTCCATGCCAACAAGCATCCTGTAAAAACAACGTAATGGAAAGCCAATAACATTGGTCAATGAGCCCTCTATTTTTTCTATAATCATATGGCCATATTCCTGCGCTGCATATGCACCGGCTTTATCCATATAATCAATTGTTGTTAAGTATTTTGTAATAGTTTCATCATTAAGCTTTTTAAATGTCACATTGGTAATTTCATAATCGCTATATTCACGATAATCGTTTTTATTGTTAAAAAGTACGTGTATTGCTGAAATGACCTGATGTGTTCGTCCTGATAATTTCCAAAGCATATAACAGGCATGATTGTAATCAGCAGGTTTTCCTAAAATTTCATTGTCGATAGTTACAATGGTATCGCAGGTTATGATTAATGAAGGGTTATATGCTATTTTTGTGCGTATATCTTTTAGCTTATCGTATGAAGCGCGCAGTACAAATTCTATTGGTTTTTCATAGGGCTTTGGTATTTCTTCCACATTGGGATGAATAACTGTAAAATCATTAAATAAAATTTTAAGTAGTTCTTTTCTACGTGGAGATGAAGAGCCTAATATGATAATCATATTTTTATTTTAGAATTACTTTCTCGTTAAGTTTGTATACTTTGGTTACGTTTTTTATCTGTTTCAGCCGCTTCATAATATCATTAAGGTGGTTAAGGCTTTTTACTTCAAGAACAAATTTAAGCATAGCCTGATCCTTTGCAACAAGGGATGCTTCGGCTCTGATTATATTTGTTTTTGTTAACGATATTTCATCGGCTACATCTTTTAATAGATTGGTCCTATCCATTGCTTCAACAGCTATTTTAACCGGGTAAGTGCTTTCAGACTGTTCCCATTGTATATCTACAAAACGTTCACTTTCATTTTGCATCCTTTGCAGTGCGGGACAATTTTTTTTATGGACGGTTATTCCTCTACCTCGAGTAATAAATCCCACAACATCATCACCCGGGATTGGTTGACAGCATTGTGATAGTCGTATCATCACATTATTTGTGCCGTCTATGGTAATACCAACTTTCTTTTTGTTGGTATAGCTTTTGATTTTAACAAGTTCTTTTTCAGGAATACTGACATTGGCAATTTTTTCTTTCTTTTCTTTTTCCTTTTCCTCTTTTTCTGTGTGTTCATCTTCCGGTTGTACGTTCTTTCTTAACCAGTTCCGTATCTTATAGCGGGCATTTGATGATTTGACAAACTTAAGCCATGCAGGGGATGGGTGTCCTTTTTTGCTGGTTAATATCTCGACAATATCGCCGCTTTTCAATTCAGTTTTCAGAGGGACCAGCTGATTATTAACTTTTGCGCCAATACAGTGATTGCCAATTTCAGTGTGTATAAGGTACGCAAAATCCACAGGAGTTGACCCTTTTGCCAATTTGATTATCTTACCCTTGGGAGTGAAGACAAAAATTTCGTCTTCATAGAGGTCCATCTTGAGTTCTTTAATGAACTCACGTGTATCATGGATTTCATTCTGCCATTCAGTAATATTATTAAGAATTGTAATATTTTTATATTTAGGATTGAATGATGTAATACCTTCTTTATATAACCAGTGGGCAGCTATACCCATTTCCGCCGTAGCGTGCATATCCCAGGTTCGTATCTGAATTTCCAGTGGATGGCCATCAGGGCCAATCACAGTTGTATGCAATGACTGATACATATTTGACTTTGGTACAGCAATGTAATCCTTAAATCGGGAAGGAATGGGAGTCCATATCGTATGAACAATGCCTAAAATGCCATAACAATCCTTTACTTCATTGGTAATAATTCTGATTGCCCTGAGGTCAAAAATATCGTCAAATGTTCTTCCCTGCTGAAGCTTTTTAAAGATTGAAAAATTGTGCTTGATTCTCCCCTGAATCTGAGCATCTATGTTTAATTCTTTTAAACGTTGTTGCAAGACATCGCGTATAGAATCAATAAATGCTTCAAGTTCGCTTCTCCGTGCCTTTATGTGTTCTACAATAGCATTGTATTCTTCAGGATGTAATACTCTAAAAGCCAGATCTTCCAGTTCACTGCGGATTTTGGACATACCCAATCGTCCAGCCAAAGGTGCATAAATATCCAGTACTTCCTGGGCAATATATTTTTGCTTATATTCCGGCTGGAACATAATTGTGCGCATGTTGTGCAGTTTGTCGGCTAATTTTATTATGATAACGCGCGCGTCCTGTATGGTGGCCAGGAGCATTTTCCTTAGCGTTTCAGCCTGCTCTTTTTGTTTTGTTTGTTTTTTTAAAGAAGAGATTTTTGTCACACCATCAACAAGCGTTGCTACTTCCTGGCCAAAGAGTTCTTTCACTTTATCTAAATTGATAGGTGTATCTTCAACAACATCATGGAGTAATGCTGCAATGATGGTTGTTTCATCCATTTTAAGGCCAGCAAGGATAATAGCCACTTCCATTGGATGAACAATATATGGCTCACCTGATAAACGATGCTGGTCCTTATGTGCTTCATTTGCAATTTCGTATGCCTTTTTTATGTTATCAATATTGATTTCGGGATTATTATCTTTAATAACAGATATAAGAGTATCTATATCCCTGCTTTTTATTTTTAAATCTATTGGTGACATACATCCTTAAAAGTTAGACACATTGAACTTAATAAAATCACTTTGTGAATCAATCTCACTTATTAAATATACTATATTTTACTTAAAAAACCAGATAAACAAAAAAATTATGTTATGCATTTATGGGCAAAGCTATAGAATTTTTAGGTGCGCTCTTTTTACCAAATTGAATCACTGGATTATCAAGCTCACCTTTTGCAATAAATACTAAATATCCATCTGTATCCTGTATTGAGCTGAAATCGGTAGGTATAGAATAATCATCCAATTCAATAATCTCGTTTCCTTTATTGATTATACGGCACTCTTCATTCCAGAAAATAAAGATTGGTTTTGCCTCATTATTTTTAACTTTCAAAAATATGGTGATCTTAATCAAAGAATCCTGTTTTTTTTCAATTCTTAGCGAAGTAATTGTACATTCAAGCTCTTGATATTTAAAAGATATGGAAGATGGAATTGTTGAAGCCTCAGAAAATGTTGTGTGAGTAATTTCTTCTGCAATTTTTTTACTTTCTGTAGATTTTTTATTAAGTCCATTTTTATAATCATCAAATGCTTTTAATTCATTGTCAAGATTGGAGATGTCATATCCAGTTTGGGCGGATAGTTCTTTCATTGCCATCATATATGCTGCTTTAAATTCATCTGATCTTGATGCTGCTAGTTTATATATTGAAGATGCCTCGAAGCTTCCTAAATTTTCCATTACTTTTAATGCCTGCGTAAATTGTTCTTCCATTGGTTGAGGTTTGGAAATTGAATTCATGGTAATGGTAACCTGCTGACCGGCATCCATCTTAATTGAAGCACCTGTCATTT
Organism: uncultured bacterium; assembly: GCA_937920495.1. Taxonomy (GTDB): domain Bacteria; phylum Spirochaetota; class UBA4802; order UBA4802; family UB4802; genus UBA4802. Next base: position 10,669 of record CALEUQ010000055.1, on the reverse strand, counting down.
TATTGTAAATAATATCTCTTGTGTTTGCAATAATAGTGGTCCCATCGTCATTAGCAAAAATAAAACCAGAGCCTTCAAATTGGGCAGTATGAGTAGATATTGTATATCCTTCAGGCATCGCACCAAACACCATTCCCAGTAATATACACGCAGTATTAATAAATCCATTATCTGTATGTACCATCATCATGCTTTTTGGATACATTACAAATTGAGTATCTTGAGTTTGTTTGCCTACAGCTTTATTGTATACTAACGCGTATGATTTGTCATCAACAATGATTTGATATTCAGCATTTGGTTGCAATTTTTGTTCACCTTTTATATATGTAACTTTTCCTTCTTTTTGAATCATAACGTTTCCTTCTATATTTTTAACAATAACACCTTTGGGCATGAGCAAACCTCCTTTTTTATAAAATTAACTATTGCGCTCTGTAAGTTTGATTGGCTTGTAATGCAATATAAAAATAAACAAATACATAAAGTATTAATATAAAGTAAAAGAATAAAAGTAAAGTAAAAAAGTTTGAATAATTTGTCTCATGTCGTAATTGTGGGAAAATTGAAAAAAATAAATATAAAAATTCCTTAAAGTTTTTCAAAACCTTCCGATGATAATAATGGTTGATAATTACAAGACACTCCTATTCGCACATTTACCGGGTTGAAGGCTTTTGCAGCAGGCACTCCTGCAAAAGCCTTATATTTTTTTCACTCCAGAGTTTGTATACTTAATTAAATAAAGAAAAAAACCGTTAATTAATGTATAATTACAACTATGATAGTGTTAATAAATGAAAATAATCCTCAGAAGCGGTTTATCAAGAAAGCAAAAGAAATTCTTGAAGAGGGTGGTATTATTATCTTCCCAACTGATACTGTGTATGCGTATGGCTGTGATATTAATGACAAACGTGCAATTGAGCGCCTGTATCAGATTAAACGAATACCAAAGAATAAGCCACTCAGTTTTATATTCTCGGACATTTCAGAAATTTCCCAGTATGTGCGCAATGTTTCAGATGTTGCATTTAAAATCATGAAAAAGGCTTTTCCCGGTCCATACACATTTATTTTTCAGGCATCAAAGTTAGTGCCAAAAATTGCCATAACCAATCAAAAGACAATCGGTGTCAGAATCCCTGATAACACCATAGCGCTGGAGCTGGTACAGGCGTTAGGACATCCCATTATGACGGCAAGTGTCAGCACAAAAGAAGGGCAGTATGTTATAGATCCAGTTGATCTGGATAAGGAGTATCGAAATGCAGTTGACATGGTATTGAGTTGTGGTCCAAAGATAAGTGATCCTTCAACTGTAGTTGACTTTTCTGGTGGTGAAATAAAGATTGTCCGCAAGGGTAAAGGTGAACTTTTTTTTATTGAGGAGGAGTAAGCAACCATGGATGTGGTATTAAGCTTTTTAATGAAATTACTTGCCATTGCTATTTATATAGCCATGGGTGCACTGGTTTCGTGGATTTTTTACAGTTTAAAGCGGCGTGACCTATTTGGCGGTTTCATAGGCGGTATGGTGATAGGAGTTATAGGCGCACTAATAGGTGGATTCATACTTGATAAGCTGCTGCTGGATATCACAATAAAAATACTGCGCTTTCTGGTATATGATACAGGCGTCAATATTATTGCTGCATTTATAGGCGGGTATGCGGCAGTGTATATAATGAACAAGCTCAATCATGACAAGGAACGCAAACGCTATTAAACTTCTGTAGTAATAGCCTGCACAATTGCATCGGGAACAAATTCCAGATGCGGCTTTGCTTCATCAATACTTGAAAACGGTCGCTTGATAATTATGTGTGAAGCCTTTTTTTTACCAATTCCCGGTATTGCTTCCAGAGCTTTGTGCGGCAGAGTATTAATGGCTATGGGATAGGGCAGACATAAAAGCGATCGTTCCTGATGACCAACAACGATACAATTAACAAAACTAAAGCGTGATAGTTCAACCGGGATTTTGGCAGTGATTGCATAACTGCGTATTTCTTTTGCGTATGAATATCCGTGTGTGTGCTCTAACACCTGCATCTGTGTAATAATAGTACCAATAGGGTAAAGCTTCTGTATCATGGCATGATCAATATGGTTGCGGATTTTTTCACGGTAAAAACGGTAGCGGTTTTCAATCAGAGTATTGTGGGTTTGTTTTTGTGCGGCGATAGTTCCCGGAAAAGGGAATAAACTGCGTATATTTATTCTTTTAATCAGCAGTCCTTTGTTACAAATTTCTGCAAGCGATTCATAATTGGTTTTAAATGTGTCTGCAGTTTCACCAATAAGCCCGTGGATGAGATTAATGCCTGGTAAAAGCCTGTGTATGCCACCAGCAGTCTTACCGCCTGCATCATTGATTAATTTGACAACCTCAATAACCTGATCTTTCTGTAATTTAAGATTATTCTTTTGAATCACGTGCGGATCAAATGATTCTACACCCAGCGGCATTGTGTCGCCTGGTGTGACGGTTTGTGCTATGCAATCAATAATAGCCTGCGATTCACGAGGAAAATGATAGATAGTGCCAGGGTTAGCATTGTCAATATTGAGCATAGTAATGTTACCTGACTGAGCGCGTATTTTTAATTCATTAAAAAGATTGATCACTGCAGCAGGATTTGGCTTTGGAAAACCGTGTGCACACTGGTCCATAAGCGATTTATATGCAATGATGTCAGCCTGACGCCCAATCCTGAAACGCGTAATCCCGTGTACAATAAGCGCATCTATCTCATGCAGTATATCTTCCTCATCCCTGAAGTCAACGGATTGCAGCAAGCCTTCAGCGCAAAATGAGCAGTGATTGCGGCGTGGACATCCTCTATACGTTTCTATCTCACAGATGAGGTTGGGGAATTGTGGATGTAGTGTTACCAGTTTACTGCCGGCAACTGCCCATCGCGCAAGGTCTTCATATGAGCGATAGTTATCGGTAACAGGATCGTTGCCGGTAGCTATTGTATATGCACACAGTTCAATATCACCGGTTACCAGCGTGGTATTGGTAAAATCTTTGACAAGGTGGGCTATCATGCCGCCAATGGCAAATTGCTGCCCTGTATTAATGCTAATGATTTTTGTTATTTCGGGAACGGTACCAATTTTAAAACCTAAATATTTGCCGGGTACTATCGCTCCACCAATTAAAAAAACATAATCAAAATTGTCTGTTAGCCTGTATTCATCCCTGCGGAGGTCATCGATGGTGAGGTACACAATAGCATCGTCATGTATGCCTGCATCAATGAGCGCACCGTATACATAACGCGGGTAGGGCGAAATAAACGGTGGTACACCAAAACATGCAGGTTCATCCACATAGCAATCAAGAATGCAATATTTTTTATTCATTACTGTATCGAGGAAATGATATCTTCAATAGGTTTTGTAAGATGGCGTTGTAATTTATTCTCTACCAGTATAATAATGTCTTTGTTTTCAAGTATTTTGTTGTAGCGTTCAGGTGTTGTACCGTAGCGCATAAGCAGATCTTCAATGCGCTGGTCAACTGTTACTATTGTATCGTGCATAACGCGTTTGTCTGCATAATACACTATATCAGCTTCATTAAGAGGTGAGTTAGGTGAAGTGTCACGTAAAAACACATGCTGTCCCACAATATCAGCTATTTCTGGATAGCCCAACGACTCTAAAAGTTCCTTTCCTGAAATGTCATGCTTTTCCCCGGTTTTCAAAGCACGCGATTTGGTAATGTCATGCAGCAGGGCTGCAGCACACACTACATCTCGGTTAATTGCAGCACTGCCGTTGAGGTGGCTAACAATGGCACATGCTACCTTGTGTACCTGCAAAGAATGTTGAAGCACATTGGGTAGTATATCATATTGCTGTAATAGCGCTACGCATGTTGTTATGTCGGGAATATTCATGAAGTGCAATCATATTGTAAAAATACAGTATACAGAATATCAATAGCATATTATGCGTTCATGTCAATAAAAAAGATTGAGCCTATATCCATTGCTGGAAGATCTGAAAGGAAGACCATCTTCTTGTTATGCTTTGCAACAAAATTGACTATACGCCTGTAATCAGGATGTTTGTGTAGATATCCGGTAAAATAGATGGTGTCAGAGCATTTTCCGCTTGCACCACCAATAAAACCATACGTGTAACCGGGCAGTTCAATATATCCTGGCTGTATCAGCAGTGAATCAATAGAATTTTTTACTGCTGCCTTATGAATTGCAATATCAGAAGTAATGATAGCATCTGTGTCAACAATGCAGGTGGAGCATTTGGTATAGCCCTGATTTACATGAATGATGGGGTCAGAGCCATGGATATCCGCAAGGACCTGATGTATTGAGCTATCGGTTATTTTTGTATTATGGAAGGCTACTTTACCGGTATAGGCAACATTGTAAGGGCAATCATAGGGGTAATGTTTTTGTAACAGGCTCTGACCCCTTACAAGTGTGTGGCCAGATTGCGATAGTAGCTGTAAAAATGAAATGTCAAGCTGTGGCTGATAAATGATCTTGTTACCTATTATACACAGTTGTATATCGGGATGTCCGGCAATGGGACGCGCAACCTGTGTGCATAATGGGACAGTAACTGGTGTACATCCATTTTTTACAAGTCCATCAATAACCCCCTGGGGAGTGTCAGGATTAATAATAGCAATCATAGTTTGATAAGTCTAAGGAGAGCGGTAACTAAAACATAAATACACAAACCAACGCATGCCCATACAATAACAACAAGCAACAGTCCCAGCATAATAAAACCTAATGACTTTTTAAATGATGAATGTGCCTGTGCTCTACACTCATCATACACTTGCTGTGGAATAGACTTAATTGCTATATAAAATAAAAATGGAAGTATAATAGCATCATCTACATATCCAATAAAAGGAATAAAATCAGGAATAATATCCACAGGGGACAACGCATAGCCTATTGCAAGTGCAATTAAAATTTTTGACCATAAAGACACTTCAGGGTGTTTAAAAGCAAACAGTAAAGCCCCAATGGTGTCGCGGAAGTTAAGGATAATGTTTTTAAATTTAGTTTTCATACAAAACAATAAAATGTATTCTTACACCACAATTTAGTAACAAAATATGTCATAGTATACACGTGCACCACTTTTGGCGGCAGAGTGTATGCTTTTTTAGATATTCACTCAATGGCTATTTTTACACAGCTCCGATAAATTCTAATTAATTAAAATAATCAAACAGCACAATAAAATCCATATCACCAATGGCCAGATGTTTTTGCCTGTACTTTTGATAGATATTTCGTCTGGCTAATTCTAATGCTTCTGGCTTTATACCATATTTTATGGAAAATGACGCTTCAAGAAAAGCGGCAAAATCATCACAGGCTTTGAGCATCTGTCCGTCAAGTGCATTGAAGCTGTCTTCATTGTACTGTGTATTTAATTCTTCAGAAGATACACCCCTGCTAACGGTATTATTAAAACAAATCTTGTTTTCAAACTCATCGAATATATAGTATCGCATTTCATTATGCCATTTTACAGGAATGAGCGGGAAAAGACGGTTATTAGCTTCATTGATTTCATATTCTTTGATGAGTTCTTCCAACCCTTTAATGGAGCGTTTAACCGGTGAAACAATATCACGTGTAAGCACTTCGGGCAGATCATGAAACAATGATGCAAAGAAATTATTATACATACGCCTGGGGCAGGCACCTAATTCGCGTGAACAAAAGTAGGAAAGTATTGCAACAATCAGCATATGGCCAAGCACTGATGTTTTAGGTATGCGTGGAGTTTGTGCCCATCGTTGCTGAAACCTGAGTTGCCCGCATAGATTAATAAAACCTGCAATATTACGATGTGAAAGTATCTTCTGAACACCAGTTAAATCGATGTAGTTTTCTATCTGACTTTCTATCTCATTTTTTGTTTTTTCAATGTCATATAAAAATTTGTTACTCTGATAAATAATCTGAAATTCCCAGTTGGTAGCCAGATAATGAGCAGCATGCAGTATTTTTTTCTCCAGTAGAGCAAATTCTGGATCTTGAAAAAAACGTATGAATGTTTCTTTAAAATTCCCTTTAACAGAATTCATGTCATCTTCAAGTTGTGCAAACACCCATTCATTAAGTTCCTTGCCTTTTTCCTTCATTATCTTATGAAAAATTGGTGGTTTAATATCGGTAACTATCACTCTGTGCAAAAGTTCAAAGATACCCCCTTCAATAAGATGAATCCAGTGTACGCATCCGGGATTTTCTTCTTCCTGGAATTTTGCTATTGTGTAAGCAATGATCATCTTATGCGCCTGTTTGTCTATCTCGGTAAGTTCAGTTGGGCGCACGTGATCATTCCACCGCTGAATGCTGGCCGCCTGAAACAATTTTTCAATCAATCCTTTGGTAATCATAGATGCTATCCTTAGTAACTATCGCTTATGAAAATAAAAATTGCTAATCTTTTAAAAGCAAGTAAAATATTTAATTATTAAGCGATAGTTATCGGTAAAGGGGCTAAAGTGACCTGAAAATGAATGCACACTGTAAAAAGCTGATACTGGGAATAGGAAACCCCCTGCGTAGCGACGATGCTGCAGGAAGTATCGTTGCCCGTAAGCTTACACGTAAGGGGCTGGTCAGCATAGATGCAGAGTTTATGCCCGAAAATTACGTTGGTATTATAAGACGGCATAATCCCGAAAAGATTATTATTGTTGATACGTGTGATATGGCTCTGACCCCTGGAGAGGTACGAATTATCCCCTTGCATAAAATTCACACTGGAATAGTAACTACACACAGCGTGCCGCTTGTAGCTATTATAAAAAAATTACAGGAAATTACCACTGATATCGTGTATATAGGAATACAACCTGAGAACATAGAATTGGGCGATACCGTAACTAAGGCTGTGAAGAAGTCCATAGAACAGGTTGTTGCAATGATTGATCAGGATAATGAAAACAAAATACCAATGCTCTGACCCCAAAATTATTTAATATTTTGTAAAAAAAACCTTGAAAAAATACCGAATGGTTATACTTTATTATCTATGAGTACATACTGCAAATTAATATATTCTTTATATTTGAATTTTATCATTAAGAGTTGTAATTTAAAAATGGGGTAGATATATATAAAAAAATAGGATATATAATTTGCAGAATACAATAATAGGGATATTGTTATGAAGCAAAAACCACTTAATTTCCAGCAAGCCATCATTGATTTTATGAAGTCTAAAGCTAATCGTATGGAAAAAGAGTTAAACGTACCAGGTAACTGGTATTTTAATGATGGTGACCAGCAGGAAATCAAATCCTGGACAGATGAAGAAGCAGCAAAGGTATGGGAAAATATTAAACACAATATTTTCAAGTTAGGTTGTTCGGGTTTGCGCTATGAATTGTGCCCGTTTTGTCATTATTATGGATATGAACATAACGGATGTTATAAGGCTTTAAAGAATCCTATATGTGCAAAGTGCGGATATGGCAAACGGCACGGTATATGTATTGGTGAAGAAGGCCATATCAGCCAGTATAAGCAGATATTGCAATCATTTGAAGATTCCCGTATTAGTATGTACAAGTTCTTTACTAATGAATATTATACTGAGCTTATCGATAAAATTGAAAAGGAGAATGCTAAGGCAATAGCATAAGCGATAGTTTTTGAGGAATGCATACAATTATTGGCGAAAGGGGGCTGGTGTGACCAGCCCCTTTGTACGATTTATCTCATCGGAGGTTCTTATGGATAGTGTGTATGTGGTTATTCAGCTGCTATAAAACTTCTGAAACTAAAAATCTTGTTCCTTAAATTTTCGTTCTTGTCTACTAAGTCAGAATAAAGATTTTCAACATTTCTCCAGTATGAACAGTGTGAATCTATGCAATATGTATTTGGTTTCATTGTAATCCTCCTTATTTTAAAAGGAAAATATTGTAAATTTATAATTTAAATATATAATAAAAAACTAAAAAGTCAAGTAAAAAATTTTATGAATTATTAATGTACGCTCTCGCTGCCAAAGATGTGGAGTATCAACATAAGTCCAATTTTTGACTCAATGTAATCCGACATAATTTTAAAATAATGATGAGTATCCCTGGAATATAACAAACAACAAAACTTTTACTACAAATTTAAAAAATTTTTCTTGTAATTCTTGGTACAATCACTCCTGATATTATTAAGATATATTTTTTATGCCGGTATTCATATATGATAGTAAGTACAATTTATTTTGCAGAGCCTTATAAGTAAAAATTTATTATGGAGGTTTTCCATGAGCGGTTACATGGGACAATATGTCATTATTAACCTGTCGACAGGTAAATCTACAGTCAAAAAGCTGGACGATAGTTTCTATAGAAAGTATCTTGCCGGCTATGGCCTTGGTGCCGCAATAATCAGTCAGATACAGAAACCAAAAATAAATCCATTATCACCTGAAAGCGTGCTAGGATTTTGTTCCGGTCTTTTGACAGGTACAGGTGCATATTTTGCTGGCCGGTTTATGGTAGTAGGTAAATCGCCGTTAACGGGTGGTTGGGGCGATAGTAACTGTGGAGGTTTTTTTTCAGTAGAGATCAAGCGCGCAGGTTTTGATGCAATTTTTATCACAGGTAAGTCAAAAAAGCCAGTGTATATAGTTATTAATGATGGAAAAATTCAGATAAAAGATGCAAAGAAACTGTGGGGTAAAGATACCGTTGAAACAGAGGAACTCATTAAAAAAGAGCTCAATGATGCAAAAGTTCAGGTTGCCTGCATAGGGCCCGCTGGTGAAAAACTATCGCTCATATCAGGAATTGTAAATGATGGAGGAAGAATTGCTGCACGAAGCGGGTTAGGTGCAGTGATGGGGAGTAAAAAATTAAAAGCCATTGCCATAAAAGGAACAAAAAAGATACCGGTGGCAAAACCAGATGTTTTAAAAGAGCTCAATAAAAAGTTTTTGAATAGCTTCAAATCAACAAGCTTCATTGATAAAGCCACTGTAAACATGATGAATTTTCTAAGTCAGATTATTGCACGTACAGGAGTTTCTGTCCCCACGCAACCTTCCACAGTACGTGAGATATTTAGACGATATGGTACCAGTGGCACAACGGTATATTCTGCTTTTACGGGTGACACTCCCATCAAAAACTGGGCTGGGGTTGGGTATCTTGATTTTCCAGGTGTTCATAAAATTTCAGATGAAAGTGTCGTGGCTCATCAAAAGAAGCGGTATGCGTGTCAGTCATGCCCGCTAGGATGTGGTGGCATAGTTGATATTAAAGCAGGTAGATACAAAGGTACAGAAGGCCATAAACCGGAATATGAAACGCTTGGATCATTTGGCGCTATGTTGCTTCTTGATGATCTGAATACTATAATGGAAATTAATGAATTATGCAATAGAGCAGGTATCGATACAATTTCAACAGGTACTGCTGTTGCATTTGCTATTGAGTGTTATGAGCATGGAATCATAACCAAAAAGGATACAGGTGGATTGGAGCCTGGATGGGGTAAGGCAAAAGAAATACTTTTGTTAACTGAGATGATAATCAACAGGAAAGGTATTGGGGATGTATTAGCCGACGGTACCATGCGTGCTGCAAAGAAGATTGGTAAAGGTTCTGAAATATATGCCATGCACGCAGGAGGTCAGGAGCTTCCTATGCATGATAGCAGGCTTGATGATGGCTTTGCTGTAACCTATTCAGCTGAAGCAACTCCAGGCCGACATACCATTGCATCAAACTTATACAATGGTTTATACAGGACTAAAAAGCAATTCCCCAGGGTTAAAAAAATGTTACAAAGTGCAGGCAGTAGCACTGCAAAACGTTTAACCATGACTGCAGCTTCAATGTATTTTGCTAATTTATTTAATGGATGCGGCATGTGCCAGTTTGGATTTTTAAGCAGTTCCATACCGCTGGTTGAATATATTAATGCTGTCACCGGATGGGATCTGCCTGCAGATGAGTATTTAACAATTGGTGAGCGTATTCTCAATATGCGTAAAGCTTTCAATGTGCGCGAAGGGTTATTTGTTGAGAATACTGTTATTCCGGAACGTGCACAGGGTAAGCCACCACTACAGGAAGGACCATTAAAAGGAATCACCATACCAATTGATGAATTGCTGACGGAGTTTTTTGCAATAAATGGATGGGATCCAAAAACCGGTGGTCCAACGGATGCTAAACTAAAAGAATTGGGTATAGAGGAGTTATTTAATACTAAAAAAGGCAAATAGTATAATAGTATTGCAAGATGTTAAATTAAGCACTCATTTAGTGCTTAAAGCGCAGGAGAGCGCTTCAATTACTTATACAATAACATCACTAAAAAATTAGCGATTTTATTAAAAATTAATAAAAAAAAGCTTGACTAAAAATATTATTTGTTGTAATGGAAATATTTGAATACATGGTAGTGTTTCAATAGGATTTCCCAGCTCGTTTTTATATGTATGTGTTAAAAATATAAAAATATAATAAATAAATAAAAGATGTGTGTATATCCGCAAAATACACTTCACATCCTAATACTTCTTCTATGGTACTAAATTTACTAAATTCCTTCCCATTATCAAATGTGAGTGTCTTAATACTTTTCGGGGGCAGTTCTTCTGCTACTTCTATTATTGCTCTTGTTACCGT